>NZ_CP104307.1:637913-1275827 GCF_025252405.1 Flavobacterium sp. TR2 | reverse complement strand
CATTAAAAGCATACTCTGCTCCTGCATCTGGAAGTTACACACGTGCTAAACGCCGTCATGCAGATGCAATTAGAATGGTATTCGACAAAAATTTATTTAGATAATTAAAAAATGTTTCAAGTTTCATGTTTCAAGTTTCAAGTGTAACAACCTGAAACTTGAAACTTGAAACCATAAAAACCTTAAACAAAAACAAGATGATTTTAGAAATGAAAGTCCCATCACCAGGGGAATCAATAAAAGAAGTTGAAATTGCAACTTGGTTAGTAAAAGACGGAGATTATGTAGAGAAAGATCAGGCTATTGCTGAAGTTGATTCAGATAAAGCTACTCTTGAATTGCCTGCTGAAATGAGCGGTGTAATTACATTAAAAGCTGAAGAAGGTGATACAGTTGCAGTAGGTGCTGTAGTTTGTTTAATTGATACAGATGCTGCTAAACCAGCAGGAAGCGCTCCAGCAGCTGAAGCTCCTAAAGCTGAAGCACCAAAAGCAGAGGCTCCAAAGGCTGAAGCTCCTAAAGCAGAACCAACTCCAGCCGCTACAAGTTATGCAGCAGGAACTCCATCTCCAGCAGCAAGAAAAATATTAGACGAGAAAAATATTGCTCCAGCTTCTGTAACAGGAACTGGTAAAGGTGGCAGAATTACTAAAGATGATGCTGTAAATGCAACAGCTGTAGCTTCAATGGGAACTCCAACTGGAGGAAACCGTGGAACTGAGCGTACAAAATTATCTATGTTGCGTCGTAAAGTAGCAGAAAGACTAGTTTCAGCTAAAAATGAAACAGCTATGCTTACTACTTTCAACGAAGTAAACATGACTCCAATCAACAATATCCGTAACGAATATAAAGACGCTTTCAAAGCTAAACATGGTGGTTTAGGTTTAGGTTTCATGTCATTCTTTACTAAAGCAGTTACAAGAGCACTTCAATTATATCCAGATGTAAACTCTATGATCGATGGAGATTACAAAGTAGGATACGATTTCTGTGATATCTCTATTGCAGTTTCTGGACCAAAAGGTTTAATGGTTCCTGTTGTTCGTAATGCTGAGAACTTAACTTTCCGTGGAATTGAGGCTGAAATCAAAAGATTAGCTTTAAGAGCTCGTGACGGTCAAATTACAGTTGACGATATGACTGGAGGAACTTTCACCATTACAAACGGTGGGGTTTTCGGAAGTATGCTATCAACTCCAATTATCAACCCTCCACAATCAGGAATCTTAGGAATGCACAACATCATCGAGCGTCCGATTGCTGTAAACGGAAAAGTTGAAATTCACCCAATGATGTATGTGGCTCTTTCTTACGATCACAGAATCATCGACGGACGTGAGTCTGTTGGTTTCTTAGTGGCTGTAAAAGAAGCTTTAGAAAATCCATTAGAATTATTGATGAATGGCGATGCTAAACGTGCTTTAGAATTGTAATCATTCATTTTTAAATAAATCAAAAGCCTGTTCATTTAGTTGGACAGGCTTTTTTTTATTCTTGTGGTGGCGTTTCCTAATTTGATAAGGACAGTAAATTAATTGTAAGAAATTTACCTTTGTTTAAATAATCTGTTTATTTTTGCTTAAAGTAAGATTTTATTTACGTTTAAAAATCGCTATAGTAATATGTCAGATTTTAAGATAATAGGAAATGCTAATCCAGTTGTAGGGGTGGTAGAACTTTATACGGTAAACAATCTGTTTCCGAAGATTTCTGTCAACCCTAGCTTTAATGTCATAAACAATACACCATCTAACCATCAAATTAAATGGGAGGTCTATGTATTTGAATTGGGAAAATGGCGCAAGACAAAAGAAAACGATAAAACGGGAAATCAGGTAACCTACAAGTTTCGTCATGGAAGCCTGACTAGAGCTGGCATTCGCATTGTGGCAATAAAAGGCGATGAAATAGCCCGCCTTGATATAAAACCTCTTCCTGCCCAACCAAAAATTGACGATGTACGGTTATTGGATAAAAGCGGAAAAAAAATTGTAGGACATCTCTCGTACGGGCAAACCGTAAAAGCGCGGGTGCATTGTCTGCATATGGAAAAACGCAGAGTATTTGTAACGCTTTGGGAAGACGATGTAAATGGCGCTGGACATGATAAAGCAAATGAAAAAAACTTAGTCGAAACCCGTTCAGGAATTGTAAAGGGCGGAATTGCTGATATTGATTTTCTTTTGATGCCCAGTTTTGCAAAAATTGCTGCCAAGGGAGGTCCTGAGGATGATAAAATACACGAATATTATGTAACGGCCGAATATAATCGCGAAAAGATACCGAGCAATAACGTAAACATTAATGCAGGCGAAACATCTGTAGCGCCCTACAAAGGCAAGACAACTCCTAAAGAGCCGGTCAGGATAAATGCGCCCGTACAGCACCCAAAACCCGCTGCGCCAGCACCTGTTCCTGCGGCTAGAGGAAAAATTAATTCTGTGAATATTACAGATACGGCAGGGCATAAAATAACAGGCACTTTCAAAGAGAAGCAAATCAAGGTTTGGATAAATTCGACAGGATTGGTGGGGAAAGAAATTCGTTTGAAGCTTTTTGAGCACGATAACGGAAGCCCAAATGATTTATTGATAGATCAAAATTATGTTTTGCGAGGAGATTTACATCCTATAGTTATACTTCTTGATACAATACCAAGAAGCCTTGGGGGAAATTATTTGCAGGAAGGAGCCGAGCAGGAGCTTTTTGCAGAGGTCGAAGTAATACAGACGCACGCTTTTACCAAAAGTGCCATTGTCGATGTAGATGCAACCGTGTTTAAACAAGACCCAATTGAGGCTGCCAATACTTTTTTTAAGGTTGGCGGGGACGAGAAAAAGGTGGAGAAGAAAGCGGAGGAAAAAAGTAATTGTCCTAATTGTGATAAAGCAGTAACTGCTGCTGAATTGAAACAAATATTTACGCAAGCTGATGATTTAACTTTGACTAAAGTAGCTAATGTATACACAAAATACATGAAAGAATTAGGAATGAATACTTGTTGGAATAAAGCACATTTATTTGCTCAGGCAAGAATTGAATCAGGTTTAAGTTTAGAATTAAAAGAGGGAGAAGGATTTAATTATTATTATGAGAGTTTATCAATTTTTAAAGCATTTCAATCCACAGAAGGAAAAGAAAAAGCAAAATTATGGGGTAGACCCACAGTCAAACCTAAAAAACCTGGAGTTTCCTTAGAGAATCAGAAGAAAATAGCTAATTGGGCATATTCACCACCTGCAAAAAAAGCAAAAGAAATTGGAAACACTGAAGCAAATGATGGCTGGGATTATAGAGGTAGAGGACTAATTCAAGTAACAGGAAAAGATTTTTATAAGTATTGTAATTTATATACAAAAAAAGACAATTTAGATGTTGTTAAAAATCCAGACTTAATAACCGAAAGCATTGAGTTATCTATATTGAGTTCTATGATTTTCTTTAAGTGGAAGAATTTAAACATAATCGCGAATAAAACACATGATGTGATAAACAAAATTTGCCCTAAAGTTGGTGCTGATGTTCCTGTTAAAGATGAAAAAGGTAATTCTTCTTTCAATTGGAAAGAAAAGCAAAAAACTTTTAATGATATTACATCAAAAGCTTTTAAAATTAATAATTGTAAATGGGGAGAAAAAGTTGAAGTTCCTAAAACAAAAAGTAAATTTTCAACATATGATAATCAATACTCAGCAGATTCAAAAACTGCATATATTAATGTTATAGTTCCTAAAGATAGAAGAACTGAAGGATTATTTGTATTATTTGATGATACAGAAATAGTACTGAAAGGGTATGCACTAGCAATGGGAACAGTTAATAATAACTTCTTTGAAAGAAATGGAAAAGGAAGCACGCCTACTGGACTCTGGTCTTCTTCTTATTCAAAAACTCACATTGGTGAAGCGAGTTATGGAGATCACGGTTTAATTCACATAAATGGAATAACTGGAGATGCAAAAAAAGCTACTGCACCAGGAAAAAGAGATGGAATAGCTATTCATTGTGGGCATACGACCAAGATTGGAATAAATGATAATGGCCCTTTAATGGTTACTTATGGATGCGTTAGAGTATATAATGCTGATATGAAAAAATTAGTTGAAAATTATAATACAATTAAAGGAAAAGGAAAAACAATTTATGTCTATGTTGAAGAAGTAGATTCTATGGATGATGTATATAAAGATTATGACATAATTGCTGATCCAAAAGATAATATACAAAGGACTTATAAGAAAGATGCAAAACAATAATATAATGAAAAAAACAATTATTTTATTTATAGTAACTATGCTGGTTGCCAGTTGTAATTCACAAACAAAAGAAACAAAAATGAAAATTCAAGAGCCTATAAGAAAAAATCAAGACACACTTTATACAAGATATTTACCACTTATGGAAAAGTTATTAAAATCTAATAACTATAAAGTTTTAGAACACGATGATTTTAAAAATAAAATTCAGGAATATTTTGGAGTTGATATTGATAAGTCAAAATATAATGATGTTTTTTTAGGCGGTGAAGGATATGGATATACCGCAATGAATAATGAAAGATTTATTGACACATATACAGAAGGAGATAGAGGCGATATTGAAGGAGCAGGTGATGCTTTTGGTGATGGCCTTAAGGAAAGAATTGAAGATGATTACTATAATTTTATTTTCGTATATTTTAATAAAATTTTATTAAATGATGACTTAAGTGCAATATTTAAAATAAATTCAGATTCAAATGCAACGGAAAAAATTGTAGTAAATCTAGATTATGAAAAGAACAATATCCTAGAAAATACTTTCATAAAAAATTTAAAAGAATTAGATGCTTATAACGATGATTTTAAATTTCATTTGTTGTGGTATAATGATAGGAGTAAATCAGAAATAATTAGGAAAAAGTTACTAGGAGATGTTCTTAATAAAAAACTCGATTTTATTTTTGATTTAACACTTTTTTTATATACTAATTCTAATAATATTAAAGATAAGGCTGATATTCGGTTAATTAATGAAACATTGGCTTACTTAATTGAAATTCAGCTACAACATTATGATGATAAGGATTTAAGTGATAATAAAGGCTACACATTATTAAATCATTTTTATCTCGAAACTCCTAAATTACTAGATAACTTTAAATCTGAAAAATATTATGGATATCCTCTAATTGACATTTATACTAAAAAGTATTTGTTAATGTCAGAAGAGAATGAGATTTCTTATGGTAAAGTTATCGATTCTGATGGTTACACCAATTTAAGAAAAGAAAAAAATGCGCAATCTACTATTTTACAAAAAATAACTACCGGTTCACAAGTTGAAGTTTTAGACAATTCTGGAGATTGGTGGTTAGTAAAAACAAAAGAAGGTAAAAAAGGTTATGTTTTTAAAACTAAAATAAAGGCGAACTAATTTTTTCCTGCTCTACAAAGTTAACGTCTCTGTTCGAAATCAGAAGCTTTGAGTAGTGATTTCAACTTTAACAATGAGCATTTCTTAGAAACAAAGACACTAAACATCCCTTAGAGTTATAATTTTAAGTAATTTTTGACAATACAAAAGCCTGTTCTTTCATCAGAACAGGCTTTTTTTGCTTAAAATTAACTTAAGATTGGCTTAAGATGTTAATTTTTTGAATTATTGAAAATTTTAACCTTTAAAAAATAATTTATTTAGAATAAATAAAAACAACTTGTTTGGTTGCTCTCCAGCAATTAAATTTGCACTATCAAAATTAATTCTAAATAAAAATGAAATTAAAATTTACGATTTCGCTCTTAACTTTATGCTTTGTTCTACTTACAGGAACGTCTGTTTGGGCACAGGAAAAAGCGACAATAAAAGGTCAGATTAGTTCAGATAGTGGAACAGCAGATAATATATCGGTTACTCTAAAAGGAACAAAAATCGGAACAAACACAGATACCAGAGGTAATTATGAAATAAAAAACCTTAAACCAGGAACTTATATTGTTAGGGTTTCGGCTGTTGGTTTTACATCTAAAGAAAAAAGCATTACTCTTAATAGCGGAGACGAATTAATTGAAAATTTCAGCATTACATCAAACTCTGAGCAGTTAAGCGAAATTGTAATTAGCGGAAACGGCAGAAAAAATCCTCTTGCTCGTAAAGAAACACAGCAAGTATCAAGATTACCTCTTAAAAATCTTGAAAATCCACAGGTTTATACCACAATTACAAGCGAACTTTTGAAAGAGCAGGTAGTTACAAACCTTGATGACGCCCTTAAAAATGCTCCTGGATTAAGTCCATTATGGGCTTCTACAGGCCGTGGAGGCGATGGAGCGGGATACTTCTCTCTAAGAGGGTTTGCTGTACAGCCAACTATGATTAACGGTTTGCCAGGTTTAACAAACGGAAGTTTAGATCCTGCAAACATCGATAAAATTGAAGTAATCAAAGGGCCTTCTGGAACTTTGTTTGGAAGTAGCCTTATTTCTTATGGTGGTTTAATCAATATGACTACCAAAAAACCTTACGATCGTTTTGGAGGCGAGGTAACATATACAGCTGGAAGCTACGGATTAAACCGCGTTACTGCTGATGTTAATACTCCGGTAGACGAAGAACACAAAATTAACTTCCGCCTTAACACAGCTTACCACACCGAAAACAGTTTTCAAGATGCTGGGTACAGAAAATCTTTCTTCTTTGCTCCTTCCTTATCTTATGAGGTAAATGAAAGACTATCGTTTTTCATCAATACCGAATTCATGAAAAATGAAGCAACTAACCCAACTATGCTTTTCTTAGACAGAGCTGCACCGTTAAGAGTTCATAATATTGATGAGTTAGGTTATGATAACAAACGTTCTTACACAAGTAACGAACTTTCGATCCAAACACCTTCTTACAGTCTTCAAGGGCAAATGAATTACAAAATTTCTGACCAATGGACTTCTCAGACAGTAGTTTCTCGAGGTTCATCAAAATCAGAAGGATATTATACTTATTTATATGAAGGAACAAAATCAATTCCTCAAATCACTCAAGGAATTGTTTTAGGACGTTCTATGAATTACCAAAACTCTACAACTTTAACAACAGATATTCAGCAAAACTTCATTGGAGATTTCAAAATTGGAAGTTTAAGAAATCGTATTGTTGCTGGTTTGGATTATTTCAACAGAGGACAAATCGATAACAGCTCCGGATATGTAAGAAATGGAAACGTATATATCGGAAACATGGATTTAGCAACTGTTAACGAATATGTGTTTAAAATTACAGATCCAAAAAAATACATTACAGACGGAGATAGTGGTAATTTAACAAAAGCAGGTTCAGACAAACTTTTAGCCGAGGCTGCAGCAAATAACAACAAAACTAAACAAGAAGTTTTTAGTGCTTATGTTTCTGATGTTATCAATATTACTCCAGAATTATCTGCAATGGGAAGTTTGCGTGTAGACCGTTTTATGACAGCTGGTGATGTAACTACTAGTGATGATGATTACAACCAAACTGCTTTTTCTCCAAAATTTGGTTTAGTGTACCAGCCAATTATCGATAAGGTTTCGATTTTTGCCAACTACATGGATGGTTTTGCCAACTCTGCTCCAACAAGCGACATTTTAGCTGACGGAAGTTCTAGCCCAAGAACTTTTAAACCAGAGCACGCTAACCAATTTGAAATTGGAACAAAATTAAATGTTCTTAAAGACAAAATATACGCAACATTCAGCTACTACGACATTCAGGTAAAAGATCAAGTTTACACTGTATATGGAACTAACGGTTCTGTTGTTACTCAAACGTCTTACCAAAACGGCGCTCAAAGAAACAAAGGTTTTGAAGCAGAAATCGTGGCAAGTCCAATTGCCGGTTTAAACATTGTAGCAGGATATAGCTACGTAGATGCAATCTTAAACGCAGGAGATCCAGATTTCGTAGGACACAGACCAGAAAGTTCTGGACCAAGAAATTCAGCAAACTTCTGGGCAAGCTATAAATTCTTAGAAGGAGATTTACAAGGATTTGGTTTAGGTTTTGGAGGAAACTACGCCGACAAAAACCTAATCATGAACAGAACAGTTACGGGTCAATTTACAATACCATCTTACACTGTTTTGAATTCATCAATTTTCTACGGAACAGAAAAATACACATTAACACTTAAACTAGACAACATCGCAAATGTTGATACTTATGATGGATGGTCAACTATTCATCCAAGAAATATGAGAAGTGTTGCTGCTAGTTTCGCTTATAGATTCTAAACAAAACAACAAAAACACCTTCCAAACCAAGGAAGGTGTTTTTTAAATTTTAATGATTATGATTACAATAGCCAGTCTTATCGTTTTCTTAGCTTTTTATACATTGTATTATACTTCAAAAAGAGCAGTTTTATCGTATGATTTAGGTTTTGAAAAATGGATGCAAAGAAATCCAAAACAAACCAAAATCATTGGTTTAATGCTTTTGCTTTCTGCTTACGCAATGTGGCTTTTTACTCAATCGTTAGGCTGTGGCACTTTGATGTTTTTTATTCAGCTCATGACCGTTGGAAGCTTGATCATAATTCTTACTCCTTTAAAAAAAATAAACCGCAAGTTACTTTTGGCTTTACTAATTTTTATTGCCGTAACTGAATTTTATTACAACTAAAAAACCACTTTAAATAATAATATGCCAGCAAATCCAAAATATCTAAACCCTTCTTTTTGGCCTCGTTTTTCCAAAATTACTGCTGCAATTTTAGGCGGATACTTTGTTTCTGTTACTTTTCATTTGGCCCTAGCAGCTTGGTTTAGCCGAAAAGATGTACTCATCACAATGGCTTTCAGCGGTTTTATTCTTTGGGTGACACTAATGATTATTGCTTTCTTAGCCAAAAGCGGCTTGAAAATCTGGGGACTTTACATTCTACTGTCTCTACTTTTTTGTCTTTTCATTTATCTAGGTCAAACTTATAATACGGCACAATAATTTTATGAATAACCGTCATTACAATATCTATTTTCACACACATACTGTCAGCGGAATCGTGATCAGTGTAGTTCTTTTTGTAATTTTCTTCGCCGGATCTTTTTCTTTTTTTAGAGATGAAATCATCAATTGGGAAAGAAGTGAATCTACAGCAATCACAAGAGAAATTCAATTAGATTACAATGATGCGCTTAAGCATCTTGACAAAAAATATGTGCTGCACGGAAGAAATCTTACCATTTCTAAACCTTCGGTAGAAAATAGAGTTGCTGTATATATGGAGGGAACCAAAGATACATTGGCTCCTAAAAAACAGCAAGCAGGAGAGTTTTTTTATCTAGACAACAAAAATTACAAAACCTACACCTACGAAGAGTCTTATTCATTAGGCGAACTTCTATATCGTCTTCATTTTTTAGCACAAATTCCATATCCTGCAGGATATTATTTATCTGGATTTACGGCTTTGTTCTTCTTATTCGCAATCATAACAGGAGTTTTATTGCATTGGAATAAAATAGTTTCTAACTTTTATATGTTCCGCCCAAAAGAAAAACTAAAAACACTTTGGACAGATGCGCATACAGCTTTAGGAATGATCGGTCTGCCATTCCAGTTTGTATACGCGGTTACAGGAGCATTTTTTATGATTAAGCTTTTAATTGTAGCTCCAGCTGTAATGGCTTTATACAAAGGGGATCAAGATAAATTATACAAAGAACTGGAATACACTGATCCAGATTATAAGTTTGAAAACAAAAAGCTCGCGAACCCATTTAACATTAATGAACTGGTTGCTAAAACCAAAAAAAACTGGACCGATTTTGAAATAACGCGTGTTTTTATTCAGAACTACGGAGATGCAAATATGCACGTCTTGGTTGAAGGTGAACTTTTAAGCCACAAAAAATTTACCGGAATAGGAAAAATAGTTTACAGAATTGCGGACGGGAAAGAAATTGCCAAAAAAGACCCAATTGCGCAAACCACTTATTTAGATGTTGTAAAAAATGTTTTATATAGAATACATTTTGGAGATTATGGCGGATATGCTTTAAAAATCGTAAGTTTCATTTTAGGAATCATTACTTGTTTTGTCATTATTTCTGGAGTTATGATTTGGCTTGTTGCCCGACAAAAAAACAATCTTCCAGAAAAGAAAAGACGTTTCAACGCTGCTGTTGTTCGCATATACTTGGCGATTTGCTTAAGTATGTACCCAATTACGGCTCTGGCTTTTATCGGAAGCAAAATCTTTTACCCATTAAGCCAGTCCAATTTATATGCTCTTTATTTTGGAGGATGGCTACTGCTGACTATCTTCTTTATCATTAAAAAAGATGATGCTTTTACTAACAAATTCTGTCTGATTTCTGGAAGCATTTTAGGATTCTTGATTCCAATTACCAACGGAATTGTCTCTGGAGATTGGTTTTGGACTTCTTTTATAGAAAACAAATTTCAGATTTTCTTTATTGATGTTTTCTGGATTTTTCTTGCTGGAATTTCTTTATACACAGCGTATCATTTAAAACCTAAAAAAGTCGTTTCCTAATAATAACTTTTGCCACAAAGACACGAAGGCGCTAAGTTTATATTTTAAAGCCTCAGATTAAAAGAATTTAGAAGATTTCCTCTCTCAGATTTTAAACAATTGCTTGGCCTGCTCGCGATCGCTCGTGAACAGATAAAATAATATTAAAAAAAATCTGCTAAATCTGTAGAATCTGCGTGAAACAAAACATTTGCTACTTTACGAGATCAGTTTTTTTTATAAGCACACACTGAAACTATACTTATAGGTAAAATGCTTTAGAATAATTTGTCTCATATAGATTTTGAGCATACTTTTACGCTTTTAATCAAAAAAATGGGATTCAAGACCAAAATACGCTTTATACACAAATGGCTCGGATTAATTTCTGGGATTATTGTTTTTATCGTCTGTATTACCGGTTGCATTTTCTGCTTTCATGATGAAATAAAAGACATTACCAGAAAAGAATGGCGTTTGGTTGAACCTCAAAACAAACCTTTTCTTTTGCCATCTCAGCTGCAGGAAAAAGCCAAAGAAGCTGTTCCCGAAAACAAAGCCAGCATGATCGCTTATTACGGTAAAAGCAGATCAGCGATTGTTTACACTTATTCTGATGCCGGAAATCTTTACTTATATTTCAATCCGTATACTGGGGAATATTTGAAATCAGAAAATCCAGAAACTGACTTTTTCATTATTGTAGAATATATTCATTTATATCTGCTCCTGCCCGATTACATCGGAAAGCACATTATTGGCGGCGCAACTTTCATTTTTATTGTATTGCTCATTTCGGGAATCATACAATGGTGGCCAAAACGAAAAAGCGACATCAAAAGAAGTTTCACTATCAAATGGTCTGCAAAATGGCGCCGCGTTAATTACGACTGGCATAATACTACTGGTTTTTACATCTCTATAATAGCCTTAATTTTAGCCATAACAGGACTTACTTTTACCTACGAATGGGTCGGTGACGGAATTTACAAATCCTTTAATTTTGGCGGAGACAAAGCGGCCGAAACCAAAACTCCTATAATTGACACCACTGCATTTAAAGCAAATTCGATTACAGCAATTGACAAAGCATTTGCCCAAACCTTAAAATTACAGCCAAAAGCAGAAATGTTTTTTATAATGATTCCGCAGCAAAAAGGCGATATCGTAAGCACAGGCGCATATCCGCATACATTGCGTTATGATCAGCAAAGCAATTATTATTTTCATCCGTCAAGCGGAAAATTAATTAAAAGCCAGACTTTCGACAAAAAAACTTTAGGCCTTCAAGTTGTCGAAATGAATTACGGAATACATACAGGACAAGTTTTAGACCTTCCTGGAAAAATAATAGCTTTTACCGTCAGTTTAATTGCTGCAGCACTACCTGTCAGCGGATTTATAATATGGTTTGGAAGAAGCAGAAAATCTAAAAAAGTAAAGGCATAAAAAAACCGCTCCATTAAAAATGGAACGGTTTTTTTATAATTGGTTTTCAGAAATTGTGACTAATTTCTGTTTGCTAAAGCATTTTTCTGTAAACTTTTAACCGAACTTACTTTGTTATCTACATAAGCAACTTCGTTTAAACTGTTTTCATTAAAGTAAATCCATTTTCCGGTTTTAACTCCGTCTGTGTATTCTCCAACGGCTTTTTTATTTCCTTTTTCGTCATAAGATACCCAGACACCGTCTAATTTACCGTCCTTAAAAAAGCCTTCTTGCTGCACTTTACCATTTTCATAGTAATACGTTGCTTTTACCTTGTTCCCAGCAGCTTCTAATTCAGGCTTTCCTTCTTGTGCAACTACAATTCCAGAGAACAATATTGCAGCTAAAATTACACTCTTTTTCATATCTTTAGGTATTTAATGTTAAGAAATCTTTATCAAATATAGTTAATAGTTTACATTAAAAAAACTTTTACTTAACAATTTGGTAACACAGAGTAAAAACTTAACATTGGAAAAATGCATAAAATAAAAAAACCAGCGCTGAGACACTGGTTTTATTGGTATTTAAAAAAAAACGAACTTTACGATAACGTTGTAAATTTCGTAAATAAATTAGTTCAATAATGCGCTAAGCTGCTTATCCAATTCAGGATCAGATGGTCTTGAGGCATCCGATTTTAGAATATTGCCTTGCGGATCTATCAAAATAAATCGCGGAATTCCTGTTACACCGTAATTAACAACAAACTCAGATTCCCAATCTTTATCTGCAAATAATTGAACGCCACCCAATTTTTTATCAGTTACAAACTTTTTCCATTTTTCGTTGTCTTTTGCTTTATCAATAGAAATGCTTACGAATTCAATGTTTTTTCCATGATATTTTTCTTCAATCTTTTGCAGATACGGAATCTCAGCTCTACAAGGCGCGCACCATGTTGCCCAAAGATCGATGTAAACATATTTCCCTTTTAAATCTGAAAGCTTTGTTTTTCCTCCTTTAAAATTTTCATAGTCAAAACCTGGAGAAGCTTTTCCTACCATTTTATTTGCCTTTGCAACTCTTTCATATTCTTCACCCGCATATTGATGAAAACTCTCAAAACTGCGTTTTAAAGCTGTTTTAAATTCTGGAGCAAAATTTCCTTTCTCTAGACTCTCAGTATCCGATTTCAATTTTCCATCAAGCAAAGCTGTAAATTCGCCTGATTCTTTAGCAAAAGCATCTTTCTGAAAGCTTTCATCTTTTAAAGCCTGCTGTGCCAAAAAATTACTTTCATCCACCCCTTTACCTTTATATACAATCGTTTCATCAAATTCTTTGGCATCCATAGTCAAATTAACTTCAGAATTTGGCTTTAAATATAAATTAGAAGATTCTGTGCCGTCAGAAAAAACATAAAACCCTTGAGGAGCATCAAAAGTTGCTGCAAAAATCTCTTTTTTATCAATCGGAATTACTTGTCTGAAATTGTCTCTTCCTTTAATAACCAAAGTATCGCTGTTTCTATTTGCGATTTTAGCCGTGAACTTTATTGAGTTTTTGCTTTGAGCAACAATATTTAAAGCATTAAAAAGTACTAAACCTGCAACAAAAAATTTTTTCATAGGTATTTATGATTAGTTTTTAGATGAATCAAAACTAAAGAAATAAAAGCTTCGGATTTTTAGAATTAACAAAATATTTGAAATTATTCTGAATCAACTTATCACTTTACTATATTATCTTGAATTTTGTATTTACTTTTGCAGTCTAAAATTTTGATTATGTATAGAAGTCATAATTGTGGCGAATTAAACGCTTCAAATATTAATACCGAAGTTACACTTGCGGGCTGGGTTCAAAAATCGCGTGATAAAGGATTTATGAATTGGGTCGATTTACGCGACCGCTATGGAATCACACAACTTATTTTCGACGAAAGTCGTACCGATAAAACTGTTTTTGAATTGGCCAAAACTCTTGGTCGTGAATTTGTAATTCAGGTTAAAGGAACTGTTATTGAGCGTGAGGCCAAAAACAAAAACATTCCAACTGGCGAAATCGAAATTTTAGTTTCTGAATTAACGATTCTAAATACGGCGCTTACTCCTCCATTTACAATTGAAGATGAAACAGATGGCGGAGAAGATATCAGAATGAAATACCGTTATTTGGATATTAGAAGAAATCCTGTAAAAAACAGTTTGTTATTCCGTCATAAAGTAGCGATGGAAGTTCGCAAATATCTTTCTGATTTAGATTTCTGTGAAGTTGAAACTCCTTACCTAATCAAATCTACTCCAGAAGGAGCAAGAGATTTCGTTGTGCCAAGCCGTATGAACGAAGGACAATTTTATGCATTGCCACAATCACCGCAGACTTTCAAACAACTTTTGATGGTGGGTGGAATGGATAAATATTTCCAAATCGTGAAATGTTTCCGTGACGAAGATTTACGTGCGGACCGTCAGCCTGAGTTTACTCAAATTGACTGCGAAATGGCATTTGTGGAGCAAGAAGATATCTTGAATATTTTTGAAGGATTGACAAGACATTTATTAAAAGAAATTAAAGGTATTGAAGTAGATAAATTCCCAAGAATTACCTACGACTATGCTATGAAAACATACGGAAACGACAAACCGGACATTCGTTTCGGAATGAAGTTTGGAGAACTGAACGAATTTGCGCAACACAAAGAATTCCCTGTTTTTAACGCGGCTGAATTAGTTGTCGGAATCGCTGTTCCAGGAGCTGGAAATTACACTCGTAAAGAAATCGACGGATTAATTGACTGGGTAAAACGTCCACAAGTTGGCGCATCTGGAATGGTTTATGTAAAATGCAACGAAGACGGAACATACAAATCATCTGTAGACAAATTCTACGATCAAGACGATTTGGCAAATTGGGCAAAAGCAACAGAAGCAAATCCTGGAGATATGATTTTTGTTCTTTCGGGACCAGCAAACAAAACAAGAGCGCAACTTTCTGCTTTACGTATGGAATTGGCAACTCGTTTAGGATTGCGTAATCCAGAAGAATTTGCTCCATTATGGGTTGTAGATTTCCCATTATTAGAACTTGACGAAGAAAGCGGCCGTTATCATGCTATGCACCACCCATTTACTTCGCCAAAACCAGAAGACATGGCTTTATTGGAAACAGAGCCAGGAAAAGTTCGCGCAAATGCATACGATATGGTTTTGAATGGTAATGAAATTGGAGGCGGATCGATTCGTATTCATGATAAAGCAACGCAGCAATTAATGTTCAAATATTTAGGATTTACCGAAGAAGAAGCAAAAACACAATTCGGATTCCTGATGGATGCTTTCCAATTTGGCGCACCGCCACACGGAGGATTAGCTTTCGGTTTAGACAGACTTGTTGCCATCTTGGGAGGACAAGAAACTATTAGAGATTTCATCGCATTCCCTAAAAACAACTCAGGACGCGACGTAATGATCGATGCTCCTGCTGCAATTGACGATGCACAATTAAAAGAACTTCGAATTAAAGTTGACATTGCTTAATTTGATGTAATTTTTTCATAAAAATTTAAAAAGCCGCTGAAATTTCAGCGGCTTTTTAAATTTAACAAAATGTTAAGAAAAATCTTAGCCGATGATTTTTTTGAATTATCAAATTCTTACAATTTTAATAATTTTATATTCTTACAATTAATGATTCGCAAATTATGGTATTTTATAAACAAATTGATGCAATAAACCGCGTAAAAACACTGTAAATCAATAATTTTTACAAAAAATTAACACGTATATGTCTTTTGTATTATTTTATATGTTACATTTGTTTTATTATAAATTATTATTACAATTACAATGCGTACAGGTACAGTAAAATTTTTCAATGAATCTAAAGGTTATGGATTCATTACAGACGAAGAAACAGGAAAGGACATCTTCGTTCACGCTTCAGGAATTAACGCGGAAGAATTACGCGAAGGTGACCGTGTAAGCTATGAAGAAGAAGAAGGAAGAAAAGGGAAAGTTGCTGCTAAAGTAGCAGTAATCTAAGAAAAATATAGCAATTATTTTTTTTTGCCTCTGAATGGTCTCAAAAGACGTCCCGAAGTATCGGGACGTTTTTTTTTGACCAAATCTTAAAAAAATATTAAAATAACGCAACGTTATTTATAATGAATAAAAATTAGACATAAACACGGTTTCACACCCTACTTAAATCCTTTTTTAGCTTGTGTTTTACAGAGTTCCAAGTTATCTTTGTGGCTCATTTTTTTAAGTATAAAACCGAATTTTATGCAATCTGATCAATACAGTTACATTCCTATTTTAATGCAGTTTATTTTAGCTGTTGGTTTTGTGGTAGGAACAATCATTATTTCTGGAAAATTAGGACCTAAAAGATCCTCTGAAGTTAAAGACAAAAACTTCGAATGTGGTATCGAATCTGTTGGTAACGCTCGTATCCCATTCTCTGTAAAATACTTCTTAGTTGCCATCTTGTTCGTATTATTCGACGTAGAGGTTATTTTCTTGTATCCTTGGGCAGTAAACTTCAAAGACTTAGGAATTGAAGGAATGTTAAAAATGATCGTTTTCATGTCTTTGCTTTTAGTTGGTTTCTTTTACATCATCAAAAAGAAAGCATTAGAGTGGGAATAACGATTTAGATTTTAGATCTGAGATTTTAGATTTATCTAAATATTGAGATTTAAAATTTGAATTCAAATTTAAAGTACTGATTTAAAAAATTGATTTTACTTTTTAAGATTACAAAAATCCAAAATCTAAAATCAGAAATCTAAAATAAAATGAGCGATTCAAAAGTAAATATGGTTGCGCCGCCAGAAGGAGTTACTGGTGAAGGTTTCTTCGCTACAAAACTTAGTGATGTTGTTGGTTTAGCAAGAGCCAACTCATTATGGCCGCTTCCTTTCGCGACTTCATGCTGTGGTATCGAATTCATGGCAACAATGGCATCTCACTATGACTTAGCTCGATTTGGTTCTGAGCGTGTGAGTTTCTCGCCAAGACAAGCCGATATGCTATTAGTTATGGGAACTATTTCTAAAAAAATGGCTCCTATTTTAAGACAAGTTTACGAACAAATGTCAGAACCTCGTTGGGTAATTGCTGTTGGAGCTTGCGCTTCTTCAGGAGGTGTTTTTGACACTTATTCTGTCCTACAAGGAATTGACAAAGTAATTCCTGTTGATGTTTATGTACCGGGATGCCCGCCAAGACCAGAACAAATTGTTGATGGAGTTATGAGACTTCAGGAATTGGTAAAAAGCGAATCTGTGAGACGAAGAAGCTCACCAGAATACCAAGAATTATTAGCTTCATATAATATCTCATAAGATGGCCTTAGAAAATACCCTGATCCAAGACAAACTTGTAGAAACATTTAACAATGATGTTTTTAACTTTCAGCAAGAAAGAGATATTTTTTCTTTAGAAGCTTCGGCTGATAAAATTACAGCCTTAATTCTATTCCTTAAAAACGATCCAGAATTGCGTTTTCATTTCTTAACAGATTTATGCGGAATTCATTATCCAGATAACGAAACAGAACGCCAGTTTGCAGTTGTTTATCATTTACACAACTGGTACGAAAACAAAAGACTAAAAATCAAAGTTTTCTTAAACGGCGAAAAACCAGAAATTAAATCGGTTTCAAATATTTTCCTTTCTTCCAATTGGATGGAAAGAGAAACGTTCGATTTCTTTGGGATAGACTTTATAGGACATCCACAATTGAAACGTATTTTGAATATGGACGAAATGCAGTCTCACCCAATGCGAAAAGAATTTCCAATGGAAGACAGCGGAAGAACAGATAAGGATGATAGATTCTTCGGAAGAACAACATCAAATTGCTAAAAAATAATTCAACATTATAAAATGTCAGAACTATTATTACCACCAGAGCATCGTTATGCTAAAATAATTCAAGAGAGATTAAATGAAGACGGAAGCGAACTTTCTGTACTGAATTTAGGTCCTACACACCCTGCAACACACGGTATTTTCCAAAATATCCTGCTGATGGATGGTGAAAAAATTCTTGAGGCTGAACCAACTATTGGCTATATCCACAGAGCATTCGAAAAAATTGCCGAAAATCGTCCTTTTTATCAAATTACACCTCTTACTGACCGTATGAACTATTGTTCATCTCCTATTAATAATATGGGATGGTGGATGACAGTAGAAAAATTATTAGGTATTGAAGTTCCTAAAAGAGCCCAATATTTAAGAGTTATCGTTATGGAGCTGGCTCGTATTACAGACCACATTATATGTAACGGAATTTTAGGTGTAGATACTGGTGCTTATACTGGTTTCTTATACGTATTCCAATTTAGAGAAAAAATCTACGAAATCTACGAAGAAATTTGTGGTGCTCGTTTGACTACAAATATGGGAAGAATTGGTGGTTTTGAAAGAGACTGGTCTCCAGAAGTTTTCAAAAAACTAGACAAATTCCTTGAAGAATTCCCACCTGTTTGGCAAGAATTCCAAAACCTTTTCGAAAGAAATAGAATTTTCCTTGACAGAACTGTAAACGTGGGCGGAATCACTGCTGAAAAAGCAATGGCTTACGGATTTACAGGTCCAAACTTACGTGCTGCCGGAGTTGATTACGATGTGCGTGTTGCACAACCTTATTCATCTTACGAAGATTTCGATTTTATTGTTCCTGTTGGAAAATCAGGAGATACTTACGATCGTTTCTGTGTTCGTAACGCTGAAGTTTGGGAAAGTTTAAGCATTATTCGTCAGGCATTAGAAAAAATGCCTCCAGGAAACGAATACCATGCTGAAGTTCCAGATTACTACCTTCCTCCAAAAGAAGATGTTTACACTTCTATGGAATCTTTAATTTATCACTTTAAGATCGTAATGGGAGAAGTTCCTGTACCAGTTGCAGAAATCTATCACCCAGTAGAAGGAGGAAATGGAGAAATTGGTTTCTATTTAGTAACAGACGGAAGTAGAACTCCATATAGATTACATTTCAGAAGACCTTGCTTTATTTATTATCAAGCATTCCCAGAAATGATTAAAGGTGCCATGCTTTCTGATGCAATTATCATTCTATCAAGTTTGAACGTAATTGCAGGAGAATTAGACGCCTAAAAAATTTAAATTTTACTCCCGATAGCTATCAGGAAAGATTTGAATTAAAAAATTTGTGCCTTTGCGCCTTTGTGGCAAAACAAGAATAAAATGGAAAGAAAACATTACAAACAAGAAATAAACATGACCGAGGCATTGATGAACCGCATCAATGAATTGATCAGTCATTATCCTGAGGGCAAACAAAAATCGGCTTTATTGCCTGTTTTGCACGAAGTTCAGGATGCACATAACAACTGGCTTAGTATTGAACTGCAAGATAAAGTTGCCGAAATTCTTCAGATAAAACCAATCGAAGTTTATGAAGTGGTTACTTTCTATACCATGTTCAACCAGAAGCCAATTGGCAAGTATATGTTTGAGTTCTGCCAGACTTCTTGCTGCTGCTTACGTGGTGCCGAAGATTTAATGGATTATACTTCTGAGAAATTAGGCATCAAAATGGGTGAAACAACTCCAGACGGAATGTTTACTATTGCTGGTGTAGAATGTTTAGGCGCTTGCGGATATGCTCCGATGATGCAGTTGGGAGATTTCTACAAAGAAAAGCTGACAGAAGAGAAAATCGATCAGATCATTGCTGATTGTAGAGATGATAAAATAATATTACACGATAAATAAGATGTCACAAAAAATATTATTAGATAAGATCAATATTCCTGGAATTAAAACCTACGAAGTTTATCGCCAAAATGGCGGTTATGCTTCTGTAGAAAAAGCTTTAAAAACACTTACTCCAGACGAAGTTACTGAAGAAGTAAAAAAATCAGGGTTGCGTGGCCGTGGTGGTGCAGGTTTCCCTGCCGGAATGAAATGGAGCTTTATTGACAAAAAATCAGGAAGACCAAGACACTTAGTTTGTAACGCCGACGAATCTGAGCCTGGAACATTCAAAGATAGATTTTTGATGGAATATATTCCTCACTTATTAATCGAAGGAATGATTACTTCAAGCTACGCTTTGGGCGCTAACCTATCTTATATCTACATTCGTGGAGAATATATGTGGGTTTTCAAAATTTTAGAAAGAGCAATCGCCGAAGCAAAAGCTGCCGGATGGTTAGGAAAAAATATATTAGGAACAGGTTATGATCTTGAACTTCACGTACACTGTGGAGCTGGAGCTTATATCTGTGGAGAAGAAACAGCATTGATCGAATCATTGGAAGGTAAAAGAGGAAATCCTCGTATTAAACCACCTTTCCCAGCGGTTTCTGGCCTTTGGGCAAATCCAACGGTAGTAAACAATGTTGAAACAATTGCGACTGTGCCTTGGATTGTAAACAATTCTGGAGATGATTATGCTAAAATTGGTATTGGACGTTCTACTGGAACTAAATTAATTTCTGCTTCAGGACACATCAAAAATCCTGGTGTTTACGAAATTGAATTAGGTTTAAGCGTAGATGAATTCATGAATTCTGATGAATATTTAGGAGGAATGTCTTCAAGTCGTCCATTAAAAGCATTTGTGCCAGGAGGTTCTTCTGTGCCAATCTTGCCTGCTGAATTGATTTTCAAAACAGCAAATGGAGAAGATCGTTTAATGACTTACGAATCTTTAAGTGACGGTGGTTTTGCTACTGGATCTATGTTGGGTTCTGGAGGATTTATTGTTTATAATGATACTGCTTGTGTCGTTAGAAACACTTGGAACTTTGCTCGTTTTTACCACCATGAGTCATGCGGACAATGTACACCTTGCCGTGAAGGAACTGGATGGTTAGAAAAAATCTTATGGAGAATTGAAAACGGTCAAGGCCGTGAAGAAGATATCGAATTATTGTGGAGCATTCAAAGTAAAATTGAAGGAAACACAATTTGTCCGCTTGGTGACGCCGCTTCTTGGCCAGTAGCTGCAGCGATTCGTCACTTTAGAGATGAGTTCGAATATCACGTTCGTTTCCCAGAAAAAATTAAAAATAGAGATCACTTTGTTGCCGAGCCTTTCTCACAAGTTAAGCATTTAGTAGGCAAACAAACAGTATAAAATAGTTTAAAGTTTCAAGTTTTTTTAGTTTCAAGTGAAAACCTGAAACCTGAAACCTGAAACTAAAAAAACAAAAGAAAGAGATGAAAGTAACCATAGACGGTCAAAGTATAGACGTAGAACCAGGAACAACGATCCTGCAGGCTGCACGTATGATTGGTGGAGATTTGGTACCGCCAGCCATGTGCTATTACTCAAAATTAAAAGGCAGCGGTGGTAAATGCCGTTGTTGTTTAGTTGAAGTTTCTAAAGGTAGTGAAGCTGACCCACGACCAATGCCAAAATTAATGGCATCTTGTGTAACAGGATGTATGGATGGTATGGAAGTAAACAGTAAATCGTCTGCAAGAGTAACTGAAGCCCGTAAATCTGTAACAGAATTTTTATTAATCAATCACCCTCTAGATTGCCCTATTTGCGATCAAGCTGGAGAATGTGACTTACAGAATTTAAGTTTTGAGCACGGAAATCCGAAATCACGTTACATTGAAGAGAAAAGAACATTTGAACCAGAAGATATTGGTCCAAATATTCAACTTCATATGAACCGTTGCATCTTATGCCAGAGATGTGTGCAAGTTGCAGATCAATTGACAGACAATAGAGTTCACGGTGTATTAGATCGTGGTGACCACGCTAATATTTCTACTGGTATTTCTAAAGCTATCGATAATGAGTTCTCTGGAAATATGATTGATGTATGTCCAGTTGGAGCTTTAACAGATAAAACTTTCCGTTTTAAATCAAGAGTTTGGTTTAACAAACCTTATAACGCACACAGAGAATGTACAACTCCTGGATGTTGCGGTAAAACTACAGTTTGGATGTTTGGTGGAGAAATTCAACGTGTAACGGGTCGTAAAGACGAGTACCATGAAGTTGAAGAATTCATTTGCAACAGCTGTCGTTTTGATCACAAAGATGTAAATGACTGGGTAATTGAAGGACCAAGAGAATTTGAAAAAGACTCTGTAATCAACCAAAACAATTACACTCAAAAATTAGAGAAAGTTCAAATCGATACAGAGAAGAACATTCTTTTAGGTAGAGATATAGACCGTAAAAAGATTAGTATGGCGGCAATTCCATTAACTGATAAAGATCAAAAATAGTAAGAAATGGAAAGTGCATTTATTATAGAAAAGAGTGTTGTTATTGTTGTCGTTTTTGCGGTAACAATGATTATGGCAATGTATTCTACATGGGCAGAACGTAAAGTTGCTGCTTTCTTGCAAGATCGTGTTGGACCAAACCGTGCCGGATGGGGAGGTTTATTACAACCGCTTGCAGATGGTATGAAATTATTCTCTAAAGAAGAGTTTTTCCCGAATACGCCAAATAGATTTTTATTTGTTGTAGGTCCTGCAATTGCAATGAGTACAGCTTTGATGACTAGTGCTGTAATTCCGTGGGGAGATCGCTTGCATCTTTTTGGAAGAGACATCATTCTTCAGGCTACCGATGTAAATATTGCTTTATTATACATTTTTGGAGTTCTTTCTGTTGGAGTTTACGGCATCATGATTGGTGGATGGGCATCTAACAATAAATTCTCTTTGATGGGAGCTATTCGTGCCGCTTCTCAAATGGTTTCTTACGAGGTTGCTATGGGATTATCGATAATTGCTTTATTGATGATGACCGGGACAATGAGCTTAAAAGAAATCTCATTACAGCAGCAAGGAATGAACTGGAATGTTTTTTATCAGCCTTTATCATTCTTAATTTTCTTAATCTGTTCATTTGCAGAAACAAACAGAACTCCTTTTGACTTAGCAGAATGTGAGAATGAATTAATTGGAGGTTATCATACAGAATATTCGTCAATGAAAATGGGATTCTATTTATTTGCTGAATATGCGAGTATGTTTATCTCTTCTACTATCATTTCTGTTTTATTCTTTGGCGGATACAACTATCCTGGAATGCAATGGATGGTAGAAAATGTTGGTGTAAATACAGCTAATTTATTAGGAATTGCGGCTCTGTTTGTAAAAATATGTTTCTTCATATTCTTTTATATGTGGGTACGTTGGACAATTCCAAGATTTAGATATGACCAATTAATGAACTTGGGCTGGAGAATTTTAATTCCGCTTTCAATCATTAATATCATGATTACGGGTGTTGTTATTTTAAGACACGATATTGCAGCAGCTTTAGGATTTTAAGAACCGTAACAAGCTTCAAATAAAAACAAAATAGATTTTGAATTTGATCCATTTCAAATTGTAAATCATAAACTATACTAGTAAAAATGTCAATAGAAACTATATCATTATCGGGTAGAAAAAAGGTGGTCTCAAATAAGGAGATGTCTTTTGTTGAGCGATTGTATCTTGTGGCGATTGTAAAAGGTTTATTTATTACTGTAAAACACCTTTTCAGAAAAAAAGTTACCATTCATTACCCAGAACAGGTTCGTGAAATGAGTCCAGTTTACCGTGGCCAACATATGCTGAAGCGCGATGAGCAAGGCCGTGAAAATTGCACTGCTTGCGGATTATGCGCATTATCATGTCCTGCTGAAGCGATCACTATGAAAGCTGCAGAACGTAAGCCTGATGAAAAACACTTATATAGAGAAGAAAAATATGCAGAAATCTACGAAATCAATATGCTTCGTTGCATTTTCTGTGGTTTATGTGAAGAAGCTTGTCCAAAAGACGCTATTTACTTAACAGAATCTAAAGTATTGGTTCCTGCTAACTACAATAGAGAAGATTTCATTTTCGGGAAAGATAAATTAGTAATGCCTTTAGAAATGGCTTTGAAAAATGCTCAACTTAAAAACGCGAACTAAATGATACATATTCCTGATTTTGCGCACGCAACAACTATTCAAGTTATCTTTTGCTTTTTAGCGTTTATTACCGTTATTACTGCTTTCTTGACTATTTTCAGCAGAAACCCAATTCACTCGGCTATTTACTTAGTGATTTGTTTCTTTTCTATTGCTGGTCATTATTTACTATTAAATTCTCAATTCTTAGCTGTTGTACATATAATAGTCTACTCCGGAGCTATTATGATTCTGTTCCTGTTTACTATCATGTTGATGAACCTGAACGAACAGCGAGAAGTTCACCGTCCTAGAATTACACGTTTAGGCGCAATTGTTTCTTTCTGTTTAATATTGATTGTTTTAATTGCAATCTTTATTAATTCGAAACCAATCGTTGGTGAATACGATTCTACTGGAGAAGATTTCCAATCAATTAAAGTTTTAGGTAAAATCTTATTGGACGAATATATGGTTCCTTTTGAATTTGCTTCGATCTTGCTTTTGGTTGCTATGATTGGAACAGTTCTATTGTCTAAAAAAGAAAAATTAAATAAATAATGGGTAATATATTAAATCAAATAGGTATTGAAAACTACATCTTTTTGAGTGTTGTACTTTTCTGTATTGGTATTTTTGGTGTATTGTACAGACGAAATGCTATTATCGTTTTCATGTCTATCGAAATTATGTTGAATGCGGTAAACCTTTTATTTGTTGCTTTTTCAACTTATCATCAAGATGCGCAAGGACAAGTTTTTGTGTTCTTCTCGATGGCGGTTGCTGCAGCCGAAGTTGCGGTAGGATTGGCCATTTTAGTTTCTATCTTTAGAAATATCGGATCAATCAGTATCGATAATTTAAAAAATTTAAAAGGATAATCAGAAATGGATACCAATTTAGCTTTAATTTTAGTTTTAACTCCTTTACTAGGTTTTCTAGTAAATGTCTTTTTTGGAAAAAGCTTAGGAAAAACAGTTTCTGGTGCAATCGGAACTATTGCCGTAGCAATTTCTTTTGTAGTTTCTCTTTTACTTTTTAATCAAATAACTTCAACTGGAAAAGGAATTGAAGTTACATTATTTGATTGGATTCAAATTAGCAACTTAAAAATCAACCTCGGATTTTTATTAGATCAATTATCTGTTCTTTGGTTGCTTTTCGTAACTGGAATCGGATCTTTAATTCACTTATATTCTATCAGTTATATGCATGATGATGAGAATATGCACAAATTTTTTGCTTATTTAAATCTATTCGTATTCTTTATGATTACGCTTGTAATTGGAAGCAATTTATTAGTTCTTTTCATCGGATGGGAAGGTGTTGGACTTTGTTCTTACCTATTAATTGGATTTTGGCATAAAAACCAAGATTACAATGATGCTGCAAAAAAAGCTTTCATCATGAACAGAATTGGAGATTTAGGTTTATTAATCGGAATGTTCATCATCGGATCGATGTTCTCAACATTGGACTATGCAACTTTAAAAACTGCAATTGCTGGAGCTTCTAATTTAGATTCATCTCTACTTTCTTTAGTTGCATTATGCTTATTTATTGGAGCTTGTGGTAAATCTGCCCAAATTCCGTTATACACTTGGTTACCTGATGCGATGGCTGGACCAACTCCAGTTTCTGCATTAATCCATGCTGCTACGATGGTAACTGCAGGTATCTTTATGGTTACAAGATTAAATTTTGTTTTTGACCTTGCAAAAGATGTTCAAAGCGTAATTGCTATTATTGGAGCTATCACTTCATTAGTTGCCGCTACAATTGGATTAGTTCAAACTGATATCAAAAAAGTATTGGCTTACTCTACGGTTTCTCAATTAGGTTTAATGTTTTTAGCATTAGGATTTGGAGCTTATGAAGTAGCTGTTTTTCACGTAATTACTCATGCTTTTTTCAAAGCTTGTTTATTCTTAGGTTCTGGATCTGTAATTCACGGATTACATGGAGAGCAAGATATGCGTAATATGGGAGGTTTGCGTAAAGCAATGCCAATCACGTTCTGGACAATGCTAATTTCTTCATTGGCAATTTCTGGAGTACCGTTCTTCTCAGGATTCTTTTCTAAAGATGAAATTTTATTGACAGCTTTCCACCACAGTATTCCATTATATGTTGTTGGATCAGTTGCTTCAATCATGACAGCTTTCTATATGTTCCGTTTAATGTTCTTGACTTTCTTTAAAGAATTTAGAGGAACAGAAGAACAAAAACATCACTTGCACGAAAGCGGTTCATTAATTACTATTCCATTAATCATCTTAGCTATTTTAGCAACTTTTGGCGGATTAATTAGTTTGCCTGGAAACAGCTGGTTAAATCACTACTTAGCTCCTCTTTTCACAAAAGTAGCAGGCGAAGAACACCATTTAGGCACAACTGAATATACTTTAATGGGGGTTGCAGTTTTAGGCGGATTACTTGGAATTTTAATTGCTTACGTTAAATACTTTAAACAAGATAATGTTCCAGAAGCTGACGAAAACATTACAGGTTTAAGCAAAGTGTTATACAACAAATATTATGTAGACGAAGTTTACGATGCAGTATTTGTTAAGCCAGTAAATAGTTTATCTAAATTCTTTAGAGACTATATCGAGACAGGATTATCTGCTCTTGTTTTTGGATTAGGTAAAATAGCAAACGAAATTGCTTTCCAAGGAAAAAAATTACAAACCGGAAGTATAGGATTGTATCTATTTGTTTTTGTTTTAGGACTTTGCGCAATTGTTTCCTATATATTTTTAGCTCAATAATATTATTACTATGAACGTTTCTACTATATTAATTATACTTTTAATTGGTGCATTTGCCACTTATTTTTCTGGTGACAAACTAGCTTCAAAAGTTGCTTTATTATTTAGTTTAGCAGCTTTAGGATGTTCAATTGTATTATTGAATAATTATAATGCTGGCGAAAATATCAGCGTAATCAACAGCTGGATCAATCAGCCAAAAATTTCTTTCGCTTTAAATGGTGACGGACTTGGGCTTGCAATGGTTTTATTAACTGCAGCTTTAACTCCAATAATCATATTTTCTTCTTTTGGAAATGAATATAAAAATGCAAAAGGTTTTTATGCTTTAATCTTGTTTATGGCTTTTGCTATGGCGGGAACTTTCTTAGCGGCAGACGGACTTTTATATTATATTTTCTGGGAGTTAGCGCTTATTCCAATCTACTTTATTGCTTTGATTTGGGGTAATGGCGATGCTGAAGAGCGCAGAAAAGCAGTGGTTAAATTCTTTATTTATACACTTGCCGGTTCGTTATTCATGTTGACTGCTTTTATTTACTTATACACAAAAGCTGGCTCTTTCTTAATCGAAGACTTATACAAAGTAAACTTATCTGCTAGCGAGCAATTCTGGATTTTCTTGGCTTTCTTCTTAGCTTATGCTATCAAAATTCCAATTATTCCTTTCCATACTTGGCAGGCAAATGTATATCAAAAAGCGCCAACAGTTGGAACAATGCTTTTATCTGGTATCATGCTAAAAATGGGATTGTACAGTGTTCTTCGTTGGCAATTGCCACTTGCGCCAATCGCTGCTAAAGAATATATGCATATTTTTATTGCTTTAGGAATTGCAGGTGTTATCTACGGATCAATCGTTGCATTGAGACAAAAGGATTTGAAAAAATTATTGGCTTATTCTTCTCTTGCTCACGTTGGATTAATTGCTGCCGGATCTTACACTTTAACACTTGATGGTTTTAGAGGTTCAGTTATGCAAATGATTGCTCACGGTTTTGTTGTGGTAGGATTGTTCTTTGCTGCTGAAGTAATTTTCAGAAGATACGAAACGAGAGAAATTGGTGAAATGGGCGGAATTCGTGCTCAATCACCAAAATTTACATCGATGTTTTTAATCTTAGTATTAGCTTCTGTTGCATTGCCAAGTACATTCAACTTCGTTGGAGAATTTACAGTATTATACAGTTTATCTCAAATCAATATCTGGTTTGCTATCCTTGGCGGAACTACTATTATTTTGGGAGCTTACTATATGTTAAGAATGTTCCAGCACGTCATGTTAGGTGAAACGAATTCTAAAGCTTTTGCTGATGTTACGCTAAACGAAGGAATTTCATTTGCTGTGATTATTGCAGTTTTATTATTCTTTGGTTTTTATCCAAAACCAATCACAGATTTGATTACACCAAGCTTGGAAAACATTTTACAAGTTATCAATAAGAACTAATATTTTAAACAAAAATAAATTAGGATTTAAGTTTAAAAATTAAAATCCTAAATCAAAAAGATAAAAATGAATACATTAATAGCTATAACAGGATTGGGTATTTTCTGCCTATTGTTTGAAATTCTTAATTTAAGAAAGGCGATCGTTCCTATTACCATTTTGGGTTTATTAGGCGTATTGGCTCTTAATTATTGTGAATTTGGAGCAGAACAAAGTTACTACAACAACATGATAGCAGTGAGCAAGTTTTCTACAGCTTTTTCATCATTGTTTATCGTTTTAACTATTTTCCTTGTAGCATTAAGTCACAATTTTTACCATAATCACCCAACGAAAATTTCTGATTATGTTGCTATTAAAGTTTTCTTGCTAGCTGGAGCTGTTGCGATGGTTTCTTTTGGAAACTTAGCGATGTTTTTCTTAGGAATCGAAATCTTATCTATTGCTTTATATGTTTTAGCGGCAAGCGACCGTTTGAATATTAAGAGCAACGAAGCGGGTATGAAATATTTCTTAATGGGATCTTTCGCATCTGGTATTATTTTATTCGGAATCTGTTTGATTTACGGTGCAATGGGAACTTTTGATATTAGCGAAATTCACGAAAGCGCTCTATCTGCAGAATTACCAATCTGGTTTCCAATTGGAATGATTTTAATGGTTGTTGGAATGCTATTCAAAGTAGCGGCTGTTCCTTTCCACTTCTGGGCTCCAGACGTGTACGAAGGTTCTCCTGCTTTAACAACCGCTTTAATGAGCACTTTGGCAAAAGTAGTAGCCATTGCAACTCTATTTAAATTGGTTTCTGGAATGAATTTAATTGCTTCATTAGATAACCAAGATCTTTTACACACTTTTGAAGTTATTGTCGTTATTATCTCTATCGCTTCAATGTCTGTTGGTAATATTATGGCATTAAGACAAGTAAACGTTAAACGTATGCTTGCTTTCTCTGGAATTTCTCATGCAGGTTTCATGTTAATGACCTTGTTAACGGTTTCTGCTTCAGCTGGGGTTTTATTGTATTATACTGCAGCTTACGCTTTGGCTGGAATCGCTGCGTTTAGTGTAATTTTATATGTTTGCAGAGATCATGATAACGAAGATATTACAAACTTCCACGGTTTAGGAAAAACAAATCCGCTATTGGCTGCTGTCCTTACAGCATCATTATTATCAATGGCCGGAATTCCTATTTTCTCTGGATTCTTTGCTAAATTATTCTTATTCAATCAAACTATTCAAGCTGGATATATTGGTTTAGTAATTGTAGCAGTAATCAATTCCATCATAAGTGTTGGGTATTATTTCAAACTGATCATCGCAATGTATTCTAAAGAGCCTAATCAGGAAAGAACAGGGAAACCATTCCTTATTTATGCTACAGCTGTAGTGTCAATTGCTTTAAACATCGCATTAGGTTTATTCCCATCATTAGTTTTAGACTTATTGAAATAAGATAACCTCTTTATCTAAAATATTCGAAAATCCATTAAATTAGTTTTAATGGATTTTTTTTTATGCCTTAAAATAAGAACTGAAATTCATGTTAAAAAATTCTTTCCAATAATTGCACTTCAAAAAATCTCCATATATTTGAGTTCAATTAAATGTATTAAAATATGAACTTTAATTCAAAAAATCCATTTTTAAACAGTAAGCGTTTCTCATCGAATGCTGAACCAAGAACAGAAGTACACCAAGCTCAGATTATTGATTACAATCAAGAAATGACAGTATCTGGAACAATCAACAAAACAGCAATCTTATTTCTTATTTTGTGCGGTGCCGCTATGGTAACATGGTGGATGACTTTTAACGGAATGAATCCTATGCTTCCTACAATTGGAGGAGCTATTGTTGGTTTTATCTTAGTACTAGTTTCTTCATTCAGACCACAGTCTTCTCCTTACCTAGCACCAGGATATGCTTTATTTGAAGGATTATTCATAGGCGGTATTTCTGCAATATTTGAATTAAAAGTTCCTGGAATCGTAATCAATGCAGTTGGAGCAACTCTTGTTACTTTCTTGGTTTGCCTTGGCCTATACAAATTTAGAATTGTTAAAGTTACTGAACAGTTCAAATCTGTTGTGGTTGCTGCTACATTGGCAATCGCTACCTATTATTTAATTTCTTGGGTTGTATCAATGTTTACAAGCTGGACACCTGTTCATTACGGAAATTCTATGATGAGTATTGGCATCAGTGTTTTTGTTATTATTATAGCAGCTCTTAACCTATTCTTAGATTTTGATTTAATTGAAAAAGGTGCAAGAGAAAAAATGCCGAAATTTATGGAATGGTACGGGGCAATGGGATTAATGATAACATTGGTTTGGCTGTATATCGAATTCCTAAGATTATTATTAAAATTATCAAGCAAAGACTAATTGATCTTTACATTATAAATTTAGAAGCCCTTTTGAGTAAAATCAAAAGGGCTTTTTCATTTCAATTACTTCACAATTTTTAATTCAAAATGCATCTTTACAATTAAAAGTTTTAAGAATAATCTGTTATCCAGAACACAAAAACAATCCATTTCCTACAAAAAAGTAAAATGTAATTTATGTAATAAAAAAAAATTACAGCTACTCTCTTCTATTTTTTGTTTAAGCATTAAAAATGTTAAAAGCTAGAAAAATTCGGCTTTCTGAATTAAAAACCCAATTTGCAATAAATTACAATTAATGCAATTTATTACATTTTTAACATTATAAAAGCCAAATAATTTAAGTATGTTCTTTTTTTTTGCAAAAAAATTATCGTATTAAAAATTAATATATAATTTTGTGTAATCGATTACAATTAAACCACTTGGAATCGTAAGTAAAACCACTTACTTATTTTATTAACTATCTTAAACAAACCTTATGAAAAAAAACCTACTTTTCGTGGCTGTCTTTCTTATGACAGTTCAATTATGGGCCCAAACTATTAACGAAGCTTCTGGCTGGCTGGAAACTGCTTTTGTAAAATGGCAACCAGTCAGCGGCGCCCAAACTTATAATGTTTATTACACAGGAAACGGATTAACAGACAAAAAAATAGACGATCAGCTTATTAGAAGTTATGGTTCTTATTTTCGTGCTGATATTCCAGGCCTTAAAGCTGGAAATTATACTGTAAAAGTAAAACCTGTTATAAATGGCACCGAAGGAACTGGTACCACAACAAGCAGCTTAACTGTAGTGGCGCATGACAGAAATGGTTTTGCCTTCGAAGGCGGGCGAGTTCCTGGAGGATACAAAGCAGACGGAACTCCGAAAGACAATGCTGTAATTCTTTACATTACTCAAAACACCAAAAACACGATTTCAATGAATATTACCGGGGCAAGTTCAAATCCTTGCATTGGTTTGCAAAATATTCTTTACGCAATCAAAAAAGGAAAAGATACACGTCCGTTTATCATTCGCTTAATCGGAAATATTACCGATATGACAGTTATGGAAGGTGGCGACGTTGTTATTGAAAATGCAAACAATGCTTCTAGTTATGTTACCATCGAAGGTATTGGAGATGATGCCGTTGCAAATGGATGGGGAGTTAGACTAAAATCGGCTTCAAACATTGAAGTAAGCAATCTTGGATTTATGAACTGTGACAGTACTGCTGGTGATAACGTGGGAATGCAGCAGGATAACGATCACGTATGGGTGCATAACTGTGACTTATTCTACGGAAATGCAGGCAGCGATGCTGACCAAATAAAAGGTGATGGAGCATTAGATAATAAAACTTCGACTTATATCACATTATCTTACAACCACTTTTGGGACAATGGAAAAGCAAGTCTTTTAGGCTTAAGCGAAGGAACAACTTCTGGGTTGTACGTTACTTATCATCACAACTGGTTTGATCACTCCGATTCTCGCCATCCTCGCGTGCGTTACTATTCAGCACATATTTATAACAACTATTATGATGGCGTTTCTAAATATGGAGCAGGATCTACTATGGGTTCTTCTCTTTTTGTTGAAGGAAATTATTATAGAAACAGCAAACACCCAATGCTGACTTCTCTTCAAGGTTCTGATATTTGGGATGAGGCAAACCAAGTGAATAATGCTGGAACAATGGGAACATTTTCTGGAGAAGCAGGAGGAAGCATTAAAGCTTTCAATAACACTTTTGACGCTTCTAACGGAACAAATAATATGCGTTTTGTAGCTTACAACGATCCTAATCCGTTGTATAATATCTCAGGAAAAATAAGCTCCACAACAGATTTTGATGCGTATGTTGCAGCAACAAGAGGAGAAGTTGTAAGCAGTTCTGTGAAATCAAAATCGGGTGCTAATACTTACAACAACTTTGATACAGATGCAAATCTGTACGTAAAAAATTTAGTTGTCGATACTCCAGCTGCAGCTAAAACGAAGACAACTCAATATGCTGGACGTGTTTCAGGAGGAGATTTAAAATGGACATTCAACAACGCAACAGATGATACTTCGTCTTTAGTAATTACGGCATTAAAAACAGCTCTTACAAACTATGCAGGAACTTTAGTCGCTGTACAAGGAGAAGGAAATCCGCCGGCAGGAACACAGACTTTAACTTTGACTTCTGCATCAAACAACAATCAAACTGTGGCAAGCGGTACTGCAATTTCTTCAATCGTATTTACATGGGGAGGAGATGCAACTGATGCAGCAGTAACAGGATTACCTGCATCTGGATTGTCTTTTGTAAAAAATACTACAGCCAAAACTATAACTATTTCAGGTACCCCAACTGCGACAGTTTCGTATTCGATAGCAACTTCTGGAACTAGTGGTTCCCCAGCCACTGGTTCAGGAACTGTAACAGTTACTGCCGCTGGAAACCAAACTTTGACTTCTTCAGGAAACAATAGCCAAACCGTTTCTTCTGGAACTGCTATTGCCTCTATTGTCTTTACTTGGGGAGGAAATGCAACAGATGCAGCAGTAACAGGATTGCCTGCTTCTGGATTATCATTTGTAAAAAACGCAACTGCAAAAACCATCACTATTACTGGAACTCCAACGGCTAATGTGTCTTATTCTGTAACCACCTCCGGAAGTGCGGGAACTCCTGTAACGGCATCTGGAACGATTACGGTTACAACGGGTTCAACTGGCGGATCTGAACTTCATAACTTTACAACTTCTGGAAAGACGAGCACGTTCTATTCTATTACAGGAAATATGAATTCTACTCCTGGATCTGTTACTTACAATGGGCTAACACTTACTGAACGTCTAAAAATAGAGTCAAGCACATCTATCACATATACTACCGCTAGTGCATCTACATTGACTCTCGTTTTCGATTCAAGTTTTACAGGAACCATTAAAGTTGATAATGTTTCATACACAGCATCTGCAGGTATTGTAACCGCTTCAATTGCTGCAGGTTCTCATACTATCACAAAAGGCTCTGTAGCGAACCTATTCTATATCAGCACAGTTTACAGTGGCAGTACTTTAAGAATGGCTGGTGCAACTGAAACTACTGCAAAAGAAAGCACTGAATCTTCAAAAATAGTTTTATACCCGAATCCAGTTTCAAGCACTTTATACTTATCAGATCCAGAACAGAAAGTACAAAAAATACTTATTTACAATATCTCAGGAAATTTGGTTATTAATTCTGGAAATTCTCAAACCATTGATACAAGCGGTTTAATTCCTGGCACTTACCTAGCCAAAATTTATACTGCCGATGGATCATTAAACCAAACACTTATTAAAAAGTAAAACTAACTTAACTTAAAAAGGCTTCCAAAATTGGAAGCCTTTTTTTATTACATATTATAATAATTACAAATCAAATTTAATTCCCTGTGCAAGCGGAAGATTTGTAGTATAATTGATTGTATTGGTTTGGCGTCTCATATAAATTTTCCAAGCATCAGATCCTGATTCGCGTCCGCCTCCAGTTTCTTTTTCACCGCCAAAAGCACCGCCGATTTCTGCACCAGACGTTCCGATGTTTACGTTGGCAATTCCACAATCAGAACCTATTGCCGATAAAAATCTTTCTGCTTCGCGCAAATTATTCGTCATAATTGCAGAAGACAATCCTTGAGCAACGCCATTTTGAATTTCAATAGCATTCTCAACTTCTCCAGAATATTTAATCAAATATAAAACTGGAGCAAAAGTTTCGTGCTGTACAATTTCAAAAGAATTTTCGGCTTCTGCGATTGCAGGTTTTACATAACAGCCGCTTTCATAGCCTTCACCAGAAAGCACTCCTCCCTCAACCAAAATTTTTCCTCCTTCAGCTACAACTTTATTTAATGCCGCCGCGTACATTTCGACAGCATGAGTATCAATTAGCGGGCCAACATGATTATTTTCGTCAAGCGGATTTCCGATTCTCAACTGTTTATAAGCTGCAACCAATGCATCTTTTACTTTATCATAAATACTTTCATGAATAATCAGTCTTCTAGTTGAAGTGCAACGCTGTCCAGCGGTTCCAACAGCTCCAAAAACAGCTCCAATAACTGTCATTTTAATATCGGCATCTGGAGTAACAATAATTGCATTGTTTCCTCCAAGCTCTAATAATGATTTACCCAATCTTCCTGCCACGGTCTGAGCAACAATTTTCCCCATTCTGGTTGAACCTGTCGCAGAAATAAGCGGAATACGAGTATCTGCAGTCAGCAACTCTCCTATTTTATAATCACCGTTTATTAGACACGAAATTCCTTCTGGAAGATTATTTTCTTTAATAACCTGCGCTATAATATTTTGGCAAGCAATACCGCAAAGAGGTGTCTTTTCAGAAGGTTTCCAAACGCAGACATCACCAGAAATCCATGCTAAAGCGGTGTTCCAAGACCAAACTGCAACCGGAAAATTAAACGCCGAAATGATTCCGACAATTCCCAATGGATGATATTGCTCATACATACGGTGGCCTGGTCTTTCAGAATGCATCGTCAACCCGTGAAGCTGGCGAGATAAACCAACCGCAAAATCACAGATGTCAATCATTTCCTGAACTTCTCCAAGACCTTCCTGAAATGATTTTCCCATTTCGTAAGAGACAAGTTTTCCCAAAGCTTCTTTATTTTGTCTCAATTTTTCTCCAAACTGACGTACAATTTCTCCACGCTGCGGTGCTGGAATCAATCTAAAAGTTTTAAAAGCTTCTGCTGCTTTTTGAATTGCTTTTTCGTAATCCTCAGCAGTTGACATTTTTACCGAAGCAATTAATTTTCCGTCAACTGGCGAATAACTTTCTAGAATTTCTCCAGATGAAAAATTATTAATTCCTGTTGATGTTCCTTCATTAATTTTCTTGATGCCCAATTTTTCAAGAGCTTCATTCATTCCAAATTGCGATGCTATTGTTGTCATTGTAACTTTTTTGGTTAAAATTGTTATATTTTTATGTAAAGATATTGTTTTAGAATTAATTTCCCATTGAAGGTAATCCATAAATGAAAGTAAATTTAAGTTTATTTTATAGTATTAACAGAAACGAAACTTCATTATTGAATTTATTTAATGAAATTTGCATTACTTAAATTTTAAAATATGACCTTTTATCCTAGGCTTCTTCTTTGTTTTCTTTTAGTTACAGCCAATATATTTTCTCAAAAAGCAAAAACTTCTTTTTCTGTAGTTCCGTTGGGAATAAAAGGAGGCATTGATGAAAAAAATCTTTCAGCTTATCTAATCGCTCCATCAAACACAACCGATTATATCTGCCTTGATGCTGGAACTGTAAATGCCGGAATCGAAAAGTCCATAGAAAAGAAAACTTTTAAAGTTTCTACAAGTGAAGTTTTACGAAAATACATCAAAGGATATTTAATTTCTCATGCCCATTTGGATCATGTTTCAGGTCTGATTATAAATTCTCCTGCCGATTCTTCCAAAACTGTCTATGCGACTAATAAATGTATGGAAATGATGGAAATTCATTATTTCAACGATCAGACATGGGCAAATTTTGGAGACGCAGGCCCGGGTTTCCCTTTAAAAAAATACCATTTCCAGACTTTAAATTTAGGAGAAGAAACTTCTTTAACTAATACCAAAATGACAGTTAAAGCATTTTCTTTAAGCCATGTTAATCCGTTTGAAAGCACTGCTTTCTTGATTAAAAATGAGAATGATTATGCGCTATATTTGGGAGATACGGGTCCAGATGAAGTTGAAAAAAGCAATAATCTTCGCGATTTATGGACCGCTGTAGCGCCATTGATTAAAGAAAAACAATTAAAAGGAATTTTTATCGAAGTTTCGTTTCCTAACGAGCAGCCAGACAAGTTTTTATTTGGCCATTTGACCCCGAATTATTTAATGAAAGAACTTCATGTTTTAGAAGATTTAGCAGGAAAAGGTTCTCTGGAAAACTTCAAAATCATCATCACACATTTAAAACCGCCGTCAAAAAATATTGCTAAAATAAAAGAACAGTTAAAAGCTCAAAATGATTTAGGCTTGAAAATTATTTATCCTGAGCAGGGAAGGAAATTAGAATTATAATTTACTTGTCAAAAGTGCTTTTTGAATATAAAGATCAAGATCACTTCTTTTAATAAAACCCTTTTGTTCTAATTCAATTAGCATTTCTTCATGCGTAATAAAATTACCTGTACGAAGTTCTTCTTTTGCTTGCTCAATTTCGGCTTTTAATTCTAAAATAAACTTTTCTTCATCGCCTAGTTTATTATTATTTTCAGTATTCATTTCAAAATTATATTAATCTATTCATATTTACAAACCCGTCAGGTTTTAAAAACCTAACGGGTTTCTGTGTTAAAAATTTATTTATTTCTTCGCTACAAATCTCGGATCAGTTTCCATAACAGTTCCGCAATTATCGCAGGTTCTTAATTCTTCTGAATTATAGAAATGTTCAAAATGAGGCAGAAAATCTTTCTCGATATTATGAAGTTCAAAATACACTTCGTACAATTTATGATTACAATTATCACAATGCCAAAGCAAACCATCTGTAAAACCTTGTCCTGCACGTTTACGCTCAATTACAAGCCCGATAGAGCCTTCTGAACGAACAGGAGAATGCGGCACTTTAGCTGGATGCAGATACATATCGCCAGCATTTAATTCCATTTCTTTACGCTGTCCATCTTCCTGAATGACAACTTTTATGCTTCCTTCTAACTGATAAAAAAGCTCTTCTGTTTCGTTATAATGATAATCTTTTCGGGCATTTGGTCCTGCCACAATCATTACAATATAATCTCCAGAATCTACGTAAAGATTTTTATTTCCAACAGGCGGTTTAAGTAAATGACGGTTTTCGTCTATCCACTTAGTTAGGTTAAAAGGTTTTGCTATAGCCATTTTTTTTAATACTAAATTAGGAATAGCTAAGTTAGTAAAATTGTAGAGACGCATCGCAGTGCATCTGAGGGTTTATAATTGAATTTCTGAAAAAGACAACCGTAATTCAGTGCGTCTCTACCTTAGAATCTCTTTTATCAAATAAACGTAAACCGGAAGATGATCACTAAATCCAGCCTCAGCCAAGGTATTGCGCAACGGATAACCTTTATATTGCCCAGAATTTTGAATAAGATAAGGTTGGTTGAAAATGCCTGCTTTCCAAAAATTAAAAGTCGAAAAATCCGATTTAACCAAAGATGCCGTCATGATAATCTGATCAAAAATGTTCCAAGAATCACGATAGGCAATAGTTCCAAAACCTTTACTCTCAAGCTCTTCAAACGGATTAAAAACATCAAATTCAGCTGCTTCTGCTTTTACTCCTTTTGCCCCTAATCCAACTTTTATGCTTTTATTCAATGGCCCGTCATTAAAATCTCCCATTGTCAATATTTTTGCTCGAGGATTAATCTGCTGCAAAGAATCGATAATTTTTCTGTTCAATTTCCCTGCTGCTTCTCGAAATAGACTCGTTGCTTTTTCTCCTCCTGATCTCGAAGGCCAATGATTTACAATAATATGTATTTCTTCATCTTCTAGAAACCCCGACACCAAAAGCTGATCCCTTGTAAAAACACGGTTTTTATCTTCTCTTTTAACTTCAATTTCTTCGTCTAAAACTTCTGTCTCCTCTTCTTTTTTAGGAATTTCTTTTTTATAAATAATTAAAGGGATATTCGAATAAGAAGTCGGCCTGAAATATTTTTTCTGATAAAGCAAAGCCACATCAATACCGCGCTTATCTGGCGAATCAAAATGGATAATTCCTAAATCTAATGGCTGTAGTTTGGGTTCTTTGATTAAATCTTCTAAAACATCACGATTTTCGATTTCTGCTCCTCCTATTAAGATAGGGGCATTAGAATTCTCAGGCGTTCCAATTTCAAATAAAACTCTTGCCAGATTATTTAGTTTCTGATGATACTTTTCCGTTGTCCAATGCTGAGCTCCATTTGGCGTCCATTCATCATCATTTGTAAACACATCATCTACAGCATCATAAAGGTTTTCGAAATTATAAAAAGCTACGGTGTGTATTTTATACTTTTTGGATTGAGATTGCGTTTGGATTGAAAAAAGCACAACCATTAAAAAGATTCTGAAAGAGCGCATATGTTTAATTTATAAAAAGACATTCCAATATTAATCTTTTTTATTCAATTGTAAGAAAATTCAAATAAATTTAAAATCTAAAATTTCTATATTTGTTTTTTCATATAAATGGAAAGAAGCAAATGATGATCATGAAAAACCTTATAAATAGTAAGAAGCCAAATATTCTGTTTCAACTCGCATTTCTTATTTTTGCTTTACAATCATTCAACTGTCAATCTCAACAAAACATGATAACACCGCCTTATTTACAAAAAGGAGATACTGTAGCGCTTTTGGCAACAGCAAGAAAAAACATCGATGACAACTTAAAACCAACAATAGATTTATTGCACAGCTGGGGTTTAGAAGCTGTAATTGGATCAACAATTGGTTTAGATTATAATCAATTGGCAGGAACTGATGAACAGCGAGCTGCCGATTTTCAGAAGCAATTAGACAATCCGAATATTAAAGCTATCTGGTGCGTGCGCGGTGGGTACGGTACCGTTAGAATGTTAGATTTACTGGATTTCACCAAATTTAAGCAGCACCCAAAATGGATTATTGGTTTTAGCGATGTAACTGTTCTTCATAATCATTTGAATACGATGGGCTATAAATCTATTCATGGCATTATGCCTGTAACGGTTCCTAGAGCAACTCCAGACGCTGTAAGTTCATTAAAAGCCAGTTTGTTTGGCGAACCTATCTCTTACTCGATTAGTCCAACTCCGATGAACCGTTTTGGAAATGCGACAGGAGAATTAGTAGGTGGAAATTTGTCTATTTTGTACAGTTTATTAGGATCTCCGTCAGCAATTGACTGCAAGGATAAAATTTTATTTATTGAAGATTTAGATGAATATCTGTATCATATTGACCGTATGATGATGAATCTAAGACGAAACGGATGCATTGAAAATCTTAAAGGGATTATCATCGGAGGCATGACAAGCATGAAAGACAATGAAGTGCCGTGGGGGAAAAATGCCTTGGAAATTATCGATGATGTAACCAAAAAATACAATATTCCAGTCATTTTTAATTTTCCAGCAGGGCATATTAGAGACAACAGAGCTCTCATTATGGGAAATATCGTTTCTATGGAAGTTACTGCAACAGGAAGCACAGTAACTTTTAAAAAATAATTCATAAATGCCATTTTTAGAGGCTTAAAATACCACTTAAAATCTCGTTGAGACGCAAAGCCGCAAAGTTTAATATCACTTTGCGGCTTTGCTTTTTTTACAAACCTAAACCTGAAACTTGAAACCTGAAACCTGAAACCTCAAACCTGAAACTTGAAACCTCAAACCTGAAACAAAAAACATGGCAGAACATAACGATTTAGGAAAACTTGGAGAAGATCTTGCAGTGGCACATCTTGAAGAAAATGGATATTCAATTCTAGAACGAAACTTTATCATACAGAAAGCAGAAATAGACATTATTGCACAAAAAGATTCCATTTTGGCCATCGTTGAAGTAAAGACCCGTTCGAATCTAGATTTTGGCTCACCTCAAGATTTTGTGAAGCCAAAAAAGATTCAATTACTTATTAAAGCAGTAAATGCCTACATAAACGATAGGGAAAAAGATTTTTGTGAAGATTTAGAAATTCGTTTTGACATCATTGCGGTCTGCAAAAATGGGGAATCATTTGCAGTTGAACATCTTACTGATGCTTTTTATCACTTTTAACATATTTTTTTATTGTTATAATTGTAACAATTTGTTTTTTTATTTATATTTGCAAAGAATTATAACATCGCAATGTTAAATTAACAAACCAACTCAACTGTTACCAAAAAAAAAAGAATTATGAAAACTGTTTCTTCTATTGTAGAAAACTACATTAAAACAAAACCATTTTTATTAAATGCCTTATCGCTCGGAATTATTAACCTAACATCACTTTCGCGAAATATTATGACCGAATTAGAGAGTGAGTTTGGTAAAGAGGTAAAACAAGGTGCTGTAGTAATGTCTTTAAAACGGCTAACGGAAGAACTTGATTTTAAATTAAATCACAAAATCAATAAAGTAATTAAAAACATAGGTGAAATCACCGTTCGTTCTGAGCTTACAGATTACACCTTTGCAGCATCTGAAACTGTCTTAAACAAACAGGCAGATTTAATCTCTGATATTAATGCTTTATCTGATATTTTTTATACCTCATCTCGTGGAGTAAACGAAACCAATATCGTAGTAAGCAGCAGTGTGAATCACTTAGTTGAAAAACACTTTATGAGAGAAAAATTAATCCAAAAGTTGGATAATTTAGCTTCGATTACTGTAAAATTGCCGAAAGAAAATATTGTTGTTCCTGGCATCTACTACTTTATTTTCCAGCGTTTGGCTTGGGAAGGAATTATCATCAATGAAGTAATTTCGACTTCAAATGAATTTACTATTTTAGTTGGAGAAGATCAAGTGGATGTTGCTTTTAAAGTAATTAAGGACTTGAAAAACTAAATTAAAAACATGATTTAAAGAATCGTCTAGATTCTTCATCATACCACAAAATCCTTTTGTCTTTTTTACTGAAAGATGAAAGGATTTTTTTTTGAATAAAAGGATGTGCTGCCATCATTTCATTTTTAGCAAATAAGAATATTCTCAAAAGACAAATTCTTAAAATGATTTTATTTCGAAAAAGCGTCAATATGACACTTACTTGTAAAAAGCCACTTTACGCTGCATTTTATGTCTTTTATACAAAAAACTAACAAAAAATACGAATTAAGTTTTTTTACATATAATTTATCACGAATAATATTTTTATATATTTGCGAAGAAGTCAGGCATCAGACCTCGCACTTTGATAATTTAATACCATGGGAATTCAATAACCGCAAATTAAATTGTTAGATGGTTAACCGTAGTGAAGAATTATTGATAAGTGAATTTAAAAGGAAACGAAAAAGCCTTCGCCAGCTTTTTGATTTGTCGCCAAGATATTATGATACAATAAAATTATCTAACCAAAACCACAAATAATGCCCTTAAAATCACTCTTCGGAGTGATTTTTTTATTTTGTTTGCCTCAGATTTCAATTTTTATTTGCCACGAATTCACGAATTCAATTTAACCTAATTCGTGAATTTGTGACGATCTTTTTAAAACGAATAATTTAGGGCAAAACCGAAATTATTGTTGAATGTGATATCATTTTTTATCACAGCAGGTTTAAATGCCAATCTTTCATCTACATTAAATTGCGATAAAGCCGCATCTATATTGGCATCAACAATATTTAAAACATAAAATCCAACTATAAATAGAGCTGATAAATCTCTGTATCGTTGATATTCCTTTTGAGCTGATGTCAATTGACTTTCTGTTAAACGCGCTAAAAATTCAGAATCGCTTTTTTTACCTTCAAGCCTATTTTTGTATTCATCTCTGTATAAATTATATTTTTTCTGATTGTCAATATAAAAATAAGTGCTCGTACCAATCGCCCCGTAAACCAAAGGAACCTTCCAATATTTCTTATTGTATATCTGTCCTAAACCAGGCAAAACTGCCGAATAAAATGCCGCTTTTGCTGGACGAAGCGGGTCAATAGTTTCAGATTTTAAAGAATCACTTAAAACTGTTTTGTTTTTTCCCTGAGCATAAATTGCAGTAACCCCAAGAAGTAGAAAAAGAACTAAAAATTGATTTTGCATATAAAGTATCTTTGAAAATTCGACTCAAAGAAAACCTTTTAGTTCTAAGATTTTTCTTAAATAAAAGATAAAGAATGCTTAATTTTTTTTATTTTGTTTGCCACGAATTACACTAATTTCCACAAATTTTTCCAAGCTTGAAGTTTTAATTCGTGGCAAACTTTATTTTACTCTTCAAATAACTCCATCAACTCCAACGCTCTTTTTATTGACTTTACATTTTCAAAAGTCAATAATAAACGTAATCCATTTACGGTTTGTTTTTCTTTCATTTTGCAGAGTGTGCTATGTTTTTGAACAAAATTCAAAACATTTCTAAACTTCACAGATTGGTAATAATCTGACTGCTGATCGGATACAAAATAACCAATCATTTTGCCTTGCTTCAAAACCAATTTCTCGATTCCAACTCTTGTTGCAATCCATTTGATTCTGATGCTGTTTAATAACGCAACAGCTGGTTTTGGCAATGGCCCAAAACGGTCGATTAGTTTTTTCTCAAATTCCTGTAGTCCCGCTTCGTCTTTTATCGCGCTCAATTCGTTGTATAAAACCAAACGCTCCGAAACGTTATTGATATATTCGTCTGGGAATAAAAGCTCAAAATCGGCATCGATCTGAATGTCTTTTACATATTCTTTCGTGTCGATATCATTTTCCTCAGGATACAATTCTTTAAACTCGTTTTCTTTCAATTCTTCGATCGCTTCATTCATGATTTTTTGGTACGTATCAAAACCAATTTCATTAATGAAACCGCTTTGTTCACCTCCTAATAAATCTCCTGCACCACGAATTTCAAGATCTTTCATTGCAATATTGAAACCGCTTCCTAATTCGCTGAATTGCTCTAATGCTTGAATACGTTTTCTAGCATCCTCGGTCATTGAAGAATATGGCGGGCAAATGAAATAACAAAATGCTTTTTTGTTGCTTCGCCCTACACGACCGCGCATTTGGTGCAAATCTGAAAGTCCAAAATTGTTCGCATTATTAATGAAAATTGTGTTGGCATTTGGAACGTCCAATCCGCTTTCGATAATGGTTGTTGCCACCAAAACGTCAAAATCTCCGTTCATGAAACCTAACATTAATTCTTCAAGTTTAGCGCCATCCATTTGTCCGTGGCCAATTCCTACTCTAGCATTTGGAACCAAACGCTGAATCATTCCTGCGACTTCTTTTATATTTTCGATTCGGTTATTGATAAAGAAAACCTGTCCGTTTCTTTGAATTTCATACGAAATCGCATCGCGGATAATTTCTTCATTAAAACCAACTACATTGGTTTCAATAGGATAGCGGTTTGGCGGAGGCGTCGTAATTACTGATAAATCTCGAGCTGCCATTAACGAAAACTGAAGCGTTCTCGGAATTGGCGTTGCCGTCAATGTCAACGTATCGACATTGGCCGCAATGGTTTTTAACTTATCTTTTACATTAACTCCAAACTTTTGCTCCTCATCCACAATCAATAAACCCAAGTCTTTAAAAACTACATTTTTGTTTACTAATTGATGCGTTCCAATAACAATATCAAGTTTTCCTTCGGCTAAATCTTTTAAGGTTTGTGTTTTTTGTTTCGCCGTTCTAAATCGGTTTAAATAGCCAATTGAAACCGGCATATCTTTCAAGCGTTCCGAAAAAGTTCTGTAATGCTGATAAGCCAAAATCGTAGTCGGAACCAAAACAGCGACTTGTTTGCTATTGTCAACGGCTTTAAAAGCAGCACGAATTGCAACTTCTGTTTTACCGAAACCAACGTCACCGCAAACCAAACGATCCATTGGGCGATCGCTTTCCATATCGGCTTTAACTTCTGCGGTTGATTTCATTTGGTCTGGCGTATCTTCGTATATAAACGAACTTTCCAATTCGTTTTGAAGATAACTGTCTGGCGCAAACTGAAACCCTTTTTCTAAACGGCGCTTTGCGTACAGCTGAATCAAATTGAACGCAATATGTTTGACACGCGCTTTTGTTTTCTGTTTTAAAACCTTCCAAGCGTTCGATCCTAATTTGTAGATTTTCGGAGGCGTTCCGTCTTTTCCGTTATATTTGGAAATTTTGTGAAGCGAGTGAATGCTCACATACACAATATCATTATCGGCGTAAACCAGTTTTATGGCTTCCTGCGTTTTTCCTTCTACTTGAATTTTCTGCAGCCCTCCAAACTTTCCAATTCCGTGATCGATATGCGTTACATAATCGCCCACAGAAAGTGCGGTCAATTCTTTTAAAGTGATGTTCTGCTTTTTAGAATAACCGTTTTTAATATTGAATTTATGATAACGCTCAAAAATCTGATGATCGGTATAAGCCGTTATCTGATTTTCTTCATCAATAAATCCTTGATACAAAGGCAATACGATAGTATGATATTGCTTTCTGATATTTTCTGAATTGGCTTCGTCTAGGCTTTCAAAAATATCGTGAAAACGTTTTGCCTGCGTTTCATTAGAACAAAACAGATAATTGACATATCCGTTAAAATGATTCTCACTTAAATTATTGAGCAATAAATCAAATTGTTTATTGAATGAAGGCTGAGGCTGAATATGGAATTCGAATTTTTTAGTGGTTTTAAAAACGGGTCTAGAAGCCAATTCTACAACCGAAAAATCCAAAGCTCTTTTGATAAACGAAGCCTGATTTAAAAACAATTGTTCGGGCGTGGCGTGTTTTATTTCTTTCGACAATTTCTCAAAAGCTTCTTCTGCTCTAGCAAATTGTTTATCTAACTGACTAAAAAGCCCTTCAGTATTTTGAATGAAAAGTACCGTTTTCTCTGCAATATAGTCTAAGAAACTTTCGCGGTTTTCCTGAAAAAGTTTGTTCTCAACATTCGGAATAATCGTGATTTTTTTATGAGTCTCTACAGATAACTGCGTTTCAACATCAAAAGTTCTGATGCTGTCCACTTCGTTACCGAAAAATTCAATTCTATAAGGATGATCATTAGAGAAAGAGAATACATCGACAATTCCTCCTCGGACTGAAAACTCTCCTGGTTCTGTGATGAAATCTACTCTTTTGAATTCGTATTCAAACAAAACTTCGTTGATAAAATCGATCGAAATTTTATCATTCAAAGCTACTTTTAAAGTGTTTTTATCAAGTTCTCTTCTGGTAACTACTTTTTCAAAAAGCGCTTCTGGGTAGGTAACAATTACGGCTGGTTTTTTTCGGGAATTAATTCGGTTTAAAACCTCAGCGCGAAGAAGGACATTGGCATTATCGGTTTCATCAATCTGATACGGACGGCGAAATGATGCAGGATAAAACAATACATCTTGTTCGCCAATCATCTGCTCCAGATCATTTAAATAGTATGCCGCTTCTTCTTTGTTGTCTAAAACAATCAGAAAAGGCAGCTCTGTTTTCCTGAAAACAGAACGGATAATAAATGAAACAGCAGATCCCAACAATCCGCTGATGTTCATTTTTACCTGATTTCCTTCCAGTAGGCTTTTGGCAATCTGCTCTGCTTTTGGCAGATTGTCGTAGGTTGTATATAAGGCGTTTTTACTCAACTTTTGGTATATTTTGATCTATTGGCGGTGCCGAACTCGGAATCGCACGCGTTGTGTCTAACATTCTAAGGAAATCTTCTTCTCCTTGTTCTTTAGGTATTTTGGCTTTTTCGACAATTTTATCCATTTGTCTTTCAAGCGAAATCAGTTCTTTATTGATTTCCTGTATCAAAAACACGACTTTATCGTCTGGGATTTTACTTAAATGGATAAACAAATCCAGCATTTTAATTTTAGTAATCAAAATAGAAATACGGCTTCTAATCTGCGGCTGGTTAAACTGAGCTGGAATATTGTTATTAAGAGCCATTGCTTTTTTAGAAATAGCCTCCGATTTTTTCTGAAATGCACCAATTGTCTTTCTAGGCTTTTCTCCTATTTCTTTCATAAACTCTCGCCACTCTGTCCAAGAATTCAATTGCGATTCTGAGATTTCGTTAATTGGCTCATCTAGAAAGGTCCAACCTTTATTTATATTGTTAAAAATAGCTTCTTTCTTTTTTGCTTCTTTTGCATTTTCTGCAAGGCGTTTTTCATTTTCATTTTGGCAAGAAAATAACAAAGTTGTCAAAAGCAGAAAAAGAGATATTGGGTATTTCATTGATTAAAATAGTTAAGCCGCAAAGTTACGAAGTAAATTTACAATTATGAATGCTGTTTTTTGCTAAAGATTCTATAAATCAAGGTTATTTTTTCGTCTTTTTATGGCTGCCGGTATATCAATTTGAAATGTTTCATTTACTGGATATACTAATAAAACCGCGCTTTTTCAAGGATTTTCAAAAAGGCACAAAGACACACTTTTAAAAGAGAATAATATAACAAACAAACTTTTTAATTATTGAATTTACAATTTATGATTGAAAAAATCATAAGTATTTGCGAAAACGTTATATTTGTGTCTCTAAAAAAATCTCTAAAAAAAATGAATCCTAAAATATTGATCATTGGCGCCTGCGGACAGATAGGAACCGAGCTGACTCAAAAACTGCGTAAAATATACGGAACCGAGAATGTTATCGCTTCTGATATTAGAAAATTAAATACTGATGTTGTTAATTCAGGGCCTTTTGAAGTGGTCAATGCTTTAGATTTTAATCAGATCGAACATCTGGTTGAAGCGCATCAAATTACAGATGTTTATCTGATGGCCGCTCTTCTATCTGCAACTGCCGAAAAAAATCCAGCTTTTGCTTGGGATTTGAATATGAATTCGCTTTTTCATGTTTTGAATTTAGCGAAAGCAAAAAAAATCCAAAAGATTTTCTGGCCTTCAAGCATTGCTGTTTTTGGACCAACAACTCCAAAAGAAAATACTCCGCAATATACTGTCATGGAACCTTCTACGGTTTACGGAATAAGCAAACAGGCAGGCGAGAGATGGTGCGAATATTATCATAATGTATACGGTGTAGATGTTCGCAGTATTCGTTACCCTGGCTTAATCAGCTGGTCGACTCCTCCAGGAGGCGGAACTACAGATTATGCTGTTGATATTTTCTACAAGGCTATTGCCGATAAAAAATACGAGTGCTTTTTGTCTTCTGAGACTAAAATGCCAATGATGTACATGGATGATGCGATTGATGCAACCATCAACATTATGAAAGCTCCTGCTGAGGAAATTAAAATTCACTCTTCTTATAATTTGGCGGCAATGAGTTTTACTCCTACTGAAATTGCTGCTGAGATTAAAAAACATATTCCGGAATTTGAAATCACGTATAATCCTGACTTCCGTCAAAAAATTGCTGACAGCTGGCCGGCAAGTATTGATGACTCTTCTGCGAGAGAAGACTGGAACTGGAATCATAAATTTGATTTAGAATCTATGACCAAAGATATGATTGAGCATTTGAGCTAATTATTGCTCTTCACAATTTGTTCAACAATGTCGAATAAAATATTCAATTGCCTCCAGCTTTAGCTGGAGGTTTTTTTGTTGCAAAAGTGAAGGGCTTTAGCCAAACTTTGATGGTTTGGCTGTTTTTACTATTCTATTGGAGCAATTATATTATTATTAATCATCTTATTATAGTCTCCCTCATAATCCCCATTATCGTATTTTTTGAAAAAATTGATGTTTTTTAAATCAAATCTAAATTGATATTTTTCTTTAAATTCAAATAACTTGCCATCATCGTAATTAGGATAATTGATATAATCTTTGTCATTAACAATTATGTTCTTCGATTTCATTTCAACAATAATCATTTCATCTTTTTCATAAATTTTTGTAAAATCTTTATAAGATATTTTTATTTCTTCATATTCATTATTCCAGTAACAAATTCGCTTTCCTAAAAAATATAACTTATTCTCTTTGTAATAATACAGTAACCAGCCAAAATTATATTCCCCTATCAGTGGAAACAAAAAGACATAGGTGTTATTTTTTTTAAAAACAGTTGGTCCAGATGTTATTAATTCAGATGTTTTTATATTTCGAATAATTGCTTTATCTATATCCTTAAACTTTACATTTATAAATTCAACTTGATTTTGTGCATCCGATTTTATAATTGAATTCGAGATCATAAAATCATCACATGATAAATTGTAAAAATCTTCATTGCCCATCGTAGTTGAACAAATGACACTTTTAAATTCATCTTCTCTACTAAAACCACTATTCTTATCTAAATCTAAAAGTTCTTTGTTTTGTTTTACTTCTAGTTTTTTAATTGGTGTTGCCGTTTTTTTGCAACCAAATAAAATTGAAAAAATTATTAATAAATATATCTTTCTCATTTTTTAAATTTTTTATTAATCCCAGAATTTCTCTGCAATTTTTTTCTGTTCATCTTTTTCTTGTTTACTCATATTTTCTTCATCTTTATAAGATATAAAAACCCCTGGATGACATCTATTATTTAATCCAGATGCTGATTTAGCATTTCTTATCTCAAAATGTAAATGCGGATCTTTTGTAGTCCCATAGCCACTTGTCCCCGCTAATCCTATTTCTTTACCACATGCTACTTCTTTTTCACTCATGTTAATTGAAATACTTTGAAGATGAGCATAAAACAAGTATATATTCCCATCTAAATTAAATCCTTCTCCTTGTAAAATTTCCCCTTCATCTTCATAGACTAGTTTAAAATCCTTTTTCCTTTTTACAAAAACCTCCTTATCCTTTACTCTTAGACAAACTACCTTTCCATAACCATTTTGTGTTTCTATAAATTCTATAAATGAATCTACGCATGCATATACACTATCTCCTGGAAGAGCAATCAAATCAATCCCTTGATGATTAATTTTTTCCCTTTCTTTTCTAACTCTGCCAAATACATTATATCTCGGTCTATAATTTCCATTCTGAGTGTATAAACACAACATTGGGTTATCTACAGGATCATGCCATCCTAATTTACTAGATGATTCACTATTTGAATTATATTTACAATCATATTTTTTTTGTTTCTTACCTAACCCTGATGCATAACTAATTCTATACCTTCCTAGTATTTCTGAACGTTGAATTATCCCATCATTATTGTTTTCAATGTCAACACTCTTATTTTGTTTGTACTTTTCTGTACCGATCTCATATAGGGGGTAATCATCTTTTTTGTTTACACCCATTGGAGCAAAAACATGAAGATAAATATCCTCTGGCGTAATTATTTTATTTGCTGATTTTTCAAAATATTTCTTCACATAATTCAATTGTTCAATTTCACCCATTTTTGCAAATCGTAGTTTTACATCATGCAATTTTTCGAAGCCATCTCCATTTTTAAATTCTCCAATTTCTACTAATGCGTCTTGTGTAAATTGAATAAGTCCTACAGCCCTTGATGATTTTTGCTTAACAATTGTTCCATCTTTTTGTTTAATTGAAATTTCATTTTCAAAATCTTTCTTTGAGATTTTATCTAATGGTATTAATTCTTTTCCCATTATTTGATGTGCTTTAAAAGACCCACTTGTCTCAACGCTCATAACTGCCATTAATCCATTTGCCATCTTATTATAATTTTTTGGCCAAAGAGATTTGCAAATCTCAACAACTTTTCTTCTAAAATCACAACTTACTTCATTAGCCCAAATAAGATTATAATCTTCACAAACACAAGTTCCTGTTTTATTATTGGCATTACTCTCAGACTTCTTAACCAAAACCGCACTCTTATACTCCGCCAATCCTAACAAAGCACTTTTTTTGGTAATTGCCACTCCACCATTTGCAGTTTTATTACCATTGTATAATATTTTATCTTCACTATCCTGCACAACAGCATATACAGTTCTGGAAGGTAGTTTCTCGTTGATTCTATCCCATTTTAAAGTTGCTGTTATTTTTCCACTTGTATCTACTGTAACATCTTTAACATCAAAAAGCATTTTACTTTTTTCGTAAATCGTGATTTTTAATTTTTCCCCTGCTTTTATACCTCTCGATTTGCCGTAGAAATAACTTCCTTGGTTGTAGTCTACATGATAGTGTCTTTCTTTACCGTCTTGTGTGCCAATTGTGCAATAAGTTTTCGGGCTTTTAAAAACACAAATTCATTAAAATATTATCGACATTTATGTAGTTCTACTGATGCCGTTTCGATTTTATTTGTAAAAGGGTTTTCGGTTTCAATATATTTCTTTAATAATTTATTGTAGAAACCATTCCAAGTAATTGATATCTTGCTACTATCATTTACTACAAAAGTACCGATAGCCCTTTTCTTATCGAGGTTTTCCCAATTTTGCATTTCTTCTGAACGAGGAATTATTGGAGGAAAATCAGTGAAATAAAATTCATAAGTATTAATATCTATCTTTTTTAATTCCGTATTCATACAAAATCTCCCTGGAACGCTAAATTGTCCTCCAATCACATCAAAATAGACATTCGTATTTGAATTGCAATCAGAACTCCAATTAACATCTTTGAATGAGTAATCCTCGACTGTGACTTGTTTATGCTCATAATTTAAGTCACTGCTTCTTATCTTAAATTGTGATGGGAATAAATCAATAAAAAAACTGCTATTAATATAAGGTGGAAGAAAATTACTCGTAATATGTCTCTGCAATTTCCATTTCTTTAAGTTTTGATCATATATGTAAATATCCGCAAAACTCCCTTTTTTAAGATTAATACTCTCTTCACTAAATCCATACTTTACATCTAAATATTCCTTTTTAATATGATAACAATAAATATTATAATCTGCAAAATTATTTTTTAAGATCTTTTCAATTTTTTCACTATCAACTTTCAAATCAAGATTATTAAAATCAAAATCTTTATAATACTCTTGTTTCCAAAAAAGAAAAAGAGATTTAGTTTTGGGAATAAAATGTACTGCAAAATACCCTTCGTTTTTAAAGTTTAAATAACTAAAAAAGGGGTGATCAGATAAATTTGACTCATCAACAACTAAAAAATATCCTTTAAAATATTTTTTCGCAAAAAAATCAACTTGCGAATAATTTAAAATACTGTCTTTAACATTTTCATCTTTTTTTTGAATATCTCTTTTGCAAGAAATTACAAAAAGCATGATACACAAAACATAAATAATTTTAAACCTAATTACTTTTATTTCCATCATTATCAAATTTAGTTTTCATATAATTTTCTGGATTTAACCTATCTTTTCCAAAAAAAGTGACTGCATTCGCCCCATCAGAACAAGCTTCTATATGACAATGCCAAAATTCTCTCTCAATTCCATGTCCTCTTTGTCCATTGGGCAATCCGCTAAAAGAAGCATTTCCTGTTGAACCTGATAAAGCAATTTTTTGACCATGTTTTACTTTTTGTCCTTCTGTTACATAAACTGAATCCAAATGGCAATAAAGAAGATACACTGTTTTACCATCTTTATCTTTAGATTTAATATTTATAACGTTTCCTAATTTTCTGAATCCATATTCGTTTGTTCTAAAAGAAGTCACTATTTTTTCAACTGTGCCACATAATAATGAATGAACATCTTTATAATTAGGCCCCGAAAGGATATCAACACCTTTATGTCCTCTTGTTCCTAAACCGTATCGATTATTATTTTTACCATGATTATCCGAACTTATTTCTGGATTGTCCCAAATGTCTGCATAATTAAAACATTGAGAATAATCATCTGGGCATTTTTCATTTTCAACCTTATTACAACAAGTATATTTGAATTCTTTTAAAAAACCTTTTTTAAGGTGCAAATCACTTTTCTGTGCTAATTCTTCCTTCAAATATTCATCATAAATTCTCTTTACATCTGCAAAAGTATATTTTGAATCTTGCTGACCATAAGGGGAATTTGGTAAACTTGCCCAACATAAACTAGATATCAAAGCTGCTTTTTCTATGTTTCCATCAATGATTAATTGAACAATATCACCTTTAAGACCTCTAAATTTTTTCCTTTCTTCAATTTCACTTTTTACACCTGTAACCTTGTCTGTTTTCCAAAAAAAACTTTCTCTTCTATTACTTTCGTAACTATGTTTTAAAATTGCAACGCAATATTTATCTTGAGATTCCTGATTAAAATTTGAAATATTATACAATTTTGCAAGATTATTTTTTTCTACATAATGCCAAACTTTCTGATCGTCCTTATAATATCCATTCAATCCTTTATAGGTGTCGTACAAAATCTGATAAGCTCCTGCTGCAGTAGACGAAAGGGTATTATTAATTCTTATTTCTATATTAGGATGAGTACTCATATCTTTATGATAATCTTTTACAAAATCACTATTACCTACTAGCATAGTGTATCCTTTTATTCCTCTAGTGCCTTCCTTAACTCTCAACATCCTTATAAATGCTCTAACTCTTGCTTCACATTCGCAAGCACAGTTTTTATTATTTATTTTAGAAATACTGCTCTCAGACTTCTTAACCAAAACCGCACTCTTATACTCTGCCAAACCTAGCAAAGCACTTGTTTTTGTAATATGCACTCCTCCGTTAAAAACTTTATTGCCCTCGTACAAAATCTTATTTTCATTGTCTTGTACCACTGCATGAACAGTTCGTGACGGTATTTTTTGATTTATTTTGCCCCATTTTAATGTTGCTGTTATTTTTCCACTTGTATCTACTGTAACATCTTTAACATCAAAAAGCATTTTACTTTTTTCGTAAATCGTGATTTTTAGTTTTTCCCCCGCTTTTATACCTCTCGATTTGCCGTAGAAATAACTTACTTGGTTGTAGTCTACATGATAATGTCTTTCTTTACCGTCTTGCGTACCAATTTGGGCAGAGTAAATTTCACGTTTGTCCTCTACTTCAAGATGATTTTTAGATTTAAAAATATTATTCTCATTTGCCAGTTTTAACTGCGGTGCGCCAACTTGCAAATATAACATTCCCCAGTTTCCTGCTTTGTTTTTTAAATAACTGTCTAACACAAGCGGGATAAGGTTTCCGTCATATTTTTTTACAGTAATCACTTTGCAGTAATCATCTTTAAAGGCATCATTGTCCCAAATCTCGATAGCAAGATCTTCACCTATAAGATGTTCTTGTTTTACCCAGATATTTACTGTTTGGTTCCAGCTTGATTTTTCGATCTCGATACCGTTGCTGTCTGTAAAAAGAATTCCCAGTACTTTTGCCTGTTTTACTTCTATACTTAATGTTTTGCCTGGCTGTCTGTTTATACGGCATTTTACAATTTCTCTCCCAGCTTTGAGCGGTTTTATCGAGATTGTTTTTTTATCTGCAACTTTATGCGGTATTGCAGTGTCCCAAACCACCATTTCGCTTGCATTTAAATCTGGGAATACTAATTGATCTGCTTCTAAAAAAGTAGTTTTACCCACTTTAGGAACACCGTTGTAGCTAAAAGAAATTACATCATTTTCTTTTACCTCGAAATGCCAGTCGTCATTTTCATGTTTTGCATCTTGTCCGTAGGCATTTGCCAATGTAACATACGCTTCTACTACATATTTGCCCAAGTTCATGAGCTCATGTCCCGATATGCTTATGCTTGTACCATTTCCTAATAAGCTCCCATTTAAGTTCCATTTTACAGCTTGTACTTCTTTAGAAATTGTTTCTTGTTCGTCTGGCACATAAAAACTGAATGTACTCTTTTTTACAGCAAAATTCATTGGAGTACCAGGTCTTATAACCTCAGCATTATGTGTTATTTCTGCTACCGAATTGGCTATTGTTTCTCCTGCAAAACTTTGGGTTTGTGTTTCACCGTTTTCTAGCTTATATACCGCTGTAATTTTGTACTGGGCTTTTGAATTTGTGGGCGTAAAAGAAACCGTATTCTCAATTCGTGTTGATTTTAAGATATTTCCCGAAGCATCTGTAATATACATCTTCAAATTTTCGAGTTCCTCATCTGTAGGAGAGATCAAAAATTTGGCTTTAAAACTAGCAGGAAAGTTTTGTCTCAGTCTCATTTTGCCTTTAATGATCTTAGCAAAATTTTCGCCGTCAATTGGTACGAGCTCCGTTCCATCCAATTTATTTAAAACCACTTCAATATCAATAGAACATTCTGGGTAGTTTTTATTGTGTTTTCCGCTTTCAAAATCTTCTTTTTTGGGTTTACCGTAGCCTTCGATGCGGTATTTACCTAACACCAAAAATGTATATTTAAAGCTAGTTCCCAATTGTTCTTCTGCAAATAGCCGTTTGTCTTTGTCTCCTGTAAAGCCGTCATAAATCACCCATGAAGTAAGGTTAACATTTCCTGTTTTTACTTTTGCCAAAAAACTGCATTCTTCGTTTTGGCGTATTGTGACTTTTTCGATTCTTGTTGCATCGCTTGATGATACTGGCTTAAAATTGGGTGTACTTTTAATACTTTTTAATGTAATATTCAAAACGCTCGGGTAAGCGGTTTCTAAAGCTGGCATTTTTATACTGGGGTTTATAAGCGCAAGAGCTACTTGGTTTGTATTCTCGGCGTGCTCTTTCATAATCGTATCAGTCTGCCCCGACTTTACGACTTCTATTTTACCTCCTACTGTACATTGTAAGGTAGAAATCTCTGTAAGTATTTTATTTCCTTTTATGCTTGTTTTTTCATAAACTTTCTGCCATTTGGGTGCGGGAGTCAGAGCGCAGGGCTGATTACCCGCAGAAGATGGTTTTAGGGTACACTTGCCAAAAGTTGCTTCCGAGGGGTCAAAAGTTTTATCAATCTCAGTAGCAGTAAATTTACCTTCCCCACCATTAAATATCACTTTATTGTGAGAAGTAACCAATAATTTTGCTGTTTGTTTTGGATTTTCTGCCTTATCACAACAACACTGGGCTCCATGTACTACATAATATTTATTGTCATGGGCATTTTTTTCAGTCTCTTTTTGTTTTTCTTCCTCTTCCTGCTGTTTTTGCTGTTCTCTTTCTTCTATCTCTTGTTTTTTTTGTTCTTCTTTTTCCTTAAAAGCTGTTACTGTTTTCTGCCATTCTTCATTTTTTTTATTAATTGCATCAATCTCATCCTGAGGCGGCGTTAAAAGTCTTTTCCCTACAGGAGGTTCAGGACCAATTCCGTCCATTATTTCTGCATTCATATTGTGGTAGTGACGTAAATCACGTGGATTGTCGATTCCTAAATCACTGGCAATACTTTGCAATGTATCTCCCTTTTTTACTAAATAAGGTATTGAATTATTCATAGTCTTGGTTTTTATTAATGGCAGATATGTAGATGGTTTCGCGATGTTTATAAAAAGTACCTATATCTATTTGCATATTAGTTTCAGAAAAATCAAAACCTCCCATTTTATTTATAAATTCTACTTTATGTTTAATACTGGAAACTATAGGCTCTTGTTTAACTTTAATTTTTAAAGCAGATTCATAGCCTGTTACCATCTTCTTTACAATTTTCGAAAATTCCTTACTTTCCATCACTTCTCCATTGTAGGTTATTTCATTTAAAATAGAATCAAAATGTTTGTTCCCTTTCCATAAAACTTCATAATCAAACAGACTAATATTCCATGGGAACTCATACGAAGTATCCTTTTTTGATTTTTGAGTGCAGAAAATTGCCATTTTCAAAAAACTAAGTGGCAAATAATATTTGGCCATATGTGTCCCTTCTTTTTGGGCTAAACCTATAAAATGTTCTTTCATGCTTTCTATTATAGAATACTGATCTATATCACCTCCTTGATCTAAATTCCCTTCTATAAAATACTCTGGCATTAGTCTAAGTTTTTCATTTTTTATCTTTATCCTCTCTAATACATCTTCGTGATTATAGAGCTCAATTGAATCTATGTTAACATTAAATAAAAGCGGAAATAATACTTGTGAATATTCTTGAATAACTTTTGCCGCTAAACCTAATTTTACGCTACTGACATTTACTTTAAATGAAAACTTCTTTATCTCTATTTTTAATTCCTGACTATTAACTTCATCAAAACTAAACTCATAAGTCATTGTTGTCTCAGCTATATGATTTGGTTGTTCTGTCCGAATATTACTTAGTACCTTAAAATTTCCGTGTGATTTAATACTCATACTTATCTTCTGTTTTACTAAAAGCTGTTATGGAAAAATTCTCGTGATAATGAAAATAAGAATTGCTGATTCTAATATTCGTTTCAGAAAATTCAAAATCAAGTCCCGTAGTATTGTATTTTGTTTCCTGTTTAATTGCAGTAGTTAGCACAGATTCTTCATCTGTAACTATCTCGGGATATTGATAATCGTTTCCTGAGGTTTTAATACTGTTAAGTAGTTTTTCATCTCCATTGTTTTCTGACTTATACTCTAGAATATTAGATTCAGGATTAAAGTTTTTTCTCCCTTTCCAAAAGACGTCGCAGTCTAATGTATGGACACTCCAGCAAAAATGGTAATCGATATTGTTTTGTGGTTTTTCGAAACAAAACTGTAGAACGTTGATCAAGCCTAAAGAATGCAAATAATTTACCATTGCATATCCATCTTTTGCTACTTTTTCAAAAAATGCCGTACGAATGTATTCCAGCCCAGCCCCTTTATATTTAAAATTTAGTTCTCCGTCTATATGTAATAAACGCTTTGAAATTTCATTATAATTTGCCAAGAAGAAACTCTCACTTCTCACCTCAAACAAAACTGGAAAAAGTGCGTCATTATAGATATATGCTATATTCTCAAACTTTGAGTCTAATTTTTTATCATTAACCTTAAAATTTTGACGTTTTATTTCTATTCGGGAATTATAATGTTTTACAATTTCAATTTCATATGTGCTGTAAGATTCTTGCTTTCTATCAAAAAGTTCCTGATTGATTTTATGTAGAATTTTAAAATTGTATTTTGAACCTGTACTCATTTTTTTAACTGTTAAAAAATTAACCATTAAAGCTACAAAGTAACTATTTCCCTACATATTACTTAAAAGGTATTTTTATAACAAAATAAGCTCAAAAATCATGAGTTGTTTCTTACTTTTTTTTGTTTAAACAAAAAAAATCCAAAGCTAGAAACCAGCTTTGGATTTTTTTTATTTAAGCATTATTGAATCTTTACTTCACTTCAAAAACATTATTGGTCTGTTTTACATCAGCCATCAATCCGCTTGGATCGATAGTGATTTTTTTGATTGACGTTTTATTTTTGTCAATTGTAAAACTATAATTTTGCTGTGCCCAAGCCCAGTCTTCCAGAACTGTTCTTTTTTCGTTTGGATTTGGGTTTGGTTTAATGAAATTCATCATTCTCAACGGAATATAGAATGTTTCTGATGTTCCGTCTGTGTAATCTATTTTTAAATCGATTGGCATTGGCATTCTTCCAATTCTTTCTAAAGTTACAGTTGTTTTTCCTGCATTGTCAGCAACGTCCTTAATTCCGTAATCGATTGTGTTAGTTGTTTGCGTCCAATCAATTAAATACCAGTCTAACTCAGCTCCAGAAACTCTTTCAGCTGTTCTTTTAATGTCGTTTGGAGTTGGGTGCTTGAATTTAAAATCGTTAAAATATCTCTTTAAAGTGGCATCAACATTATCTTTTCCAATTACATATTCTAATTGAGAAAGGAAAAGGCTTCCTTTTACATAAGATGAAATACTGTATGGGCGGTTTTCGTCATAACGATCTCCGTGCGTTGTCTGTGGCTGTTCTTTTCCAGAATTTACTAAACTGTAATATGCTTTGTAATTTCCTGTAAAAGGATTTACTTCTTTTTTATCTCCTTTTAATTCATTCAAAGCGCTGTCTTCGATGTAAGTTGTAAAACCTTCGTCCATCCAAGGGTGTTTTGACTCGTTTGAAGCTAAAATATGCTGGAACCAAGAGTGTCCTAATTCGTGCGTTGCAGTTCCTAAAATTCCTTCAAGAGTTCCGTTTCCTAACATTAAAGTACACATTGCATACTCCATTCCGCCGTCTCCACCTTGAATAAATGAGTATTGCTTGTATGGATAAGCCCCTACTCTTTGGTTGTAATATTCCATTACTTTAACCATCAAAGGCTCTAACTGTTTCCAGTTTGCAGTTGTTTTTTCGTTGTTTTTGTAGAAGAAATGCAGATCAACATCGTTTGGTCCTTTTACAATATCATGTGTATATTCTTTGTCGGCAGCCCAAGTAAAGTCGTGAACATTTGGCGCAATAAAATGCCAAGTCAATGTTTTTGCTTTTTTAGGATATGTAACGGTTACACCTGCATCTTGGTAACCATGCCCAATTGAATTTTTGTCCTGCAAATATCCAGAACCTCCAATTGTGTAGTCTTTATCGATTGTAATTTTTACATCAAAATTACCCCAAACACCGTGAAATTCTCTTGCGATGTAAGGATCTGCGTGCCATCCTTCAAAATCAAATTCGGCTAATTTTGGATACCACTGTGACATAGAAAGTTCTACGCCTTCAGAATTGTTTCTTCCTGAACGACGAATCTGAACTGGAACTTGTCCGTCAAAATCTAATGTAAAAGTCGTTTTAGAATTTGGAAGGATTGGTTTTGCCAAAGTCACTTCCAAGATTGTTCCCGAAACTCTTGTTTGAGCGGCAACTCCGTCTTGTTTGAAATTTGCAATTTTTAAGTAACCAATTTCGTTTGGTTTTAAAGTTTCAATACGGCTTTGTTTTACTTCTTTTCCATCAGCTTGTTTTACTTTGTTTACCATTCTTCCGTCTGGGTCCTTAATAAAGTGAAGACGCGCATCCATTTCGCTTCCTGGCTGGAAGGCATTTGGAAATAAATGATAGAACACTTTCTTTAGTGTATCAGAAGAGTTGTTGGTATAAACCAATTCTTGTTTTCCTTTGTACTGATAGTTTTTTACATCCATCGAAACCTCCATTTTATAGTCAGCGTGCTGCTGCCAGTATGGGGCGCTTTGTGCAAAAGCCGAATTAAACCCTAAGCTTAGGAAAGAAAGTAAAATAATTTTTCGCATTTTTTTATGTAATAGAAAATGGAAGGGCACAGACCCTTCCATTGGATTAATAGTGTATTATTGTTTATTTTTTAGACATCTTTTCAGCCATTAGCAAAGCATTATAAGCGTTTACCATCTTAGCTGTTTTTGATGATTCTACTGAAGAAACTGCTTTTGGCGCTTCGTCTGGATTTTCGCTTTCGCCCAAAACAACCATTGAAGGAAGTGCCACTCCAGAGTCCATCAAAATCTTTTTAACCTGAGCTGCTTTCAATTTTGGATAGTAAGAACGAATCAGCGCTGCAACACCTGCTGCATTTGGAGATGCCATTGATGTTCCTTGCAAATATTTGTATTTATTATTTGGAACTGTTGCATAGATTTCTTCACCAGGTGCAAAAACGTCTACATTTATTTTTCCGAAGTTTGAGAATGGAGCCACAACTGTTTCTCCGTACGATTTATTAATTGCTCCAATTGTGATTAAATTATCTGCAAATTCTTTTACGTTGTCTTTAGAATCGTTTGGATAATTAATGTTCTTCGCTTCGTCGATATTGTAGCCATCGTTACCTGCTGCATGAACAATTAAAACGTCTTTTTTAGCTGCATAAGTAATGGCATCATAAACCCATTGTTTGTGCGGAGAAAAACTTTTTCCAAAACTTCCGTTAATTACTTTTGCTCCATTGTCTACTGCATAACGAATTGCCAAAGCGATGTCTTTATCGTATTCGTCTCCGTCTGGAACAGCTCTAACGGTCAAAATTTCAACATTTGCCGCTACTCCGTCTCCGCCTAAATTATTTCCTCTAACTTGAGCAATAATCCCTGCAACGTGAGTTCCGTGAAGTGCTTTTTCTTTGTCTGGACCAAAAACAACATTGTTTCCGTAATGATTGTCTTTAATATCTTCAGGATTGTCGCCTACGATTTTTCTTCCGTCGTATTCTTTATTCAAATTATAATCCAACTGATCGTAAACTTGTTCTTTGTATTCTCCAAAATCAGCTTCTGGATCAAAAGTTGGCCCTGCATTTGTAAAAATTCGGGTCATAATCTCTTTACTTCTCAAAACTTTTGGATCTGTTGAAGCAATAGCGCTTAAATCTTCTATTTTGTACGTAGATTTGTTAAGCTCTTTTTTGATGGTATTATGAACATCAAGTAAAAAATCTACTTGCTGTTTATCTTTTAATGCTTTTTCATATTTTTCTGTGTATTGCGCCAAAGCCGCTTTGTATTCTGGAGAACCATCATCAGCTTTTTTTACGATACGGGTCATTTCTAGATTTTCGTGAACAGCGTTTCCAAGGAAATTCCATCCGTGAATGTCATCTATAAATCCGTTTTTATCGTCATCGATTCCGTTTCCTGGAATTTCTTTTTTATTGGTCCAGATCATTCCCTGCAGATCTTCGTGCTCAATATCGACACCAGAATCTACAATTCCTACGATTACTTTTTGCCCTGTTTTACCTTGCAGTAATTCAGCATACGCTTTGTCAACGCTCATTCCCGGAATAGAATCTTTTATTAAATCGAGATGGCTCCATCTTTTTAATTCATTTTCGCTAAGAGGCGCTTTTTTTACAACCGCTGCCGGCGCTTTAATAAATTCTTTTGAAGTTGAAACCTGCGCTTGTACAGTGGCGCTGCAACCTGCTAAAACAAGCAATGCAAAAGCAGATAATTTAAGAGGTTTTATATGATTCATGTATCTAATAAATATAAGTAAAGTTAAATGATGGGTCTAAATTATGCTTTTTTGTTACAAAAAACTAACAGTTAACAATGTGTTATGAAATTTTAATGAAAATTACTGAAAACTAAAATATCCGCAAACATTTATCTCTCAATTCATTATAAATGCAATCTGTTGGATTAAAAATATACTTAGACGCAATTATTTATTTAAGAATTGCCAAAAAATCAACAAATAATATAGCCATTACGGCTTCCCGTAAGGTTTTCCTTTTTAAATCGACTATACTTGCGCGACCTAATCCCTAAACTTATTCTATGAAGACAAAACTACTCTTCTTGCTTTTACTGGCAAGCTTTTCTATTAACGCACAAACCAACTTAGTTCCGAATGGGAATTTTGAGACTTGGTCTGTGTCTACTAAACCAGACAACTGGTATCAATATTTTAGCGGTTATATCTCTAAAAGTGCAGATGCTCAAAATGGCGCTTCGAGCATTAACATGATGGTAGCCAGCGGAACGTTTAACTTTATTAACACAGAGTATTTTCCTGTAACGGCTGGTAAAACGTATAGAGTTACCATGTACCACAAACTTGCAAAAGGAACATTTTCTTCTGTCGAATTTAGCTTGTATCATAAGCCTAGCACTTTTAAGGAGGAAATAATTAAAAAAACGGATGTGACTTTTTCTTCTACAGAATGGAGAAAAATAGAATTTGAATATACTTCAACTGTTTCTGAAAATATTGAAGTTGACATTTGGGCTTATGGAAGTCTTAATTCTGAAATTTTGGTTGACAATGTTTCAGTGGTAGACGTAAAAGATATTCCGCTTCAATACACGAAGATTCCGGATGTTGAATTCGAAAAAAAATTAATTGCTTTAGGACTTGACAGTGGCGCAACCGATGGAAGAGTATTAACATCAAACATTCAAACTGTCAAATCATTGAGTCTTGACACAAGGGTTATTTCTGACTTAACAGGGATTGAAGATTTTACAGCTTTAGAAACATTATCTGCGAAAGGAACCAATTATTATTACCCTACTGCAGAATCTGATGGTATATTGAAAACATTAAATGTTTCTAAAAATATTAATTTAATATCTCTAGATTGTTCTACAAACAAGTTGACTAGTATAGATATCTCTGCCAATACGAAATTAAACTATTTGAATTGCAGCGGAAATAAAATAGCTTCAATCAACCTAGCGAACAATCCTAATTTAGGAATAGCTAATGTCGACTATAACTTAATCAGCACTATTGATATTTCTAAGAACCAGGCTTTAACTTCATTCTCTTGTGCCTATACAAAAATAACTTCTTTTGATGCAGGTAAAAATCCTGGATTGCGTCTTTTAAACGTAAACGGAAATAAACTGCCTTCTTTAGATATTTCAAACAATTCGTACCTATATACATTATATTGCGAAGGGAATTCATTTACATCTCTTAACACCTCAAAAAACTATAATTTAATTACGCTTAGTTGTATTGGTACCCCAATAACAACTTTAGATTTATCAAATAATGTTTTATTGCAGACTCTAGACTGTTCTACTACCGCAATAACAACTTTAGATCTTTCTAAGAACCTTGATTTAAAATCACTTAGCATCGAAGCGACTCAATTAACTGCAATTGATGTTTCTGCTAATTTAAAATTGGAAAGTTTTAGCGGAAGAGCCAGCAAGTTAAAAACACTAGATCTTTCTAAAAATACAAATTTAACTAGATTATTTTGTCATGAAAGTGCCGCTTTAAGCGAAGTAAACCTAAAAAACGGCAACAATACCAAGATTAACGGTCAAAATTTTAATTTAACAAGCTGTCCGAATTTATACTGTCTACAGGTTGATGATGTAAATTATGCTACTCAAAACTGGAAACAAAAAGATGCGTATGTAAACTATACTAGCGCTGCTTGTTCTGCTCTAGCATATACATCTATTCCTGATAAAGAGTTTGAAAAAAGATTGATTGAATTGGGCATCGATTCTGGCACACCTGACGGAAAGGTGCTAACTCCAAGAATCGCTGCTGTAAAATCATTAAAAGTTGACCCTACTCTAGTTGCAGATCTAACTGGTCTTGAAGATTTTACTGCATTAGAAGTATTAGAATGCAGAAACAGCTGTATCGTTAGCACCGGTGGCGGATGCGGAAAAATCACTACACTCGATGTTTCTAAGAATACTGCATTGAAACAATTGTATTGTGAAGGCAATCAGCTTACAAGTTTAAATGTTAGCAAAAATATAAACCTTACGAGTCTATATTGTTCTTCGAACAAATTAACATCTCTAGACCTTTCAAACAATCCAGAACTTTCTGTTATTGATGTATCTCGCAATTTCTTGACCGAGCTTAATATTTCTAATAATAAAAAGCTAAGCCAAGTGACCTGCATAAGCAATAAAATAAAAAGTCTAGATGTAACCAACAGCAAATTAACTTTACTGGCTTGCAGTGATAATGAAATAAGCAGCTTGGATCTTACTAACCAAAGCAACTTGGTACAGCTGTATGTTGAAAACAATAAACTATCATCGTTAAATACTGCCAATAAGCCAAGTTTAATTTACTTTAATTGCAGCAATAATTTACTGACTAGTTTAGATGTAACTTCATCAATAAATTTATCAGAGCTTAAATGTTCAAACAACAAATTGACAAGTTTAAATGTTACCCAAAATGTCAATCTGACTTCTCTTGGGTGCGGCACCAATGCTATTGCAGGTTTTGATATTTCTAAAAATATAAAACTTAAAGAATTAGAATGCTCTTCGCTTCAATTAAAAGAGTTAGATGTTACGTTCTTGCCTGAATTAAAAAAATTGACTGCCAACAAAAACAATTTAACAGCTATTAATTTATCTAAAAACCTAAAATTAACTGATGCTTATTTGTCTGAAAATCAAATTGCTGAAATAGACGTCACAAACAATCTTTTATTAGCCTATTTATTGATTCAGAGTAACAAGCTTAAAGTTTTAAACGTTGTAAACAATCCAGAATTATATTATGTTGACTTTTACAACAATCAGTTAACGACTTTTGATATTTCAAAAAACAAAAAAGTGCAGTATGTAAATTGCAACACTAATAAGCTTACAAGTTTAAATTTGCAGAATGGCGTACAAAATCTTTATATCAACATTGAAATTCCTAACTATAAAAACAATCCTGATTTAAAATGTATTCAGGTTACTGACGCAAAATATTCCAAAACAAATTGGTCTTATTATGCAGATGCTAATGTTAGATTTTCTGAAGATTGCGCTGGACCTCTTACCCTTCTTCCTAATAATTTTACTGTTGAAGCAAAAGGAGAATTATGCCCAGGCGAAAATAATGGAGCGATAAACATCACTGCAAAAGAAACCTTTGCTTATCAAGCAAAAATTAATGACAAAGTATTGTCTTTTACAAACAACACTTTAAATTATAGCAATTTAGCTCCTGGAAATTACATTATTTCAATTACGATTCCGAACGAGATTTTTGAACAGAACTTTAATGTAACTATTCCAAAAGCAGCGGCTACCGCAGGAAAATCTAGTGTAACGGCTAAGAACGTAGACGTTGAAATTACTCAAGGAACTGCTCCTTTCACCGTATTTGTTGATGGTAAAGAACAATTCCAGACGACAGATGCCAATTTTACAGTTGCTTTGGATAAAGCTGGATTGGTTGAAGTGGCAACCGCAAAAGCTTGCGAAGGTGTTTTTGCTAAAAAAGTCACTTCTTATGAATTGGGGACAATGCTTGCTGCATATCCGAACCCTACTTCTGGCAGCATCGAAATCGAAATTCCGAATGCTAAAACTGAAGTTTTAATTGAATTATTCAACTTTGGCGGTCAATTGGTTTCTAAAGGGAACTACAGTGCTGAAAGCGGAAGGGTTCTTTTAAATCTTGAAAAATTGCCTGCAGGAATTTATGCGGCAAAAATCAATTTAGAAATTCCAGAATACATTAAAATTATAAAAAACTAAAAAATGAAGAATTCTATATATCTGTCAATTATCAGCTTAGCGTTTGCAGCTTGCAGCGGAGGCGGTGATGACCCAAAACCTGCAGAAAACACGGCGCCAACCGTTCCTGCTCTTTCATTTCCTGCTGACAATAAATTATGCCTAGACAATAATGTATCCTTTCAGTGGCAGGCCTCTACAGATGCAGAGAAAGATGCAATTGTGTATCAGATTCAAATTGCAAAAGATAATGCATTCGGCCAAATTGTAAACACCTTAGACAATTCATCGTTTTCTACAAGTCCTTTGCAATTGGATAAAAACACAGCATATTACTGGAGAGTAAAAGCTACTGACAGCAAAGGCCTATCTAGTGCTTATTCTTCAACATTTAAGTTTCATACTTCAGGTGACGCTGTTGTAAATCATTTGCCTTTTTCGCCAGAATTGATTTCTCCGACAACCAATGCTGCTTTGAGCACAACAACAGCGAGTTTGAAATGGGAAGCATCTGATGTTGATACTGCTGATGTTCTTACTTATGATGTCTATTTTGGCACTACAAATCCGCCAACTGCGAAAGTAAGCGAGAATACTAGTTCAAAATCATTTGGTGTTACGCTTCAACCCACAACACAGTATTACTGGAAAGTAGTTGTCAAAGACAATAAAGGCGGTGAAACCGTAGGCCAGGTTTGGAAATTTAAAACCAACTAAGCTTTAAAAATTACAATTAGTTAAATCAAAACTCCCATTTTCATTTTTTTGAAAACGGGAGTTTTTTGCAACATACTGATTCTATTTTATTTCGTTACGTCTTCCCGTAAAGAAATCTAGAACGGAATTTATATAATTGCTCTGGCAAAATCTATGGACTGGCTTATCATAACAAAATGATTTGTTGCTGTTTTTAGCAGATTTTTCAATTTAAATTCGTCTCACAATTAATTAACCCAAATATTAACTCTATGAGGAAAATTTTACTTTTAATTTTAATTCTTTCTTTTTCGCAGATAAATGCCCAATGCTGGAAATCAGTAGCCGCGGGAGCTGGTTACACTATTGCCTTAACAACAGATGGTGATCTTTGGTCTTGGGGAGAAAATGCAAGAGGACAATTAGGTATTGGCAGTTTTACAATAACAAACAAGCCTACCAAAATAGGAATCAATAAAGATTGGAAGACTGTTTCGACAGGACAATCCTTTGCTGTTGCATTAAAAACAAATGGAACGTTATGGGCTTGGGGTGATAACTATTACGAACAGCTATGTGATGGTACAAGAACAAACAGCAGCGTACCTATTCAAATAGGAACTGCGACCGATTGGACCGCAATTTCGGCTGGAGATGGTTTTTGCATTGCTTTAAAAGCAGATGGCACTTTGTGGGGATGGGGAAATAATTATAACGGACAACTGGGTGATGGAACAACTAACAATAAAAATACTCCCACTCAAATAGGTACAGCAAATGACTGGCAAACAATTGAAACAGGTTCTGCTTACAGTATTGCTATTAAAAAAGATGGAACATTATGGGCCTGGGGATCAAATTCATTTGGGCAATTAGGCGATAATACTCACACTGACATCCTTCTTCCAAAGAAAATTGGAACGTCAAGTGATTGGAAAACCATCTCCGCTGGTGTATCCCATACCATGGCTATAAAGACCGATGGCAGCTTATGGGGCTGGGGAGAAAGTGCATACGGAAATTTAGGCAGTGGCTCTAGAACAGATTTCTATGTTCCGACAAAAATAGGAACTTCTACAGATTGGAAAACTATTAGTTGCGGCGGAAATCATACCATTGCTATTAAAAACAATGGATCTCTGTGGGGCTGGGGATACAATTTAGACGGACAATTAGGCAATGGGGCAAATGCTAATATTATGGCTCCTATTCAAATAGGATCTGCAACCAATTATGAAACTACAGCTGTTGGTTATTTTCACACGACTGTCGTAGATACAAACAACTCTCTTTGGACAACAGGTCGAAATTCTGAAGGGCAATTAGGTCTGGGAACATTTGCCAATAAAAATGCTCCAACACTTTTGGCCTGCCCTGGAACATTAGCAGCAACAACAGAATTTACAAATATAACCTGTTTTGGCACTACAGGATCAGCATCTATAACATCAGTTAATGGCGGTACAGCTCCATATACTTATCTTTGGTCTAATGGAAAAACAACAGCTTCTATAACAAACTTAGCCGCTGGAACCTACACTTGCACAATAACAGACGCTGCTTCATTATCAATCACAAAAAGCTTTGACATTCTGCAACCAACTGCTCTTAGTGCAACAGTAATTGTTGAAAGCCCTGTCTGTGGCGATGTAAATAAAAAAGGAAGTTTGACCATTAATGCTTTTGGAGGAACTTTACCATACCAATACTCCATTTCAAATAATCCTTATCAAGACTCAAATGTCTTTGCTAATATGCCTTCTGGAATGTATCAAGTAATGGTAAGAGACAAAAACGGATGTATCATTCAAATTATAGCAGAAATTCAACCTGGCAATACTCCGCCACCATATACATATCCCGATGTACAGACATTTAACAGTACCGCAATTGTAGCTAATTTAAAAGCTAGCGGAATCAGCCTTAAATGGTATAGTTCTGATACAGATACAACTCCATTAGATTTATCAACCCCTTTGCGTACAGGCAAATATTATGTTTCGCAAACACTCAATGGATGTGAAAGCGCAAAAGCAGCATTTGACGTATCTATTCAGCCTGTTTCAATAAGCGATCCAATACCAACAGATGGTTTGGTTGCTTATTATCCTTTTAACGGAAATGCCAACGATGCAAGCGGAAACAGATTAAATGCGAGCGTTGCTGGTGCTACCCTAACCTCAGATAGGTTTGGAAACAATAATAGTGCTTATAGTTTTAATGGCGTAGACAATTTTATAAATGTTTTTATGCCAAATATTCCTCAAAAAAATGCTTCAAGAACAATATCAGGATGGTTTAAAACAGACAATGTTTTTAGCAATCCTAATAAACTTGAAACTTGTATTTTTAATTATGGCAATGCCGAAAAACTGCAAAGGCTATCTCTTTATATTTACAGCAAAGGTTACCTTGAACCTATAACGGGTTCAGATTTTTCTAATGATGACTTTTATGTAAACAATTTTAATTACGCAAACAATGATTGGTACTTCTTTACACTTACCTATAATGGCACTAAACTTTCTTTATATGTAAACGGTAAATTTGTAGATGAAAGAGCCGTAAGTTTAAACACAACGAATAATATCTTCCGATTGGGAGAAAGATATCCTGATAATAAAGATGAATGGTTTAAAGGAAAAATAGATGATGTTGCTATTTGGAATCGCGTTTTAACTCCAGAGGAAATTTCAGCTTTGTACACTCCTGGGGAGCAGCCTGCTTATACTTTAATTCCAGATCCGAATTTTGAACAAAAATTAATCGATTTAGGATTGGATAACTTTCCTCGTGATGGAAAAATCCACACATCTAATATCAACACCTTAACTTCCTTAGACGTTAGCAAAAGTAATATTTCAGATTTAACAGGAATACAAGACTTCACAGCATTAACTGATTTGAATTGCAGTCAAAATTCATTAACAAAATTAAACATAAGCAAAAATACCGCTCTAACTACTCTAGATTGTAATACCAATAGAATAACCTCGTTAGACGTAAGTAATAATATTGCTTTGCTTAATTTGATCTGCTATTCAAATCAATTGACATCTTTAAATGTTAAAGCAAATACAGCGCTAACAAAATTAGATTCGGGTTCAAACCAATATACTTCTTTAGATGTAAGCTCAAATACTGCTTTAACATTTTTGGGTTGCAATACAAGCCAATTAACTAGTTTAGATGTAAGTAATAATACAGCTTTAAATTTGCTGGATTGCCGCGAAAATAAATTAACCTCATTGGATGTTACTAAAATCACTACTCTAACAGAGCTATATTGTCAATCTAATCAATTAACAAATTTAAATATAAGCAAAAATAAAGCTTTAGAATTTGTAAACTGTTCAAGAAATCAGCTAACCGCTTTGGATGCTAGCGCAAACACTTCCTTAGTTGGTTTATATCCTAATTATAATCAATTAAAGAGTCTAAATTTAAAGAATGGCAACAATACTAAACTTGTCTATCTAAATTTTGCCAACAACCCAAGTTTAACTTGCATACAAGTTGATGATGCGGCTTACGCCAATGCAAACTGGTCTTCCAAAAAAGATGTCACGGCAAACTTTAATACGAACTGCAACGATGGGTATACTTTGATTCCCGATCTGAATTTTGAAAAAGCCTTAATTGCCAAAGGAATTGATTCTGGAACTCCAGACGGAAGAGTTCTTACCGCAAAAGTAGCTTCAGTAACTGAATTGTATTTTACGAACAAGTCAACTAGCAATTTATCTGGAATTCAAGATTTTAAGTCTATAAAAATTCTTTATCTCGATGAAAATCAAATTACCAGCATCGATCTTTCTAATAATACTGCTTTAGAATCTTTATCTATAGGCGATAATCAGTTAAAAGCTTTGGATGTTTCTAAAAATTTGGCTTTAAAAAGTCTCTACTTTCATAACAACCAAATAGACAGTATAAATGTTTCAAAAAATACACTTTTAAAATTTTTATATTTACCAGGAAATAAGATAACCGATTTAAACGTTTCAAAAAATACTGCTTTAGTGCACTTAACCTGTAGTTCTAATTTATTAACGACCCTTGATCTTTCTCAAAATACAGCTCTTGAAGATTTAATCTGCGATCATAATCAAATAACAGAATTAGATATTTCTAAAAATATTTTATTGAACGGTTTGTATTGCAATAGCAATAAATTAACAGCTTTAAATACTTCAAAAAACACTAATCTTGTCAGAATCGAATGTGATTCTAATAAAATTACCCGTTTAGATACTTCTAATAATCCTTTATCAGGCGGCTTGAATTGTAGTTTTAATTTATTAACATCTCTTGATATTTCAAAAAACACTTCATTAAACTATCTAAAATGTGCTTCCAATCAATTAATTAATCTTAATTTAAAAAACGGAAACAATACTAAATTCATCAATACCACTATGGTTGATAATTTGAAAAACAATCCTAAATTAACCTGTATTCAAGTTGATGATGTCGCTTATGCGAATAAAAACTGGATGAATGCTAAAGATTCTTGGGCGACTTACAATACCTCTTGCACAGTAGAATATGTAGCGCTTCCAGACACTAATTTTGAACAAAAATTAATTGATTTAGGAATTGACACTGATGGTCTTAACGGAAAAATCACAGTTGCCGATGCAACTTCGATAACAAGTTTAGACCTTTCAAACAGCAATATTAAAAATCTGACAGGTATTGAATATTTCACCTCATTGACATATTTAGACGTGAGCAATAACCAAATTACATCTCTTGACGTAAGCAACAATTTACTTCTAGAAACGCTAAACGCTTCTTCAAATCAGCTTACTACATTAGATTTATCCAAAAATACGAAGCTCAGAATTGTATATGTTGTCAATAATCCTTTGGTTTATTTAAATCTTCGAAACGGAAACAATGCTAATTTTATTCTGCCATCAAATACCGGAAGAAAATCTGCTGCTGCATTATATACCACTTTCTTAGGACTTACAAATCTTAGCTGCATACAAGTTGATGATGAGAATTATTCAAATGCAAATTGGTCAAATATCAAAGAATCGACTACTGCTTATTCTAATACTTGCAAAAGTCTGGGCATTGACAAATCTGAGTTTAGCCAAGTTATTGTATATCCAAACCCAACAAAAGGCGAAATAACTATTAATAATATTGCCTTAGACAAAGCAACAGTTTACAACTCGTTAGGGCAATTGGTAAAATCTTTTACTTTAAATAACGCAAATACAAATAATACGATCGATTTATCTGGCTTGCCTAGAGGAGTTTATTATGTATATCTAATCAATGGAGATGCCGCTTCTGCTAAAAAAATCATAGTAGAATAATCGCATTATCCTTTAAAAACAAAACTCCCATTTTCAGCAATTGAAGATGGGAGTTTTTTATTAAGTTGTTCTTTTAAAGAATCTCTTCGCAAGTAAAAACGTCTTTCAATCGAACGCCTTTTTCGGTATGCTCAACCGTTATAATCTGATTGTGGGCATCATGTTCCAAAAACAAATAATGATTCTGATCTGCTGCCAAATTCAAGAATTTTGACTTCTCAGGCATTGTCAGCAAAGGTCGCGTATCGTATCCCATCACATACGGAAGCGGAATATGACCCGCTGTCGCCAGCAAGTCGGCACAAAAAACAATCGTTTTATCTTGATACTTTATATAAGGAATCATCTGTTTTTCGGTATGGCCATCAACGTAGTAAATATCAAAACCAAGCTCTTTTGAAAAACCAAAATCAGATTCGGGTCTTTCTATAAAATTCAGTTGTCCGCTTTCCTGCATTGGCAGAATATTTTCAGACAAGAAAGAAGCTTTTTCTCTCGCGTTGGGTTTTGTTGCCCATTCCCAATGGTTTTCGTTTGTCCAAAATTTGGCATTTTTAAAAGCCGGTTCATAACCAGTTTTATCAGCATTCCATTGAACGCTTCCTCCGCAATGGTCAAAATGAAGATGGGTCATAAAAACATCTGTAATATCATCTCGATTAAAACCATATTTTGCCAGCGATTTGTCTAAAGAATGCGAACCCCAAAGCGAGTAATACCCGAAGAACTTTTCTGATTGTTTGTTGCCCATTCCGGTATCAATCAAAATAAGACGATTTCCGTCTTCGATTAATAAACAGCGTGCCGCAATATCAATAAGATTGTTGGCATCTGCTGGGTTGGTTTTATTCCAAATGGTCTTAGGGACAACGCCAAACATAGCGCCTCCATCCAACTTAAAATTTCCAGATTCTATAGGGTAAAGTTTCATGAGAATAATTTTCTAAAAGAACAAAGCTAGAAAATTCAAACTCCTTTTGCTAAAATTTAAAGTCAAAAAACTTTTGTTTTATTCTAATGTAACCGAAGTGCTTCCCATTATTTCCTGCTTATCAAAGTAATTCACAAAATAAGTTCCTTTCTTAAACTGGTCAGCATTTAAAATTCCGTAAGCATTTACAGATTTCCCTTGAAAATCGGTGCTTACTATAAAACTGTAAACAAGCGCTTTATCATTTCCAAATTCAATCAGCTTATTATCGCCCAAAACCGTATTTTTCTGATCTAAAACCTGAACATAAAAAACTCGTCTTCCTGCTTTAGCAACAGCATTTCCGTTAACGGTAAAACTAATTTTAAGCTTTTTTGTATTCTTCGCTTTTGTTGTTTCCAATTCTGCTCCAGAACTTTTTTCTCGAAGTGCAATTGCTTTAAAATTGCTTAGATAAAGCTTTGAAGCATCTTTTAAAGTCGATTCTAATTTTTTCTGTTTAGAAACCAAAGTGTCGTTTTCTACCTTCTGATTGTACATGGCAACATTCTGGCTTTCAATTTCTGTCAGCAGATTTTTATTCTGAAATTTCAGTTTTTTAATTTCCAGAACTCTGCTTGCTAATGACGCATTCAAATCTGAAAGCTGATTGCGATAAACCCTAATCTGTTCCGCCGATGGGTTATTAGAAGCTTTAATAATAGCCACTAAATTCTCCACATTTTTACGTTCCAGCTCCAATTCATTAGACAAAGCTGTTTTCTCTAAAATAGCCCTATCATACGCCTTTTTTAATGTATTTAAAGAATCTAGAATATTCTTCTGCTCACTTGCTTCCTTACTTTCAAATGAGATTATATTGGCAATACCTGCCTCCTTGGCTTCACTAGTATTTTTATCAGGTTCACTGCTAAAAACCAAAACTACAGCACCTGCTCCTAAAACAAAAATTGCAGCAAACAAGGGTTTAAACCACTTTATTTCATTTTGTTTTTTCATGATTACTCCTAATTTTCTGCAAAATTATTGAATAAAAAATGGCTATAATCAGTAGAAATACTTGTTTTTTAACAATTAGGAGCGATATTTGCAGCTCATTTTAAGAAGAACAAATTTCTTCTGATTTGAAACAGCTTTTTAAGATCGATTTTGTCAAAATAAGTATTATCTATTTTCTCATTTGTTATAATAATGTGAACCGTTATGGAAAAAGGTTTTTAAGTCGTATCTTTGCAGACAATTTCTATTTAACATTGAAAATTAGCGTTTTAAATCTGTAATATTTTTTATACAGAAGCAAAATGTTTATTAAAAACAAATACTAAGAACCATGATAAAAGTTTCTGATACTGCCAAAAAGAAAATCATCGACTTAATGACAGACGATGGTTTTGATGCTGCGCACGACTATGTAAGAGTTGGTGTTAAAAGCGGCGGATGCTCTGGTTTATCATATGAATTAAAATTTGATAAAACCAAAAACGAAGACGATAAAATATTTGTAGACAACGACATATCTATAGCTGTTGAAAAAAAATCATTTCTTTATTTAGCTGGAACTATTTTAGAATTCTCTGGCGGATTAAACGGTAAAGGATTTGTTTTCAATAATCCTAACGCGAGCAGAACTTGCGGATGCGGAGAATCATTCTCTCTTTAGTCAAAAGCTGAAAGTGAGAAGTCGCAAAGACTTTAACTGACTTTCGAATTTTAGACTTTAAAACATTAGACAACAACAAAAAATAATGAGCAAATACACCGAAGACGATTTAAAGATCGAACTGGAAACTAAAGAATATGAGTACGGATTTTATACCAATATAGAATCTGAAACTTTCCCTATTGGCTTAAACGAAGAAATTGTAAGAGCTATTTCATTAAAAAAAGAAGAACCTGAATGGATGACCGAATGGCGCATCGAGGCTTTCCGCGCTTGGAAAGAAATGATCGAGCCAGAATGGGCAAACGTTAGTTATGAAAAACCAGACTTTCAGGCAATCTCTTACTATTCTGCTCCAAAACAAGTAGATCCTAATAAAACGCTGGACGATGTTGATCCAGAATTATTAGAGATGTACAAAAAATTAGGAATTTCTATCGACGAACAGAAAAAAATGAACAATATCGCAATGGACATTGTTGTCGATTCTGTTTCTGTTGCCACAACTTTCAAGAAAACTTTGGCTGAAAAAGGAATTATTTTCTGTCCAATTTCTGAAGCCATCAAAGAACATCCTGAATTAGTAAAAAAATATTTAGGTACTGTTGTGCCTCAGAAAGACAACTTCTACGCAGCTTTAAACTCAGCCGTTTTCTCTGACGGAAGTTTCTGTTATATTCCAAAAGGTGTAAAATGCCCAATGGAACTTTCAACTTACTTCAGAATCAATCAGGCTGGAACAGGACAATTTGAAAGAACTCTTGTTATTGCCGATGAAGGAAGCTACGTTTCTTACCTTGAAGGTTGTACAGCTCCAAGCCGTGACGAAAACCAATTGCACGCTGCTGTAGTTGAGTTAATCGCTTTGGATGATGCCGAAATTAAATATTCTACCGTTCAAAACTGGTTTCCTGGAAACAAAGAAGGAAAAGGTGGGGTTTACAACTTCGTAACCAAAAGAGGTTTATGCGAAACAAACGCTAAAATATCTTGGACACAAGTAGAGACAGGTTCTGCTGTAACTTGGAAATATCCTTCTTGCGTATTAAAAGGAGATAATTCTGTAGGAGAATTTTATTCTATTGCCGTAACAAATAATTTCCAACAAGCCGATACCGGAACAAAAATGATCCATTTAGGAAAAAACACTAAATCGACTATTATTTCTAAAGGTATTTCAGCTGGAAAATCACAAAATAGCTACCGTGGTTTAGTGCAGATTTCTCCAAGAGCAGAAAATGCAAGAAACTTTTCTCAATGTGACTCATTATTAATGGGTAACAATTGCGGTGCGCACACTTTCCCATATATCGAAAGTAAAAATCCAACTGCAAAAATCGAGCACGAAGCGACTACAAGTAAAATTGGAGAAGATCAGGTTTTCTACTGTAACCAAAGAGGTATTCCGACTGAAAAAGCGATTGCCTTAATTGTAAACGGTTTCAGTAAAGATGTATTGAACAAACTTCCGATGGAATTTGCGGTTGAAGCTCAAAAATTATTAGAGATTTCTTTAGAAGGATCTGTAGGTTAAAAAAGTTTCAGGTTTCAGGTTTCAAGTTTTTGATCCGAAACTTACTTTTGCAACCATTAAAAAAGAATTTTATATCATATTAAAATAAAAGATTTTTCAAAGTTTCGTTTTTCAGCACAACTGAGAACTTGAAACTTGAAACTTTAAACAAAAAAAAGATGTTATCAATAAAAAACCTTCACGCCGCAATTGGTGATAAAGAAATCCTTAAAGGAATTAATATAGAAGTAAAAGCTGGAGAAGTTCACGCTATCATGGGACCTAACGGTTCTGGAAAAAGTACGCTTTCTGCTGTTATTGCAGGAAACGAAAACTACGAAGTTACAGACGGAGAGGTTATTCTTGATGGAGAAGATCTTGGCGATTTAGCTCCTGAAGAAAGAGCACACAAAGGTGTTTTCCTTTCGTTTCAATATCCGGTAGAAATTCCTGGAGTTAGCGTTACTAACTTCATGAAAACTGCCATCAACGAAACTCGTAAAGCAAACGGACAGGAAGAAATGCCTGCAAACGAAATGCTGAAAGTAATTCGTGAGAAATCTGAATTATTAGAAATCGACCGTAAATTTTTATCTCGTTCTCTTAACGAAGGATTTTCTGGAGGAGAGAAAAAAAGAAACGAGATTTTCCAAATGGCAATGTTAGAGCCAAAATTAGCCATCCTTGACGAAACCGATTCTGGTCTTGATATCGATGCCTTAAGAATTGTAGCTAACGGAGTTAACAAATTAAAAAGCGACAAAAACGCTATTATCGTGATCACGCATTACCAGCGTTTGCTAGATTATATCGTTCCTGATTTCGTTCACGTTCTTTACAACGGAAGAATCGTAAAATCTAGAGGAAAAGAATTGGCTTACGAATTAGAAGAAAAAGGATACGACTGGATTAAAGCAGAGAATTAGTCAGTCTGAAAGTCGAAAGTCAAAAGTCATAAAGTCGAAAATACAATATGAGTAAGTTCAAATCTTTTGAGGAAATAAATTCTTGGCAAAAATCTCGAATCTTCAATAAGAAAATATATTTGATAACTGAAAATTCTAATTTCAAAAAAGACTTTGATTTTGTTAGACAAATTAGACGTGCATCACTTTCTATTTCATCAAATATTGCAGAAGGCTTTGAGAGAAATACAGACAAAGAGTTTATTTACTTTTTATATGTAACCAAAGCATCCGCAGGAGAAGTAAGATCTCAATTATATTTGGCTTTTGATTTAGAATACATTATAAAAGAAGAATTTGAAATGCTTTTAGAATCGATAACAGAAATTTCGAAATTATTAAGCGGTTTCATTAAATATTTAAGCCCAAAGTCATAAAGTCGAAAGTAATAAAGTCAAAAACTTTATGCTTTAATTCTTGACCTTTAGGCAAAAACAGTCGACAATCCAAAGTCTTTCGACTTTCGACTTTCGACTTTAAGACTAAAAAGAACAATGGATTTAAAAGAAAAATTAGTATCGTCTTTTATGGCTTTTGAGGAGCGTGTTGATGTGCATTCAGACTTGCATGACATACGCACAAATGCTTTAAAAAACTTCGAAAATAAAGGTTTCCCAACCAAAAAAGAAGAAGCTTGGAAATATACATCGCTAAACGCCATCTTAAAAAATGACTTTACGGTTTTTCCAAAGCAGGAAAATGCAATCGAATTCAATCAGGTAAAAAAATACTTTTTACACGAAATTGACACTTATAAATTAGTTTTTATTGATGGTGTTTTCAGTTCGCATTTGTCTTCTACAACACATGACGGAATCGACGTTTGCTTGATGTCATCGGCATTAACCAAACCAAAATATAAAATGGTTATTGATACCTACTTTAATCAAATCGCAAGTAAAGATGACAGCTTGACTTCATTAAATACGGCTTTTGCAATTGAAGGTGCTTTCATTAATATCCCAAAGAAAAAAGTTGCTGACAAACCAATTGAGATCATGTATTTCTCAACTGGAAATGAAGCCGCTTTAATGGTACAGCCAAGAAATTTGGTTATTGTGGGCGAAAATTCACACGTTCAAATTATTGAGCGCCACCAAAGTTTGAACGAAAACCCGGTTTTAACAAACTCTGTTACTGAGATTTTTGCTCAAAAACGTGCTATTGTTGATTATTACAAAATTCAAAACGATAATAGCGAAGCGAATTTAATTGACAACACTTACGTTTCACAACAACAGGAAAGCCATGCTTATGTGCATACTTTCTCTTTTGGTGGAAATTTAACTCGTAACAACTTAAACTTTTACCATTTTGGAGAAAGATTGACAAGTACGCTAAACGGAATTTCGATCTTAAACGACAAACAGCACGTTGACCATTATACTCTGGTAAACCACGCACAGCCAAATTGCGAAAGTTTTCAGGATTATAAAGGAATTTTCTCTGATCGTTCAACAGGAGTTTTCAACGGAAAAGTTTTGGTAGAAAAAGAAGCTCAAAAAACAAACGCTTTCCAAAAAAGCAACAACATTTTATTGAGCGACAAAGCGACCATCAATGCAAAACCGCAATTGGAAATTTTTGCAGATGACGTAAAATGTTCTCACGGTTGTACTGTTGGACAGCTTGACGAAACAGCAATGTTCTATATGCAGTCACGCGGAATCCCGAAAAAAGAAGCTAAAGCTTTATTGATGTACGCGTTTTCAAATGCCGTTATCGAAAGCATCAAAATACCAGAATTAAAACAAAGAATTACTAAAATCATTGCTACAAAATTAGGCGTGAATTTAGGATTTGATTTGTAGTCAGGTTTTACCGCAAAGACACAAAGATTACGCAAAGTTCGCAAAGGTTTTTATTTAAAACTTTGCGAACTTTGCGCTTTTTACTTGGCGCCTTTACGGTTAAATTCTATTTTTTTATTGAAGAAATAACCTCCTTCAAAAACCCATTAAAATCAAATCCAGGTTCTTCTTCTCTCACTCCCATTCTCACGATTACCATATCTTTTGACGGAATAATCGCCACCATTTGTCCTTGGTAACCACTGCAATAAAACATATCGCGCGGAACATCAGGAAATTTTCCGCCTGCGTTTAGCCAAAATTGCGCTCCATATTTCCCTTCCGAAGTATTCGTTGGAGTTGCCGTATATTTTACCCAACTTTCATCCAAAATTTGCTCGCCATTCCAATTTCCTTTATGCAGATATAATAATCCAAATTTTGACCAATCGCGCGGTGTTGCCCATCCGTAAGACGAACCCACGAATGTTCCTGACATATCTTGCTCGACAATCATCGAGTTCATTCCGATTTTGTCGATTACGGCGCTATACCAAAAATCAAGATATTCTTGTTGAGTTTTAAAATGTCTTCTTAAAATCAGAGACAACAAATTGGTTGTTCCAGAGGAGTAATTCCAGTGTGAATTTGGTTTGAACTGCGCAGGCTTATCCAATTGCACTTTTCCCATATCTTCTGCCTGAAAAAGCATTTGTGTAGCATCGCAAATTGTGCTGTAATTTTCTTCCCATTCTAAACCAGAATTCATATGAAGCAAATCGTTTATCGTAATATTTTTGCGTTCGTCATTCTGCCATTCTTTTATTGGAGCAGGTTTGTAGATATCAATTTTTCCTTGTTTAGCCAAAACTCCAAAAGCCGAGCTTGTGATACTTTTGGTCATCGACCAGCCTAAAATTTTACTGTCTTTATTGAAACCTGTATCATATTTCTCAGCAATTAAATGGTCTTTGTACAAAACTACAACAGCGCGCGTTCTTTTAATTCTTGCGCCAGTTTTGTCAAAAGCATTGTCAACCGCTTTTTTCAATTTTGAATAATCAACATTCGCGAAAGCAGAATCTTTTGGTTCGTTATTTCCGTACGGAAAAGGAAGATTGTTTTCTAATTTTGTTCTTTTTGGAAGAAGATATGGTTTTGTACTATCAAAATCATCATTAATCAAAGTCGCCCCTAAACCTTCGCGATAAATAGCTTTTCTTTCTTTCAGTCCATAAACAGAAGAAATGGCAAATTTTCCACCATCATCAATTGAGTTTTTAGCCAAATCAACCAAATTGATATCATTGTCTGTTTTCTGAATTAAATCTAACGGGCGATTGTCTATAAAATGCCCCGATGCCACACTCTTGGCAGAGAAACCAGAAATCAAATCAAGTTTCGGATAAGTGGTAAATCCGAAATACAAAAAAGCAAGAACCAGCACTAGCAAGAGTACTTTGAGAAATTTTTTCATGATATGTCAGTTATTTTTATTGCAATATAAATAATTTATCTTCACTATTTTAGAACTCAAATTAGAAATCTGTTTCGGATAATTCAGAAAATCTTATCGATTTTTACAGAATCAGTATTTACTCCACACAACAATGGCGTCATAAAAGGAAATTATAGAATTTCTGTATAAACAAATTTAGTTTTAGTACTTTTGTAAATAGATTTTTTCTAAATAAGACATGCTAGATATTCAAAAAATAAGAGCTGATTTCCCGATACTTTCACAAACTGTAAACGGAAAGCCATTAGTATATTTCGACAACGGAGCTACTTCGCAAAAACCGCAAGTTGTAATTGATGCTGAAATAAAATATTATAACGAAATCAATGCCAACATTCACCGTGGCGTTCACACTTTAAGCCAGTTAGCAACTGACGCTTACGAGGTTGCCCGCGGAAAAGTAAAAGATCACATCAATGCAAAATTTGCCCATGAAGTGCTTTTTACTTCTGGAACAACTCACGGAATTAACTTAGTTGCAAACGGATTTGCTTCTATTTTAAAACCTGGTGATGAAGTTGTCGTTTCTTCTTTAGAGCACCATAGCAACATTGTGCCTTGGCAGATGTTATGCGAAAAAACGGGAGCTGTTTTAAAAGTTATTCCAATCAATGACAACGGAGAATTAATCATTGCCGAATTTGACAAACTGCTTTCAGATAAGACAAAAATTGTTACGGTAAATCATATTTCAAACGCATTGGGCATCATTAACCCAATTAAATATATGATCGATAAAGCTCATTCGGTTGGTGCTGCAGTTTTAATTGACGGTGCGCAGGCGGTTCCGCATTTAAAACCAGATGTTCAGGAATTAGACTGTGATTTTTATGCTTTCTCGGGACATAAAATGTGCGGCCCAACGGGAACTGGAATTCTTTACGGAAAAGAAGAATGGCTAAACAAGCTTCCTCCTTATCAAGGCGGTGGCGAAATGATTAAAGAAGTTACTTTCGAAAAAACAACATACGCAGATCTTCCTCATAAATTTGAAGCTGGAACTCCAAATATCGCTGGCGGAATCGTTTTAGGTACTGCAATTGATTATTTAAACAGTGTTGGTTTCGAAAATATTCAGGCATACGAGCATGAACTTTTAGAGCACGCTACAAAACGTTTATCTGAAATTGAAGGGATAAGAATCTACGGAACAGGTGAAAATAAAGCTTCTGTTGTTTCGTTTAATATTGATGGGATCCACCCATACGATGTCGGTTCTATTATAGATAAATTAGGAATTGCGGTTAGAACAGGACATCATTGCGCACAGCCAATTATGAATTTCTTCTGTATTCCGGGGACAATTCGTGCTTCATTTTCGTTTTATAATACCAAAGAAGAAATTGATGCCATGGTTGATGCTGTTAAAAAAGCACAAACTATGTTAAGCTAAAAAAACAAAATATATGCGAATAGTATCATTATTGCTCCTAACGCTTTTTATGGCTACAGGATGCTGCAGTCAAAAAAAAGCAGACATGAAATCTACTCAAATTGAATATTCTGCAATGTCGAGAGGTTATTACAAAAGTATTGTTGTGCAAAATAAATCGGTATCTGTGATTAAAGAGCGTAACGCCGAAGCTGTTAAAAGCAACATCGATGATGCAAAATGGAACAAAATTGTTGATGCTTATTCAAAAGTAAATTTAGAAAGTCTTTCTTCCTTAAAAGCGCCAACAGACAAACGCACTTATGATGGTGCTGCGATAGGAAATTTAAAAATAACCAAAGATGGAAAAACATACGAAACACCAGGTTTTGACAATGGTTTTCCTCCAAAAGAAATCGAAAAACTAGTAAATTTATTAGTTGATTTTTCTAAAGAATAATTATGACGATAAAAGAAATACAAGACGAAATAATTGACGAATTTTCAATGTTCGACGACTGGATGCAGCGTTATGAATACATCATCGAACTAGGGAAGAGTCTTCCGTTAATCAAAGAAGAATACAAAACCGACGATAATTTAATCAAAGGCTGTCAGTCTAAAGTTTGGCTGCAGGGCGAAGAACAAGGCGACAAAATTGTCTTTACAGCAGACAGCGATGCTATTTTGACTAAAGGAATAATCGCGATTTTAATTCGTGCTTTCTCTAATCAAAAGGCAAAAGATATTCTGGAAGCTGATACTGATTTTATAGATGAAATTGGCTTAAAAGAACACTTATCTGCAACACGTGCCAACGGTTTGGTTTCGATGATAAAAAACATCAAAATGTACGCTTTAGCTTTTGATGCTAAAAACAAAAATTAAATTTCTTCTGCCACAAATTACACAAATTAACACTAATTTTTAATTCGGGGAATTTGTGAAATTCGTGGCAAAAAACAAATAACAAAATGGAACAAGAAATAGACACAAACGAATTAGGAGAATCAATCGTAAGAGTTTTAAAAGGCATTTATGATCCTGAGATTCCTGTAGATATTTACGAATTAGGATTAATCTACGACGTAATGGTAAATACAGATTACGAAGTAAAAATCCTTATGACACTTACTTCACCAAACTGCCCCGTAGCGGAAAGTTTGCCAAGAGAAGTGGAAGAAAAAGTAAAAACAATCGAAAACATTAAAGATGTTGATGTTGAAATTACTTTTGATCCGCCTTGGAGCAAAGATTTAATGAGCGAAGAAGCTAAGTTAGAATTAGGAATGCTTTAATTTAGTCGTAAAGTCGAAAGTCGAAAGTCTAAAAGTTAAGGGACTTTTGACATTCGACTTTAAGACTTAAAAACAATTAGTCATAAAGTTGAAACTCATAAAGTCCAAAGTTAGAGACTTTATGACTTTCGACCTTAGACTTTAAGACTTAAAGAATGGAAGAAATCATCAATAAAGTTGCCAATAGTGCTTTAGAAGTTTTTGATTTGGAGGATTATTATCCAAAAGGAATGCGTGTGCAGATTGACATTTCGCAATGGCTTTTGGAAGGATTTTTATTGAAAGAAAAAGACTTTAGAGAACACCTTAAAAATCACGATTGGTCGCAATATCAAGATCAATATGTCGCTGTAAACTGCAGTACAGATGCTATTATTCCCGCTTGGGCATTAATTTTAGTTGGCGTTCATTTGGCTCCTTTTGCCAAAAAAGTAGTGAACGGAACTATTGAAGATCTTGACGCAAGCCTTTATGAAGAGCTCTTAAGCAAAATAGATTACTCTGCTTACAAAGGCAAACCTGTTATTGTAAAAGGCTGTTCTAGAAAACCCGTTCCAATGCGCGCTTATATTTTGGCTACAAATTATTTACAGCCATTTGCCCGCAGCATTATGTACGGCGAAGCGTGTTCTGCTGTGCCTTTATACAAAGAATCTAAGAAATAACCTGCAATAACACTACAGTAAACCTTAACTTTCCATTGGTTTTTAGTATATTTGATTATACACTTCTAAACTAAAGACCATGAGAAAGCTAACCCTATTACTTTTCATTTTAGTAAACTTTACATTTTTACAAGCCCAAAATTCAGAAAAAGAGTTAATTCAGAATACTGAAAAAGCAGTAAAAAAAATCAACGATACCATAGAAGGCGAAGGCTGGAAAACAAAAGGAACTGTTTCTCTCTTATTAAACCAATCGAGTTTTAACAACTGGATTGCAGGAGGTGAAGACAGCTTCTCTGGAACGCTTGGAATCAATTATGATTTCAACTATAAGAAGGATAATCTAACTTGGGACAACAAAGTTTTAGCATCTTACGGTCTTCTTCAAACCAAAAATGATGACTTCACAAAAAAAACAGATGACCGCTTAGAATTCAATTCTATCGTTGGAAAAAAAGCATTTGGGCAATGGTATTATTCATACTTCCTAAATTTTAGAACACAATTTTCAACTGGTTACATTTATGATCAAGATGCCAATGGAAAGCAAATAAGGACTGAACAAACCAAATTTATGTCTCCTGGATATCTTACCACTGGTCCTGGTATCTACTGGACAAAAGACGAAAATCTTAAAATAAATTTTGCGCCATTAACTTCAAAATTCACTTTTGTAGACAGTGCCTATACGACCGGAATCGATAGATTTACAGGCCTACCCTATGTAGACGGCAGTTATTTTGGTGTTGACGAAGGCAAAAGCATACGTTACGAGCTTGGTTTTTACGCTTCCGTTTATTACAAACTGGCCATTATGACAAACGTGACTGCCGAGAACACACTTAACCTTTATTCAAATTATCTCGAAGACCCGCAAAACGTCGATATAAATTATTCACTAAATGTCATTATGAAAATCAATAAGTTTTTATCTGCTAATTTATCTTTTCAGGCTATTTATGATGATAATGCATTTGCAGGACTTCAAACGAGAGAAGTATTTGGTTTAGGAATTAATTTCGGATTTTAATTATTGTTTGACTAGATTTCTGTAGCAAAACAAAAACGGCTTTTGATTTCTCAAAAGCCGTTTCTATTTTATTCTTCGTCATCTTTTTCAACTGCATCCTTGTAATCTGGATATAAGAAATTGTTGTAAGGAAAACGCGTAATATGAATTTGGCGAACCGCTTCATAAACTGTTTCTCTAAATTCTTCAAAATTCTCTTTATTTCTTGCAGAAATAAACAGCGCTTTGTCCTGCCCCACATTGCTCATCCATGTTTGTTTCCACTCGTCAAGCGTCCAGTGTTTTCTGGTTCTCTCTGTAATCAAATCATCTTCATCGATAGTAAGATGTTTGTAGGCATCGATTTTATTAAAAACCATTATGGTTGGTTTGTCGTTGCTTTTTATCTCTTGCAGAGTTTTATTTACCGATTCGATGTGATCTTCAAAATCTGGATGCGAAATATCTACTACGTGAAGCAATAAATCGGCTTCGCGAACCTCATCTAAGGTGCTTTTAAACGAATCGACCAATTGTGTTGGCAGTTTTCGAATAAATCCAACCGTATCAGAAAGTAAAAACGGAAGGTTTTTTATCACCACTTTTCGAACGGTTGTATCTAAAGTTGCAAATAATTTGTTCTCAACAAAAACATCGCTTTTACCAATTGCATTCATCAAAGTCGATTTTCCGACATTGGTATATCCAACAAGAGCTACACGAACCATTGCCCCGCGATTGCTGCGCTGAATGCTCATTTGTTTGTCGATCGTTTTGATTTTATCTTTCAATAACGAAATTCGGTCACGCACAATACGTCTATCGGTTTCAATCTCTGTTTCTCCAGGTCCACGCATACCAATACCTCCTTTTTGACGCTCAAGGTGTGTCCATAAACCAGAAAGTCTCGGAAGCAAATATTGGCATTGCGCCAATTCTACCTGCGTTCTAGCGTATGAAGTCTCGGCTCTCTGCGCAAAAATATCTAGAATCAAATTGGTTCTGTCTAGAATTTTACAGTCAATAATTCTTGAGATGTTTTTTTGCTGTGACGGCGTCAGTTCATCATCAAAAATTACAGTAGATATTTTGTTTTCTTTTACAAAAAGATTGATGTCATCAATTTTCCCCGTACCCACAAAAGTCTTTGGGTTAGGGCGTTCCATTTTCTGCGAAAAGCGTTTAATAACTTCACCTCCAGCGGTAAAAGTCAAAAACTCCAATTCGTCTAAATATTCATTTAGCTTTTCTTCACTTTGATTCTGAGTAACAATACCAACAATTACTGTTCGCTCAAAATTTATAACTTCTTTTTCTAACATAGTCTTGAATAAGGTGCAAATTTAATCATTTGTCAGCTACAATCAATTATACAATTTTGTTTTTACATTTATATTAGCAGAATAAACTGCAAAAAAAAATGGAACCCGTTAAGATAAACTCAACAAGGTTCCACTTACTCAATAAATGGTCTAAGTTTAAAACGTTTATTCGTAAATAAATGTTTTTTCCGTTTTCACAATTCCGTTTTCTTCTATTTGAGAACAAGAAATCGGGTAATTTAATTTGTTGTATTTGTATTTTCTGCTCACCGCAACTAAAGCTGTAGATGATGGGCTGAAATTCATTTCATTATTATAAGAAATAGATTCAAACTCAAATTCTTCTTCATGATAAGAAATCATCGGAACAATTACTTTGTAATTATCCCCAAAAAGACTTTGAACGATTAATTGGTCAACCGATTTTTTATCATCGTAAGTGTATGATTTAGAGATTTTATCTCCAACCAATCCTTTATGTCTAGACACATTATCGTTTACATAAACGTATTCTAATTTTCCGATGATTGCTTTGTTTCTATCGCGAGAAGTACGTCTTACGATAATTCCGTTTTCAACAAGATATTCAATATCATCTACTAAATTCTGATGATTTGTGCTCTTTTTTGTTGTTACTTTTACACGTGCTCCTTCGTATACGAATGAAACAGTTTTAGTAATATAATTTGGCCCTTCTTGGTATTTTTTTACAAATTTGGTAATGTTATTGTCAGCGTTGTACGTATAATTTATTACTTCTTTCCAGTCGCTTCCCACTTTATCTTTTACAGTCATATCCAGTAAACCGTTCTTGTTGTAATAGAAATGCTGCACAACATCTGAAGTGGTTATTGTTTGAAGTTTACCTTCTTTAAAAACCATTGTTTTGTTAACAATTTCGCCGTCTTTAGAGTTTTGGTAATTTGTCTTTACAATGTTGATCTGCTTTAGCTTAACGTTGTCTTGACTATGCATCAAGAAAGGAAACACCATCATTATGATGGCAATAAAGTAGGTTTTCATGTGGTACTTGTATTGATTTGGGATGACCAAAATACAAAATTCATTTAGATTTTAACAATTTGAAATACAAAAACTACAAACTTTTCAATAATACTCTAAAATTCAGTCCATTAATTTCATTTTTAAAAAATACCGCTTATTTTTCTCCAAATATCTTAATATCATCGACCATAAAAGCGCCGTTTAATGTTTTATCTTTTCCCGATCCGATGTACTTAAAAGCAATATGTATGTTCTCGGAATAAGCCGAAAGGTCAATTCCGCCAGAACTTATAAACGTACGGGAAGGCGTCGAGAGTGTTGGGATTTTTGCTTCCAGTTTTGTCCATTTTGCTTTGGTTACGTTTGCGCCATCAAAATTAGTTGAAACATAAACTTCTAGTGTATTTAGGGAAGAATCGGTTTTTAAATCGTGTTGTGCGCTCCTAAAAGAAAGCACCGCATTTTTGTATCCTGTTAGATTTATTTTAGGCGAAACAAGCCAAGCCACATTCTCGGCTGCAGTCGTGCTCGTTGTATTAAATTCTGCATAGCCATTTCCAGAATACACCATGCTTTTCCAAAGTTTTGTGGCTTTTTCGACAATATTGCTCCAGCCAGGAAGCGCAAAATTGACATTATTTTTAACCGACTGAAAATCTTCTGCAAAAAACGGAATATTTCTTTTTCCATTCATCGCAATATCGCTTTCATATCGAACCATAAATTGATAGTCAGTGCCAAATTTTGTTAGTATCCCCTTAATCTTTCCGCTTCCTTCTGACACATTATGATCAGCAAATTTTGCATAACTGCTGGTTCTAAAAATGATCTGATTTCCTGTTTTATCTCTCAAATACCAATTTGTCGAACCGCCGACATTATTAGATTCTTCAAAATAATGACGCCCTAATGCAGCCTCTGTAAATTCCACATCGTTTAATTCTATCAAAGTATTTAGTTTAGAATCTGAAAGAGCTTCTTCTACAGAAAGTGATTTCACCAATTGGCTCTCGTCTATATTGGTGCACGAAGCATTTAAAACATTTTTATATTCGTTTTGGGAGATTCTTCCAACCGTGGCGTCACCAGCATTGCTTACATACAAGCTGCCAATTCTTAAACCGCCATAATACAAATCTGTAAATTGATTTTTAAGTTTTATAAACACTTTGTTCCCCACTCGATAATCGATGTAAGTATTAGTGGCATCAATAGGAACACTAAAACCAATTGCCGGTGCTTTTTCAGTTTCTATGGTCTGCAATGAAATGGTTTTGAAAAAATTACCTCCCTCATCACTAGAAACTACATAAGCCTCTATAACGTCATCATATAAATACTGCTTCGCTGTTGTACCCGAAAGCTCATATATTTTTTCTACACTTTTGTTTACAGTAAGATTTGGTTGAGTGCAAGCTAATTCTGGGACATCAACTTCTTTACTGCAACCGATTAAGGATAATGCAAAAAATAAAACTAATTTTTTCATGAGGTAGGTTTTTGGTTTATAACCCGATTGTAAGATTTAAAAAATAAGTTCGCCCGTAGCCATAATAATATTTTGGGCCAAAAGACGGTGTCCCGCTTGATTGATCTTGATTTAATGCTCTAAAATTGGCATTTCTAGCCTGCTCAAAACCACCCGTTTTATACATTAAATCCAATACATTATTTACGCTGGCAAAAAGTCCAATGTATTTTTTATGAATACGCCAAGATTTGCCTCCGCTAAAATTCAGCAATGTGACAGGTTTAAATTTTTCTTGTTTCAGCAATTCGTTTCCTCTTTTGGAAGTTGCCTCAGGAAAAGGAAAACCATTGGCTGGATTGATATAAAATTGAGATGTCCTAGAAATTGGCGAAACATCGATATAACTTTCTGCTAAATAATTGATATTACCTCCAATCCACCAGAACTTCGGATCTCGATATTCTAACCCAAATGAATAAGCTTGCTGCGGAGTTCCCGGCTGTTTGTAGTTTTTCAGATAAGCTGGTCCAAAGTCAAAAGCGGTTTGCGCTCCTTCTTCTGCTCTATTGGCATCGTTTACAATCAGTACATTCGGGTTGCTGCTGTAGGTGTAATTTCCAAATGCCGCAGATAAAGCTGTTTTTAATGTAGGCCAAATTTGATATTCGAAACTTAATTCTGCTCCCCTATTTTTCTTGTCCAAATTGGTCAGCGTCTGGCTGACAAATGCATTTGTCGGATCATAACCAGAACCGTCATCAAAAATTCCCTCAGCATAGAAATAAGATGTTTTCGAAGTATTTTTAATTAGCGCATAATACGCCGTTAAACGCAATTTGAGTTTTGCTGAACGATATACATAATTAGCTTCAGCACAGCTGCTATTTTCACTTTCGATTCCGTCTACAACACTATTATTTAAACGTGAATTTGAAAAAGCATTTCGGAGGGAAGGTGCCTTTGTAAAGTGTGCAGCATTAAAAAACAACAATTGTTTTGCTGAAATTTTATAGGAGAAACCGCCTTTAAAACCAAAGTTTTCAAAATTTACTTTCTCACTCTTTCCTAACGAATTTGCTGGATAAAGTCCGTTTTGATATAATCCTTCTCTTTGATAATCTGACATGGAATAAGATTGCGACAAGAAAAATTCTGCTTTGTTATAACTAAATTTAAATTGCGCAAAAACATCTAACGTATTGGCCAATAAATTGTAATTATATCCGTAAATATCTCCTACTCCAACTTGACGATTTGGATGCTGCAAATCTGATTGGGAAAGATTTCCTTTGTAAAACGAGTCTATATCTTCAAAATACGTTCCGCCAAGAAGATCTAATAAATGCTGAAAATTATGCGATTTTAATCTCTTAAAAATAAATCCGCCATCAAAAGCAATATTAGGGGTTATTTGCGTGTTGAGATTTGAATTTACAGCAAAAGTCCTATCATCTGTCCTGTCCTCATAAAGCACATAATGACTTTGCGCAGGCTCGTAACCATTCTGCCCTATTTTTTGATTAGCAAAATACATTTCATTCCAATTGATCTGCGGATTGGCCAAAAAAGCTATTTTGCTTTTTTCTGCATTTTCATAATCTGGAGTAAATTGACCCGAAAACTCTCCTTGATCTTTAGCATAAAGCGAACTAAAATAACTTGGCATTTTTTTGTAATAAACCGGATCAGGGCTATTCGCATTTTGATAATCAATATTGCTGTTTCCTACTTCCCCGAACTGGTACATTACACCAGAATTCAAATTGGTTTTGCTATCGATTTTAAAATAATGATTCAGCATAAAGAGTGGCTCTTCTACATTTTTTACTCTTGCATTGCGTTTTTCACCATTCTGCAATCCCCAATACGAATTGTATTTTTCGCCCATCAAATCGGTAACTTCACTAGTGTTTGCTGAGTTTTTCCCGCGAGAATTTGGAGTATAAAATCCTGTAAAATTGATCGAATTCCTATTGTTTAATTTCTTTTCTATACTTAGGAAAAAAGAATTCGCATCGAAACTTGTGCCTTCAAAATAACCTTCGTCTGCCCAACGCTTTCCAGCCGAAACCACAAAAGCCCATCCTGAAGCATTCATTCCTGAAGCGTAAGTACCGTTTGCTCGCCATAAATAAGTGGTATTGCTTCCAGAAAATGTGAGTGATGTTCCTTTTCTGTACAACGACGCGCGTGTAAAAATCTGCTGCGTGCCTAAAATACCTCCAAAAGTATAATCGGAAGCTGCTGTTCCAACTGAAAATTCCTGGTTGCGGAGCACATTATTTAAACCACCCCAATTGCTCCATTGCGGTCTGCCATCGAAGATTTTGTTCATCGATATTCCGTTAAGCATTGTAACTGCATTTTCGCTGTCTAAACCTCTCACACGAAATCGAGCTTGTCCCCAATTAAATGCCGCTGACTGCATAAATGCATCTCTTGACGATTGCAAAAGCCCTGAAGTCATTTCAGATGAACTGTTATCTTCAGAAAAATCGCTGTCTGATAATGTAATTAATGCGGCAGGAACCTCATCAGAATAAGTGTCTTCTAATTGCAATATCCCAAGATCAATATTTTGTCCACCGTTGGATTTTACTTTCAAAAGAAAATCTTTGTATCCTTGACTTTTGAGTAAAAGGAGCTGTTCTTTTTGGGGAAATATATGAAGCTCGAATTTCCCGGTTTTTGAAGTAAGCTGCATTACAGCCGTATTTTGTATCGCTACCACTACATTCTCTAAAGGATTCTGCGTTCGGGCATCAATAACAATTCCTTTTACTGTTATTTCCTGCTGTGCAAAAGCAAAATTAAAGAACCAAAAAATAAAGAAGAATACGTATTTTTTTACCATTAAACCCTATTATTAACTTTGAAATTTTCTTCGGATGATAATCCTTAATTCAAAAGATAAATTGGTTTTTGGAAAAAGAGTATTTTAAAACTTAGTCGTCTAAGTTAGATAATTCAAAAATAAACAAAATATTAAATTGTAAGTAAATTCTTTCAAATTTATTTTAATAAAATGAAATAATAACCAAAAGAAGGCTTGTTTGCAAAAGCAGAATATTATGCTTCTGTTCTAATTTTAGAAACCATAAAAGCAATCAGAACACCGAAAATTCCGATAAAAGCAAAAGAAAACTGAAGTCCGAAACTTTGCGCAATATGCCCAATTACAGGAGGTCCCATTAAAAATCCAAGAAAACTTACGCTCGAAACAATAGTTAAAGCTTCGCCAGCAGGAACGGTCGGGTTCTTTCCCGCAATACTATAAACAGTAGGAACAATTGTTGCAACGCCCAAACCTACAAACATAAAGGCGATAGTGCACGGAATTATATACGGAAGAAAAACAGCGGTAAAAAGTCCAGCCGAAATCATAACGCCGCTAATCTGCATGACGCGTTCACGTCCAAATTTATTGATTAATCCATCACCCAGAAATCTTCCGCTAGCCATCATTATCATAAAAGAGGTATAGCCTAAAACAACCAATGGACCAGGCGCCTTTACAATATCTTTAAAATAAACACCGCTCCAGTCAAACATAACACCTTCGCTGGCCATACTGCAAAATCCGATAACGCCTAACCAAAGTAAAGCTGTATCTGGTTTTACAAATAGCTTTTTGCCTTCTTCTTTTGGTTTCTTTTTTTCTTTGGCTCTAACCAGAAATTTAAAATTAAATGCCACCATCAATAAAACGATTCCGGCTACTATTATAAAATGATGCAGCGGACTTAATTTTAAAGCCAGCATTCCTAAACCTACCAGCGCACCTGTAAATCCGGCAAAACTCCACATACCGTGAAACGATGACATAATTGTTTTTTTGAACAAAACTTCGGTATAAACGCCTTGTGTGTTTACCGCAATATTGGCTAAATTCCCAAACAATCCAAACAAAAATAATCCGAGGGATAATTGCAATGCTGTTGTTGCCAATCCTAAATTAATAAGACACAAGACGTACATTATTAAAGAAAAAATTAGAATACGGTGGCTTCCAAATTTGGTTACCATTTTGCCCGAAAAAGGCATAATCACCAATTGTCCAACTGGAAGCGCAAAAAGTATAGACCCTAGATCTCCTTCTGTCAAATGCAGAGCAGTCTTGATATCTGGAATTCTACTGGCCCATGTGGCAAAACTCAAACCCATTCCGAAATAAAACATTCCAACAGCAAAACGAATGCGATTTAAATATGAAGCTTTGGCTTCTCTAAATACTTTCTTGATTTTTGCTTTGGTCTGAAAAAGCGATAATGGATTAATGTTTATCAGCATATTGAATTTGTATTGGAATGTTGTCAAAAATACTAAAAACGCTCGTCAAAGTGCATAAAACCTGATGTTATACACAATATACAACGTTATTGTTTATAAATTCAAAGGTTTTGATTTGAATTTAGCCTATTAAAATTACAATTTTTCGGGTTTAGTAGAATCATAATTTGTTTCATTTTTTTTAAGCAAAAAAGGAGCGGTCTCAAAAAATGAGAATGCTCCTTTTTTCAAATATATATTTCGTTGTTCCGTAGGAACATTTCATCGGTAAAAAAAATATCGTTGTCAATATTTTTATGTTCCGTAGGAACGTTTGACACATTCGGTTATTAAAAAATGGCATCAAAATCAAACGTTCCTACGGAACGTAAATGCGTCCGAATATTATTTTTTTCTACCAACGAGACATTCCTACGGAATGTATTATTGTACCTATTCCCTTTTGCTGGGCATTGCTACCGATCAGACATTGCTGCGGATTGATTATGATATGCCTATTACTTTTTGCTGGGCATTACTTGCAATTGCGGCTTCTATAACTTGCATTACTTTTACGCCTTCATCTGCGGTAACAGGCTCCGCTTTATTGTTTGCAATCGAATCATAAACTCCATCGAAGAAACTGAAATAATTTCCCTGAAGCGTTGGGATTTTTTCTCTCACAATTTTACCGTCAATTTCGGTGTGCAAAAGCCCTTGTAAACTTACATCTTCTGTTCCCCAAGAATCTAGGTTTGGTTTTTTGCCTATTTTCAATTCATCTTCCTGAACATCTCCGCGAGGTTTTAAAAATGAGCCTTTTTTTCCGTGAAGCGTATAGGCGGGATTGGCTTCTCTTACAAAGAAACCTGCTTTTAAACGGACTCTGAAATTAGAATAAAACAAAGTCAGATCGATCCAGTCGTCTACAACTGAATTTTCTCTGGTTACACGAATGTCTCCAAAAACAGCTTTTGGACAGCCAAATAAACTAACCGCCTGATCGATAATATGCGGACCTAAATCTTTCAGAACTCCTGCTCCATCATTTGCGGTTTCTTTATGCGCCTTAGGGCTCAACAGCGGGTTGTATCTGTCAAAATGAAATTCGGCTTCGACTAAATCTCCTAAAACGCCGTCGTCGATTACTTTTTTTACGGTTTTAAAATCGCTGTCCCATCTCCTATTTTGAAAAACGGCCAATTTTAAACCTTTATCTTTTGCAATTTTTGCCAATTCTTTTGCTTCTGCTGCAGTGGTTGTAAATGCTTTTTCTACAACGGCGTGCTTTCCTGCCAAAAGCACTTTTTTAGCATATTCATAATGCGTTCCAACCGGCGTATTTACAATTACTAAATCGACATCATCGCTTAACAATTCGTCTAATGATGCGTAGCTTTTTACGTATGGATAATCTTCTTGAATTAATTTTTTGCTTCTTTCCCAAGAACCTAATAATTCAAATCCTTCGTGAATATCTAAAAACGGAGCGTGAAAAACTTTCCCCGACATTCCGTATGATAATAATGCTGTTTTTATCTTTTGCATTGGTTTTGTTTTAATTTATTCGCCACGAATTCACAAATCTATTTTTTGCAATTCGTAAATTCATGGCAGAAAAAATATTAAAGTTTAGCTCTTTCGTATTGTTTTGGCCATTGAATCTCGTCTTTTAATTCTCTAGCGAAATCTAAAGGCAGATTAGGATTTCTCAATGATTCTCTGGCAAATAAAATCAAATCGGCCTGATCCATATTTAAAATTTCTTCGGCTTGTTTGGCTTCCGTAATTAATCCTACCGCTCCTGTTGCAATGTTAGCTTCTGCTTTCACTTTTTCTGCAAAAGGGACCTGATAGCCTGGTCCTAATGTTATTTTCTGATGCGAAACCAATCCGCCTGACGAAACATCGATTAAATCTACTCCTTTTTCTTTTAATATTTTAGAAAGCTGCACAGATTCTTCTGGATTCCATCCGTTTTCTGCCCAGTCTGTCGCCGAAATTCTAACAAACAATGGCAAATCTGAAGGCCATTCTGACTGGACTGCTTCTACAATTTCTAATGTAAAACGGATTCTATTTTCGAAACTTCCTCCGTATTCGTCTGTTCTTACATTTGTTAAAGGCGATAAAAATTGATGCAGCAAATAGCCATGAGCCGCGTGGATTTCTACAACTTTATATCCTGCTTCGACTACCCGTTTTGTGGCTGTTTTGAAATCGGAGACTACTTTTTGGATTCCGTTTTTATCCAAAGCCTCTGGAAGAAACGGTTCGCCTTCATGATACGGAATCGCACTTGGTGCAACGGTCTGCCATCCGCCTTGAGCGAAATCTAATTTTTTGTTCCCAAGCCACGGAGCCGAAACACTTGCTTTTCTTCCTGCATGAGCTAATTGAATTCCGGGAATAGAATTTTGAGAAACTATAAAGGCGTTGATTTGTTTTAGTTTTTCGATATGCTCATCTTTCCAAATTCCCAAATCGGATGGAGAAATTCTGGCTTCTGGAGAAACTGCCGTCGCTTCCTGAATGATAAGTCCAGCACCTCCGCTGGCACGGCTTCCTAAATGAACCAGATGCCAATCGTTTGCAAATCCGTCAACTGCAGAATACTGGCACATTGGCGAGATTGCAATTCTATTTTTTAAAGTGATGTTTTTTATAGTAAGCGGAGAAAATAATTTCGTTGCCATATACTTGTAACTTTTAATGATTTTATACTACCAATTAAGTAAGGCAGTGTTAGAAAAGTAAAGTTACGGCATCTTGTTAAAACGAGAAATCTAAATGTTTATTAATTAACAAACATTTAAAATCTTAAACACTATCTTGCATACTTATATTAAAATAGAAAACGCTACTTTTGTGCGTTAAATACGAATTAAAAACAACAAATGGATATAGTTATCAAACTGTCTCAATTTCTATTGAGTTTATCTTTACTTATTATTCTTCATGAATTAGGGCATTTTATCCCTGCTAAATTGTTTAAAACTAGAGTCGAAAAATTTTATTTGTTTTTTGATGTTAAATATTCTCTTTTCAAAAAGAAAATCGGAGAAACAGAATATGGTATCGGATGGCTTCCGCTTGGTGGCTATGTGAAAATTTCTGGAATGATTGACGAAAGTATGGACAAAGAGCAAATGGCGCTTCCGCCTCAGCCTTGGGAATTTCGTACAAAACCAGCTTGGCAGCGTTTAATTATCATGCTTGGCGGTGTTACGGTAAACTTTATTCTGGCTTTTATTATTTATATCGGAATGGCGTTTGCTTACGGAGATACTTATATTGCTAATGCTGATTTAAAAGATGGTGTTGCCATTGAAAATCCTGCTATGCTTAAAGCTGGTTTTAAAACTGGCGATAAAATTATTTCTATCGACGGTAAAGCTGTAGAAAATTTTGACAGCGACATGAACATGAATGTAATCATGGCAAAACATATCTTGATTGAAAGAGACGGAAAACAGCAGACTATTACAATGCCGACCGATTTTGTTGATCAGCTTTCTAAAACAGAAAAAGGAATCCTTATTGATATCCGCAGACCTTTTGCTATCGGAAAAGTTGGAGAAGAATCTCCAAATCAAAATTTAAAAGCAAAAGATTTGATTCTTTCTCTTAACGGGCAAAAAGTTAAATATTTTGACGAGGCTAAAGCTGTTTTGTTGGCGAATAAAGGAAAATCAATTTCTGCGGTTGTTTTACGTGATTTGAAAGAAACGCCTCTTACTGTAAAAGTTTCTCAAGAAGGAACGTTAGGCGTTTTTGCTGGTGGTTTAGACATGAAATCATTGGAGAAATTAGGCTACTATAAAATAAGCACTAAAGAATATGGTTTCTTCGAATCTATTCCGGTTGGCCTTGAAAAAGGAAAAGATCAATTGGTTGGCTACGGAAAACAATTAAAAATGATTTTTAATCCAGAAACAAAAGCTTACAAACAAGTGGGTGGTTTTGCGGCTATTTATAATATTTTTCCAAGTTCTTGGAGTTGGGAAGTTTTCTGGTCTATCACAGCTTTATTGTCAATTATGCTTGGAGTTATGAATTTATTGCCAATTCCGGCACTTGATGGCGGTCACGTGATGTTTTTATTGTATGAAATTGTAAGCGGCAAAAAACCGAGCGACAAATTCCTAGAGAATGCGCAAATGGTTGGTTTTGTTTTACTTATTTCACTACTACTATTTGCTAATGGTAACGACATTTACAAGGCAATTGTAGGCAAGTAAAAAAAAGTCAAAAAAAGAGTGAAAATGTTTTTGAGAAACTAAAAATAGTTTTATATTTGCACTCGCTAAAAAGAGCAACACTTTCCTCCTTAGCTCAGTTGGTTAGAGCATCTGACTGTTAATCAGAGGGTCCTTGGTTCGAGCCCAAGAGGGGGAGCAACTTTTTTTAGCAAACATATTAACCTTTTAAGGTGATTCCTCCTTAGCTCAGTTGGTTAGAGCATCTGACTGTTAATCAGAGGGTCCTTGGTTCGAGCCCAAGAGGGGGAGCAAAAAAGACTGTCAGAAATGATGGTCTTTTTTTTGTTTAAATCCCAAAGTCTAGAATTCCAAATTCCAATATTTAGGATTGCTCATTTAAACGCAAAGGGCAGAAGGTTTTTTCGCGAAGTTCGCTAAGATTAATTTCACGCAGATTGAGCAGATTTTCTAATAATTCTTCTGATTCTTTATCTGTAACCAAAAACTTTGCGCTTTTGTTTCTTTGCGCGATTTTCTAACCGCTAAGAGGACACTAAAGTTTTTCGATGTAAGTCTTAATAGTTATCGCAAGAGTTCGCAAAGCTTATTCATGCATAATATTAGGTATAACCCGTGGCTTCAACTAAGGAACACAAAGAGAATTTATACCATTCGTTTCCCCGTGGTTGAAACCACGGGCTATGATCCAACAAAAAGATTATTCTACAACGGTAAAACAAAAAAAGCTCGCAGAGCTTTACACACAAAGCATTGCGAACTTAATCTTTAGATTTAACCTTCAAAATAACCTTTGCGAACTTTGCGCAAACCTTAGCGTTCTCTGCGGCAAAAAAACTTCACAAGAAAACCCTATTTCATTGTCAAATATACCATTCATCCCCCGTGGTTGAAACCACGGGCTATATTATCCAATAAAAAGATTATCCTACAACAGTTAAAATAAAAAAAGCTAGCAGAGCTTTAAACACAAAGCCTTGCGAACTTAATCTTTAGATTTAACCTTCAAAATAACCTTTGCGAACTTTGCGCAAACCTTAGCGTTCTCTGCGGCAAAAAAACTTCATACAAGAAAACCCTATTTCATTGTCAATTATACCATTCATCCCCCGTGGTTGAAACCACGGGCTATGATCCAACAAAAAGATTATTCTACAACGGTAAAACAAAAAAAGCTCGCAGAGCTTTACACACAAAGCATTGCGAACTTAATCTTTAGATTTAACCTTCAAAATAACCTTTGCGAACTTTGCGCAAACCTTAGCGTTCTCTGCGGCAAAAAAACTTCACAAGAAAACCCTATTTCATTGTCAAATATACCATTCATCCCCCGTGGTTGAAACCACGGGCTATATTATCCAATAAAAAGATTATCCTACAACAGTTAAAATAAAAAAAGCTAGCAGAGCTTTAAACACAAAGCCTTGCGAACTTAATCTTTAGATTTAACCTTCAAAATAACCTTTGCTAACTTTGCGCAAACCTTAGCGTTCTCTGCGGCAAAAAAACTTCATACAAGAAAACCCTATTTCATTGTCAATTATACCATTCGTCCCCCGTGGTTGAAACCACGGGCTATGTTATCCAACAAAAAGATAATTCTACAACGGTAGAACAAAAAAAGCTCGCAGGGCTTTACACACAAAGCCTTGCGAACTTAATCTTTAGATTTAACCTTCAAAATAACCTTTGTGAACTTTGCGCAAACCTTAGCGTTCTCTACGGCAAAAAAACTTCACACAAGAAAACCCTATTTCATTCTCAAATATACCATTCATCCCCCAGTGTTTGAAACCACGGGCTATACTATCCAATAAAAAAATTATTCTACAACTGAAAAATAAAAAAAGCTCGCAGGGCTTTACACACAAAAGCCTTGCGAACTTAATCTTTTAGGTTTAACTTCAAAATAACCTTTGCGTTAAAACAACCTCATTTCATACTCAAAGTTTCGCTTTTGAACCTTTTCATTAAAGTATTTGCTTTTTCATCTTCATTTATTGCTTTTAATGACTGAGCGTATCTGTAGTAGTAAATAACATCCAAATCTTTGGCTTCATCAAACAGGCGCGCGTAATAGCCTGCTGCTGCGGTTAAATTCCCTTCAAAGTAAAAACGATCGGCTACTTTTTTAAGCATATCTACAGATTTGTAGCCTTTATCTATAACTTTTTCATATGTATCTACCAGGTTAACAGTCACGTATCTTGAAGTTGTAGCAGCAGGAGCTGTAACTTCTACCTTAACAGGTGACACAGAAGCATTCGAACTTGCAACAAGCGTTTTTGTCTCTATTGTATTTGGAGCAACTTTAGGTTTTCTTTTTACGTAATTAGGAATTACTGTTCTAGTATTATTGGGTCCAAGATCGTAAGTGTCGACCATGTCCAATTTTGAAACTTGGTAGGTAATAATTCTACCTCCAAAAAGTTTATTTATTCTTTCTTCTACATAATATGATTGTATTACCATATCATCTGTAGGGAGGTTATCCGTCAATAGTGTCGTTTTTCCTGTTGCTGGAGAAACAGAGGCACTGTTTGTGCTCTGCGCAAAACAGCCGAGAGAAAATACGAACGCAAGTGTAACAATAACTGCTTCATACCTTTTCATGATTTTTGAATAAAATTAAATGCTCCAGTTAAAAACTCAGACTAAAGATACTGATTTTCTTCTACTTAGCTTTTATTCTAACCGCCAACTACCCAGAAAAACGATAAAGTACTTCTTTTTACGCATTTCCTCAAAATAATACTATTTGAATATTACATTAGAAAATCTCAACTATAAAAAAATATTGTTGATTTACATAGCGCACCTCCCAGAGATATCCTTTTTTAGGATACAAACACACCAGAAATCTATAAATTAACGTTTCTACGGAATAAAAAAAGCGCCACAATTTTCATTGCAGCGCTTTTCTATTTTTTACAAACTCTCGGTTATAATTAAACCCCTAATTTCTTAGCGATTTCAGCAGGAATTCCTCCTTTGTTTACTAGAAGTGCAGTAGTTTTATATTTTACGAAGTTCTTAGTTACAAACAAGAAACCTTTGTAGTCGTTTGTTTCTCCCCAAGAATTTTTTACGATATAGTATTCTTTTCCAGTTTGATCTTTTGCAAGACCAATAATGTGCATTCCGTGGTCGTCTGTTGTTGTGTAGTTGTCAAACGCTGCCTGACGCATTTCTGGAGTAATTTCTGGTTCTGCTTTTGGTCCGTTAAACATATCTGCTTTTTCTTCAGCAGTCATATCGTCGAATTTTTTAGTAGACACGTAAGCTACACCGTTTTTCCAGCTAAAGCTTTTCTCGCTAACATCTGTTGCCCAAGCAACAGTATATCCTTTTTTAAGCGCATTGTCGATAACATCTGTCATATCGTTCAATTTTACGTTGTAAACTTGATCCAATGACCAGTTGTCTGGCACCATCATAGTTGTTTTTTGATAGTATGGCGCATTTGTAAAAGATGACATTTCTACATACTCGTCTGGGTTAATTCCTACTACTTCTTTAGCAAAAGTTTGTGGTGTATAGTTTTTTCCTTTGTATGTAAAGTTATCTGGCACTTTTCCTAAGTAAGAATCAATAACTGCTGCGTAAGCTTTTTGCCAGTTTGGAGTCAATTCTCCGTTTGGGTTTTTAACCACTGCTGCAAGAACTCCTTCGATAAGAGCACCCATTTCAGCAAATTTATTTTTGTCTGTTCCGTAGTTTAATCCAGTGTAAACTTCTCTTGGCACAGTTCCGTATTTTTTGTACATATTAATTACATCGTGAAGAGCTCCTCCATCACCAAGTGTAATTGCTCCGTGCATACGAACATAGTTAATTCCTTTTTCTACATACACGTTTCTTGCAGAATAAATCTGAGACAATTCAACAGGCTGTTTTCCTAAACGAATCATTTCTGACTCTAAGAATGAGTTTGTTGAGTAGCTCCAGCAAGTTCCAGATGATCCTTGAGATTTTACCGATGTTGTGCCTAGATTAATTACTTCTGTAAATTTGAAGTTCTCTTTACTTTTGTCGCTAGCATTTAGTTTAAGGGAATTTACTAAGATGTCTTGCGCAAAACAGCCTGCAGTTCCAGCCAAAAATACTGAAGCAGCAAACACTGATTTGAATGAAAATGTATTCATAATTTATGTTTAAGATTTAACAAAATTAGTCTCCAATGTTTCCAATTTGTTACAAAACAATTAAATATTATACAATTTGTGTGATGTTTAATTGTTAATGTTTTCTTAATGAGCATAATTAACAAGTCATTTAGCACAAAAAAGCCTCAATAGCACAGTATCGAGGCTTTTTATGATTATTATTTATAAATTAACTTCTTACAAGTTTTTTCAGTATTTATTTATCGCATCCAATTGCTTCCAAAAACGATGTAGTAGGCCCACTCTTCTGGTCCTTTGGCAACGTCTACACCCATACGAAGTTTAAATTTTCGGGCAATAAGATATCTAAAACCAGTTCCGTAGCTGTACACAACGGGTTTGGCAAATGCCTGATCCCAATCGTTAAAGGCACTGGCCAGACCACCAAAACCCATGAGACTCCATCTTCGGTACAAATCCCATCTAAATTCGAGTTCTGAGACAATGCTCGTGTTTCCCATATATCGGGCGGCGGGAATTCCTCTCATATTAATTCCTGGCTGTAAATAAAAAGGCGGACTACCCAACGCCTGCTCCCCTTCAATCCTAAGTCCGCCAATTAGTGTTTTCGCCAACGGATAATATCCTATTGCCGATAAGTTAATACGCCATGCCTGATAATCACTTCCTAATGCTTTATCTGACCAGAAAAAATCGGTCTGAAGCCTTACTCCTTTATCTGGCGTAAATATATTGTCACGTCCGTCAAATTGAAGTGCTGCTCCAAGCTGGCTTATGGTGCTTTTAATATCTTTCGGATCTACAAATGGCGGAGGGAGATTAAAATCGGGCAGGTTTATTTTAGAATTTAAAAATAAATATTGAGGCCCTGCACTCCATTTGGCATTATTAAACTGTTTGAGCCATTGCGTGTAAAAAATAGTAGATTTAAAGTTAAGTTTAAATTCCTCGTCTTTACGGTTGGGCAGATTATTGGCATAAAATGATAAATTCATGTCGCCATAAGCCGCAAAACCACGGTACAGTATTTTCGGTTTTACAAGTGTTGCAGAACGAAAAGCTCCTGCCAGCCAGCTTTTGTTTGCGGTATACATTCCGATTCCTCCCGTAATATCTGGATTTATAAATCGCTTTTTACCATTTTCATCAATTACCGGAGGGCGCTTTTTCAGAAAAATTGGAGCAACAGCACCTCCAAATCCTCCAACGGCCGGTTCTGTAATAATGGTTGGCACTACGATGAATCCGTTGGCATAGATTAGGAAATCACTTAAATCGAAAGCTCCGTCCAAAGAATCTTTTAAAACCGTATGGTGTTTTTGTGCGCTTAACACATTAAACGATAAGATAATCCAAAGTAAAAACAGAATCTTCTTATGTGTCGTTTTTTTGTTTTTCATATAAGATTTATCGTTTATGATTCAAATTCACCTCATCTCAAAAAAAGGGCAACACCGCAATTTTTAAAGCTCTTTTATGCTTAATACTGCTATTTAAAATAATAGGCACTTGTATGATCCGGATTTATTCGGATGGTTTTAAAGTATTCTGAAGGAGATTTTCCGGTGTGTTTTATAAAGGCTCTGAAACAAGTTGTTCGGGATTTAAAACCTGAACCCCATGCCATGCCTTCCAATGATAAATCTTTCCATTCTGGATCATTTATTTTGTCCTTGAAATATTCAATTCTTTTCAGATTAACATAGTCCTGAAAATGAAGGCCAAATTCGGAGTTAATCAAATTGGATAAATGATGCACTGATATTCCTGTTTCGTCTGACAAATCTCGAATTACAAAATCTTTTTTTAAGAATAGATTTTTAGAGTTTAAAACATAATCCAGTTTTAAAAGGTATTCTTCTCTTTTTTCAAGCGTCAATTCACTTGTAATCGGAAGCGTTGCCTTTGTCTCTTTGGTTTTTACCGCTATTGTATTATCTACAACAAAATCAAATGCTTCTTCTTCATCATGAAATATCTGCGGTCTGAAGTACAGCCATCCGACAGTAAAAAATAATACTGATGAAATTAAAAAATAGCAGGAAAGATCGACCACATTTACTTTTCTTGATAAAAAATGATGGACAAAAAGTGCAGAGAAAAGAAACAAAATCATAAGGTTATAAACCCTGATCCAGTTAATTACTTTAGTTCGATGAAATAGATTTCCTTTAAATTTTTTCAAATCATAGTTTAAAATCAACATGGTTTGAAAAAAGACATAGAAAAGCCAAATCGTCAAAGTTAAAATAGAAAACGGGTTTCTTATTTTGGCCGCTACATAATCGACAATTTTTAGATTGGTAAAGCTTCCTATATAAACAAAAAGCGTCAAAGCAAAATAAACAGCAAAAGGAATAAAATGAAGCCAATCATACTTTCTGAAGCTTTTATTTAGCGATAAAATATTTCGAACATATAAAAATGAACATGGCGCTGCCAGAAAAATAAATGATTTGGTAATAATAAATAAATCTGGAAATTCTTTAAAAAGATTGGCCGATAAATAAAAATTGTAAATACTTACTACAGCCAAACTCAGCAGGAACATTCCCAAAAAGAAGCTTTTGGAATAATTTTTTTTGGAAAATAAAACCATCATTGCAGTAGCAAGGCCCGCAATTGTGGCAATAAAAAAGAAAAGGGAGAGTAAAATATCGATCATTTTTTTAAGCTTAATTAGTTTATTATTTTCTTAAAAATAGAATACGAAGGGGGGCGTATGCATAGAAAGAATCGTACTTGCCAAAGTATGGCAAGCACAAAACCTTTGTTTTATTTCAGCTATTTTTTAACTGCTCCCGGAGGAAATCCGGCCAATATTTTTTTGATAGCATCGTTAATAAATTGCTCAGGATTGTCTGGTCTGCTGTCTATTTCAGCATTTCCGATTCCCTGCCAAACCAATTTATCCGTTTTTGTAGATACGATGTCTATTACCAGTGAGCCGTCAACATAATCGTAAGAGTTGAATGTTGTGCTACCGCCACCCATCATGGCGCCTCCACCCCAATAGCCGTATGGACGATACATTCCGCCATAGCCATAAAAATTAGTATCGGCTGTCACTTGAGTTTTGTTTTTTAATATAGATACGGCATTCACTTTTAGATCTGGATTACTAGATTCTGTAAATCCTTTTGCGAGCATTTCGTTTCGGATTGCTTTTGCAACACGATCAACATTTAACTGATTTACTTGTCCTTGCTGAGCTTTTAAGTCGTAAACGGCAAAGGTTTTGTATTCGCTGAAGTTCGCAGCATGATCATAATCAGTTGTAACTTTTACAGTTGGGGCGCAGCTGTAAAACAAACCCAAAAATAAGACTGGGATTATACGAAGATTTGTTCTTTTAATATTCATGTTGTGGTATTTATTAAATTAATAATTAAATCAGTTTAACTCGAATGTATTAAAATCGTAAAAATCTTGAACGAAGGGGCGATTTAGATGTCTACAATCGTTATGTAGCACAAAACACTACTAAACAATTACTTACATCACTCTCAAAGATAAATCATTTTATTTAATTAACAGTATTAAATAAAAAAAATCTTACTTTACATTCATTTAACTTATTTTGCCAACTATTTTTGCTTTTTTTATTCTATTGCCTCTGTACAGCTGCATCTTAAATTTCGGCCGCTATTGGCAGTTTGCCATGTTTTATCTCTTCTAGCATTTTATTGTAATCCGATTCGTTTTGATCGGCATATAAAACCGAAAATTCCGAAATAGCATCGGCAAATTGGTCTGTATCTCCAATATAGCCTGAAATCATTGAAGGATCCCCTGAACGCGCATGAGCTCTTGCAAGCGCCCATCCGCAGGCTTTGGCATAATCTGCCATATTTTTTGGCTTCATAACTTCTAAAACCGGTTTTATTTTGGCATCTCTAAGCTGTCTGATATAAAAGAATCTGCCCTTACTGTCGTTTGTCCAGCCCAGAAACATATCAGATGCAGACTGCATGAGCTTTTGTCCCATCACGATGCGTTCGCCCTGATGAGTGTATTTGCCTTTAACTTTTACATTTTCTTCGAGCACACTTTTTCTGGCTTCTTTAAACTGTAAAAAAATAGGTTCGCCAGTAGCCGACATTAGCAGACTAATCCCGCAAAGAGTCCCGACACTTCCTACGCCCACCACTTTTATGACAATATCATGAAGCTTATATCTGCTTAACAAAATCTGTTTTTCTTCTGAAAGAGATTCTATATATCTTTTGTGAATGATCTCGCCTTCTTTAGCAACCAGTTTTTCAAGATCTCCGCTTGGATGAAATATCAAAGGTGGATCATCTTTTATGCGTGCCCTTGCTCCGTCAAAATAAGTCATCTTTGCAAACTCTCTCTCGTGAGCGGTATATTCTGATGCTTTTTTTATTCGCTTCTGATCAAACTCTTTCTGTTCTTTATCATGGCCTAATTCTATCAGTTCTGCTAAATCAATATCTGCATACCAGATTTGAAGAGCAGATAATTTACTGTAATCCTGCATATGCCGTTTGTAGCTGTCGGCAACGTGCCACGCAAATTCTCTACAATTTTTCTTGGAAAATTTTCGCCATTTTCCTGCAATGACAAAACTGGCTGCCAGTCGTTTTACATCCCATTCCCATGGTCCAGGAAATGTTTCATCGAAATCATTTATATCAAAAACCAATTTGCGTTCGGGAGTCGCAAATCCCCCAAAATTCATTAAATGGCAATCACCGCAAAGCTGCAGATTTATTCCCGATACGGGAGTATGTGCTAAGTCAGCCGCCATAATCGCTGCTGCCCCTCTATAAAATGCAAAAGGCGATTCCATCATTCTGCTGTACCGAATTGGCACTAGACTTTCAACTCTTCCTTCACTGGTCTGAATTAAAATATCTACAGGATTTTTTCTGTCCACAAAAGAATTCCATTCCTGATGCTTTTCCAAAGGGATTTTTTTTCTAATCGAAGCCCCTTTTTCATAACGCTCGGTTTTTGATGCAATGGGATCAAAAGAATTTTCGGCCATGTGTTCGAATTTAAATGATCTTTTCTAAAGCTCTTATGAAGAATTACTGCGGAAATATAAAGGCAACAACTGCTCTTAATCCCCAATCTGGCCTTATGTTTGAATGGCCTACAACTGGAATTAATGGCATAACAGCAAACTGCATGGTTTGTCCTCCTAATTTTGTAATGGCGCCAACATTTGGACTAACGGTAATAAGAGTTGTATTTCCCTGCCAGTTTTGCGTTATTTCTGATGTGAAACCTAAACTTGCGCCACTTTTGTAACTATGCGTTAAAAATATTTGCGTGTAGAACTGATTGAAATCTGCTCTATCAGCATTTCCTGCCACAGACCAAATCTGATTGGCTAAAAAACCTATAGAGAGCCCTTTTCCCTGATGCATTACCAAAACGCTTGGTCCAATTCCGAATTTTTCTGTTCCTAAAAGTTTTTCTGTAGCAGTTGGCACCAGAAAAGCAGGACCAACTCCTAAAATGATTCCTTTAGCTTTAGGAGCAAAAAATGCTGTCACTGTTGCATCGCTTAAACCAAACTCGTGCTTGTTTTCGCCTGTAACATCCTGCTGATCTACAACCGGGAGAATGTAACGGGTAATCAAGTTTAAATTTTCACTTAACTTGAACGGAACAACAGGCTGTATGTTGATCTGATATTTTATTCCATTATAAGGACCAATTCCATAAGTAAGATTATTTTGCAGCGGAACACTGATTAAACTTGCCACAGGATTTGCCATTTTATCTGCAAGTTCTTGTGCACTGTTTCCAGGTTTTGAAGGCTCTTCCTGAGCTGAAATCGTAAAAGTGACTAATAGCATCAATATTGCTAGAAAAGAATTTTTCATACGGCTTAAAATTTATTAATTAGAAGAAACTTCAACTCTTTAACCTTAAAAAACAGTTCTTTCTCGCTTAATCTGCAAAAACTTTTTTCCAGTCTTTCTGCATATCAACAATATGCCATTTATTTTTTGCCGCAGCATTTAATGACGCATCATCTTTCTCTTGATATTTATACTCTCTTATTGAATCATTGTGATTGACCAGCAATTGAAATGATGGATATTTATTGCCTTGCGAATATGTTAGCATCGCAATATCTCCAGCTCCACCTTCATTACCACAAGCAAAAACAGGTCGCTGCCCAATGTGCAATTGAATACCTACCGGTTTGCCTTCTTTATCATTAAAATGATCTAAAGCAGCTTCTCGCTGTAGCACATTTTTAGCTGCATCATATTTATATTTGAAAGAAGTTCCAACCACTTGGTCTTTTGGGATTCCGTAAAAATCCTGAGATATTGCTCTTACTACTTCTATTGTTCCGCCAGTAACGATGTACGTTTTAAATCCGTTAGCGCGTAAATAATTTAGCAGTTCCAATTGCGGCTGATAGCGTATTTGTTTTACTGGAACATTTTTGCTGGGATACTTTGCGCTTTTAAAGAAATCATTTACCGAAGCTTCGAATTCATCTTCAGTCATTCCGGTATGAGTTGCTGCAACCAGTTCTATAAGCGCTTTGTCACCTCCTTTTTCAAAGAAAGTTTTGTCTTTTTCGATTACCGCTTTAAAAGGCTGTTTTTGGGCTAATTCAGGTTTCGCCTCCACCATTTTTTGCACTCTATAAAAAGCAAAAAGTTCTTGTACATAAGGTTTTTCAGCCCATAAAGTTCCGTCATTATCAAAAGTCGCAATTCTGTATTCTTCTGGAATAAAGTCTGGACTTCCTTCTTTCGTTACTTTTTCAACATAAGCAATGATTTCATTTTTTAAAGTTCCATCATTCCAGCTCGGCAGAGGATCTCCGCTAGCTGCAGCGGTTGCTGTGCTGTCTTTTGGTTTAACAGCTGTGCTTTCTTCTGACTTTTTGCATGAAACAAATAAAAAAAGAAGCATCGGAATTAATATTATCTTTTTACGCATAGCAAGTAGTATTAAGTGAAAAGAAACAGAACTTTTCATCCTGTTTCTTTTGATTGTCTATGATTTATTTTTTCTTTTTTGAAGCTGCCTCTTCTTCTTTTACTTTAGGAAGAACGTTTTTCTCAATATATTGCTGCGCTTTAATATCTTTCATTGCTTCTTCCATTATAGTGTAAGCCGAGAAACTTGGCGGAATAGATCTTGGAGGATATTCTTTGAATGTTTCAGCAAATACGCCTACATCATATATTGCACCATATACCATCTGAACGTGATTCATAACCCAATCCCAATAGGTGTTTGAGGTAAAATCGGCTCTTTCAAAAGGATCTTGGTATAGATTAAATATTTTTTGCAAACGAAGTTTAGTAAATGGCTCTGCCCATACTCCAAGTGTACCAGCCAGACGCTGTTCTGCAAAAACATATTTGTAATCTCCTTCTCTTAATCCTACTAAAAGACCATCATCGTCGGTATAAAAGAATTTATCTCTAGCACTTTTTGGTGTTTTTCCTAGTAAAAAACTACTTTGATCGTAACCGTCTAGATGAACTTTATATGTTTTTCCGTTTGCATTATAGCCTTTTAAAAGTTTGTTAACAATATCTGGTTCACCTGCAATAGAAGCCAAAGTTGGAATCCAGTCATTATGGCTCATCAATTCATTAGTAATAGTTCCCGGTTTGATATGTCCTGGCCAACGAACAATACAAGGTACACGGAAAGCTCCCTCCCAGTTCGTATTTTTTTCTGAACGGAAGGGAGTCATTGCTCCATCAGGCCAAGTATTCATATGAGGCCCATTATCTGTTGAATAAATAACGATCGTATTGTCAGCAATTCCTAAGTCGTCCAATGCTTTTAAGATGCTTCCAATAGTTTCGTCATGCTCAATCATACCGTCAATATATTCGCTGTCTCCATGAGTATATCTTCCTCTATGCTCTTTTCTAACGTGCGTGCGCAAGTGCATACGTGTTGCATTGAACCAGCAGAAAAATGGCTTACCCGCCGCATTTTGTCTTTTAATATAATCAATGGCCGCAGCAGAAGTTTCATCATCTATCGTTTCCATTCTTTTTTTAGTAAGCGCTCCCGTATCTTCAATTTTCTGTTTTCCAACTCTTCCAAAACGAGGATCTGTTGTACCGTCATCTACATTTGTAGCAGTACATTTTAGCACTCCTCTAGGTCCAAATTTTTTCAAGTATTCTGGATCTTTAGGATAATCTGGCAATTCTGGCTCTTCTTCTGCATTCAAGTGATACAGGTTTCCAAAAAACTCATCAAAGCCATTCACCGTTGGCAGGTTTTCGTTACGGTCTCCAACATGATTTTTACCAAACTGCCCTGTTGCATAACCAAGACTTTTCATAATTCCGCCAATAGAAGGATCTAACTGGCTCATTCCCATAGGAGCCCCAGGATAACCTACTTTTGTAAGCCCAGTTCTAAGGCCGTGCTGTCCTGTTAAAAAAGCCGCACGTCCCGCAGTACAGCTTTGTTCTCCATAATAATGTAAAAATCTTAATCCTTCATTGGCCAAACGATCAATGTTTGGAGTTGTATACCCCATAAGCCCATCGCTGTAAGCACTTATATTCGTTGTTCCAATATCATCACCCCAAAGCACCAAAATATTTGGCTTTTTGCTTTGCGCTATAGCCGAAACCCAGCAAAAAAACAGTAAAGCTGATACCCGCAGAGTATTCGTAAATCCGCATTTTAATTTGATTTGTTTCATGGTAAAAAAATTCGTTAATGATTCTTATTGTATGAGTTTGAAAATCGAAAAAAAATAAATGGGAAAAATCGTAAGTTTTCCTCAATATGAGGCTGCATCGCTATGATGTGTTTCAAATTCGTCTTTTATCTTAAAATTTGAAACAGAGTATTTTTAACTTTTTTTTAAGTCTCTCAAAATTAACTAATAAAAGAGCGAACAATCGTAGTTATTCGGCATGAGCTTGTTTCATTTTATAAAATGAAACAACAAAAACCGAGAATTTGCACCAAAATGTTTCATTTTAGAAAATGGAACATATCGAAACGTAAGAAAATTAAGCAGTTATGTTTTTATTGCAGAAGAGCAAAAAGAAGTAATTAAGGGATTGAAATAAAACTTCTGAGAAGAAAATTTTCAAAAGTTTAGCCAAATGAAACAAAAAAGCCTTTAAAAAAGACAAAATATTCAATGAAAATTGATTTGGAGAAGATTTGTAAAACAAAAAAGCCACTTAAAATAAGCGGCTTTTGAAATATTTAAAGAAAATGTTACTCGATTTCAGAAACTCTCATCGTGTTAACCATTCCTTTATCTTTAATTGGCATTGCTGCAAGGTTGATTAAATAATCTCCTTTTTGAGCATAACCTTTGTCGATTGCAATTTGATTTACATCTGTTACAGTATCGTCTGTACTTTCTTCATTATCATAGTAGAAAGATTTAACTCCCCATAATAAATTCAATTGTGTTAAGATTCTTCTGTTTGAAGTAAATACTAAAATATGAGCTGTTGATGGTCTCCAAGCCGAAATTTGAAAAGCTGTATAACCGCTGTTTGTTAAAGTACAGATTGCTTTAGCTTCAATTTCGTTAGCCAATAAAGCTGCTTGGTGGCAAACTGTTTTAGTAACAAAACGTTTAGTTTTAATTTGTGGCGTATTTTGCGGCACCTGAATAAGCGGAGAGTTTTCTACTGCTTCGCAAATTTGAGCCATTCTCTGAATTACTTGCACAGGGTAATTTCCTGTAGCTGTTTCTCCAGACAACATTACAGCATCTGCACCGTCCATTACTGAATTTGCAACGTCGTTTACCTCTGCTCTTGTTGGCGTTAAGCTTGTAATCATTGTTTCCATCATTTGTGTAGCAACGATAACCGGAATTCTAGCTGTCTTAGCTCTTCTGATCAAATCTTTTTGCACCAATGGAACTTCGTGTGCAGGAAGCTCAACACCTAGATCTCCACGAGCAACCATTAAACCATCGCAGTATGCTACAATTTTATCCATGTTCTCAAGAGCTTCTGGCATTTCAATTTTAGCAACGATTGGAATTTTATATTCTGAATGCTTAGCAATTAATTCTTGTAAATCTTGCAAATCGCGAGGAGTTTTCACAAATGAAAGTGCGATCCAATCTACTTTTTGCTCGATAGCAAAAATCGCGTCAGCAATATCTTTTTCTGTTAAAGCTGGCAAAGATATTTTTGTATTTGGAAGATTAACCCCTTTTTTAGATTTTAATTCTCCACCTTGAATAACTTTAGCAACAACCTCTGTCTTTTTATCTGTAGAAACAATTTCGAAAATAAGTTTACCATCATCAAGCAAGATGCGCTCTCCTGGATTAACATCATTTGGGAAATTCTGATATTTCATGAACACTCTTTTTGATGTTCCTATAATATCTTCAGCAGTTGTAAAAGTGATTTCATCTCCATCGTGTACAACAGTGCCTTCTTCCATTACACCCACTCTAAGTTTTGGCCCTTGCAAATCTCCTAAAATTGCTGTCGTATAACCAAACTCTTCGTTTAATCCTCTAATGATATCGATTTTTTCTTTTACTCCTTCGTAATCTGCATGCGAAAAATTGATTCTAAACACATTAACCCCTGCATCGATCATATCCTTAATGATCTCTCTTGTACTACAGGCAGGCCCAAGTGTAGCAACAATTTTGGTTTTCTTGTTTGTTAGCATTTTTTTTAAAAAATTAGATTGTTTTTTGATTTTATTTTGTCTGTATCAACGGCATAAATAGCCGCAATACTTTCTATTGTGTTTAATTTTTGTTGAATTTCTGAAAAATTAAGCGCCTCTTCGCTATTATCAATTTTCAGGAAAAAATCGACTTTTTTAAATTCAGGAAGTAAATGAATTGTTGTCGAAACCTCACTTGTCTCATTAGAAAACAAATTCTGGAAATCATTTGTACTCACAGAAATGATTTCATTTTTATTCTGAATTAAATTCCAGGAAACAGCTTTTTCTTCATCATAATAATAGAATCTCGAAAAATTTGCTTCACCTTCCTTAGTCTGAGCATGGATCTCGTTTTTGCTCTTACTTAAGTTGATCGGAAGGATTTTATTGATAAAATAGGCCAATCTATAATCTTCTAATGAAGTATGAATTGCCATTAAATAATAATCAATTTCGTCAAATTCGTCTAAATCCAATTTATGAATAGCCATGTCTTGAAAAATCAAGTTGTAAATATACTATTTCTAAACGGAGCATCAACAGTTATGACTTGCTTGTTTTGTTAAATTATAAACGAAAACGATGTAGTCTTGTGAGAGTTACAACATTTTTGCAGCTATTTCTTGTCAATTTTTTCTTGAAATGCAAAATAGGCTCTTTGAGATGCTTTTTCTTCTGCTTTCTTTTTTGAAGTTGCTCTCGCCCTCGCAACAACTTTATCATCAATACTCAATTTGACACCAAATAAACGCTGGCCATCTATACCGTTATCTTCAAAAATGTCATAATGAAAAACTCTTTTTTCCTTCTGACACCATTCAATAACCAAACTTTTATAACTTATAACTTTACCTTCTAGTCGTGCAATGTCGACATAAGGTGTAACGACTCTTTTTTGGATGAATTTCTCGCAAAAAGTATAGCCTTTATCTAAATAAATTGCTCCAATTAGAGATTCAAAAATATTACCATGAATATTTTCTCCAAAATGCTGAATTGGCACTTTGCTTTCTACAAACTGTACTAAATTTAAGTCTTTGCCTAATTCGTTCAAATGTTCACGGCTCACAATTTTAGAACGCATTTTGGTCAAATAACCTTCGTCCCCATTTGGCGCTTTATTAAACAAATGCGCAGCAATTACAGCACTTAACATAGCATCTCCTAAAAATTCTAACCGTTCATAATTAATAGGATGCCCATTTTGATCTAATTTATTAGACGAACGATGTGTGAAAGCCCGTCTGTAAAAATCTATACTAGAAGGCTGAAAACCAAGAATTTTCTGAATAGTGTCAAAAAAAATCCCGTCTTCTTGAGAACGGGATTTCGAAAATATTTTTTTGATAATATTCATATATAGAAAATTAATCAGCTATTTTTTTAAACAATACGCAAGCATTGTGTCCACCAAAACCAAATGTATTACTCATAGCAACATTTACTTCTCTTTTTTGAGGTTTGTTTAAAGTAAGGTTTAAAGATGGATCAATGTTCTCGTCTACAACTGTATGGTTAATCGTTGGAGGAACAATACCGTGTTGCATTGCCAAAATAGAAGCAATTGCTTCAATAGCTCCGGCAGCACCAAGCAAGTGTCCTGTCATCGATTTTGTAGAGTTGATATTGATGTTTTTAGCATGATCGCCAAAAACAGCGCTGATTGCTTTTAACTCAGCAACGTCTCCCAATGGAGTAGAAGTTCCGTGAGTATTGATATGATCAACCTGATCAGGTGTCATTCCAGCATCTCTCAATGTATTTTCCATTACTGCGATAACTCCAATTCCTTCCGGATGTGGTGCAGTTAAGTGGTAAGCATCAGATGACATACCGCCACCGCCAATTTCGCAATAGATTTTTGCACCTCTTGCTTTTGCGTGCTCATAATCTTCTAGAACTAAAGCTCCCGCTCCTTCTCCTAATACAAAACCATCTCTGGTTGCATCAAAAGGTCTTGAAGCTGTTTCTGGGCTTTCGTTTCTTGTCGATAAAGCGTGCATTGAGCTAAATCCTCCCATACCTGCAATTGTAACAGCAGCTTCAGAACCACCAGAAACAATAACATCGCACATTCCTAAACGGATGTAATTGAAAGCATCGATTAATGCATTTGCAGAAGACGCACAAGCAGAAACCGTAGTATAATTTGGCCCCATATACCCGTTACGCATAGAAATATGTGCAGGAGCAATATCGGCAATCATTTTAGGAATAAAGAAAGGATTGAACTTTGGAGTTCCATCACCTTTTGCATAGTACAATACTTCATCCTGAAAAGTCTCTAAACCTCCAATTCCTGCTCCCCAGATAACACCAACTCTTTGTTTGTTTACGTTATCATTTGTGATTCCAGCATCTTTAATAGCTTCATCACTGGCAGCAATTGCGTATTGTGCAAATTTATCTAATCTACGAGATTCCTTGCGATCCATGTAATCTTCAATATTGAAGTTTTTTACTTCGCAGGCAAATTTCGTTTTGTGCTTCTCGGTATCATAATATGTGATTGGAGCGGCTCCGCTAACTCCATTCACAAGTGCATTCCAATATTCTTGGATATTATTCCCAATAGGAGTAAGTGCACCTAATCCTGTTACAACAACTCGCCTTAATGCCATAAATATGTGTTTTGTACTTTAAACAAATAAAACCCACGCTTTCTTAACTTATTGTTACTTAAGAGCCATGGGAATTACAATATAAATATATCTTTTTGATTGAAAATCAATCGAAATTTAAATTTAAAAAAAATAATAACACCCGATTTTTAGAAAATCCAATTTTTCAAAAAACAAATTCCAATTTTTGGGATTTGAGCATTCAAATTTTGGAATTTTTAAAATTCGGGTGCGGTATTATTATTTTTTTGCTTCTTCGATATAAGAAATAGCTTGACCAACAGTAGCAATGTTTTCTGCTTGATCGTCTGGAATTTGAATATCAAATTCTTTTTCGAATTCCATAATAAGCTCAACAGTGTCTAATGAGTCAGCTCCTAAATCATTAGTGAAGCTTGCTTCTGTTACAACTTCGTTTTCGTCAACACCTAATTTGTCTACGATAATCGCTTTTACTCTTGATGCAATGTCTGACATAATCTTTAATTTTAGAATTTAATTTGTTGGCAAAAATAAAAAACTTTATTTTAAAACAACTATTTAGTTTATAAATGTGACACTAAATTATAAAATTAATTTCAAGAAAGGTCTTTTAAAGCTATTTATTTTCGATTTTTATTCCGTTTTTTGCACTCTCAAAACACACAACTTTATGAAAAAAATTATTGTTTTTGCCTCAGGATCAGGAACTAACGCAGAGAACATTATAAAATATTTTTCGAACACTGAAATTGCAAAGGTCGTTTCGGTCTTTACAAATAATGCTTCGGCAAAAGTGATTGAAAGAGCAAAAAATCATCAAATTCCAGTCGAAATCTTCGAAAAAAACGAACTTTTAGAAAGAAATGTGCTACAAAAAATACAAAAAATCGACCCAGATTTGATAGTTTTGGCTGGCTTTTTACTCAAATTCCCCGAAAATATAATCAACGAATATCCAAACAAGATAATCAATATCCATCCTGCACTTTTACCTAATTATGGAGGCAAGGGAATGTACGGAATGCACATACACAGAGCAATTGTAAACAATAAGGAAAAAGAAACCGGAATCTCTATTCATTATGTAAATGAACATTATGATGAAGGTGGCATTATTTTTCAGGCCAATGTAGCGCTAACAGACGAAGACACTCCAGAAACAGTTGCAGAAAAGATTCATGAACTGGAACAAAAACACTTTCCAGAGATTATTCATAGATTGCTACAATAATAATATCAATACCAATATCAATTTTAGATTAATTGGAGCAATCTGAAATCTAAAATCTGAAATCTAAAATAAATGAGTCACGAAGTACATATATACACAGACGGTGCTGCAAAAGGAAATCCAGGAAATGGCGGCTACGGAGTCGTGATGGAATTGGTGGGTACTCCACATAAAAAAGAATTCTACGAAGGTTTTCGGCTGACTACCAATAATAGAATGGAACTTTTGGCTGTAATTGTAGGTTTAGAAAAACTGAAAAAGCCAAATATGAAGGTTCTTGTCGTTTCAGATTCTAAATATGTTGTGGATTCTGTCGAAAAAAAATGGGTACTTGGCTGGGAGAAAAAAGGTTTTGTCGGAAGAAAAAACGGAGATCTCTGGAAACGTTTTCTAGTGGCATACCGCAAACATCAAGTCGATTTTAAATGGATAAAAGGACATAACAATCATCCGCAAAATGAGCGCTGTGATCAATTGGCTGTTATGGCATCCATGCAGCCGAAACTTTCGGTTGACGTTTATTATGAAACCATTGGATCGAAAGAATAACAAAAACGCATCAAATATTTGATGCGTTTTTTGTTTTTACTCTCTTACTTTTCTTCTTCTGCCTTATCTAAATCTTTGGCCATCCCAAATCCGATTAATAATCCAACTCCAGCCATTATGAATATGATCGAAGGATAAACCGCTCCATCATTCAAAGAGGTATAAGTGGTAATTAATAAGGCGATAAAAATACCTAAACCGCTTCCTATTAATAAAAAGGCAAGATTTACAACAAAAATTTTCCATGCCGGAACTCCTTTTCCTGCTCCTTTCAAAAATATACTGGCATCTACTCCTTTTTCTATCAGTGCCAAACGCTCTCTGTTTCTTGTTGAATAAATTAAATAAACGATCCCGAAGATCATCAAAAAAAGGCTAAGCGGTACTAAAACTTGTGGTCCCATAATTTTTATGTTTTTATAATTGATTGATACTCCATATGACGAAGGTTTTTAAAATCAGGTTACAACATTTGATGAAAAATTTCAAAAAACAAATCTAAAACACCAAAACTCGCTGATAATCAATTAATTTTGATTGTCTAAAACTTTGGCTAAGTTTAAAACTTTGACAAAGTTCACCCATACATATATATGTAAAGAATTAGATTTTTTGGAATTTGGAATTTTAAAAAAATTTGAAATTTATTTTCATCTTTCTTGTAACCTAAACAAACAACTTGTCGTCCTATATAATATGAGCACAATACCTGATCAACATTATATCGATAAAATCCTGAAGGGCGAGACCAATGCGTTTGCCGTTCTTGTAGACCGCTATAAAGATATGATCTTTACATTGGCGCTAAAAATGGTTAAAAACCGGGAAGAAGCAGAAGAAGTCGCACAAGACACGTTTATAAAGATTTATAGTTCGCTGACAAAGTTTAAAGGAGAGTCTAAGTTTTCGACTTGGATTTATAAAATTGCCTACAACACCTGTCTAGACCGTTTGAAAAAAAGCAAAAAAGAAGATCTGAATATTTCTATTGATGATTTTTCGTCCCATTTAATTAAAACGATGGACAATGCTTTGAGCACATTAGAAGAAAATGAACGAAAACAAACTATTCAGAAATGTTTAAATTTATTGCCAAGAGATGAAAATTTCCTTTTAACCTTATTTTATTTTGACGATCAGAATTTGGAGGAAATTGGAAAGATCATGAATATATCTGCCAATAATGCCAAAGTGAAATTGTTTAGAAGCCGACAGAAATTGGCCGTAATTTTGAGACAGCAGTTAGAACCAGAAATAATAGAATGTTATGAGAGAGAACGATAAAAATATAGAACAACTTATTGAGAAAATGATGGCTGATGAAAAACTGCAGTCGCCATCTATGGATTTTACTTCTAAAATAATGGCTGAAGTTCATTTTTTAGAAGAGAAAAAGCTCAAAACCTACAAACCTTTAATTTCTAAACCAATCTGGATTTCGATTGGATTGGCTGTGGCTGCATTAGTGATTTACTTCTCTTTATTCTCAGTTTCAGAAACTGATTTCAAAATTGACGAAATCGGGAAATTATATTCTAATAAAATTACGACAGCTTTTTCAGGAATTCATTTTTCTAAAAACATCTTGTATGCCATTTTGATTGTTCCCATTATGATCTTGGTTCAAGTTGGCATTTTAAAAAATTATTTTGATAAAAAGTACCAGCTGTAAAATATTCGCAATTATTTTCAAAAAAGTTGCATCTTAAATTCAAAAAACCTATTATAAACACTGCCAAAAATCATTTTTAAACCATTCATTTACAATAGTTTTACTTCGAAATAGCGACCATTTTTTTAAGAAAATTTTGAGAACCTAAACCGTTGCAAGATTGTAACTTATGAAGTATCTTTGCACCCTAATTCGAAATTCATAAAATGAATAAACTATTGATTGTTGGAACAGTTGCTTTCGACGCGATTGAAACTCCTTTCGGAAAAACAGATAAAATATTAGGTGGTGCTGCAACCTACATCGGATTATCAGCGTCATTTTTTAACTTGCAATCAGCCATTGTTTCTGTAGTTGGCGACGATTTCCCTCAAGAACATTTAGATCTTTTAACTTCAAAAAATATTGATATCTCTGGTATCGAAATTGTAAAAGGAGGAAAGACTTTTTTCTGGAGCGGTTTATACCACAACGATTTAAACTCTAGAGACACGCTTGTAACTGAGTTGAATGTTTTGGCCGATTTTCAGCCAAAAGTTCCTCAAAGCTACAAAGATGCTGATGTGGTAATGTTAGGAAACTTACATCCATTAGTACAGAGCAGCGTTCTGGACCAAATGGAGAAAAAACCAAAATTAGTTGTTTTAGATACAATGAACTTTTGGATGGACTGCGCTCTTCCAGAATTATTAGACGTTATCAAACGTGTAGATGTTATTACAATCAATGACGAAGAAGCAAGACAGCTTTCTGGCGAATATTCATTAGTAAAAGCAGCTTCTAAAATCCAAGACATGGGACCAAAATATGTGGTGATCAAAAAAGGAGAACACGGAGCACTTTTATTCCACAACAGAGAAGTATTCTTCGCGCCAGCTTTACCATTAGAAGATGTTTTTGATCCAACAGGAGCTGGAGACACTTTTGCAGGTGGTTTCTCTGGATTCATTGCGCAAAGCGAAAATATTTCGTTCAACAACATGAAAAATGCCATTATTTACGGTTCAAATTTAGCTTCGTTCTGCGTAGAAAAGTTTGGAACTGAAAGAATGGAAACGTTAAGCAAAGCCGAGGTAGCGATTCGATTACAGCAATTTAAGTCGTTAACTCAGTTTGACATAGAAATATAATGCCTAAGAGCCTCGATAAAACGGGGCTTTTTTATTACGTTAATACACACAACTTACAACAACACACAAATAACAAAAAACAATGAGCGACGCTTTAAAACACGAATGTGGAATAGCTTTGGTTAGACTACTTAAACCGCTTGAATATTATAAAGAAAAATACGGAACTGCTTTCTACGGAATCCAGAAGATGTATTTAATGATGGAAAAACAGCACAACCGTGGACAAGACGGAGCTGGTTTTGCAAGCATAAAATTTGATGTTGATCCAGGACAGCGTTACATTAGCAGAGTGCGTTCTAATCACTCACAGCCAATACAAGATGTTTTTAAGCAAATCAACGAGAGAATCAGCGAGGAGTTAAAAGCACATCCAGAACTAGGTGACGATATGAAAGAGCTAAAAGCAAATATCCCTTATGTTGGAGAATTGTTTTTAGGACACGTTCGTTACGGTACTTTTGGGAAAAACAGCATCGAGAGTGTTCACCCATTTTTGCGTCAAAGCAACTGGATGCACCGCAACCTGATTTTGGCAGGAAACTTTAATATGACAAATGTTAAAGAACTTTTCGAAAACTTGGTTGAACTTGGACAGCATCCAAAAGAAATGGCTGATACCGTTACTGTAATGGAAAAAATCGGTCACTTTTTAGATAAGGAAGTAATGCAATTATACCAAGATTGCAAAGCTGAAGGTTACTCAAAAAGAGATGCTTCTCCAGTAATTGCAGAGCGTTTAGACATTGCTAAAATTTTAGCTCGTTCTGCTAAAAACTTAGACGGTGGCTATGCTATGGCTGGTTTATTAGGTCATGGTGATGCATTTGTTTTTAGAGATCCAGCAGGAATTCGTCCAGCTTATTACTATCAAGATGACGAAGTTGTCGTTGTAGCTTCTGAGAGACCGGTTATTCAGACCGTATTTAATGTTCCTTTTGAAAGTGTTCAGGAAATCAACCCAGGAAATGCGTTGATTATCAAGAAAAACGGCAAAGTTACCATGAACCAAATTTTGGAGCCAACTGCTTTAAAAGCTTGTTCTTTTGAAAGAATTTATTTCTCTAGAGGAAGTGATGCAGAAATTTATCAGGAGCGTAAAGATTTAGGAAAACTAATTTTACCTGCTGTTCTTAAAGCAATTGACAGCGATACAGACAACACTGTTTTCTCATACATTCCCAATACAGCCGAAACATCATTTTATGGTTTAGTAGAAGCTGCTCAGGATTTCTTAAATCAGAGAAAAAACAATTATATTCTAGAAAACAGAAATACATTAACTGCAGAGACACTTCAGGAGCTTTTATCTGTAAAAATACGCACAGAGAAAGTAGCCATTAAAGATGCTAAACTTAGAACTTTTATTACTGAAGACAGCAGCCGAGACGATTTGGTCGCTCACGTCTATGATGTTACGTATGGCGTAATCAAACCAGAAGATAATTTAGTTATTATTGACGACAGTATTGTTCGCGGTACTACATTGAAAATGAGTATCATTAAAATGATGGATCGTTTGAAGCCAAAACGTATCGTAATTGTTTCATCTGCACCACAAATTCGCTATCCAGACTGTTACGGAATTGATATGGCAAAACTAGAAGGTTTAGTTGCATTTAGAGCTGCCCTTGCTTTATTGAAAGAAAGAAACTTGTATCATATTGTAGATGAAGTTTATGCTAAATGCAAAGCACAAGAAAATTTTGCAGACAAAGATGTAGTAAATTATGTTACAGCAATATACGATCAATTTACAAACGAAGAGATTTCAGATAAAATTGCAGAAATGTTAAGCTCACCAGAAATTAATGCCGAGGTAAAAATCATCTTCCAAACGGTAGAAGATTTACACAAAGCGTGTCCTAAAAATTTAGGCGACTGGTACTTTACAGGAGATTACCCAACTCCTGGTGGAAATAGAGTTGTAAATCGTGCTTTCATGAATTTTTATGAAGGAAAAGATGCTCGAGCTTATTAATAAAATACTAATAAAAGGTTAAATTGTGCATTTCATCGGTTTTTTTTGCCGTTCATCCTATTTCTTTGGTGAAATTGAAAAGCTATGATACTTTTGAAATACCATAACATTAGTAGGTTAAGTTTATGGTAGATTTGGGGCAAAAAGGGTGGAAGCAATTCCACCTTTTTTATTGGAATAAACTCAACATATTTATAAACAGCCGATTATATTCTCTTCATCGGATATACTTACCTTTCATCTGAAATTTTTTCTTCGCAAAAATAACTGCCATACATTTACTGGACCATAACATTAGTAGGTTAGTTTATGGTAGATTTGGGGCAAAAAAGGCGGAGTAACTTCCGCCTTTTTTAATTTAAATCATAAATAACTGAAAATCAATACTTTAACTGTTGTTTATCGAGTATAATTGCATTTCATCTAAAATTTTTTCTTTATAAAAATTCCCGCCATACATTTACTGAACCATAACATTAGTAGGTTAGTTTATGGTAGATTTGGGGCAAAAAAGGCGGAGTAACTTCCGCCTTTTTTATTGGAATAAACTCAACATATTTATAAACAGCCATTGCAAGCGTTTTATCGGATATTATTGCCTTTCATCTGAAATGTTTCGTTCAAAAAAATATCTCCTATACCTTTACTGGACCATAACATTAGTAGGTTAAGTTTATGGTAGATTTGGGGCAAAAAAGGTGGAATCTCTTCCACCTTTTTTATTTTCTTTTTCTAGCGTATCGAAGAAAGAGCATAGGAAAAACGGTTATAAATGAAATATATAGACAAAAAAAAAAAGACGAGTAACTTTTCAGCACTCGTCTTTTTTCTTTACTCTATTATTTTATTATTTATCTAAAGCAAATCTTCTAGCCACTTCTGTCCAGTTAATTACACTGAAGAAAGCCTCAATATAATCTGGTCTTCTGTTTTGGTAGTTTAAGTAGTAAGCGTGCTCCCAAACATCCATTCCTAAGATTGGAGTTCCACCGTGACCAGCAACTTCTGGCATTAATGGATTATCTTGATTTGGAGTACCTACAACTTCTAATTTTCCTCCTTTTTGAACTGTTAGCCAAGCCCATCCAGAACCAAATTGTGTAGCACCAGCTTTAGCAAATTTTGCTTTAAATTCTTCGAAAGATCCGAAAGAAGCTTCAATTGCAGCTAATAAATCTCCTGTTGGCAAACCTCCTCCGTTTGGAGACATTACAGTCCAGAATAAATTGTGGTTGTAGAAACCTCCACCATTGTTACGAACTGCAGCGTTAGATTTATCTAAGTTGATTAAGATATTTTCGATAGTTTTTCCCTCTAAATCTGTTCCAGCGATAGCTGCGTTAAGATTTGTAGTGTATGCGTTGTGGTGCTTTGTATGATGGATTTCCATTGTACGTGCATCAATATGTGGTTCTAATGCATCGTATGCATAAGGTAATTGTGGTAATTCAAAAGCCATGGTATTATGATTTTTATGGTTTATAATATATTTATTCCAAATTTAGACATTTAACTTTGGAATTGAAAATACTATTTCGTTATAATTGAATTAAATTCACTGATAATTTACATTTTTACAATATAAACACCTGAAAATCTTTATTTTCCATTAAACGTGGTCATTGTATTTTCTAAACCAGCCGTTCCGAAAGTTTTAATAATTTCTGCTGAAGTTTCTAAACGCTCTGGCAATTTTGCTTCTTCTTCAGCATTCCATTCTCCTAAAACATAATCTACCTGCTGTCCTTTTTTGAATTGGTCGCTGATCCCAAATCGATAACGGGTATAATTTTGTGTATTTAAAACTAAATTGATGTTTTTAAGTCCGTTGTGGCCACCGTCGCTACCTTTTGGCTTAATGCGAATGGTTCCAAATGACAGGTTTAAATCGTCTGTAATGACCAAAATATTCTCTAGGGGAATATTTTCTTTATCCATCCAATATTTTACTGCTTTACCGCTTAAGTTCATATAAGTATTTGGCTTTAAAAGGAAAAAGGTTCTTCCTTTAAATTTATATTCAGCCAATGCACCCAATTTTACGGTTTCGAATGAAAGTCCTTCTTTTTTAGCAAAAAAATCAAGCACTTTAAATCCGATATTATGTCTGGTGTTTACGTATTCGGCTCCGATATTTCCTAATCCTACGATTAAATATTTTTTCATGTTGTCTATGTTCTCTTCTTTTGGTGTTGATGAAAACAGTTTTGTTATCCATTTTATCATTTGGCAAAAGTAAGATTAATTAGAGAATGTGACAATTGGATAATTAGATAATTTCTTAAAGAGGGCTTCGACTCCGCTCAGCCTGACAAATATTATGTGTGTCAGGCTGAGCAATAAAAACCTTAACATCTCAACACCTTAGTCCCGAAGCCTCGGGATAGAGGCCCAAAAAAAAGCCCCAATCTTTCGATTGAGGCTTTTTGTATTGAGTGAAAAAAAATTATTTTTTCTTTCCTTTTGCAGGAGCTTTTGCAGCTTTTGCAGCTTCTTGAGCAGCTTTCATAGCAGCACGAGAGATTCTTACTTGACAAACAACAGTGTTGTCTGGGTGCATAATTTTGTACTCTGGTTTTCCAACTTTAGTAACATATAATTTGTTACCCATTTCAAGTGGAGTGATGTCAGCTTCAACGAAATCAGGAAGATTTGCTGGTAAAGCTTTAACTTTTAATTTACGTTGGTTTAAACGTAAAACACCTCCCGCAAGAACACCTTTAGATGTACCAACGATTTTCACAGGAACTTCCATTGTGATTTCTTTATCATCAAATAATTGGAAGAAGTCGATGTGTAAAATTTTGTCAGTTACTGGGTGAACTTGGATATCTTGCAAAATTGCATTGAATGATTTTCCTTTTCCAAGTTCGATCACAACTGTGTGAGCGTTTGGAGTGTAAACCAAGTTTTTGAATGCAGTAACGTCTGCTGAGAAATGTACTGCTTGGTTTCCTCCGTATAAAACGCAAGGTACCTGTCCAGCATTACGTAAGGCTTTAGTTGACACTTTGCCCACGCTTTCTCTTTCTGATCCTTTAATTGTAATCGATTTCATTGTAAAAAAATATAGTTATTAAATAAATATTCTTATTTGCTGTAAGCTTTAAACCATAGGCTTTAGGCTTTTGTAATTGTGATATAGCTTACGGCTTAAAACCTAAAGCGTATAGCCTTTTTACATTATAAATTTTCCACTGATGGAATTGTTGTGGTGTACCATCTGCATTACCTCAGCAAATAGAGGCGCACAGCTTACCACTTTTATTTTCTTTGATTCTCTCTTTAACGGAATAGAATCTGTTACGATTAATTCTGTCAGTTTTGAGTTTTCAATTTTTTCATAAGCTCCGCCTGATAAAATAGCGTGCGTACAAATTGCTCTAACGCTTAGCGCTCCTTTTTCGATCATAAGGTCTGCCGCTTTCGCTAAAGTTCCTCCTGTATCGATCATGTCGTCTACTAAGATTACGTTACGTCCTTTTACTTCACCAATCAGCTCCATAGTGTCGATAACGTTGGCTGCTTTTCTTTGTTTGTAACAGATTACTACATCTGATTCTAAAAACTTAGAGTAAGCATATGCTCTTTTTGAACCTCCCATATCTGGAGATGCAATTGTCAGATTTTCTAATTTTAAACTTTCTACATATGGTAAAAAGATTGTAGATGCAAATAAATGATCTACCGGTTTTTCAAAGAATCCTTGAATTTGGTCTGCGTGCAAATCCATTGTCATGATTCTTGTTGCTCCTGCAGCTGTTAGTAGGTTTGCTACTAATTTAGCTCCAATCGGAACTCTTGGTTTGTCTTTTCTGTCTTGTCTTGCCCAACCAAAATAAGGCATAACCGCTGTAATATGTCTTGCTGATGCACGTTTTGCTGCATCAATCATTAACAACAATTCCATCAGATTATCTGCACTTGGAAAAGTTGAACATACGATAAATACTCGTAAACCTCTAATTGATTCTTCGTAAGACGGCTGAAATTCTCCGTCACTATACGTTGACATCGTTACTTTTCCTAACGGAATCCCGTAATCTTTTGCAATTTTTTCTGCAAGATAAACACTTTGTGAACAAGCAAAAATTTTAGCTTCTGGTTCTAGGTGCGACATTGTAATTTGTTGTTTTATTCCGATACTTTTCTACTATTAAACTTTATTAATCAAATAAAGCAGAATGCGCATAATTGTCTCGAATGTAGTTAGTTGTGTGTGCTTCGTTTTAACGAGGTGCAAATTTATAAAATTTATTGAACACTGAAAGCAAAATTTTAAGTATTTTTATTAGTTCGTTTAAAATTATTTTTTACATTTGCACCGTGTTAAAGGAATGACGCCATTTATGACTTCATTCTATTGCGTTAAAATAATCTCTTTTGGTTATTTTTTCGTCTGCTACGCCCGGATGGCGGAATTGGTAGACGCGCTGGTCTCAAACACCTGTGGGAAACCGTGCCGGTTCGACTCCGGCTCCGGGTACTTAAAGCCTCTGAAATCAATTGATTTTCAGAGGCTTTTACTTTTTAAGGTGATCTAAAGGGTGGCTAAAATTTAAATTATACTCTTTAATTTTTACCTGTAGTGAAAATTTGGGCAAATTCTAAGAAATTCACCTGATTCCCTTTATTTTCATAAATTATCACTTATTACTCCCTTACCAGCAAAGTAAATCACTATTTTTGTTTCAATAGTACTCACATTGCATACCATTAGAACTGCATGTGGGTCTTTTTTTTTATTTCCAGTAGACTGACAAAATAAAAACTTTAACAAATTCGACAAAAAATGCCTGTAAGCTTAATGTTTACAGGCATTTTTTTTAGTCAATACAAGCTATATAACATATTTTTTAACTATATAACATAATCAACATTACTATACTCAAGGGGAAAAACAATTGAATAACCATTAAGCCCCATTGATGTCTGTTTATAAAAACATATCTGTATTGGAGGCTTATAATCTATAAACTGATCCGCTTTATCTCTTTTTGTAGGCTCGAATAACATTCTTTTTATATACTTTGCACTCTTATTCCTACCAATCGAAGTATAACCCACCGCTCTAGTAGCCTCATATTTGAATAATTTAAGATCATCCTTCAGATATTTAAGCACTCTCGGCACAGTAGTTTTCTTATCCATTATACCTTCCGCTTTCATTATATCAATAGCGTTAGAAAATATATCCATGTGCTCAGTATCTCCAACTAAGTCAAAACAATTTTCGTCCGTTTTAATGCAATTAGCTTCGCAAATAAAATAATTATTAGCACAATGAACCTCTCCCCACCAATGAGCGCTATTAAGAAATTTTTCCCAAAAATAATACCCTTCCCCCAACCAAGAATTAGACCAATTACACTTATATGGCCCATGCATTTCAACTTCTTCAGGATTATCTTTATTTTTTAAAGTTTGATAAACTGTTAGTTTTTTACCCACAATCAGACAGCTTATAAAGTTATTGTACTATCTTTTAATGGCTGTTCTAAATCACTTAGATTTAAAGTTGGCAAAACAACTGGAGCTAAATTAGCTTGTAAAGTTACCATACTAACAAAAGCTCTTAAATAAGGAAACAAAATTGCAATTGCATTTCTATAGAAAAATGATGGTATCTCATCAATTGATTTTATATTTTCAAACACAAAAAGACCTTTACACTCTATCACAACATATGGCTTTTCAGGCTCATATTCTTCGTAAAATGCTTTAAACACAAATGTTATTTCAAATTGAGAATGTGCTGGTATAAAAGCTCCACTTGGAATAAATTCAACTTTCATATCGTTATCCCCTTTATTATCGATGTCAATATTTACTTTACTAAATAAATATTTATCTAATTGAAAAGCTGCTTTTTGAGTCATTGTAATTTATTTAAAATAGAATTGAATTAAAAAAATGAAACCCGAAGTTCGACTTCGGGTTGTTTATAATATTAGTAATTTGCACTTGATTGATGCCATTTGCATCAAGGCTCTCCACTGCATAATACTTTCGAGAATACTCTATAAATTCGTCAACAGCCGGGCCAATCTCGTCATATTTCTCACTTTTTGCCCAGTCACTTTTGATTTGTTCTTTAGGAGTTTCTTTAAAGTATTTTTTTAAATCCTCTAAAAGCGTACTCATAACAATTATTTTTGTTTGTTTTTCTTTAGTTTTTTAGTTTTAATTCTGAACAAATTTATACAAATGAAATTCATATAAAATATTCTTACATTATTTTTTGTTTAAATTTTGTTATTTATATCGATTACAAATAACATTATCCCTTAAAGGAGTGCAAAGATACATCAACAATTTATAGTATACAAATCTTAAGTCTTAAATTACAACTAATTTGTAAACAGACTTTCCAACATTGTTCGGATGCTTTACTGCACTATAAATTTACGAATAAAGAATAGATAACACACTAATATTAGTACCTATTTAACAATCTTTTTTTAAATTTTTATATACCCTCTAATTACAAAATCCTACATAAATGATTAAAAAAAGCAGTCATTTGCGAGCATTTTTTAAATCATAGTTTAACTGAAGATTCAAAAAATGTTTAGCACTACCTCCAAAAATAAGTTCTATTTTTAAAGCCATATGTGGAGTTATCGAAGTATGTCCATTAAGAATATTAGACATATGTGAAAGGTTAGTATTGATAAGTTTGGCAATCTTACTAACGGTCAGTTTTCTACCTTCCACAAGTTCCATCTTCAAAATTTCTCCAGGGTGAACATTCCTCATTTTTCTTTTCATGTCATAGTATTTTAAAATCAAAAAGAATATTAATAGCTTATACTAACTCGTCTTAGATAATACCACAATAGAATTTTGTATGGTGCAAAAACGCAATAGATCAATCTTTAGCTTTATTACTTTTTATAAATTTAAAATGCTTCATATAAGCTATCTTAAGTTTTTCATTGGCCTTAGGGGGGGTTAAAATCGCATCAACGAACATTTTCTTCTCTTGATCGGTCTTTAAAATAACATCCTTTTTCATATTCAAGTAAATATTAATTTTTTGTATGGTGCAAAAACGCAATACAATAAAGCCTTTTCAAGTAAACAAAGTTAAATGAAAAGGCTTTTTAATCCGCTAGATAATAGCATCTTTCAAAAAAATCGAATACCTTTGCAGTATAGTATCATATATGATACTATACTCGGCTTTTACACGTTTTCAGTCTTATTTTTCTTCAAGATAATAATTTACAATTTGGTCGGCGGTATCGCTCCAAAGATCAAAATACAAAGTTTGTTTGTTATCATCATAACCTAACTTTACATTTCTCAAGGTTTCGACCAAGATATTTTTGTTAAATATTTTGATTGTTCGATTTTCCTTAACATAGATATAATCATATTCGGCGATAATTTTATTTTCAGAAATCATTTGCGAGTCATTTTCACAAGAAGTTTCACCCTCTCTTAAAATTAATTTATCCGCCTTAAACTCCCATGTATTATCAAATACACATTCGTTTCCTGGAATTAAAGTCAGGTCTAAATAGTAATATCCATTCCCCATGTTAATAGGATTATTGACATGAGCTGCTCTGTATCTATACAATCCAATTAAATTTGGCTCTAAAACATCTGCTTCTTTTGTACAGGCCATTAAAGAGAATAATATCGTTAATAGCATAATTCTTGTGATCTTGTTTTTCATTTTCCTTTAATTTTAGTTAGTATTAATTTGTGTAATATTTAAGTCCAATTCCTGCAAAAGGAACAAAAGTGTTTAAATCCGAATTGGCATGATAATATCCATTCGCTTTAATGAAAAAATAGGTTCGTTTACTTATTAAATAATCTATACCTAATCCCACATAAGCACCATAAATAACCTCTGAATTATCTGGAACTATTTTCCCTCTGCTTAAGTCATAGTTTTCGTTGCGATAGAGCTCATAACCCAAAACTCCTCCTGCGTCAAAGTCTGCTATTAATTTTCTTCTTTTACTTAGATTTAGCGGAAAAGAATAACCTAAGCTTAGTGTAATGTCACTGTATTTTATTTTGTCAACTTCAGCACTGTATGTCGCATCAGTGAACAATGCAGAAACTATCATAGATTTTCGCCCTTGCAGAGAATAGTTGTATGTAACCATTGCACCATAACCATCTTTAGCAAAACCAATAATAGCGCCAATTGGATTTCTTTCATTTTGGGAATAACAGCTTATGAATCCCAACATTAATAGCATTCCCGTAAATATTTTATTCTTTTTCATTTGTGTTTTTTTTTGTTTAACTGTAGTCCTCCTTATATCCAGACAATATTTCTCTAGCCTCCATTTTTATTCGATCAAAAACATTTTCAATCTGTTCTTCTGAAATGACTCTTTTTTGCGGTAATTCTGTTTTTACAAAGCTTAAGTTTAAAGGAATTGATACTTTTCCCTGTCTTGGATTTCCTTCGCTTAAAACAGTGTAAAATGAACCTGTTTCTAATTGAGCCACATCTTGCACTTTAACAAGATCTCTTTCTTGATAGCTATAGCTAGAACCGCTTGTATTTTTAGGGTCTAGACCAAACATATTAGTTGACTTTGAGCGATTGGTAGATTCTATTAATTTGTCTTCTTTGCCAAACAAACTACTTACTCTTTTTGCTGTTTCTGGATTAGTAGTCCTACCATAAAACTGAGTTCCTAAATTGGCTAGTATTGTATCGGCGCGATCTTTTCCGTATTTGTCCACCATTTGTGCAATGTCTTGGCAAGCTAATATAGTAGCTACTTTATTGCTTCGTCCTGTTGCAGGCAATTGCTCAACTTTAGGTATAAAAACAGTCGGGAATTCGTCAATCAAAAACAAACTTTTTTCCTTTGACTGCTGATTGATCTGTTTACTTATTGAGGTTAATATTAAACCAATAACAGGCGAATACGTTTCGCTTAATGTTGGATCGTTTCCTACTACTAGAATAATTGGTTTATCTGGATCGTTTAAGTTTAAGCTAAAATCACTCTCTGAGGTAACAAAATATATTTCTGCAGTATTAATTTTTGATAATGCTACTTGTAAAGATGAAATCACACCTGACAACTGATTTTGCGCACCTTGACTATGAGCTGTAAGTATAGTAGCTATCATATCAACACACTTACTATTTCTTTGCAATAGATTCAATAAAGCTTCTAAATCAGGTTGAAGAATTAAGCTTATAGCGTGTGGTAATGTACAATACTTAGGATGCTCGTTTCTTAAATACCAAAAAACAGATGCTAATAAAGACAAGCTATTATCGCTCCAAAAGTCTGGCTTAGAAATCATTGAAGGATTTAAATTCGCTAAAATTGAATACGCAAATTCCCTGGCATAACTGTCATTTTTCATTAACTCAGGATGAATAGGATTCACTCTGTTTGTGATATTCATATTAGTAAAATTCACATACTTTCTTTCTACTTTTGAGTTTTGAAAAGCAGTTTCTACATATTTGGCTAGTTCTGGAAATTTGAAATCATAAACAACTCCCGTAAAATTTTTTCTACCTGCATCATAAATAATTGGTTCGACAGTAGACTTACTTTTTCCGCTTCCGGCACCTCCTGAAATAAACACACCTGCATAAGGGTTTTTTATTTCTACTTCTCCATTAAGTTCTAACTCTAGTGCGCTTGGATTAAATGATTTTCTTTTTAGTGGTTTCCCTTTGCTAGGTGATAATATTTTATACCTTATTAATTTTCTTTTTACTTTTTTATATAATAAAAATGCAATTATTATAAATGGAATATTGATTAAAAACAGGCAAAATAATGCCTCCAAAAAGAATCTTATGCTTTTGGGACTTATAATTCCCTTCCAAACAATGTGCAACATCGTTTTATAGCCTTGCCATAATGGTTTAAAAAACAAAAGCATAAATAAGACTAGTAAAACGATTAATACTAATTTTACAAGAGTAATTGGGCCTTTTTCTGTTTTTGCGTGTTCGTGTTTTATTTCTTTCATATGTTAGTTTTTAATTACCTCCCGATTCCTCTTCCTATTTTATTTCGTCTTTCTCCTTCAATCCCATCTAATTTTAGCCTATGCTGACTCATTTGTTCTTCTCTCGCTTTTTGCTGAATAGTTGTGGAGTTCACATGAAAATCAATTCCATTTAATCCATAATTTCCAGGTCTAAACTCTGGTTTTCCTGTCAATAATTGTTTACCTAAAAGTTCACTGTTCGCTTTTTCTACCTCTTTTTTTCCAAAGAAGAGAGGCTTTTTCTGAGGCGCAGTACTCATTAATTGATTATATTCTCTCTCTCTTTCTTTGAAAGCTTCATACTGCTTACTAACTTCTTCTTTTGCGAAGTCAAATGGCTTTTCGCTTACTGTTATTTTTTGATTTTCACGCTCAAAAACGAACTTCTCTTCTTCCTTTTTAAATCCATTTTGCATAAAAATTTTATCGGTGTCAGGATTTAAATTGCCATTTCTAAAAGCTGAACCGTGTTCATTAATCACTGTTCTGATTGCTTTGTTATAATCATCCTTAAACTGAATCTCTTTTTTTTCTTCTGGTGTTAGTTTCATACTTGTTAATTTTTGGTTACTATATAATTTATTATTAATGTTGTTCCACTTATAACCTAAAGCACTGCCTTTATGGGATTGGTTATTGTATCGAAATGAAATTCCGCATATTCCATTCTTATTCTGCATGAACTTAGTTTCTATAGCTTCTTTTCCCAGGGCATTCTTTAATTTTTCTGGTGTGTTAATTCCGTGGTCTTTTAAAGCTTCCGATACCTTTGCTTTAATATGATTTTTTTCATCTGAGATTTTCCTGTCTTTATCTCTGCTAAGAGTTTCCCTTTTCTTTTCTGCAACTACAGCTTTTTCCTCTTTATTCAGAAATCGATAGCCCTTTTCATTTGTTGGGTCATATACCACAGTTCTTCCTTCTGTTCTTCTCAGTCCCTGCTCTTTTTCTACTTTATCGCAAGCAACTTGCAGACGATTTACTATATAGCTTGTGTTTAGATTCTTTCCATCCAGCCCAACTTTATTAATAACAGCATGATAATGTTCATGCTTAGCATCATTATGCTTCATGAGCAGATATTGATTATTTTCTTTGTCAACACCCACTTCCTTTAATACTGCATTAACTGCTTTTTGCGCATTTTCTGGAGATAATTTCTCATCCTTATGAAAACTTACAGCAACATGCAGAACAGGTCTAGAAACGCGACTATTCTCATTTGCTAAAAAATGCATCTGCGAACTCATTTTTTGAGTATCACCGTATATGTTGTTTTTGGAAATTAGTTCTGGTTTTTCTTCTTCACTCAGATTCTTTTCATGCTCTTTCTGAACATAGGAAAGACAACCTTTGAATCCTGTACCTGTGGTAGCTGTAGCAATCATTTTTCAATTATCTTTTCGATTTTTTCTAAAAGATCTTCTAATAGCTTTTTCTCTGGAAGAGTTTTAATTTGATGAGCATATCTTGTGAGCTGATTTAAATTATTAGCTAGTCCCAATAGTGTTTTTCTATCTAAACTTTGCTCTTTCATTTCCGTAGAATTTTCCGCTGATATGTTTTTCAATTTTTGAAAAACTCTTCCGTTTATCATTATTTCTCTCCCATAATGCGAAACTCCAAAACCCGCTTTTTCTGCATTAGATTCTATTTTTGTTTTTTCCAATTCAGTAACTCGAATCTCTATTTTTTTACTGCGAACATCTTCTTCATTTTTATAATTCCCTTTCATAAAAAATGTTTTCTATCAATAATCTGAATGTGTTTTTTATAATGGTTTTAAAGAAAATTTAGCGAAGCGTTAAAAATTTTCAACCCCGTAGGGCAAGGTTCTAAATAAGGAGGGTCAATGTAACGGAGTGGAATTGTCCTGACATTTTAGCACCTTGCTCCTAAAAAATCGCTAAAATTTTACTTCTATTTCGCAAAGCGAAAACCATTCATTTAAGTCTTTATATCCCTTAAAAATTCTTCTGTAGTCAATTGAATCTTGAAAAGATTTAATTATAAGTTCTGTGTATTTATTTCCTGTAGTATCATTATCTAAGTACAATTCAATTGTTCGGTAATTTTGTAAAACCGACAGGTTTTTAGTAATCAATCCTACCGAGTTTAAAACGAGGTAATCGGACTGCTCAAGATTTTTATTATCTCTGATTTGAATAAATGAGAGATAATCGAAAAAGCCTTCAAATATTCTTAATATTTGAGATTGGTTTGAAACAAGTGTTACATCTTTTTTACCGATACATATCTTGGCATATTTGTTTCTTATTTCGAAACCGTTGCTCTTGTTTTCAAATCCTATCGCAAAATATTTTTTATCTTTAATTGTGTAGTGAATCTCTTTTAAACAATCATTCGTTTTATATTCTTTGATTCCTCTGCTTTTTAAATATTGGATTAATGCTACATGCTGGATCGGCATTATTTTTTCAACATTAATAGTATTCTCTTCTTGGGCTTCGCTATTAAAAATTTGCTCATGAAAAGAAAAAAAAGAATCAAATTTTTCGAGATAACTAAGAGCCTCGCTGACATTAAAACCAAATTTTGCAATTACGAAGTCTATAACATTTCCGCCTTTTTGTTCTCCATGGTCAAACCATCGATTGATCTTTCTATTTAATTTAAAAGAAGCTGTTTTTTCAATCCTAAAAGGAGACAAGTACCAACTTTCATTTTGATTTGATTTTGTTGGTTCACATCCTAAATTTTGAAGTATTTTTTCTATTGATATTTCTTTTGCTTGTATTGCGTTCATGATATTCTTTTTAAGTTGTATCTAACCTTTTACTCATTTTGCTTACCTACTTACCTAATCCAATAAACACAAATACTTAAACCCTTTCTTTAGTTTACCTACTGTTACCTTTCTTACCTGTTGTTTAAGGTAAGTCTAGGTAGGCTATTTTATATTTACCTACCTTAAATAAGGCCTATGTTTGTAAGAATTTAGGTAAGTCGGTAACTTAGGTAAGTTGATTTAATTAATTCATTATTTCTACTGGGCTTATTTTAAATTTAGGTTTTGCTAAATAGCCGTATACCTGTTTTTGAGGATGTTTTATCCTATTAAACTTAAACCCACTTAAAGCTTTACCTATTTTTTCTCTGTTGAGCTTTAATCCGATGGGAATTAGCTTTGTCATTATCTCTGTAGCCGTATAGAAATCGATAGTGTTGTCTGATTTTTCGAAATATTTAATTACTGTTTCTTGTTCGATGGTAAGACTGGTATATTTTTCATTTCTCTTTTCATTATCAATAACATCTTGTTGTGTTAATTCTGGTTCAAAGTTCTTATCACAATAAGCCAAATAATAAGCTTGCGACCAAACGTCATCCATATTAATCTCTTTAGAATATTTGAAATTGAGTCTACCTATAACATCAAAAATTATCCATCTTACGGAACCAGTTTCATCAGTCAGAAATTCAGTTCTATTGGTAGAGCCGACGAAAGAACAAATTCTTGGTAAATTTTCAGCCCTCCTTTCATACGGTAGTCTTTCATTAATAAATACTTTACTAATTAATGATTTCAAGTAATTGACATCAGTTTTACCCATGATGTTTAATTCTTCAAGATTTATAATAAGGTTTTTGCACATTTTTACACGAGAATCCTTATCTGTTCCAATGTCTTCTGCGATATAACTTGAAAGTACTTTTGGAATGAAAAATTGAAAATATGTTGATTTACCAGCATGTTGATCACCGTTAGCCAATATTATAGCGTGCTTATTTATTTTTTCTTTTTCAATAGCACATTTAACAGCTCTAGCAAACCATTTTTTTAAATGATAAACAAACGCTTCATCATCATTGGTTTTAACATACGAGGCTAGTTTCTTAATAAAATCGACTTCTTTATTCCAGTTTGGTAGTTGTAAAAGATATTCTTCGATAGGGTTATACCTCTCAATTAAATTAGATTTAATTAGAATTTCTAGCTTATTATAATTGGTTTCAATATTATTTCTAGTTAATTCAATAAGCAATGAATTTAAATTTAGTGATTCCCAATTATCATTTCCAATAATGTTTATTTCATAGTCTAGCGATATTGTATTAAAGCGGATTCTATACTTAGAATCAACATATTTGATGATTCTATCAAATATGGTATTTGATGCTGTATTAGAATGATATAATTTATTTTGAGATTTGTCTTTCATATACAATTGCTTTTCTTGTATATTTGTGATATACAATTAGATGATAAAAAATTTCAATGACGTAAAGGCTTGTGGTGAGTGTTTTACGTCTTTTTTATTTGATTATTTCTTTTACCATATTCTAGAAGCTCTTTCTCAGAATAGAAATATCTTCCGTTATAATTGTAGTGTGGCAGGTCTTTCTCTTTTCTCCAGCTAATAATAGTCGGCAGAGAAATATTTAAGAATTTACAAGCTTCTTTTTGAGTAATTAAGTCCTCTTTCTCAGGGTAATTTGAAGATTTCGAAATTTGAAAATTTTGTACTTTACTGAGAATGATTTCTACAACTTTTTCTAAATCTTGTTTACTGTGGGAATACAATAGTACCGACATAGTTTTTCTTATTTTTAATTAGTATTAGTTATTTTTCCAACACTGTAAAATTCCAAATAAGAAAAGGCTTAAATTTTAAAATCTTTAAAATTTAAGCCTAACCAACTTGTAAACAACTATTTAAATATAATGATTCGGATTTTAGAAAACTCTTTTTAAAACTAGATTTTAATAATTTTCTATCGTTTTTAGTTCTCCTAATTCGGGAAGCGTTTTATTTATTATTCTTGAAATATCTTTTTGTTCGCATCTTATCGACTTTCTATTAGTGACAAGAATGTTTTTCAATAATTTTTTATGAAGATTAAAAAAGGTTTTATTTCTGATTTCTTGAAATTCCAAATTTTTCCCTTTAGCATTTTTAAAATTTAGGCTTACAAAACCTTTAATATCGTTTATTTCATCAGTTCCTAATTTTATATTTTTTGCACCGAATCCCTCAATAAGTTTATCAATTAACTTTCCAGTTGTAAAGTTCCCTGTCAAGACTATTCGAGAAGAATTTACAACCGTATTTTTCTTTACTATTTCTTTAATGATTGATTCGGGATTTTTTGATCTTTTAACCGCATTAAACACTCTATCTATTATTAAGTGATATAATTCTGATTCAGACATTTTTTCTTTTTCCCATCCATGCAAATTTTCAAATTCTTCCTTATCCAATCGAAATAAAGTTTCTCTTAAATTATTTCTTATCATTAATTGAATATTATAAAAGTTGCTTTTGCTATGGCTACTATCCTTAATTTCTTTTAATATAATGGTTTCCCATTCTAATTGATCAAACAGAAAAGGCGAAATTCCAAGTAAAAAGGGATTATTAAACAGTACTGTCCTACCACTCTCTAAATAATCGGAAAAGGAATGTAATCCAAAAGAATATTTTATCTGGCCAATAAGCTTGTTTTTTAAATTTCTGAAAGCTTTATGTAATTCTTGGACAATACTTAACTCGATTTCTATCTCTAATTTTTCTTTAATGATGTTGTTTATTAATCTAGTTTCTTCTATTGAATAATAGAAAAATCTATCTATAATATTATACTTTCTTTCATCTTGAATAACCCTTTCAAATTCTAATAAAATTCTCGGATTATAATCTATTAGTTCCAGAATCTCTGAACTTATATATTGTAATATTATTTTTTTATGTAGCTCACTATCACTTTTGTTTTCATAAAATTCATTATTAAGGTCTCCCAAAATCAATTTTTGATACAAGTCATCATTATTCTCATTTTCGAAAAATTCATAAAACTCTTGATTAAAATCTTCAAAATCATTATAGCTTTTATTTCCCATGATTATTCCATTTATCCATTTGTTCATCAGTGTATTCCTCGGTAATCTTCATATATTTATCTAATACAGCATCTTTTTTGATATTCGCAATTTTTTTAATTGCTTTTGGTTCCATACCAAGTAATAAAGAATTTGTTATAAATGTCTTTCGTGCTGTATGACTCGTAATCAATTGATATTTTGGGAGTGTATTCTGAATTTTCTTCGTTCCCACAAATCCTGTTATGGTTGTTGGTTTATCTATACCAACTATCTCACAACATTCTTTAATGTAATCGTTAAACTTTTGCATTGAGATTGCTGGCAACGGCTCATAGATTGTGCCCTGGTATTTCTCTAAAATCTCTTTGGAAAACTTATTTAGTCGAATAATATGATTTTGAGTTTTCGTCTTTTGAATTGAGATATTAATATGAGTTTCTGTAATGTTTGCTTGATGCAACTGTGATAAATCTGAAAATCTTAGTCCCGTAAAGCAACCCATACAATAAAAATCTTTTGTATGATTTAATCTAGAATTTTCAAATTCATAATTATAAAGTAGCATCAATTCTTCATGTGTGAGATAAATAATATCTACATCATGTTCAACACCTTTAAACTTTTCGAAATCTCTATTACTGTTGTAGTTTTTGTCTGTACACCACTTTAAAAAGGACTTTATAACGGCTATTATTTTTGCAAAATAATTGTTCTTTATCTTCTTTTCGAAGAAAGAATATTTCATCAATTCTTCATAAAAGTCATTATCTATTTTATTAAATGAAATATTGAATCCTGTATCGTTTTGAAAAGATTGCAGATAACCTTTTATTGTTTTCTGAGCTTTAATTGTATTGTATGCTTTAGATAATGATCCAGACAATAAATATTCATCAAAGCATTCAAAAAAGTCTAATTCCGAGTTTATTCTTGCCTGTTTAGATTCAAGTTGTTCTAAAAATTTTTCTTTAGAAAAGGGTATTTTATTAGCTCTGAAAAAGAAAAAAATATCATTTACTTTAGATTCTATTCTTTGTAATTCATCATTAATAAATTGATAATTATTGTTCTCTTCCTTTTTAAGATTTGGTTTTACTCTTGAGCCTGTCCAGTAGGTTTCTCTGGTACTTACACCAACATTTTTCCTTATTCGAATTCCTTCAGCTCTAACAACAAACTGAATTGGGATTAACCCATTTGATGTTATTTTCTCTTTCCTTAGTTCAAAGACCACTTTCATTCTAACTAAAACGAATTAAATTATAATAAAGGGTGGTTAGAAAGGTGGTTTATTTGAATTTTAAAAGTTTGAAAAACAAATAAAGAAAACTTTCTTTTACCCTATCTGCCTCAAATGTAATAATAAAAAGAACGATAAAGCTAAATAAAAGTAGCTAAAATATTACAGTACTCCGGCTCCGGGTACTTAAAAACCTCTTCTTAACGGAAGAGGTTTTTTTTATGTCTTTTTTTAAACCATGTAAGACAATATAAGAAAATATAATTGTGCGTTTAAGCTCCTACTATTACCTAGACACACTACTTATTTGGTTCAAACCTCACAACTCGCATTATGCAAAACAGGAAAATTGCAGGAATTGGCAATAAAACATAATTGATTGGCTTTATGATGTAAGTCCAAAGCCAATTCAATTTGATCAGTATTTGAGATTTTCACTTTCGGATATAATCTGACCTCAACAAAACGACCGCTTCCGTCTGGAGCAACTTCGAGTGTTGCCTCTGCATTATCAGAATATTCGAGAACTTCTATTCCGTTTTGAGAGCAGACATATAAATACGACATCATGTGGCAGGAAACCAAACTGCTCAACAATAAATCTTCGGGATTGTATAATGACGGATCACCTTTGAAAGCTTTTGCTGCTGAAATATCTAAGACTGGTTTGCCTTCAATTTTAATTTGATGGCTTTTGCTATAGAATCTTTTAGAAGAATCAACTGCATTTTTTTGTGAAGTCCAATTTACTTCTGCTTTGAATATATGTTTGAAAGTCATAAATAATTATTATTTTTTGCCACGAATTCACGAATTTACGCAAATTGAATCGCTTTAAAACGCTGCTTTTTTAATTTCACTAATTAAAATCAATACTAATTACTAAGAAATTCGTGAATTGCTTCGCCTGTTCGCTATCGCTCGAGTCGTGGCAGAAAAAACTCTAATAAAAAAACCTCGAAAGCAATTGCTTTCGAGGTTTTTAAAAAATTACTAAATTAATAAACAGATTCTAAAACTATTTTTGAACAGAAAACTTAAAAGTAGTTTTCGTTTTATAATTTTCTCCCGGGTTTAAAACCGTTGTTGGGAAATTTTTCTGGTTTGGAGAATCCGGATAATGTTCTGTTTCCAGACAAAGTCCGGTTCTGTGTGCAAAAGTTCCTCCGTTTGGCATTGGCAAAGTTCCGTCAAGGAAATTTCCAGAGTAAAACTGAATTCCAGGTTCGTCTGTTGTCATTTCCATAACTCTTCCGCTTGCTGCGTGGTATACTTTTGCAATGATTGTTTTTCCTTTTTCAGGATTGTTCAACACCCAGCAGTGGTCGTAACCTTTACCTTTTTCTAACTGATCATTTTTAGCATTGATTTCTTTTCCAATTAATTTCGGTTTTCTGAAATCGAAAGGCGTACCTGTTACATCATCTAATTTTCCTGTCGGAATTAAATTCGCATCAACCGGAACTATTTTATCTGCATTTAAAGTCAATTCATGATCTAAGATTGTTTTGGTAAAATCTCCCGATAAATTGAAATAAGAATGCTGTGTCAGGTTAACAACCGTTTTTTTGTCTGTCGTTGCTTCATACAAAACTTCTAACTGATTATCGTTCGTTAAGGTATACGTCACATAAACCTTCAAAGTTCCCGGATAACCTTCTTCCATATCTTTACTTACATAAGATAATTTCAACGAAGCTGTTTCGCCAGATTTAACCTCATCTGCTTTCCAAACTACATTAAAATATCCTTGCGGACCACCGTGTAAAGCATTTGGAGCATTATTAATCGCTAACTGATATTCTTTTCCATCTAATGAAAATTTACCTTTTGCGATTCGGTTGCCGAATCTTCCGATCAAAGCTCCAAAAAACGGATTTTCTTTTTCATATTGTGCCAAAGAATTAAATCCGATTACAACATTTTCTGAAATGCCTTCTTTATTTGGCACTTTCAAATCTGTAATTCTTCCTCCAAAAGTGATGATGTCCACTTCCATCCCATTTTGGTTTTTCAGTTTATAACTCTCGACTTTTTCGCCTTTAGCTGTTGTTCCGTATTCTGATTTTTCAATTGTAACTTCTCCTTTTTTATCTGAAGAAACTGTAGTGTTATCCATTTTTTTATCGCTTTTGCATTGAACTGTAACTATAGCAATACCTAGCATGCTTAGTATAAAAAGGGAACGTTTTAATACATTCATAAATCATAGTTTTTTTAAGTTAGTAAAGTCTTAAAGCCGAAAGTCTTAAAGTCAAAAGTAACAAAAACTTATCGCTTCAAATAATAATACGCTTCGACTCCGCTCAGCGTAACAATCATTTTACAACTTTAAGACTTTATGACTTTAGGCTTTTGACTAATTTAAAGTCCGTGTTGAAACAAATGAAAGTACGCTTCGTTGGCGTTGATTTTATCTTTAAACTCTCTAATAGTTGTTTTTTCGTCGATTACCAATAATTCGATTCCGGCGATGTCTGCGAAATCTTCCATATATTCTGTTGTGATAGATTGGCTGTAAACAGTATGGTGCGCTCCTCCGGCTAAAATCCAGGCAGTTGCAGCTACTTCTAAATTTGGCTTGCAATCCCAAAGAACTCGTGCTACAGGAAGTTTTGGCAATTCAGCCATTGGTTTCACAGCTTCCACTTCGTTAACGATCAAACGGAAACGCGTTCCCATATCAACCAACGAAACATTGATTGCATCACCCGCAGGAGAGTTGAAAACCAAACGAGCCGGATCTTCTTTTCCTCCAATTCCTAAAGGATGCACTTCGCAAGAAGGTTTTCCGTCAGCGATAGATGGACAAATTTCCAACATATGAGATCCTAAAACGTATGATTTTTGTGGTGTGAAATGGTAGGTGTAATCTTCCATAAAAGAAGTTCCGCCTTCTAGACCAATACACATTACTTTTAATGCTCTAACCATTGCAGCGGTTTTCCAGTCACCTTCTCCACCAAAACCATAACCATCGGCCATTAGTCTTTGTGTTGCAATTCCTGGTAATTGTTTCCAAGCGCCAAGGTTTTCAAATGTATCTGTAAAAGCTCCGAAACCTCCTTCTTCAAGGAAAGCTCTTAGTCCTAATTCGATTTTTGCTGCTTCAACCAATGAACTTCTTTGTGCTCCGCCTTCTTTTAAAGAATCGGTTAAATTATAAGAAGACTCATAAACTGCCAATAAATCAGCTAATTCTTTGTCTGTTACTTTTTCAATATGTTTGGTTACGTCTGAAGAATCGTATCCGTTTACAGACATTCCGAAACGAATCTGAGCTTCAACTTTGTCACCTTCAGTTACGGCAACTTCGCGCATATTGTCTCCAATACGGGCCACTTTCAAGTTTTGAAGTTCATCCCATCCTAAAACAACTCTTGACCAGATGCCTAATTGTTTTTGAACTCTTTGATCTTCCCAATGACCCACAACAACTTTACGTTTTTTACGCAGTCTTGACATGATGAAACCAAATTCGCGGTCACCGTGAGCTGATTGGTTCAGGTTCATGAAATCCATATCGATTGATCCCCACGGAATTTCAGCATTGTATTGTGTATGCAAATGGCACAATGGTTTTTTCAGAATGCTCAAACCGCCAATCCACATTTTTGCCGGAGAGAAAGTGTGCATCCAGGCAATAATTCCGATACAGTTTTTAGTTGTATTTGCTTCCAAGCATACATCTAAAATCTGAGCAGGAGATTTCACCACATCTTTGTAAACCACTTTTACTGGTATCGAAGACGAAGCGTTTAATCCTTTTGCAATAATCTGTGAATGTTCTGCTACTTTTCTAAGTGTTTCTTCACCGTATAATTCCTGGCTTCCTACTACAAACCATACTTCTTTTTGAGATATATCAATCATTTCTTTTTGTTTATTTTGTTTCAAGTTTCAGGTTTCAAGTTGTTGGAATCTGAAAACTCGACGTGTTATTTTATTGTTTTTGTTTTGTTTGTTTCAAGGTCCAAATTTCACGTCCCAAAAAAACTTGAAACTTGAAACAAAGAAAACTTGAAACAAAAACCCCTATTGTCCGTAATACGAATCTTTTCCGTGTTTGCGGTTGTAATGTTTCTTTATTAATGAATCTTTTAATCTTGGCGCGTTTGGGTTGATTTGTAAAGTCAGGTATGCCATTTCTGCCACAACTTCTAAAACTTTACTATTGTAAACCGCTTTTGCAGCGTTTTTTCCCCAGGCAAACGGACCGTGATTTCCAATCAAAACCATTTCTACTTCTTCGTATGAAAGATTTTTTTCTTTGAAGCAATCCAAAATCTGAATTCCGGTATTGTGTTCGTAGTTTCCTTCAATAAGAGCATCTGCCATTGGCGGTGCGCACGGAATATCAGCTGTTAAATGATCTGCGTGAGTTGTTCCGAAAATTGGAATATCTTGTTGTGCCTGCGCCCAGGCAACCGAATACGTTGCGTGCGTATGCGCTACGCCACCAATATTTGGCCAGTTTTTGTATAAATAAGCATGCGTTTTCGTGTCAGATGACGGACGCATGGTTCCTTCAATAATGTTATTATCAAAATCGACAATCACAATATCTTCCGGTTTTAAGTCTTCGTAAGGAACGCCGCTTGGTTTAATGGCAAAAACACCATTTTTCCTGTCCACGGCGCTTACATTTCCGAAAGTATACACCACCAAATTCAATGCATTTAACTGCATATTGGCTTCGTAACATTCTTGTTTTAAATCTTTATAAAGAGAACTCATTTTGAGAAATTTTAATAGTTGGATCTGCGAAAGCACTTAATTGTTCGTAACCTACAAGTAATTTGTTATAAGCCGCTACTTTATCTAATTGAGGGAAATATTCTCCATCAAAATCACTTCCTATTTTTTGGCTTGCTTCGATTACGTTTGGATAAATTCCGGCGGCAACGGCTGCATAAATTGCGGCTCCTAAAGCTGGAGTCTGATCTGAAGCTGCCACTTTAATTGGCTTGTTTAAAACATTCGCCAAAGTCTGCATAATAAAAGGCGATTTACGAGCCACACCACCAATACCGATAACGCTGTCGATTTTTACGCCTTCTTCTTCAAAACGATCTACAATTTTCTTCGCTCCAAAACAGATTGCGTTTACCAAAGCTTTGAAAATATGAGGTGCTTTTGTTCCTAAAGAAAGATTTGAAATCGCGCTTTTTACTTCTTGATTTGCATCTGGAGTTCTGCGTCCGTTAATCCAGTCTAAAGCAATTGGAAGACTTTCTGAAACCGGAATTTTCTCTGCTTCTTTGGTTAATTCTACGATTAATTTATCGCTAATTTCTTCTCTTAATTGTTCTTTTTGTGCTTCATTTATAATAAAAGAATCTGCAATTAAATGTTCCGTTGGCCACAGTAATAATTCTTTGTACCAAGCCAATAAATCTCCAAAAGCAGATTGTCCTGCTTCTAAACCTATAAATCCCGGAATTACAGAACCATCAACTTGTCCGCAGATTCCGCGCACGGTTTTGGTTCCCACTTCATCATAAGAACCAACCAGAATATCGCAGGTTGAAGTTCCCATAACGCGAACCAAAGTATTCTCTTCTATTTTAGCTCCAACTGCTCCAGAATGCGCGTCGAAAGTTCCAACAGCCACAACTGTTTCTGTTGAAAGTCCCAAACGGTCTGCCCATTCCTGACTCAATTTTCCGGCAACTAAATCTGAAGTATACGTCTCATCGTATAAATTTCCGCGAAGCTGCGCCAAGTACGGATGTAATTTTTCTAAGAATTCAACTGGCGGAAGTCCGTTCCAGTCTGCGTGCCACATGGCTTTGTGTCCCGCTGCACAACGGCTTCTTTTGAAAGTTTTTAAATCTTTGTCTTCGATTAATAAATAGGTCATTAAATCGCAGTGTTCCATCCAGGTGTGGGCTGCATTTCTAACCGCTTCGTCTTGTCTGGCGATGTGAAGGATTTTTGCCCAAAACCATTCTGATGAATAAATTCCGCCTACATATTTTGTAACGTCTTCTCCGCCCCAGCTTACAGCCAGTTCGTTGATTTCGTTTGCTTCATTAATAGAAGTATGATCTTTCCATAAAACCATCATCGCATTTGGATTTTCTTCAAAACCTTTTGTCAATGCTAATGGCGTTCCGTCTTTGGTAACCGGAACGGGTGAAGACCCTGTGGTGTCGATACAAATTCCGCGAACCAATGAAGGATCGACTTTGCTCTCTTTCACAACATTCTGAATCGTAATTTCCAATCCTTCAATATGATCTAAGGGATGCTGACGAAATTGGTTTATAGAGGCGTCACAATATTGTTTGTTTTTCCATCTTTTGTAATGAGAAACATTCGATGCCAGCTCCTGCCCATTCTCCGTATCAATCAGCACCGCGCGAACAGAATCTGTTCCGTAGTCCAATCCTATTACATAATTTTTCATTGGTATTTTATTTTTAAAATATTGACAAATATAGTTATAAATAATTTATAAGTGTACAAAAAACACTTAATTGAAATTGCATGATTAATTTTTACCATAAATGCATTAAAACAGCATTTTAGCCCCTTTTCAAAAAATAAATGTTAACAATACATTTATAACACTGCGATTATTTCAACTTTAAAATAAAAACAGTTTATATTTTTAAATTACATCCCATTTATTTTAACCATGAAATCTGCTTTTTGAAGAGCTGATTTCAAATTTTTATCTATTATTTTCCTTCTAAAACCAATACCGAGTATGGCGGAATAGTAATTTCTAGCTTGCCTTTTTTATATTCAAAACCTTTAAAAGCGATTGGAATAATTTTATTAGGATTTTCAAATGAGTTATAGTCCTGAAGTTTTGAAGCAGTGATACTATTTCCTGAAAAACCTTTTGCTCCTAAATCTTTTACATCAATCTCTATTTTGTTTTTATTTACAGGATCAATATTTACCAGCGAAATATGAATGGTTCCGCTTTGATCTTTTGATGCAGAAACTGATATGGCAGGAATACTTTGACCATTAAACGTATATAAAGGCGACTTGAAATCTATTGGCAATAATTTAGCATCTTGATGTACGCTGTACATTTTCATGACATGATAGGTGGGCGTCGTGATCATTTTTGCTTTGTCTGTTAAGATTACAGCCTGAAGCACATTAACACATTGGGCTAAGTTTGCCATACGAACGCGATCGGCGTGGTTATTGAAAATATTTAATGTTGCACCCGCCAAGATAGCATCTCTCATGGTATTTTGCTGATATAAAAATCCGGGATTTGTTCCTTTCTGAACTTCGTACCAACCTCCCCACTCATCGACAATCATGGCCACTTTCTTTTCTGGATCGTATTTATCCATTATTGCGGCGTGTTTGGCAACAAGTTCTTCCATTTTTAAAGCAGACTGCATGGTAAGGAAATACTCTTTTTCTGTAAAGTCAACATCTGAGCCCTTTTTGTCCCAATTGATTACAGCATAATGATGAACACCCACACCGCCAAGCATACTTAACGGAATGTTTTTCATTAAAACTTCTGTCCAGTTGTAATCAGAACTGTTTGATCCTGATGCAATTCTTGTAATTCCTCCCGCGTTTCCCCAATCTGACATAAAAGTGGCAAACTTTTTATATTCGTTGGCATAATAATCTGCTGTCATGTTTCCGCCGCAACCCCATGCTTCATTTCCAATTCCCCAATATTTTACTTTCCAAGGTTCTGTTCTTCCGTTTTTCTTACGAAGATCACTCATCGGACTTTTGCCTGCAAAGTTGGTATACTGCACCCAGTCTGCCAATTCCTGAACGGTACCGCTGCCAACATTTCCAGACAAATAGGGTTCTGCTCCAAGCAATTCGCACATATTCAAAAAATCATGCGTCCCAAAACTATTGTCTTCCGTAACACCTCCCCACCATTGGTTTACAATTGTCGGACGCTGTTCTTTTGGGCCTATTCCGTCCTTCCAATGGTAAGTATCGGCAAAACATCCTCCTGGCCATCTTAAATTTGGAATTTTAAGATCTTTCAGCGCTTTGACAATATCGTTTCGCACTCCGTTTGTGTTTGGGATTTTAGAAGTGTCTCCAACAAAAAAGCCTCCATAAATGCAATGCCCCAAATGTTCTGCAAAATGACCGTAAATATGTTTGCTAATAATAGGTGAATCATTATTGTTTTTTATCGAAATTGTAGTAACCTGAGAAAAGGTGTACTGATAAAACAGTGTCATCACCAAAAGGAAAAGTGGTTTTTTCATAATGTGGTTTTAATAGTAAATAAGGTTTTTTATAAGGCCATTTGAATATTTTTAAGTTCAAAAAAAAGATTCAAACAATGTTTAAGTGTGTTTTAAACATTTGTAAATATAGTTAAAAAAATGACTAATAGTCAATTTAACCATATTTAAAAACGTATTTCTCAACAATTCCTTTAAAATAATTAGAAAGCAATATTTAAAAACCTGTAATAATAAAAAACTTTGCACTAAATTTGGGCACTTCTAAGCCGAACAAAATTTTATCCGCAATCTCATAATTACAAACTAAAAAAACACTTATTTCATAACAAACCATAATTAAGTGTAAATTACACATTAATAAATTATGATACGTTTTAAGAAGTTTATATATTTACCATCCAAATTAATTATATATGTTAGATAGCTATAGTTCTGCCGATAAAGTTTTACTGGCGGTTGACTGCATCATTTTTGGGTTCGACAATGAGGGGTTGAAAATCCTTCTGATTCAAAGAGATTTTGAGCCTGAAAAAGGAAAATGGTCCTTGATAGGAGGTTTTTTAAAACGCGATGAAGTTTTAGACGCTGCAGCAACCAGAATCTTAAATACGTATACAGGTCTTAACGATATTTATATGGAGCAGCTGTATGCTTACAGCGAAATAGATCGTGACCCGGTAGAAAGAACCATTTCGGTTTCTTATTTTGCTTTAATTAATATTGAAAACCACAATGCTGAATTGATTAAAAATTATCATGCAGAATGGTTCCCGATTAATGACGCTCCTAACTTAATTTTTGACCACAACGAAATGGTCGATAATGCCATTAAGAGGCTTCGATACAAAACTTCTATCAAACCAATTGGTTTTGAACTGCTTCCTGAAAAATTTACTATGCGCCAGCTTTTAGAACTGTATGAAGCAATTTTGAGCAAAGAATTAGACAAAAGAAATTTCATCAGCAAAATAAATTCTTTAGAAATCTTAAATAAACTGGACGAAAAAGATATGCAGTCTTCTAGAAAAGGCTCTTACCTATACACTTTCAACAAAGAGAAATACGAAGAAAAACTGCTTAACAACTTTGCGCTCAATTTATAGCCTTACACTATAAAGAATTCCTTACTATAAGAGCAGATTTATTTTCGATCTGCTCTTTTATACCATTCAAAACCATATCGGCAAGAATTTTTCCCATTAATTCAAAATTGGTTGAAATTGTCGTAATTCCATTAGCCGCAATTTTCTTCAGTGGTGTTTCATTATACGATATAATTCCGAAATCCTCTCCTAATTTTAAATTTCTGCTCATTGCATTTTCTATAACCAAAAGCAAATCGCGATCGTGAGGTATAATGTACATATCTCCCAAAGCAATAGACTGATTGCTGAAATCTGAAATAATTTCGTAATCAAAGCTATAAGCCTGACAAAAAGATTCAAAACCCAATTTCATTCCTGGAGGCTCTCTAAAACCGGGAAAAATCAAAATCAATTTCTTGTATTTTGACAGTCGGGTTTTGCCTTTCATCAAACCTTCGTAAATATCTTTTTGATGATTCTGGTAAATTGCCGGAAACATTTTTAACTCTGGATTGGTCTGGTCCAAAATAATTACGTCGCTTACTGGTAGGGTTTTTATAGAATCGGCGATGTCGCTTAAATTCGTCGGCATGATAATATACTTTGTATAATTTCCGTTGCTGTCATTTATCAGTTTTTTAAAAACCTGAACATTAAAATGATGAAAGAAAATATCAACCTGAACATTTTTTCCGATGTTTTTTAAAAACGAATTATAAATATCTTCCTTAAAAATATTTAATTCGTCAAAAAGCAGGAAAATCTTCTGAGTAATAGTGATTTCAACGCTTTTAACATAATATCCCTTTCCTGGAATCGCATAAATAATTCCTCTTTTCTTCAATTCGTCATACGCCAGCAAGACCGTATCTCGAGATAAAGAAAATGCCAAACAGACTTTATTGACAGACGGAAGCGTATCTCCTTTTATTAAATTTCCCTCTTCAATCGCTTTTTCGATTGAAAGAATAATCTGTCTATATTTTGGCAGACCAATATTATTTTGGATTGAAATGATGTTCATGTTAAAGTCATTGTGACTATTATAATTAAAAACTGGTAGGTACTGGTATGCAAATATAGAAAATGTTTTTATTTTTGAATTTCATTTTTGGTAAAAAATATATGGAAATAAAACACATATCGCATTTAAAAGATACTCACTATTGCAAATTGTTTGGTTTAATGCCTAATAAAGAAGAAATTTATTCTTTTGATCTGGTTAACAAAAACGGAATGAAAGTACAGATTATCAATTATGGAGCAACTGTAACTTCTATCCAGATTCCTGCAAACGGAAAAGTAACAGATGTTGTATTGGGGTTTGACAATTTAGAATCGTATTTAGAATCCTATAATTTACCGAGTGCTCCGTACTTTGGAACAACGGTTGGCCGTTATGCCGGGCGTATTCATAATGCAACTTTTAGCCTGAATAATAAAAAGTTTCACCTTGGAGGAAATAATAACGGAAACACGCTTCACGGCGGAGAAATAGGTTTTGGAAGAAAAGTTTGGAGCGTAACTAATGCAAAAACTGGAGAAAATCCGTCCATTACTTTTGGGCTTTTGAGCGAGCATTTAGACGAAAATTTCCCAGGAGAAATGACCGTTTACCTGACTTATACTTTGACCGAAGAAAATGAATTGAAACTAGAATATAAAGCAACCTCAACAGAAGATACCGTAATCAATTTGACGCATCACAGTTATTTTAACCTTGATGGACATGATGGTAATGTTTTGGAACAGCAGATGTTTATTAAATCGAATAAGATGCTGGAAACGAATCCTGATAATATTCCGACAGGAAACTTTACCGATTTGAACAATCATGATTTTGATTTTAGATCGGCTAAAAATTGCCCTTTCCCTATTGACAATTCTTTTGTAGTGAATTCTAAAGCTGAAATCGCTGCACAGTTGATTAGCTTAAAGAACAAACTGAGAATGAATGTTTACACCGATCAGCCGAGTGTGCATATATATGTAGGCGGAAATTGTTTCGGAAAACTAAAAGGAAAAGAAAACGTTGATTACAATGCCCAAAGCGGCATTTGTTTTGAAACGCAAAATTTCCCAGATGCGCCAAATCATGCTCATTTCCCGAATGCTCTTTTGAAAAAAGGAGAAGAATACACGCAAAAAACACTTTACAAATTTGAAACCCTAAACTAGCTATTTTTACAATACCACAATTACAACACTATAATGAACAATACTTTAATACAGAATACCGTTGCTTTTTTTGAGAAATCTTTCGGTTCTTCTCCTCAAAAAACGGTACTCTCTCCAGGCAGAATCAACATCATTGGAGAGCATATCGACTACAATGACGGTTATGTTTTACCTGCTGCAATTGACAAAGTAATCTGCTTTGCTTTTGAAAAAAACAACACAAAGACTTCTAAAATAATTGCTATCGATTTAAACGAAGAATTTGAAATCGACCTCACTCAAGAAGTAAAACTGAGCGATGTGGTTTGGACCAATTATATTCGTGGCGTCATCAAACAATTGCAAGACAACGGATTTTCGTTTGCTGGTTTTAACTGTGTTTTTAGCAGCAATATTCCGGTTGGTTCTGGACTGTCATCTTCTGCGGCTTTAGAATGCGGGATGATTTTCGGAATTAAATCTCTTTTTGATTTAAAAATTGAGAAAAAAGATATTTCATTATTAGGACAGAAAGCAGAACATTGGGTTGGCATCAACTGCGGAATTATGGATCAGTTTTCTAGTGTACACGGTCTCGAAAACAAAGTAATCCAATTGGACTGCAATACTTTAGATTTTGAATATCATAATGCCGATTTTAAAGACTATTCACTGATTTTATTTGATTCTAATGTAAAGCATTCGCTTTTTACGTCAGAATACAATACCAGAAGAATAGAATGTGAGGAAGGTTTATCCATCATAAAAAACCATTTTCCAGAAGTAAAAAGTTTTAGAGACGCTACAGAAGAACAGGTTTTGAGCCTTAAAGATAAAATGGCAGAAAAAGTCTTTGCTAGAGTTCATTTTGTGGTCAAAGAAATTAATCGCGTTATCAAGGCCTGCAAAGCTCTAGACCAAGGAAATATTGAAGTTTTAGGAGAATTGCTTTTTGAAACCCATTACGGACTATCGCGAGAATATGAAGTAAGCTGCGAAGAATTGGATATGCTTGTTGATACGGCAAAAGAGGACGATGCCATTATCGGTTCGAGACTTATGGGAGGCGGTTTTGGCGGCTGCACCATCAATTTAGTTAAAAAAGGACACGAAAATGAGGTTAAGCGTAAGTTTTCAAAGCTTTATTTAGATACATTTGGAATTGAATTAAAATTCTATGATGTAAAAATCTCAAACGGAACAACGCTACTTTAAAATCCACAACACACTACAATGAAAAATTTTGACATTAACGAAGATCCCCACAGACGTTTCAACCCATTGCTTAACGAATGGATATTGGTTTCACCTCATCGTGCAAAACGCCCGTGGCAGGGACAAAATGAAACTATTTCAACCGAAGAACTTCCTAAATATGACTCAACTTGCTATTTGTGTCCAGGAAATGTCCGCGCCAACGGAATGAATAATCCGCAATACGAAAACAGTTTTGTTTTTGAAAATGATTTTGCTGCTATGAAACAGGAAGAGATTATTTTTGAAGACGATATTAAGCACACTTTTTTTAAAGCAAAACCTGAACAGGGAATTTCAAGAGTAGTCTGCTTTTCGCCAAGACACGATCTGACTTTGCCTGAAATGGAAATTGCCGATATTGAAAACATCATAAAGACCTGGCAGAAAGAATATACCGATTTAGGAAACATAAAATACATCAACCACGTTCAGATTTTTGAAAACAAAGGAAGCGTAATGGGCTGCAGCAACCCGCACCCGCACGGACAAATCTGGGCGCAGTCTTCATTGCCGACTCAGGTTGAAAAAACACAAAACAGCTTAAAATCATATTACGATAAAAACGACAGAACATTATTGGAAGATTATGTAAAAGCTGAATTAAAAGCTGGAGATCGTATCGTAATCGAAAATGATCATTTTGTTGCACTGGTTCCGTTCTGGGCAATCTGGCCTTACGAAACGATGATTGTAAGCAAAAGAGCCGTAAACAAAATCACCGATTTTACAGCTGAAGAGAGTACCGCTTTCGCGAAAATCTTAAAACAGCTGACAACAAAGTATGACAATTTATTCAACACTTCATTCCCATATTCTTCAGGAATTCACCAATCGCCAACAGATGGCTTGCTGCATCCGGAATGGCATTTCCATATGCATTTTTATCCACCATTGTTAAGATCGGCAACTGTAAAGAAATTTATGGTTGGCTACGAAATGCTGGGAGAATCGCAACGTGACATTACACCTGAAAAAAGCGCCGAAATCTTGAGACAGCTTTCAGATGTGCATTACAAAAGTCTCGTAAAAGCGTAAAGGTTTAAAAATTTAACACAATTTCCAATTAATAAATGTAAAAAACACATTTACTATTAGCTGATTTCTAAATTTTTATTTTACATTTGGCTTCTGCTTTTATTTTCGCAAAAAAATAACAGAAATAAAACACATCTTGCATTTTTAAAAAGATTTAACAACATAAAAACTGATTTAAAACCAAATAAACAAACAACCCTATAATAATTATTTTAAAATACTACTAACAATGAACCAAAACCTCGCTTTCGCAGATTATGCGGTTTTTATTATTTATTTTATCGTAGTCTCTGTCTACGGTTACACCGTTTACCGCAAACGTAAACAAGACGAGCACGATGCTAAAGCTTACTTTTTGGCTGAAGGAAATTTAACCTGGTGGGCAATTGGAGCTTCTCTTATTGCTTCTAATATCTCTGCAGAGCAGTTCATCGGAATGAGCGGTGAAGGTTTCTTCTTAGGAATCGCTGTTGCTGCTTACGAATGGCTTGCTGCCGTTGCCCTTATTATCGTGGCCGTATGGTTTATACCTGTTTATCTTAAAAACAAGATTTACACTATGCCACAGTTCTTAAAAACACGTTACAACGAGTCTACAGCGCTTATCATGGCAGTATTCTGGCTGTTTTTATATGTTTTTGTAAACTTAACTTCAATTTTATACTTAGGAGCTGTTGCTATTAACGGTCTTGCCGGTGGAGAATATCTTCATGTTATCATGTTAGGATTAGCCATCTTTGCTTTATTTATTTCTCTTGGCGGAATGAAAGTTGTGGCGTACACAGACGTTATTCAGGTTGCGGTTTTAATCATTGGAGGTTTGGTAACTTCTTATATTGCCTTAACAACTGTTGGGCAATACTTTGGAGTAGGCGAAAATGCAATTGCCGGTTTCAAAGTTTTAATGAAAGAAGCTCCAGAGCATTTCAAAATGATTATTCCTAAACCGACTGCTGCTTCTTCACAATTAGAAATCGATAAATATTTAACTTTCCCTGGATTGTTATCTTACGCTGCCGGTATCTGGATCATCAACTTAAACTACTGGGGATGTAACCAATATATTACACAGAGAGCACTTGGTGCAGATTTACAGACAGCACGTACGGGAATTTTATTTGCTGGTATGCTAAAATTATTAATGCCGCTTATCGTAATGCTTCCTGGTATTGCTGCTTACGTTTTATATACAAATGGTCACCTGCCACAATTGGTTGGAGGAAAAGACGGAGCTTATTCTGCTGTCTTAACATTCCTTCCGACAGGTTTAAAAGGACTTTCTGTTGCCGCTCTTACTGCTGCAATCGTAGCTTCTTTGGCTGGAAAAGTAAACAGTATCTCGACAATTTATACATTAGATGTTCATAAAAAATACATTCAGAAAGATGCTGGCGAGAAACAGCAAGTAAACATCGGGCGCCTTGCCGTTTTTGTTGCCATGCTTCTAGCAGTTTTATTTACATGGAATGATATTTTAGGAATCGGTGGCGTTGGAGGATTTACCTACATCCAAAAATACACCGGATTCATCAGCCCTGGAGTTTTTGCGATGTTCTTCTTAGGTATGTTCTGGAAAAGAACTACAGGATCTGCAGCTATCGTTGGAGTAATTTTAGGATTCTTATTATCTGTTTTATTCAACGAGTACGCTCCGGCATTATTTGGAAACGACACACTTTTATATACTGCTTACCCTAACGGAAAAGGAGCTTTTGAAATTCCTTTCCACATCTGTATGGGATTATCATTCTTATTTACAATGATTGCAATGATTCTGATCAGTTTCGCTGGGCCAAAAGTAAACCCTAAAGCATTCGAGACAGAACCTGGAATGTTTAAAGTTAAACCGCAGACAACAGTCTTAATCGTTATTACGATGCTGATTATTATTGCGCTTTATGTTAAGTTCTGGTAATAAATTATCAGTTCTATTCTCTCTATTTTTACAGCTGTTGTTTGTCATGAACAACAGCTGTAAATTTTTAAAAAAAGTTGCTATTGCATAAAAATAGCCTCACATGAAAAGGATTAAAGAATGATTTTCATAATTTGATTTTGTCAGGGTGACAACCTTATTCATAAAACAAGATTTTTAAATTATAATACACAAATACCATGCAGTTATCATTAACCCAAAAAATCATTATCGTTACAGGTGGCGCAAAAGGAATCGGTTTAGGAATCGTTAAGGTTTTAGCCGAAGAAAATGCAATTCCGTTTATCGTTGGACGTAACGAAAATGATAACATCAAAGCCGTAGAAGAGTTAAAAGCCATTGGAAAAGAAGCGCATCAAGTTGCCGCCGATTTGACAAAACCTGAAGACTGCAAAAAAGCCGTTGAAGCCGTTATCGCAAAATTTGGCCGTATTGACGGACTTGTAAATAATGCCGGCGTTAACGACGGCGTTGGATTAGAAAACGGAAATTATGAAGACTTTACCGCTTCTCTCCACAAAAATTTAGTGCATTATTATTTAATGGCACAGCACGCTCTTCCGTACTTGAAAGAATCGAAAGGAGCAATCGTAAACATTGGTTCTAAAACTGCCGAAACAGGTCAAGGCGGAACTTCTGCTTATGCCGCTTCAAACGGTGGAAGAAATGCTTTAACCAGAGAGTGGGCTGTTGAATTGCTAAAATACAGCATTCGTGTAAACGCCGTAATTGTAGCAGAATGTTATACCCCGCTTTACGAAACTTGGATCAATACTTTTGAAAATAAAGAAGAAAAACTAGCGGCAATCACTAAAAATATTCCATTAGAAAATCGAATGACAACAGCTGAAGAAATCGCCAATATGGTAGTTTTCTTATTGTCTGAAAAATCAAGCCATACTACTGGACAGATTATTTACGTTGATGGCGGTTATACTCATTTAGACCGATCTATTTAATTTTTTTTTTAGCCACGAATTCACTAATTCATTCCAAAAGATTGTCAAAAAATAATTCGTGAATTTGTAGCTATTTTTTGTTTCACGCAGATTTGGCAGATTTAATTTAAATCTTTAATCTTTTAACTACTGGACAGATTATTTATGTTGATGGCGGTTATCGATCTTTTAATTTTTTAGCCACGAATTCACTAATTCATTCCAAAAGATTATCAAAAAATAATTCGTGAATTTGTAGCTATTTTTTGTTTCACGCAGATTTGGCAGATTTAATTTAAATCTTTAATCTTTTAACTACTGGACAGATTATTTATGTTGATGGCGGTTATCGATCTTTTAATTTTTTTGCCACAAATTCACAAATTTATTCCCAAAGATTGTCAAAAAATAATTCGTGAATTCGTGGCTATTTTTTTTATGCAAAAATTAATTCACCTTCGCATTATTTTTAAAATCAGAAGGCGTAATTCCTTTAACTTTTTTGAAAAGTTTATTAAAATTCGAAGCTGTTTTATACCCGCATTCATACGCGATTTCAGACATACTTTTATCCGTTTCCAGTAATAATTTGCAGGCATTCGAAATTCTAATTTCGTGCAGATAATCGACAAAGTTTTTCTTCGTTTTCAGTCTAAACATTCTGCAGAAAGAAGTCCGAGTCATATTCGCGACAGCGGCAATTTCTTCTAAGGAAATATTCTTTTTGTAATTTTTATTGACGTACTGAAAAACTTCAGAAAGACGGTCTACTTTTGAATCTTTCTGCATCAGCGAATAAATTTCGTCATTGATGTAAATCTTGTCCTGACTCTCTGAAAGCATAGACAAAATTTCAAACAGGCCGACAATTACTTCGAAGTCTTTTTTAAAAATTAATTTCTCAAGCTTTTTTGCAATCTGTTTATTGGTTTTTCCGATAATCGAAATGCCCTTTCCCGCCTGTACAAAAAGTTCGTTTATTTTTTGGGTTTCTTTTAATTCGTAAAAAGTCGGTCCGAAAATGTCTTTATGAAAATATACCACAATCGAGTTCGCTCTTAAATCCTCAATTCCCTGATAATATTTTTCATCATTCAGCCAAACATGAGGAATATCAGCACCTAAAAAAACCATATCTCCGGGTTCAAACGGCATTACAGAATTTCCAATAATTCGCTTGCCAAAACTCTCCTTAACATAAACCAATTCTAGTTCTGGATGCGAATGAAACGGCGCCTGAAAAAAAGGTTCGACACGATTGAGCACCGAAACTTTCGTATTGAGATATGACGCTATTTTGGTTTGTTCCAATTTCATGCAACAAAGATAATTAAAGATTAGATAAGGATAATATTAGACTAATGACGAATGAGTAAAAAAACTAATTTTATTTTTCGTTCACTGCCCGAATTCTATAGAAAATCAAAGAGTTAAATTGATTCCAAAAACGAAAGCAGCAACATCAAAAAAAGAAAAAAAACAACAACACAATGTCTGAGAATAACACAAAAAAACTGGTTGTAAAACTACATCCGGATGACAATGTTTTGGTTGCCTTAACCGATCTTCAAAAAGGCGATTCGATTCATTTTGAAAACGAAACTTACATTTTGCAAGACCTCATCAAAGCCAAGCACAAATTCTATATGCAAGATATGAAGCAGGGAGAAGAAGTAAATATGTACGGTGTTTTGGTTGGAAAAGTGCAAAACGATGTGGCAAAAGGAAGTTTAATGACAACTGAAAACCTTAAACACGCTGCCGATCCTTACGCCTACCGAAATGCTTCGTACGAATGGAATGCGCCTGATGTTTCAAAATTCGAAAACAGAACTTTTAAAGGCTACAAAAGAAAAGATGGACGTGTTGGAACGGCCAATTACTGGCTTTTTATTCCGACTGTTTTTTGCGAAAACCGAAATCTTGACGTAATCAAAGAAGCATTGCATAAACAGTTGGGCTATGCCGTGACGGATAAATACAACCAATTTACGCACGAATTGTTGGAAAGTTATTTGAATGGAAATGACATTAACGATATTAATATTGAATTGAATCCGACTCCAAAAAACAAACGCGTTTTTGAAAATGTAGACGGAATTAAATTCTTAAACCACCAAGGCGGCTGTGGCGGAACGCGTCAGGATGCTGCTACTTTGAGCGCTTTGCTGGCTTCTTATGCAAATCACCCAAACGTGGGCGGAATTACACTTTTGAGTTTAGGATGCCAGCATTTGCAAGTTCAAGATTTTGTAAATGATGTAAAAAAACAAAACCCTGATTTCGACAAACCGCTGTTTATTTTTGAGCAGCAGCAGACAGAAAGCGAAGAGGTTCTGATTACAAATGCTATAAAAAAGACTTTTGAAGGCTTAATTGAAATCAACAAATACGAAAGAACCGATGCTCCTTTAAGCGATTTATGCATTGGTGTAAAATGTGGCGGAAGCGATGGTTTCAGCGGGGTTTCTGCAAATCCTGCTGTAGGTTATACTTCTGATTTAGTCGTAGCTTTAGGCGGAAAAATTCTTTTGGCCGAATTTCCAGAATTATGTGGTGCCGAGCAGAATTTAATCGACCGATGTGTTACTGAAGATAAAGCTAAAAAATTTATCGATTTAATGGAATCTTACGATGAGTTGGCGCATAAAGTAGGTTCTGGTTTCCACATGAATCCTTCTCCGGGAAATATTAAAGACGGTTTAATTACAGATGCAATTAAAAGTGCGGGAGCAGCCAAAAAAGGCGGAACTTCTCCTGTTGTTGATGTTTTAGATTATACCGAATTGGTTACAAAGCCAGGCTTAAGTCTGGTTTGCACACCAGGAAATGATGTAGAAGCTACAACTGGAAAAGCAGCTTCTGGTGCAACTCTAATTTTGTTTACAACCGGATTGGGAACTCCAACAGGAAACCCGGTTTGTCCGGTAATTAAAGTAGCAACAAACTCAGTTTTGGCAACAAGAATGAAAGATATTATCGACATTGACTGCGGGCCAATTATCAGCGGAGAAAAATCTATTGAAGAAATGGGCGAAGAAATTTTAGAATATTGCATCAAAGCGGCAAGCGGAGAAATCATTCCGAAAGCGGTTCAATTAAACCAAGACGATTTTATTCCGTGGAAACGCGGCGTATCTTTATAAAACTCTCCATTAAAAATAACTTTAAAAAAATCATATAAAATGTTTTCATTACAAAATAAAAAAGCAATTATCACTGGCGGCGGAAGCGGAATTGGAAGAGCGATTTCGGTTTTATTTGCGAAACAGGGTGCAGAAGTTCATGTTTTAGAATTAACAGAAGAAAGCGCAAAAGAAACGGTTGAAGAAATTAAATCTGCTGGAGGAAGTGTTTTTGCTCACGCCTGCGATGTTTCAAACCACGAACAAGTAAAATCGACTTTTGAGAAAATCGGAAATATTCATATTCTAGTTAACAACGCTGGAATTGCTCACGTTGGAAAAGTAGACACAACTTCTGAATCTGATTTTGACCGAATTATGAATGTAAACGTAAAAGGAGTTTACAACTGCCTTCATGCTTCGATTCCCGCATTGAGAAATTCTGGCGGAGGAGTGATCTTAAACTTGGCTTCTATTGCAAGCTGGGTCGGTATTCCAGATCGTTTTGCCTATTCTACTGCAAAAGGTGCGGTTATGGCCATGACTTTATCGGTTGCAAAAGATTATTTGCATGATAAAATCAGATGCAATTCAATTTCTCCTGCGCGAGTTCACACGCCTTTCGTAGACGGATTTATCGCTAAGAATTATCCTGGAAAAGAAGAAGAAATTTTCGAAAAATTATCTCAATCACAACCAATCGGCCGCATGGGAAAACCTGAAGAAATCGCCACTTTAGCCCTATTCTTATGCAGCGACGAATCATCTTTCATCACAGGTTCAGATTACCCAATTGATGGAGGTTTTATCAAATTGAATAACTAAAAAAATTAGCCACGAATTCACGAATTTTTACAAATCATTTTGATTCGTGAATTCGTGGCTAAAAAAAAATACATTATTAAAAAAATTAAAATATGAAACTTATTAGATTCGGAGAAGAAGGAAAGGAAAAACCAGGTGTTCTGCTAAATGATAAAAGATATGATGTTTCGTCTATTGTAACAGATTACAACGAAGCTTTTTTTGAAAATGACGGTCTGGCAAAATTAGAAGAAGCCTTAAAAAATAATCCTGTTTTACCAGAGGTAAGCGATTCAGTACGTTTAGGTTCGCCAGTGGCACGTCCTTCAAAAATTATTTGTATCGGATTAAATTATGTAGATCACTGCGAAGAAACGGGTGCTGCAATTCCAGAAGAACCCATCATTTTCTTTAAATCGACAACTTCTTTATGCGGGCCAAATGACAATTTGATCATCCCAAAAAACAGCGAAAAAACAGATTGGGAAGTAGAATTGGCATTTGTGGTGGGCAAAAAAGCAAGCTACGTTTCTGAAGAAGATGCTCCAAACCATATTGCCGGATACTGCCTTCTAAATGATTACAGCGAAAGAGCATTTCAAATCGAGCGCGGCGGACAATGGGCAAAAGGAAAAGGTTCTGATACCTTTGCTCCTCTTGGACCAATCATGGCAACTCCAGACGAAGTAGGCGACGTAAATAATCTTAAAATGTGGCTTACTGTAAACGGAAAAACTTTCCAAAACAGCAATACATCAAACTTGATTTTCAAAATTCCTTTTTTAGTACATTACTTAAGCCAATTTATGACATTGCTTCCTGGCGATGTAATCAGTACAGGAACACCTCCGGGAGTTGGATTAGGAATTAAGCCAGATCCGATTTATATTAAAGCAGGTGACGTAATCGAGTTAGGAATTGAAGGTTTAGGCACAAGCAAGCAGACTGCCGTAGCTTACCAGCAAAAATAAAATTATGGCAGCACAAAAATTCTGTCTGGCGTTAGATTTAAAAGATGATGCTGATTTAATTGCAGCATACAAAGAACTGCATGAAAATGTCTGGCCAGAAATTAAAAAAAGCATTCAAAATGCTGGAATTGAAGTACTGGATATTTACTGCACAGGAAATCGATTGTTTATGATCATCGAAGCAGATGCCGATTTTACTTTCGAAAAGAAAGACCAAGCCGACGCAGCAAACGAAAAAGTTCAGGAATGGGAAAACTTAATGTGGAAATTCCAACAAGCTTTACCTTGGGCTAAACCAGGACAAAAATGGATTTTAATGGATAAAATATTCGGATTATAATTCATTAAATATTCCGTTAGGAATGTCTGATCGGTAGAAAAAAATATATAGTTCGTTTTGCATTATGTCCTGTAGGGACATCTGATTAACGCAAATGATATAAACAAATCAATTAATCAAACGTTCCTACGGAACGTATTATCGAAACTCAATTTTTTTTCTACCGACCAGACATTCCTACGGAATGAATCCTTTTCTAAATAAACAAAGCCCTGATTATTCAGGGCTTTGTTCTTTTTGCATATTCAGTAAATAGGCCATATTGGCAATTACGTGATCGTGTTTCTTGACAAACGAATTTTCTTCGTTCCACACATAACCTGCTAAAACGGCACATATTTTTTCTTTTACTTCTGGATTTTCCGGCTGATGGAAGAATAATGTCTGCAGATTTCCTGTGTACCATTCTTGAACATAAGTCGTAAAAACAGCAATTCCGCGTTTCATGTATTGTGTAAATTCCACTTCCCAATCTACCGGAATTCCTTGTGATTCTTTCAAATATAATTTTGCCGCCAGCATTCCCGATTCTGTTGCAAACGCAACTCCAGAAGAGAAAACTGGATCTAAGAATTCTGAACTGTTTCCTGTTAAGGCAAAACCGTCACCGTACATTCTTTTTACAGCTCTTGAGTAATTTTCTAATTTAACTGGCTCAAACAAAAATTCTGTTCCTGCAAATCTTTTAATATAATAATCTGATTTTTGAATGGCATTTCGCAAAGCCTCAGCATTATCTTTATTTTCAGAAAGAGAATTGATAAAATCTGTCGGGCCAACAACACCCAAACTTGTATTTCCGTTAGAAAACGGAATTACCCAAAGCCAAACTTCAGTTTCCAGAATATCAAAAGAAATTTGAGTTCCCTCCACGCCTTCTTCTCTATTAATGTCTTTAACATGGGTAAAAATAGAAGAATGCGGATCTAATTTTGAAGGTGTGTCCAAATCTAAAAGTCTTGGCAAAACGCGTCCGTATCCGCTAGAATCAATAATAAAATTGGCGTGAATTTCTTTTAGGTTTCCGGCCGCATCTTTTACAATAGTTTTCGATTTTTTTCCTTCAAAAGAAACTTCCAGAACTTCTGTTTCAAACTCCAAATCAATTCCTTTTCTTATCACTTCCTGAGCCATTGTATTGTCAAAATCAGCTCTTGGAACCTGCCAAGTCCAGTCCCAGCCTTTTCCAAATTTTACGCTGAAATCAAAATTGCAGATTTCTTCGCCTCTAATAAAACGAGCGCCTAATTTTTTTTCGAAGTTCATCGCATCAAGAGCGTCAAACAATTCTGCCTCAGCAAAATGATCCATTACTCGCGGAATAAGGCTTTCTCCTACTACAAGTCTCGGAAACTTCGTTTTTTCTACAACTTTAACTTTAACATTGTTTTTAAAAAGATACGATGCCGAAACACATCCAGACGGTCCCGCACCAATCACTAAAACATCAACAAACTCCTTTGTCATATTAGAATTATTATCATTAATTAACCTACATTTGCCATCATCAAAATAACTACATTTATTTTGATAAATAAAATTAAATTAGCGCAACCAAAATCGATTTGATGAATACAATAAATGAATATCTAAGTTTAGCAGAATTTGAAGCCATAATCTTTGGAAAAAACAAAGTTGCCATAAGCGATGTGGTTTTAAATCGAGTAAACGAAAGTTTTAATTTCTTAAAAGAATTCTCAGGAAACAAAGTAATCTACGGAGTAAATACAGGATTTGGCCCAATGGCTCAATATAGAATTAAGGAGTCAGATCAAATTCAGCTGCAATATAATTTAATCAGAAGCCATTCTTCTGGAACTGGAAAACCTTTAAATGCTGAGTGTGCAAAAGCGGCAATTTTAGCAAGATTAAATACACTTTCTTTAGGAAACTCAGGAGTTCATTCTTCTGTTATTCATTTAATGGCAGAATTAATCAATAGAGATATTACGCCTTTAATTTTTGAACATGGCGGCGTTGGTGCCAGCGGAGACTTAGTACAGCTATCACATTTGGCTTTGGTCTTAATTGGCGAAGGCGAAGTTTTTTATAAAGGTGAAAGACGCGCAACTGCAGAAGTTTTTGAAATTGAAGGTTTAAAACCAATTCAAGTAGAAATTAGAGAAGGGCTGGCATTAATCAACGGAACTTCTGTAATGACAGGAATTGGTGTTGTGAATGTTCATTATGCAAAAAAATTATTAGACTGGTCATTGAAAGCTTCGTGTGCAATTAACGAATTGGTGCAAGCGTATGATGATCATTTCTCAGAAGAATTAAACCAAACAAAACGTCATAAAGGACAACAGGAAGTTGCTGAAAGAATGAGACAAAATCTTTCTGACAGTACTTTAATCCGAAAAAGAGAAGACCATTTATATTCTGGCGAAAACACAGAAGAAATCTTCAAAGAAAAAGTTCAGGAATATTATTCGTTAAGATGCGTTCCTCAAATTTTAGGACCCGTTTTGGAAACGATCAATAATGTTGCCTCAATTCTGGAAGACGAATTTAACTCAGCAAACGATAATCCAATTATCGACGTAAAAAACAAACACGTTTACCACGGCGGAAATTTCCACGGAGATTATATTTCGCTTGAAATGGATAAACTGAAAATCGTTATTACCAAATTAACGATGCTGGCAGAACGTCAATTGAATTATTTATTGAATTCAAAAATCAACGAAATTCTTCCTCCATTCGTAAACTTAGGAACATTAGGATTTAATTTCGGAATGCAGGGCGTTCAATTCGTCGCCACTTCTACAACGGCAGAGTGCCAAACATTATCTAACCCAATGTACGTGCACAGTATTCCAAACAACAATGACAACCAAGACATTGTAAGTATGGGAACAAATGCTGCGGTAATTACATCAAAAGTAATCGAAAACTCTTTTGAAGTTTTGGCCATCGAATTAATCACAATTGTTCAGGCTATTGATTATTTGAAACAAAAAAATCAAATTTCGTCTACAACTAAAAAATGGTACGACGATATCAGAAATATAATTCCAGAATTTAAGGAAGACCAAGTAATGTATCCTTTTGTTCAAAAAGTAAAAGATTATTTGATAAATAGTTAAAAATCTTTATTTTACAGTATTAATATTGAATCTTAAAACCATGAAAAAGTCACTTGTTTTTTTATTGCTAAGCTGCATTCAATTTGTTAATAGTCAAGAATTAGCATTAGTTAAAAAAAATTCCAAAATTGGATATCTGTCTAAAGATGGATCTTTTAAAATTGAACCTCAATATAAATCTGCGAGAAGTTTCTCTGAAGGTTTAGCTGCTGTAGAAAATGGCGGAAAATGGGGATTTATCGATGCCAAAGGAACTTGGGTAATTCCAGCAGATTTTAAAGATGCCAAAGATTTTAACAGCGGAATCGCAGTTGTGCAAAAAGACAAAGACTGGGTTTACATTAATACAAAGGGAGAAATTCAACAAGCGCCAGTTTCAGACAAAGTGTTTGATTTTAATGACGGTGTTGCTTTCTTCAGACAAAACAATAAAGTGGGGTTGATCAACAACAAAATGGGAGTGGTTTTAGAACCAAAATACGACCAGATCAAACCTTTTGAAAATGGTTATGCCAGAGTTGAATTAAACAAAAACTGGGGAATCATTGATACTAACGGAAAAGAATTGGTTGAACCTGTTTATGCAGAAGTTGGAAACTATTTTAAAGGAACCACTTGGGCCAGAAAAGACAAAACCTTCGGACTGGTAAGCGGCGGAAAATTTACTCCAGTTGACGGAGCCGAAAAAATCTGGGATTTCGAAACTCAAGATTTGACTTTCGCCAAAAAGAATGGAAAAATTGGATACATCGATTTAAAAGGAAATTGGGCCATTCTTCCTATTTATGATAAAGGAAAAGCTTTCTCAAAAAATTTAGCTCCCGTTTTAGTTGGAAAAAAATGGGGATTCATCAATCCTGAAGGAAAATTTGTAATCGAACCAACTTACAATGACGCCGAAGTTTTCAGTACAAACGGTCTGGCTCCAGTAAAAGAAAGCAACTGGGGATTTATTAATGAATCTGGAAAATTAGTAATCCCAACCCAATATGGCATCACTACAAATGCTATTATTGCGATGTTTACCCAACAAGATAAAGGGTTTATTGGCGGTGTTGCCAGAGTAAAAAACGAAGGAAAATGGGGATTTCTTAAACCAGACGGAACAGTTCTAGCCAACCAATGGTTTGAAAACGCAGAACTGTTTTCTAAAAGTGCAGAAAAGCCTCAACCTGCTGCAGCTCCTGCCGAAAAACCAAAAGAGGAAACCAAACCCGCAGCAAAAAAACCGGCACCGAAAAAAAAGAAATAATATTTATCTCCAAATAAATTAGAAATTTGCATAAATGAAATCGCATTTAATAAAGCGGTTTCATTTATGGCAAACAAAAATAAAACCTACATTATAAATGAAATGTGTATTAGTAACAGGCGGTTCGAGAGGAATTGGAAGTGCGATTTGTAAAAAACTAGCCGTAGAATCCGATTATCATATTCTGATTAATTATCATTCGAATAAAACAGCTGCCGAAGAAACATTGCAAGAAGTGCAAAATTTAGGCGCAACAGGCGAAATTTTAGGATTTGATGTTTCTAATTTTGAAGAAGTGCAAAATGTTTTAACGGCTTGGCAGGAAGCTAATCCTGAAAAATTGGTTGAAGCAATTGTAAACAATGCCGGAATTACAAAAGACGGTCTTTTTATGTGGATGACACCAGAGGACTGGAACGGCGTTATGAATACAAGTGTAAACGGCTTCTTCAATGTTACGCAGTTTTTCATTCAAAAAATGTTACGCAATAAATATGGCCGAATCGTAAATATGGTTTCGGTTTCTGGAGTAAAAGGAACTGCAGGGCAAGCCAATTATTCGGCTGCAAAAGGCGCCATTGTAGCAGCCACTAAAGCTCTAGCGCAGGAAGTTGCCAAAAGAAATATTACTGTAAATGCTGTCGCTCCAGGTTTTATCAGAACCGATATGACAAGCCAGCTCGACGAAAAAGAATTATTAAAGCTAATTCCTGTAAATCGTTTTGGCGAAGCAGAAGAAGTGGCAGATTTGGTAAGCTTTTTGATTTCTAAAAAAGCAAGCTATATTACAGGAGAAATTATCAATATAAACGGCGGAATATATTCTTAAAGAATACTATGTTTGCGAGATTATTTTAAGATTTTTAAACATAGAAAATTGCTCGCAAAGTCGCAAAGTTTAAGCAAAAAGACTTTAAAAAAACTTTGTGCCTTTGTGCCGCCTTTGCGGCAAGATTAAAAAAATTACACTTTAAGGATAAAAAATTACTTTTGAAAAACGATGAATAGACGAGTTGTAATTACTGGAATGGGAATTTATTCTTGTATCGGAACTTCTTTAGACGAAGTAAAAAATTCGTTGTACGAAGGAAAATCTGGTATTCAGTTTGATTCTGAACGTAAAGAATTTGGTTTTCAATCGGCATTGACAGGGATGGTTCCGAAAGCCGATCTTAAAAATTTATTGACGCGAAGACAACGTATGAGCATCGGTGAAGAAACCGAGTATGCTTATATGGCTACTATAGAAGCATTGAAAAATGCAAACATTGACGATGCTTTTTTTGACACTCACGAAGTGGGCATTATGTACGGAAACGACAGCGTTTCTAAAGCTATCATTGACGCAACAGATATTGTGCGAGAGAAAAAAGACACTGCCCTAATTGGTTCTGGCGCCATTTTCAAATCGATGAATTCTACGGTAACGATGAATCTATCTACGATTTTTAAACTTCGCGGAATCAATTTAACTGTTAGCGCGGCCTGTGCCAGCGGCTCTCACTCAATTGGTTTGGCTTATTTTTTAATCAAAAGCGGTTTTCAAGACATTGTAATTACTGGCGGAGCTCAGGAAATCAACAAATACGCAATGAGCAGTTTTGACGGATTGGGAGTTTTTTCTAACAGAGAAGGCGATCCTACAAAAGCTTCTAGACCTTTTGATGCTGGGCGTGACGGCTTAATTCCGAGTGGCGGTGGAGCAACTTTAATTCTAGAAAGTTACGAATCTGCAATGGCGCGCGGTGCCAATATCATAGCAGAAATTGGCGGTTACGGATTTTCTTCAAACGGAGGGCACATCTCAACTCCAAACGTTGAAGGTCCTGCAACAGCAATGAAACGTGCGCTTGACGATGCAAAATTAAGCGCCTCAGACATTGAATATATAAATGCCCATGCAACCTCAACTCCTGTCGGAGATGCAAATGAAGCAAAAGCTATTTTTGAAGTTTTTGGAGAAAAAAATCCTCCTGTGAGCTCTACAAAATCTATGACAGGCCACGAATGCTGGATGGCAGGAGCAAGCGAAATCATTTATTCTATCCTAATGATGCAGCACGATTTTATCGCGCCAAACATCAATTTAGAAAACCCAGATGAAGATGCGTCAAAATTAAATTTAGTTAAAACTACGTTAAACAAAAAATTTGACATATTTTTGTCCAATTCTTTCGGTTTCGGAGGAACCAACTCTGCGTTGGTGGTTAAAAAGTTTAAATTGAACAATGAATAAAGAAGAGATTATAGCAAAAATTAATGGTTTTTTAGTTGATGAATTTGAAGTTGATAATGACGACATTGAACCAAATGCTAATTTAAAAGATACACTTGGGTTAGACAGTCTGGATTATGTTGATTTGGTCGTTTCGATAGAGGCAAACTTTGGTGTAAAACTAGTTGAAGCAGATTTTGTTGGAATTTCTGATTTTCAAAGTTTTTATGACTTAATCGAAACTAAAATCAAAGCCAAATCAGCTTAAATGAGTCAATGGGATGGCAAATCCAAAGGAACTGTTTTAGGTTATAAAATATTCGTTTTCTTAATTCAGAAAGCGGGTATAAAGGCTGCTTATGTCCTACTTTATTTTGTTGCTTCCTATTATTTTTTATTTCTAAGAAAAAGCAACAGAGCCATTTTCTATTATTTTAAAGAAAGACTCCAATACTCCTATTTCAAATCCAAAAAAATGGTTTTCAAAAGCTATTATACTTTTGGACAGACTATTATTGACAAAGTTTCTATTTCTGCAGGAATGCGAAACAAATTTACTTATGAATTTGACGGAATAGAAACACTCAAAAAATTGCTTGCCGAAAAAAAAGGCGGTGTCTTAATCAGTGCCCATGTTGGTAATTTTGAAATTGCAGAACATTTTCTAGGAGATATCGACCTTAATTTCCAAATCAATTTAGTAACTACAGATCTCGAGCATTCTGCCATTAAAAACTATCTGGAAAGCGTTTCTAAAAAACCAACCGTAAAATTTATTATTATCAAAGAAGATCTCTCTCATATTTTTGAGATCAATGCCGCTTTGGCCAATAACGAACTAATCTGTTTTACAGGCGACCGTTATTTTGAAGGCACCAAATCACTTTCTGAAAACCTTTTGGGCAAAGAAGCCAACTTCCCTGCTGGTCCATTTTTAATTGCCTCCCGATTAAAAGTCCCTGTTGTTTTTGTTTATGTAATGAAAGAGCCAAACTTGCATTACCACTTATACGCGCGTGAAGCCGAAGTAAAACATCGTGATGAAAAAGGCTTGCTAAAAGAATACGTAAAAAGCGTAGAAAGCATACTGCATCGATATCCTTTGCAATGGTTCAATTATTTTGATTTTTGGAATGACATAAAATCGTAATTTTTTACTGCTATATTTTTTTTGTCACGAATTCACGAATTTTCGCTAATCATTTGGAACGATTGCTTTTGTCGCTAATTCCACTAATTCTTTTTCGTAAAATAATATTTTTTGCATAAATCATAATTGGTGAAAATTTTCTATAGTTATAATTTCAGTAAAATCATTATTACAGTATTTTAAATAATTCGTGAATTCGTGGCTAATAAAAAAACGTTGGTCGAAATAAGAAAATTCGTTTAAATAAATTTACTTACTTTTGCTGACCACCAAAGCCAAAAAACCTAAAATGAAAAATGTTCTCGTAATTTATTATTCTCAGTCTGGACAGCTGGAATCTATTGCACGAAATATTGCAAAGCCATTTCTAGATTCTGAAGAAATAAATCTCACATTTCACGAAATACAACTAGAAAAACCATTTCCGTTTCCTTGGAACAAAGAATCATTTTTTGATGCTTTTCCAGAGTCATTTTTACAGATTCCTACAGCATTAAAACCTGTTCCAGAAGAAATCCTAAACACAAAGTTTGACTTAGTTTTATTTCATTATCAGGTTTGGTATTTATCGCCTTCAATTCCAATCAATTCGTTTTTGAAAAGCGATGATGCTAAGAAAATTTTAAATAATACTCCTGTTATCACAATAAGCGGCTCTAGAAACATGTGGATTATGGCTCAGGAAAAAATCAAAGTTTTACTGAGAAAAGCCAATGCCAATTTGGTTGGAAACGTAGCTTTGGTAGACCGCGTTGGAAATCTAATCAGTGTTATAACCATTGTAGAATGGATGTTTTCTGGAGTTAAGAAAAAGTATTTAGGTATTTTTCCGCTCCCAGGAGTTTCAGAAAAAGACATACAAGAATCGAGTCAGTTTGGAGAAATCATGCTTGATTCTTTGCAAAAAAATAATTTAGCCCAATTACAGCCAAAATTGGTCGATGCCGGTGCTGTAAAAATAAGTTCGTATTTAGTGACTGTTGACAAAACGGCCAATAAAATTTTCAATAAATGGTCAAACATCATTTATAAAAATCAAAAAAAACGAAAACAACTGCTTAAAGTATTTAATGTTTATTTATTCCTTGCGATATGGTTAATTTCACCAATAGTGTATATATTGCACCTTATTACCTATCCGCTTAAGTTAAAAACTATAAAAAAGGAAACTCAATATTATCAGGGAGTTTAGAGACGAAATTTAGATTATGTTTGAAGTATATATTACAAAAGCTGCAAAATATTTGCCAAACGAAGCCATTTCAAATGACGAAATGGAAGCTTACTTGGGCCTTATCAATGATACTGCTTCAAAGGCAAGACGTATTATTTTGCGCAACAATAAAATTACAAGCCGATTTTACGCTGTTGATAAAGAAGGAAAAAGCACTCACAGCAATGCCGAATTAACAAGAAATGCAATTTTACCGTTATTCGACGAAAATTTTACGCCTCAAGATGTAGAAGTACTTTCATGCGGAACCTCAACTCCCGACATATTCCTGCCTTCGCACGCTGCGATGGTGCATGGTCTGCTAAAAAACAAATCGGTAGAATTAAACTCTTCAACTGGAGTTTGCTGTGCCGGAATGAACTCTCTTAAATTTGGTTTTCTTTCTATAAAATCTGGAAATTCAAAAAATGCAATCTGTACAGGGTCTGAAAAAGTTTCGACCTGGCTGAATGCTCAAAAATACAATCATGAGGCCGATAATTTAAAAAGCCTCGAAGAACAGCCCATTATTGCTTTCAAAAAAGATTTTCTTCGCTGGATGCTTTCTGATGGTGCAGGAGCTTTTTTATTAGAAAATAAACCAAGAGGTCCGCTTTCGCTAAAAATCGAATGGATGGAAGCTTTTTCGTATGCATACGAATTGGAAACCTGTATGTATGCGGGAGGTGATAAATTGGAAAACGGAGAAATTAAAGGTTGGAGCGATTATTCACCAGAACAATGGCTAAATGAGTCTGTTTTCTCTATAAAACAAGACGTTAAATTATTAGACGAATTTATCCTGTCTAAAGGTGCAGAAAGCATGAAAGACGCCATGGATAAAAACAATATTAAATCGGAAGATATCACATACTTTATTCCTCACGTTTCTTCTAACTTTTTTGTTGAAGGATTGAAAAAAGGTTTAAATGAAAAAGGTATCGGAATGAGCGATGATAAATGGTTCATGAATCTTTCTCGAGTTGGAAATGTAGGCTCTGCCTCTATTTACCTGGCTCTTGAAGAATTACTGAATTCAGGGAATTTGAAAAAAGGAGATAAAATTTTATTATCTGTTCCAGAAAGCGGAAGATTTTCTTTTGCATATGCATATTTAACAGTTTGCTAATGGAGACAATGGCACTTCTAGAAAAAGAAATGGTAGAGAATTTATTGCCGCAAAAGTTTCCTTTTGTGATGGTAGATGCTATGCATTTTTATTCTGAAACTTCTTTGGTTGCTGGATTAGAAATTCAGAATAATAATATTTTTGTTACTGAAAATACTTTTCTGGAAGCTGGATTAATAGAACATATGGCACAATCTGTGGCTTTGCACACAGGATATCAATATTTTTTGAAAAACGAAATTGCCCCAACCGGCTACATTGGTTCTATCAAAGAAATTGAAATTAAGAGACTTCCAAAAACAAACGACATCATTCAGTCTGAAGTAACAATTCTGCAGGAATTTGCAGGAATTACTTTGGTCGATATTGTGACGACGTTAAACAATGAAGAAATTGCCAGAGGACAGATGAAAACTGTTTTGGCAAAATAAAAACCATAATGAAAGCTACTGCCGTTGACATACAAAATTATTTACCGCACCGAGCGCCAATGCTTATGGTGGATTTGATTTTGAATATTGATTCAAGTTCAGTAGAAACTGTTTTTCTTGTCGAAGAAGACAATATTTTTGTCCAAAACAATATTTTTATTGAGGCTGGTTTAATAGAAAATACCGCTCAGACTTGTTCGGCAATTGTTGGAAAAAAATACTTTTTTGACGATAACGGACTTGAAAATGAAAACGTAAATGTAATTGGATTTATCAGCGCGTTGAAGAATGTAAAAATTCATGCGCTTCCAAAAGTAGGCGATACTATTATAACCAAAGCAGATTTAGTTTCGAAATTTACTGGCGATGATTACACTTTATGTACGATGAGCTGTAAAAGTTCTGTCGAAGATAAGATACTCTTAGAATGCGAAATTAACTTGTTCATTCAGAAAACAGTTTCAGTTGGATAATTTTAAAAAAGTCATTTTACATTTAGGTATTCGAATCGGGGTTTTATTGTCATTGTTTGGATTATTAGTCTTGTTTTGGAGCTTCATTTATGATCCGCATTCGCTTTGCGATCAAGACCAACATAGACATACCGATGCAGGTCTAGGAATGTTTGTTTTAACACTATTCATCACTTTTTTTTTCTATTTTGGGTTATTGATAGAAATGATTTATTTTTTCGTGAAGAAAAAGCGAATTTTAGCTTTCACAAATCTTGGATTTTTAATAATTAGCTTATGTATAGTTTCAATCTGCATATTTCTAATAAATTAAATTAGCAAAATGGAAAAAGATAAAGTACCTCAGGATCAAAGCAACTTAACGAAAAACAACGTTAAAGAACTTTTGTATGCGACAGATGAAAACGGCAATTATACCACAACATTAAGTACAGGCTGGGAACCTAAAACAATAGCGCTTTCAAATTCTATTGATGAAATAAACGAACGAATTGCCGATGCCAAACAACAGGTTTTAGATGGCGAGGCAAGTCCTATTGTGTATTTTATGGAGGCCAATAAAATGGATCTTAACATATTATCCAGTTATGTCGGGTTTTGGAAATGGCGTGTAAAAAGACATTTTAAACCAAGCGTTTTTGCCAAACTAAACGATAAAATCCTGAAAAAATATGCTGATACTTTTGGAATATCAATCGAAGAATTAAAAAACAGCATTACCCAATAAATGGAATTAACTTTCACACATCATCAGTCTGCTCATTGCGAGAATGGAGTAGCGTCAAATCTGCTTAAAAATAGCGGACTAAACATTAGCGAACCGATGGTTTTTGGTATTGGCTCTGGATTGTTTTTTGTATATCTGCCTTTTATAAAAGTTAATCATGCACCGGCAATCAGTTACAGAACTTTACCAGGACAGATTTTCAATAAAGTGGCAACCCGTTTAAATTTAAAAATAAAAAGACAAAAATTTTCTTCTATCGCAAATGCCAATAAAGCTTTAGACGAAAATTTAAAAAATAATATCCCAACCGGATTACAGGTTGGCGTTTACAATTTAAGTTATTTCCCAGACGAATATCGTTTTCATTTCAACGCGCACAATTTAGTCGTTTACGGAAAAACTGAAACCGAATATTTAGTGAGCGATCCTGTAATGGAGACCGTTACGACTTTAACATACGAAGACATGAATAAAGTGCGTTTTGCCAAAGGAGCTTTTGCGCCTCGGGGACAAATGTACTATCCGATTCAGATTCCAAAAGAAGTCGATTTAAAAAGCGCCATCATTAAAGGAATCAAAAATACGTGCAGAGATATGCTTGCGCCAATGCCTATTGTAGGTGTTCGCGGGATCAAAATGGTTTCTCGCCAGATTCGTAAATGGCCTAAAAAACATGGTGTTAGAAAAGCAAATCATTATCTAGCGCAAATGGTTCGTATGCAGGAAGAAATTGGAACGGGTGGCGGTGGCTTCCGTTTTATTTATGCCGCATTTTTACAGGAAGCTTCGGTTATTTTAGGTAATGAAGAGCTGAAAGAACTTTCGAAAGAAATGACAAAAATTGGAGATTCATGGCGAGATTTTGCTGTTGAAGCTTCGCGTATTTACAAAAACAGAAGTGCCAAAGAAGATGCCTACAATACTATTGCCGATGAACTTTTGGACATTGCCAATAGAGAAGAAATCTTTTTCAAAAAATTAAAAAAAGCGATCAGCTAAAACACTATTTTGCAGTCTATCATTCAAATAGAATCCCTTTCGAAAAAGTACAAAAATGCAGAAATGTATTCTTTGAACAATGTTTCGCTAAATATTAATGAAGGTCAGATTTTTGGATTGCTTGGTCCAAACGGTGCCGGAAAAACAACCTTGATTTCTATGCTCTGCGGATTGGTTAAGCCAACTTCGGGACATTTTACAATTGATGGTTTAGACTATCAGCATCATGCTTCAAAAATTAAAAAAATCATAGGCGTTGTACCTCAAGAATATGCTTTGTATCCGACTTTAACAGCAAGAGAAAATCTGCTTTATTTTGGAAGTATGTATGGTTTAAAAGGTTCTGATTTAAAAGATAAAGTAATCGAAACTCTTGATCTTTTAGGTCTATTGAAATTTGCCGATAAACAAGTTCAGACCTTTTCGGGCGGAATGAAACGCCGTGTCAACCTGATCGCAGGAATTCTGCATAATCCGAAAGTTTTATTTTTGGACGAACCAACAGTTGGTGTCGATGTACATTCTAAAACTGCCATTATCGATTATTTAAAAGTGTTGAACCAAAACGGAACAACTATTATTTATACCTCGCATCATTTGGCTGAGGCCGAAGATTTTTGTTCTCAAATTGCCATTTTAGATCAAGGACAGATTTATGCGCAGGCAACTCCGTCGGCATTAATTGAATCTACAAAAGATGCCCGAAATCTCGAAGATGTTTTTATTTCATTAACTGGTAAAGCGTTGAGAGATGATATATAAAATTTGGATGTCGATAGTAAAAGAATTCCTTTTGCTAAAAAGAGATTTAGGCGGACTGATCATTTTGTTTGTCATGCCTTTGGTTTTGGTCATTGCCGTAACCTTAATTCAAGACAGCACTTTTAAGGCGGTAACCGATTCTAAAATTCAGATTCTTTTGGTCGATAAAGACAAAGGATCTGTTTCCAAAACCGTTTTTGAAAATTTAGAAAAAAGCAAAAATTTTATCATTGTAACACAAATTGACCATAAACCGATTACAGAAGAAATGGCCAAAGAAAATGTGTACAAAGGAAAATTTCAACTCGCAATTGTAATTCCAGAAAACTTAAGTTCAGATTTACAGGAAAAAGTAAATCAGAATGTAGAGAAAATCGTCAGCAATTTAGGATTGACCGACAGCACTTCAGCTTCAGAACCTCAGCGTATCATTAAAGAAAAAGAAGTAAAACTGTATTTTGATCCAGCGGTTCAGATGAGTTTTAAAAATGCCGTTATGAGTTCGATCGACAAAATGATTTCGCAGATTGAAACCAAATCGATTTACAGCACTTTTCAAAAACAGCTAGGAGAAGAAACAATCGATTTTGAACAAAAGAATTTTATTACTTTCAAAGAAATAATTCCGAGAATCAACAACAAAGAAGTTCGTCCAAATTCAGTTCAGCACAACGTTCCCGCGTGGACACTTTTTGCCATCTTTTTTATTGTCATTCCGTTATCTATCAATATTGTAAAAGAAAAATCGCAAGGAACTTTTGTTCGATTAAGAACCAATCCTGTTTCTAATTTAGTTGTCATTATTGGAAAAACCATTACCTACTCTATCATCTGTATGATTCAGTTTTACATGATGGTTGCCGTTGCTGTTTTCTTATTTCCATCCATCGGATTGCCTTCTTTAAACATCGAAGGACATTTCTTTTTAACCAGTGTTGTGGCATTATTTTCAGGTTTTGCAGCCATCGGATTCGGAATTTTATTAGGAACTGTAGCAAGCACGCAAGAACAATCAGCTCCTTTCGGTGCTACAAGTGTGATTATTTTAGCGGCAATTGGAGGCGTTTGGGTTCCTGTTTTTGCGATGCCAAAAATTATGCAGTTTATTGCCAAATCTTCTCCAATGAACTGGGGATTAGAGGCTTTTTATGATGTTTTATTACGCAACGTATCTTTCGTCGAAATCATACCAAGAATAAGTTTATTATTTTTGTTTTTCATTATTACCACTTCCATCGCATTATTTTATGATAAAAAGAAAAGAGCAGTTTAAAGAAGCTACAGATCTAACCGTTTCACACGAAATCAGAATTCGTTTTAACGAAACTGATCCGCTTGGAATTGTTTGGCACGGTCATTATATTACTTATTTCGAAGATGGACGCGAAGCCTTTGGACGCCAACACGGACTTACGTATTTAGATATTGCAAAAACGGGTTACACAACGCCAATTGTAAAATCAAAATGCGAACATAAATTGTCTCTGCGCTACGGCGATGTTGTCACAATCGAAACCACAGTTGTTGATACTCCGGCCGCAAAAATAATTTATCGTTTTAAGATTATTGATGCTCAAGGCGAAATTGCTTGCACTGGCGAAACGACTCAGGTTTTTTTAGATAAAGAAGGAAATTTAATGCTAACGAATCCTCCTTTTTATGAGGAATGGAAAAGGAAAGTAGGGTTGTTGAAGTAAAATATTTTAAATCAAAAACAATATGAACTTAATACCTAAATTTAATTTTTTCATCTTATTTCTGAGTTTGATTTGCTGCAATAAAAACAATGCACAAAACTCGACTTTATATTATGGAAATAATAAATATTATATTCCGGCTTTGATAATCGAAACTAATAAAACACTGGATAACAAAGCAATAGAAGTCTTGATAAAAAACTTTTATTCAAAACATAAAGAGATACAAGGAAAAGCAAAAACGATATTAAAGTTCAAAAGCCAGCCTTACTGCCTCGTATATTCGGAGAAAGAACTTTATAGTGAAAATATTGAAATCAAAATTTTTCCTTTTGGCCAAGTAAAAAAAGAATTTGATAAACAGATTAGTGATTTTAAAGCTATAAAAAAAACAACACCTTTAAATAATCATACTATATATGGCTATTATCTTAATCTTGGAAGTTGTACAAACATACATTATTCGGATAATCTATATATTATTTCAAAAGACAACAACAATTACTTCCTAACTTCATTCCTTGAAAATAAGATTATAAAAACAGATAGTCTTTCAAAGACAAATAATTCTTTTGAAAAGGTATATTTGATCTGGCACGGAATAGATAAACCAGAGACAAAATCAAAAGAAATTTTTTACGAAATTAAAGACAAAGATATGCTCACTAAAGACCTCAGTGATATAAACGAAAGCGAGGAGAAATATGGTGAATTTTATTTTAAACTTGATAAATGACAAAAGAAATATACATCACACAAATGAATTGTATCACGCCTTTAGGTTTTGATGTTGAAACAAACATCGAAGCGATTTTGCGTGGTGATTCGGGAATTCAGCTTCATAGTGATGTTACTTTGATGCCGAATCCCTTTTATGCTTCGATTATTTCTGATAAAAAAATAAACGGTGCTTTTGCAAAAATCAGCACTGAGACAAAATATTCCCGTTTAGAGAAAATGATGATTTTGGCTTTGGAGCCGATTATCAAAAATTCAAAAGCCGAACTAAACTCAAAAACCGCTTTTATACTTTCTACTACAAAAGGAAATGTAACCGCTTTGGCAAATGATTCTGAAGAAAGTTTCAACAACGCACATTTAGATGTTTTATCAAAAAAAGTTGGTGATTTCTTCGGCTTCCAAACCCAGCCAATTGTAGTTTCAAATGCCTGCGTTTCTGGAATTCTGGCTGTTTCTATTGCCAAGAGAATGATTCAGTCTGAACTATACGACAATATTTTTGTGGTGGCAGGCGACGAAGTTTCAGAATTTGTATTGTCTGGTTTTAATGCTTTTCAAGCCATGAGCGAACTGCCTTGCAAACCGTATTCTAAAAATAGAACAGGCGTAAGTTTAGGCGAAGCAACAGCAGCTGTTTTAGTTTCGGCGGAAGCCAAAAACGCTAAAATAAAAGTACTTGGCGACAGTTCGATCAACGATGCCAATCATATTTCTGGGCCTTCAAGAACAGGTGAAGGTTTGTTCAGAAGCATACAGAATGCTTTAAAAGAAGCACAAATTGAAGCCAACAAATTAGATTATATTTCAGCACACGGAACCGCAACGCCTTACAATGACGAAATGGAGGCAATTGCATTAACTCGTTTAGATTTGCAAAATGTTCCCGTGAATAGTTTAAAAGGATTTTACGGTCATACGTTAGGCGCTTCTGGATTATTGGAAACCGTAATTGCGATTGAATCTACCAATCAAAATAAACTTTTTGAATCGAAAGGTTTTGATGAAATTGGAATTAGTGAAGCTATCAATGTGATTGAGAAAAACGGAGACGCAACTATTAAATATTTTTTGAAAACGGCTTCTGGATTTGGAGGTTGTAATACGGCTGTGGTTTTTGAGAAAGTGAAATCCAACTTGTAAATTTTCCTTACAAGCTCAAAATTTAAATATCATGAATTTAGATCAATCACTTTTTAAACAAGCTTTAAAAATTCAAGGTTTTGATTTCAAAAATGATGTAGTAAAAGTAACAGATAAAATTATTGAATTTCTTGAAAGCTTAAATCTATCTAAAGATTTAATAACTTTTTTTAAAGCATTTTCCTTTAGAGAAGATATCCATTTTAGAAGCATATATTTTAATTGCGTAAATAGAATTAGAATAGAAAATCTTGAAGAGGAGAACAAGGAAATCTATAAAAAAGATTTACTTATAATTGGTTCAGGTGCAAATGGCGATCCAATTGTTGTAAATACTAAAACACTGAATGTTGGATATATTTTTCATGACATTCTTTGGGAAGAAGAAAATATTGAAGATTTAAACAAAGTTTACATTGATCTAAAAATGAGTATTGGAACTTTCTTTTATAAATCGGTAACAGAAGAAAATTTTCCTATTGATGCTTATCAAGCAGAAGATTACATAAAATAAAATGACTCAAAACAAAACCTACATACAATCCTACATCACCATCCAAAACAACGAAATTGTTTTGAACGGAACTTCTGTATTCAAAATTGAACCAACCGATTTTGCTGATTTCTCGAAACAAGCGTATCGCAATTTTGAAATGCAATATCCAAAGTTTTTTAAAATGGATGCTTTGAGCAAACTGGCTTTTTTAGGTTCAGAACTGCTTTTGAGTCCGATAACCTCAACGGAGCAAGAAAATAATATTGCTTTGGTTTTGGCCAATAAATCGTCAAGTTTAGATACCGATGTAAAATATCAGGAATCGATTTCAGACAAAGAAAACTATTATCCGAGTCCGGCGGTCTTTGTTTATACGCTGCCAAATATTTGCTTGGGCGAAATAAGTATCCGCCATCAGCTGAAAAGTGAAAATTCTTTTTTTATATTTGATGCTTTCAATACCGAATTTTTGTCGAACTATTCGGAGATTTTGTTAAACACAAATAAAGCAGATTCTGTTTTATGTGGCTGGGTAGAATTTTTTAATGAAAGTTATAAAGCGTTTCTTTGCATCATAAGTGCAGACGAAAACACAAATTATACAAACGAAACAATCAATACATTATACAATAAATAATCATGGAAGCATTAAAAGAAGAATTAAAAAATAAAATCATAACAACTTTAAACCTTGAAGATATCGCAGTAGAAGATATTGCTGATAACGATCCTTTGTTTGGAGACGGTTTAGGTTTAGACTCGATTGATGCGCTTGAATTGATCGTGATTTTAGATAAGGATTACGGAATTAAATTGGTTGACCCTAAAGAAGGAAAATCTATTTTCCAATCTATCGAAACGATGGCGGCGTATATTAGCGCTAACAGAACGAAGTAAGACTTCTTAGACTGGCTTAGATTTTTAGACTTCTTAGACGATGCTTTCCAAAATCTAAGAAGTCTAATATCTAAAATTCTAAGCCAGTCTTAAAGAAAATCTAAGAGGTCTAAAATTCTAACAATCTAAGAAGTCTAAAAATGAAAGGTGTTGCAATAACGGGAATGGGAATTATATCTGCGATTGGCAATTCGGTTGAGGAAAATTACATTTCACTAACCGAAAACAAAATCGGCATTTCTCGTATTCAAAATATTTCGACTGTTCATGCAGATGTTATCAAAGTTGGCGAAATCAAAAAAACCAACGAAGATCTTATCGGTGAACTGAAATTAAATGAGGATAATAATTTCTCCAGAACGGCTATGATTGGCACTTTAGCAGCAAAACAAGCTGTTGAAAATGCTAACATCACCGATATAAATGAATTTAGAACGGGACTTATTTCGGCTACAAGCGTGGGCGGAATGGATATGACGGAGAAACATTATTACGATTATTTCGAAAAACCAGAATTGACCAAATACATCACTTGCCATGACGGTGGAGATGTTGCCGAAAAAATTGCTGATGAATTAGGCTTAAAAGGAATGGTGACAACGATAAGTACTGCTTGTTCGTCTGCAGCCAATTCGATTATGCTGGGTGCAAGATTGATCAAAACTGGAAAACTGGATCGCGTAATTGTGGGCGGAGCTGATGCTTTGGCCAAATTTACCATCAACGGATTTAAAACTCTGATGATTTTATCTGACGATTACAACAAACCTTTTGACAACACTAGAAAAGGGTTAAATCTTGGTGAAGCTGCGGCATTTTTAGTTTTAGAATCGGATGAAATTGTGTCCAAACAAAACAAAAAAGTTCTGGCAAGAGTTTCGGGTTATGGAAATGCAAACGATGCTTTTCACCAAACCGCTTCTTCAGAAAATGGAGACGGCGCTTATTTGGCCATGAAAAAAGCGTTTGATATTTCGGGTTTAAAACCTTCTGAAATTGATTACATTAACGTTCACGGAACCGCAACGCCAAACAACGATTTATCTGAAGGAAGAGCTTTGCTTCGAATTTACAAAGATGAAAAAGTTCCAGATTTCAGCTCTACAAAACCTTTTACGGGTCATACTTTAGCGGCTGCCGCGGCAATTGAAGCCGTTTACAGCGTTTTGGCCATTCAAAATAATGTGGTTTACCCAAACTTGAATTTTAACATTCCGATGGAAGAATTTGATTTGAAACCGCAAACAACTTTAAAGAACAAAAATATCGAACACGTTTTATCTAACTCTTTTGGTTTTGGCGGAAACTGTTCAACCCTTATATTTTCAAAAAGCTAATGACAAAAAAAACATATATAAATGGAGTAGGCTGTATTTCGACTCAAAAAACATTTGATACTGTTTTTTTGGAAGAAGCTGTTGTAAATCATAACGAAAATGTACTGGCAATTATTCCGCCAGCTTACAAAGAATACATTTCGCCTGCTGCCAGCCGACGTATGGCAAAAGGTGTAAAAAACGGAATCGTTGCTTCGGCTCTGGCAATGAAAGATGCCAATGTTGAAAATGTCGATGCGATTATCACAGGAACAGGTTTAGGCTGCATTGAAGATTCTGAAAAATTCCTGAAAAGCATTTTAGACAATAACGAAGAGTTTTTGACACCAACTTCTTTTATTCAATCTACGCACAATACCGTTGGCGCGCAAATTGCACTTTTGCAGCAATGCAAAGGCTATAATTTTACGTATGTAAATGGAGCTGTTTCTTTTGAGTCGGCATTGATTGATGCGAAAATGCAGATTGAAGAAGACGAAGCCAATTCAATTTTAGTAGGCGGTGTCGACGAAAATGGAGATTATACCACTTCGCTTTTTAAATTGAACGGTCGCATTAAAGCAGATAATAATGCTCCGTATGATGTTTTGAATTCTACAACGAGCGGTGCTGTTTATGGTGAAGGCGCGAGTTTTTTTGTTTTAGAAAATGAAAGAAAAGAAAACACTTATGCCGAACTTGTAGATGTTTCTATTGTAAACACTTTGGAAGAAAATGAAGTTGAAGCCGCAATTAAATCATTTTTAAAATCAAATAATTTAGACATTTCAGCTATTGACGCTCTAGTTTTAGGTTTTGACGGAAATGCTGATTTTGAGAATTATTATAGAAATCTTGCCGAAAATTTGTTTGTTCAAACTCCTATTTTGTATTACAAACACTTGAGCGGCGAATATGATACAGCCTCGGCTTTTGCTTTTTGGATGGCTGCTAAAATTTTGAAAACACAGGAAACTCCAGAAATCGTAAAAGTAAATGCTGTGGAAAAATCAGACTACAAAACGATTTTATTATACAATCAATTAAACGGAAAAAACCATAGTTTTACGCTGCTGTCAAAATGATAACGCACAAAAACATATCGCTGTTTTTCATCTTTTTACTGCTTTTATTGTTTCTGTTGAATCTTTATAACGCAATTCACTTTGTGTGGTTTATTGGTATAACTCTAGTTTGGATCGGAATAAATGCCTTTGGTTCTTCGAGAATTTCTTCCAATTATCATGTAAAGGCGTTTTGCAGCAATCCTGTAGAAACAGAAAAAAAAATCGCGCTTACTTTTGACGACGGGCCAAGCATTTACACTTTGGAAGTTTTAGAACTTCTGAAAAAATACAATGCCAAAGCGACTTTCTTCTGCATCGGAAAAAACATTGAAGCGCATCCCGAAATTCTCCAAAAAGTGATTGACGAAGGTCATTTGGTTGGAAATCATTCCTACTCGCATTCTAAATTTTTTGATTTTTACAATGCAAGAAAAATAACCGAAGAACTTCAGAAAACAGATAAACTTCTAGAGAAATTCACGGCAAAGAAAATTAACTTTTTTCGTCCGCCTTATGGAGTTACTACCCCTTCGATCAGAAGAGCTTTAAAAGTGACTGGACATAAAACAATTGGCTGGAATATTCGTTCTCTTGATGGAGGAACGCAAAATCAGGAATTAATTTTCAATCGGTTAATTAAACATATTTCTCCCGGCGGAATTGTACTTTTGCATGATACAGGCAAACATTCGGTTTTGGTGCTGGAACAGTTTTTGCAATTTTTACAGCAAAATAATTATCAAGTCATTTCGATCGAAGAACTTTTGAGTCTCAAAGCTTATGAAAATTGAACGCGGATAAAGCGGATTCGCTTGCGCGAGGGCGCAAATAAAAACGGATTTTTATAATCATTTTAATCGGTGGCAAAAAAATTAAAGCACAATTTTAAACAAAATATGAAAACTAAAATAGCTATACTAATTTTATTTATTTCAGGCAGTTTATTTGCTCAAGAGCAAAAAATGACTGCTTCAGAAATCTCTCAGTTTAAAGAGGATGTAAATGTTGTGGCAAAAAAAATCAAGACTTTAACTACCGATTTTGTTCAGTACAAACATTTAGATTTTTTATCGAAAGATATTGAAACTTCGGGGAAAATGGTTTTTAAAGAACCTGCTTTGCTTCAATGGCAATATAAAAAACCGTACAATTATAGCATCACTTTCAAAAACGGAAAAATCCTGATTAACGACGAAGGAAAGAAAAGCGCTGTAGATATTGGAAACAGCAAAATCTTTGCCCGAATCAATAAGTTGATTGTTGGAAGTGTAAGCGGCAATATGTTTGATGACAAAGAATTTACGATTTCGTATTTTAAATTGAAAGGTCAGAATCTGGCGAAATTTATTCCGAAAGATGCTACCCTCAAAAAATACATTAAACAAATTGAACTGACTTTTGACAAAGAAGAAGCAACTGTTGTTCAGGTAAAATTACTAGAATCATCTGAAGATTATACTCGAATTGTACTTAAAAATAAAGTGATCAATGCAAAAATCGACGATTCAGTTTTTACTAATTAATTGCTTTCTGGCAATTGTTTTAATTTCTTGCGGCTCGGTCACAAAAAATTATACGCCTAAAAAATTAGACAGAACATCTTATACCGTTCAGTATTTCACAGATTCAAAAACCGATTATGTTTATAAAACCAATATCAGCGTTTACGGAAATGAATTGTCTGGAATTTTCATTGCCAAAAAAATAAACGACACCACACACCGAATTGTTTTTACAACAGAATTTGGGAACAAATTAATGGATTTTGAAATTTCTGAAACCGATTTTAAAGTCAATTCGATTGTTTCAGAATTGGATAGAAAGATATTGATCAATACTTTAAAAGAAGATTTCAGGCTGCTTTTAAAGAGAGAGTATTTGATTCAGGAGCAATTTGAAAACGCTTCAGCTGACATTTATAAATCGGCAGATGGCAAACGCGACAATTATATTTTTATCTCCAAAAAAGATCAAAAATTAGAAAAGATCGTTCATTCATCCAAAACAAAAGAAAAATTTACACTGCTTTTCAATTCAGAAAACAATATTTTTGCCGAGAAGATTCAAATCATCCATCAAAATATTAAGCTGAAAATAGAGCTGAATTATTTCAAATCAGAATAGAAAATTAAACAAACCATAAACTTTAAATCAATTAGTAATGAGAAATTTTGTTGTACTTGCATTTGTTTTATTAATCGGAATCCGAGCAGAAGCACAAGTAAAAGTTAGCCCTGGACTTAGAGGGGGTTTGAATGTGTCGACATTAACGAATATAGACGATAATAGTTCTAAAACCGATTTTTATGTGGGGGGACTGGTAAATATTAGATTTAATAAATTTTTCTCGTTACAGCCAGAAATAAATTACTCCAGACAGGGTGATGAAGGAAGATACTTTGAAAATGGCCGTTATTATACTGAAAAATATGAGTTAAATTATGTAACGCTTGGAGCGGTTGCTAAATTTAACTTTGGTGGTGGCGGTTTTCATCTATTGGCAGGACCATCATTAGATTTAAAAGTTAGTGATAATTATATTAATTCTGACCCAGAGGATTTTGACCTTGCCTTTGTTGGCGGTTTGGGTTACACCTTGCCAAATGGATTGACTTTTGAAGCGAGAATTAAGCAGGGATTAGTTGATATTTATGGCTACAATGGATATCATAATGATAATGATTATTATTACAATGATGTGATTTTGAACCAAGTTTTCCAAATTGGTATTAGCTATACGTTTAAAACTAAATAAACAATGAATAAACAAAATTTAGCGATCATTGCATTAACTTTTTTTGCATTTTTAACGGCACAAGCTCAAGTAACATTTAAACCTGGTATTCATGCCGGAATTAACATTTCTAAACTAACAAATACTGATCTTGGCAACAAAACAGATTTTTATATAGGAGCTTTTGGAGCTTTAAAACTTGGAAGAGTTTATACGCTGCAACCTGAATTAACATATTCAAGACAAGGAGGAAAAGGCTCTGCAGATATGGGTACAACAAGTATTTACAATCAGCAAACAAATACATATGCAACAACATCTGTTAGCGGCACAGTAGATGCTTCATTGCAATACCTTTCTGCAATTACTATTAATAAATTTAATTTTACTGAAAATATATATGCATTAGCAGGACCTTTTACTGATATTTTAATCGCTGATAACATAAAAGCAGAACCTAAAGACAAAGAATACAATTTTAACAAAGGTGAAGATATTGACTTCGGAATTATTGCAGGTTTAGGATACAGCTTGAAAAATGGAATTGCATTTGAAGCAAGAGTAAAAAAAGGATTTACAAATGCTTTTACTAATTATTATGATGAAAGTAGTGATAGCAACAACTTAGTGTTTCAATTCGGTGCTGCCTATACATTTGGAAAATAAAAAATATGATTTTACAAGATTTTTATAAAATACTATCAGAAGAAAAAACATCTGATTCAAAATATACGGTTACAATTTTAGTCAACGAAAAACATGAGGTTTTTAAAGGGCATTTCCCTGGAAATCCTATTATGCCTGGTGTCTGTATGATTCAGATTATCAAAGAGCTTACAGAATCTATTACCAAAAGTTCATTGATGATCCAGTCTTTGGCAAACGTAAAATTCATGGCGCTTATTAATCCTGAGGTTACACCAGAATTGCGATTGGAGCTTGATATTACAACAACTGAAGACGGTTTGGTAAAAGTGAAAAACACGACTTACTTTAATGACACGACTGCTCTTAAATTGAGTAATGTGTACAAAAAAATATAATTATGAAACTATTCCTGACATTAATTTTATGGGTAAGTTTTGCTGGAACGCCTGACTTGGCTTCGATCCGCAAAATGTATTCTGATGTAGCAAAATCAGAAAGCAATGCCAAGGAGTTTGTAGCCAAACTTTCTGGAGTTTCAAACAATGATGATAAAATTTTAGTGGCATATAAAGCGGCTTCAATTTTGGTGGAATCTAAATTTGAAAAGAAATTAGGTCAGAAAATGGAGCGTTTTAAAGAAGGTGCAAAATTACTTGAAGCAACCATAAAAAGCGATCCAAGCAATATCGAAATGCGAATGATCCGCCTTAGCGTTCAAGAAGATGTTCCCGGCATTACCGGCTACAAGAAAAATATTAAAGAAGATAAAAAATTCATAACGACCTATTATCCATCTCAAGGTGCGGCTTTGAAAGATTATCTTAAAGACTTTGTTTTACAATCTAAAAGTTTCTCTGAAAAAGAGAAGCAATTTGTGAAATAAGCGCAAAAATCTACTCATGAAATCACAGCAAGAATTACTCAGTTCGATTAACTTTTGCGTTATTGTGCCCACTTACAATAACCAAAAAACGCTAAAAAAAGTACTGGATTCTATTTTAGATTTCACCACAAATATTATTATTGTCAATGACGGTTCAACCGATTCAACTGGCGAAATTCTAAAATCATATTCGCAGCTGACGCAGATTCATCATCCTAAAAATTTAGGAAAAGGACGAGCGCTAAGAAACGGATTTAGAAAAGCGCTTGAATTGGATTTTGAATACGCCATCACGATCGATTCTGACGGACAGCATTTTGCAGCCGATATTCCTGTTTTTTTGGAAGCAATTCAAGAAGAGCCAAACGCTCTTTTGATTGGAAGCCGAAATATGACACAGGAAAATGTTCCGAAGAAAAGCAGTTTTGGAAACAAGTTTTCTAATTTCTGGTTCAAATTCGAAACTGGAATTAAGCTAGACGACACACAATCAGGATTCAGGTTGTATCCGCTTCGATTGCTTCCAAAACGTTTTTATACCAATAAATTTGAATTTGAAATCGAAGTTATTGTACGCGCAGCATGGAAAGGAGTTGCAGTAAAAAACATTCCGATTCAAGTTTTGTATGATCCTGCAGAAAGAGTTTCGCACTTTCGTCCATTTCAAGATTTTACCCGAATCAGTATTTTAAATACGGTTTTGGTAACTAATGCTTTGCTGTACATAAAACCTCGAGATTTCTTTCGCCGAGCAAAAAAAAAAGGTTTTAAAAAATTCTTTTTAGAAGATATTTTAGAAAGCAACGATTCTAATTTTAAAAAATCGGCCGCAATTGCTCTTGGTATTTTTATCGGACTTTCTCCTTTCTGGGGATTTCAAACCGTATTGCTTTTTACGTTTGCCGCCCTATTCAGACTCAACAAAGTCATTGCTTATCTTACTTCAAATGTAAGTTTCCCGCCTTTTATTCCGTTTATAATTTATGCTTCATTGCAAGTTGGAAGTGTTTTTGTGTCGAGCGATGCGCCACTGGTTCTAGACAGTTCAATCACACTCGACGATATTCAAAAAAATGCTACCCAATATATCGTAGGAAGTCTTATTTTAGCATCCGTTTCAGCGCTATCAGTTGGCTTTATCAGCTATCTGCTTTTAACGGCTTTTAGTTCTAAAAACAAACCGAATTAAAATATTTATTCGCCACGAATTCACGAATTTATTATTAAACTAATTCGTGAATTCGTGGCAAATAAAAAATAAAATTACCATGCATCAATACTTTTACGCCATTCATATGTTTGTAAACCGAAGAAAATCTCTTTCGGTTCTATTGGCTGTTCTGATGCTTCTGGTTTTTGGGTTTTTCGCTTCAAGATTAAAATTTGAAGAAGACATCACCAAACTTATTCCGACCAACGATAAAACCGATGTTACCGCCAAAGTTTTAAAACAATTAAATTTTGCCGATAAAACCACCGTAATTTTCAGCTTGGATAAAAATGGCTCTGCCGATGATTTGAAAGAAATGGCGACTGTATTTTCAGACAGCGTTTCTCAATCCTGCAAACCTTACATAACGGGAATTCAAGGAAAAATCGACGAAGAAAACATTCAAGAAACTATAGATTTTGTCTACAATAATCTTCCTCTTTTTCTAGACGACAAAGATTATGCTGCGATCGAGAAGAAACTCCAAAAAGACAGTATTGCGGCAACCGTTCAAGGAAATTACAAGTCAATCATTTCTCCTTCGGGATTTATTACCAAAGATTTTATTCTGCAAGATCCGTTTGGAATTTCTTTTATCGCTTTAAAAAAATTACAGCAATTAAATATCGGCGACGATTTTACGCTCGAAAATGGTTTTGTAATGACCAAGGATAAAAAAAAATTACTGCTTTTTATCACTTCGAATATTCCGTCGAGCGAAACCGAAAAAAATACTGTTTTTGCTGAAAAGCTGAAATCAATTCAGGAGAACCTAAATACGCAATTTAAAGGAAAAACGTCTATCAGTTATTTTGGCTCTGCATTAATTGCCGTTGCCAATGCCAATCAGATTAAAGGAGATATTATTTTGACTACCTCCATCGCGATGTTTACTTTGATGCTGATTCTGATTTTATTTTACCGCAAAATCCTAATTCCGCTGATTATATTTTTGCCGACAGTTTTTGGAGGTTTGTTTGCTGTGGCATTTTTATATTTTGTGAGAGAACAGATTTCAGCAATTTCATTGGGAATAGGTTCTATTTTGCTCGGAATCACGATCGACTATTCGATACATATTCTCACGCATTACAAGCATAACAGCGACGTAAAGACATTGTACAAAGACATTACAATGCCTGTCATCATGAGCAGTTCGACAACAGCTGTTGCTTTTTTATGCCTTCTTTTTGTAAAATCCGATGCGCTGAATGACCTCGGAATTTTTGCTGCAGTCATTGTTATGGCTTCTGCTATTTTCTCCCTTTTAATTATTCCTCATTTATATAAGCCAAAAGAAAATCCAGTTGAACACAAGAAAAATGTGATCGATAAAATGGCTCATTTTTCTTTTCACAACAATAAATTCTTAATCGGACTTTGTGTTGGCATTACCATAATCTGCTGCTTTACCTATAATGATGTTGGTTTTAATAACGATTTATCACAGCTGAATTTTATTCCGAAAGAAATTAAGGCTGCTGAAAAACAATTGGAAGAAAGCACCAGTTTAACTTCAAAAACTATTTATGTCGCTTCTTACGGAAAAACCATGGAAGAGGCTTTACAGCATAACACCAAACTTTTTGCCGATTTATCTACAGCAAAAAGTCAGGATAAAATTCTGAATTTCAGCTCAGTTGGCGGAATTGTGCTTTCTCAAAAAGAACAAATCAAAAAAATCGAAAAGTGGAATTCGTTCTGGAATCCAGAGAGAAAACAATTCGTAAAATCAGGATTAATTGCCGAAGGTTCAAAGCTTGGTTTTAAACCCACAACATACAGTTTGTTTTTTGATCATTTAGATGTTGATTTCAAACCTGTTTCTGCAGCAGAATTTTTAAAAATTAAAGCACTTCAACTGCAAGAATTCATAACCGAAAAAAATGGTTTTTACACCATTTCAACTTTAGTAAAAGTATCGCCAGAACAGCGTGATGCTTTTGTAAAATCGGCTTCAGCAAAAGAAAACGTAATTGCAATCGATCGTCAGCAGATGAACGAAACGTTTTTCAGCACCTTAAAAACCGATTTCAATTCGCTCGTAAATTATTCTTTTGTAGCCGTGATTTTAATTCTGTTTTTCTTTTTCCGAAGAATCGAATTGGTAATCATAAGCTGTATTCCAATTGCCTTGACGGGAATTGTAACAGCAGGAATTATGGGGCTTTTGGGCATTCAAATGAACATTTTCAGTATGATTGTCTGCACCCTAATTTTTGGTCACGGAGTCGATTTTAGTATTTTCATGACCAGTGCATTGCAAAAAGAATACACCAATGGCGTTAACGAAATTGCCATTTACAGAACGTCAATTATTTTGGCTGTCATCACGACAATCTTAGGAATCGGCGCCATGATTTTTGCCCAACATCCTGCACTTACCTCTATTTCATTGGTTTCATTAATTGGGGTTTTTGCAGCGTTGATCATCACTTTTATTTTCTATCCGATTTTATTCAAGCTGTTTTTATCCAATCGTCCAAAAAAAGGAAATCCGCCTTTTCAATTGCGCACTTTTACTCACGGTGTCATTTCATTTGCTTATTATGGTTTGGGCGGAATCGTAATGTCTATTTTCAGCTTTACTATCATGCCGATTTTGCCTTTCAGCAAAAAATCAAAAATGAAAGCTTTCCGATATGTGATTTCAAAATTCATGAAATCGGTGCTGTATTCCAATCCGTTTATTCGTAAAAAAGTCATTAATAATTTCCATGAAACTTTCGAAAAACCAGCCGTAATCATTGCCAATCATTCTTCGTTTTTGGATATTTTGGCTATCGGAATGCTGAGTCCAAAAATCATTTTCTTGGTAAGCGATTGGGTTTACAACTCTCCTATTTTTGGCGGTGTGGTGAGAAAAGCAGGTTTCTATCCTGTTTCTGAAGGTCTTGAGGGCGGAGTGGAACATCTGCGCAAAAAAGTAAACGAAGGCTATTCGTTAATGGTTTTTCCTGAAGGAACTCGATCAGAAAATAATGTGGTTAAACGATTCCATAAAGGCGCTTTCTTCCTTGCCGAAGAATTTAAAATAGATATTGTTCCTGTTGTGATTCATGGCGCGTCAGAATTAATTCCGAAAGGCGATTTTGTCATTCATCACGGAAAATTGACCGTTACAATCTTAGAAAGAATTACTCCTGATAATCTTTCGTTTGGAGCCAATTATGCCGAAAGAACCAAACAAATAAGTTCTTTCTTTAAAGCTGAATACCGCAAAATAAGACAAGAACTTGAAGGGCCAGATTATTTTAAAACCATGCTCATTAACAGTTATGATTACAAAGAAATCGAAATTGGAAATAGCGTGAAAAAAGATTTAAAAGAAAATCTAGACACTTATTATAATTTAAACAAACACATTCTGCCAAAATCAAAAATCCTTCATTTAGGAAATGATTACGGACAGCTGGATGTTTTGCTTGCCTTACAGGAACCACAGCGAAAAATATTTTCTTTTATAAATGATGAAGAAAAGCTGCTGGTTGCCAAAACAAATTATGTCGTTACAAAGAGAAAAATAATTTATCTCGAGAAATTAGAAGCCATACCAGAAAATCATTATGATGTTCTTTTAATTTCTGACGAAAGTTGTTCAGATGAAATCGAAAAAGTAATTTCAACCGTTTCTTCTATAATTTTACTGAATTGTTCCCGTTTAAGAAATCAATTGGAGGATTTTGAAATTGTTTCTGAAGAAAATGCTTTACTAGTTTTAAAGAGAAAATAATGAAAAAACAGTACGATGTAGTGATAATTGGCAGCGGTCTAGGCGGATTGGTTTCTGCTGTTATTCTGGCAAAAGAAGGCTACAGCGTTTGTGTACTCGAAAAAAACAATCAATATGGCGGAAATCTCCAGACTTTCGTTAGGGACAAAACCATTTTCGATACTGGAATTCATTATATCGGAGGTTTAGGCGAAGGCCAAAATCTTCATCAATATTTCAAATATCTTGGAATAATGGATTATTTGAATCTGAAAAAAATGGATGAAAATGGTTTTGACATTATTTCTTTTGATGACGATAAAACCGAATATCCGCACGCGCAAGGTTTTGAAAATTTTATTGAAAAACTAACCCAATATTTTCCTGAAGAAAAAGAAAATCTAGAACATTATTGCCAGAAAATAAAAACCGTTTGCAAAACATTTCCGCTTTACAATCTGGAATCTCAAGGAAAATATGATGATGCGATTTTAACGCTCAACGCGAAAGAAACCATCGATTCTTTTACGGGAAATGAAAAGCTGAAAGCTGTCTTGTCGGGATCCAATTTTCTGTACGCCGGAATAGCCGAAAAATCTCCTTTTTATGTTCATGCGCTTGTTGTCAATTCTTATATCGAAAGTTCTTGGCGATGCGTAAATGGAGGAAGCCAGATAACGAAGCAGCTTCTTAAACAATTAAAAAATTACGGCGGCGAATTTTTCAAACATAAGGAAGTCACAAAAATCGAAGTCGAAAGCCAAAAGGTAAATTCAGTACAAATGAAAGACGGAACCAAAGTTTCTGGAACATATTTTATTTCGAACATTGAACCAAAAACGACTTTGAAAATGGCGGGACAGGAGAATTTTAGAAAACCATTTTTCAATAGAATTCAAAATCTCGAAAGCGTACTTTCTGCTTTCAGTTTATATATTGTTTTTAAACCCAAAACGTTCAAATACATTAATCATAATTATTATCATTTTAAAACGGCCAATGATGTCTGGACGTCTCATGAATACGACGAAAATTCATGGCCAAAAACTTTTATGGCTTCTATGAATCCTTCAAAAAAAGACGAAGAATGGGCAGACGGAATGACGTTTTTAACCTATATGAAATATGATGATGTTAAAGCTTGGGAAAACACTTTCAACACTACTTTTGAAGAAAACGATCGAGGTGGAAGCTATGAAGAATTTAAAAGTAAAAAAGCAGCGAAGCTTTTAGAAGAAATCGAGAAAAAATTTCCTGGAATAAAAGCGTGCATAAAATCTGTTCATACTTCTACACCGCTTTCGTATCGCGATTACATTGGCGGAGACGGCGGAAATATGTACGGATATGTTAAAGATTCAAATAATCCGATGAAAACTTTAATTCCGACCAAAACTAAGATAGAAAATCTTTATCTTACAGGCCAAAGCATTAATATGCACGGGGTCTTGGGAGTTACGGTTGGAGCGGTCATAACTTGCTCAGAAATTGTAGGAAAAGAATATCTGCTGGGAAAAATTAAAAAAGCATCTGAATAATTGAATCATGAAAAACCGAATCTTATATATTTTCTTCATCGGTTTTTTAAGTTTGCTGATTTCCTGCGGTACTTCAAAATCAAAAAAACATATCCCCGATCTTACGGGATTAAACGATACAAAACCTGTTGTCACCAAATTATCTGACAGTATTTTTATTGCTGGGAAAAATTCGTTTTTAAAAAACAAACAAGGTCTTTGGGAATTGTACGTAGAAGGCGATCCGCTCGAAATTGGGCTTTCGACTGGTGCATTGACCGATTCTCTTTTGCACAAACAGCAGCGCATTTTTTTCTCTAAAATTACCGATTTGATTCCGTCAAAATTTCAGCAGAAACTGCTTCGCCAGTTCTTGAAATGGTACAATCGAAAATTGTATTTGAATGTTCCCGACGAATACCAATCCGAAATTTATGGCGTTTCGCAATATACTTCCAACGACTTTGATAACATCGCACCGCAATATCAGCGCAGTTTATATCTGCACGCCGCGCACGATATTGGGCACGCTTTGCAAGATTTAGCTTTGGTTGGCTGCTCTTCTTTTGCGGCTTGGAACGAAAAATCGGAAGACGGAAATTTAATTCTAGCTCGAAATTTTGATTTTTATGTGAATGACGCTTTTGCGGAAAATAAAATCGTGGCTTTTATAAAACCAGAAAAAGGAAACGCCTTTATGATGGTCACTTGGCCTGGAATGATCGGAGCGGTTTCTGGAATGAATGTCGAAGGATTGACCGTAACGATAAATGCATCTAAATCTAAAATTCCGCTAAGCGCAAAAACTCCGATTTCGATCTTGACACGCGAAATTTTACAGCACGCAAAAAACTTAGAAGAAGCTATTGCAATTGCAAAAAAAAGAAAAGTGTTTGTTTCTGAATCGATTATGGTCGGAAGCGCTAATGATAATAAAGCAATATTGATTGAAGTTTCGCCAAATAAAATGGACGTTTATGATGTTCCAAACAGTGATCAATTAATTTGTTCGAACCATTTTCAAAGCGAAGCTTTCAAAGAAGATAAAAGAAATCTGGAACAGATTGCCAACAGCCATTCTGAATATCGATTTGAAAGAATGCAGGAACTGCTATCTGAAAATTCAAAAATAAATCCTGAAATTGCTTCGGAAATTCTTCGAAATAAACAAGGTTTAAAAGATATTTCTTTAGGTTATGGAAACGAAAAAGCACTCAATCAACTGCTTGCGCATCACGGAATTATCTTTAAACCTAAAGAAAAACTGGTTTGGGTTTCGGCAAATCCGTACCAATTGGGAGAATTTGTCTGTTATGATTTAAATTCCATTTTTGGCGAAAACAAAAATGCAGCAAAATCTTTTCAAAAGGAAAATATGAACATTGCCAAAGATCCATTTTTAGAAACAGCTGCCTTTCAGAATTTTAAAAAATTCAAAATGGAAGATCACAAAATAGACTCTATTTTGAAAAAGAAAGAAACTATTTCTGCAGAATTTCTCCAAAATTATCAAGCATTAAACCCTGATTATTGGGTTGTATATTATAAGGTAGGATTGTACTTTTACCAAAAAAAGGAATTTCTTCAGGCGAAGCTTAATTTTGAAAAAGCTTTAACTTACGAAATCACTACAGCTCCTCAAAAAGAAGAGATTGAAAAATATTTAAAAAAAGTCAAAAGAAAATTACAATGATTCCAGCAATAGAAAAAGATTCTTTAGAAGAAATTAAAATTTTTCAAGAAAAAAAATTAGCAGAACTTTTAGCTTACATCAGCGAGAATTCTCCTTTTTACAAAAGGCTTTTTGCAGGACAGAATATCGATATTTCGAAAATAAAAACACTGGAAGATTTACAGCATTTGCCTGTTACGACCAAAGAAGATTTACAGCAGTATAATGATGATTTTTTGTGTGTTCCGCAGCATAAAATTATCGATTACGCCTCAACCTCTGGAACTTTAGGAGATCCTGTAACTTTTGGTTTAACCGATTCTGACTTAGATCGTTTGGCTTATAATGAAGCGATTTCCTTTGCCTGTGCCGGAATTGCTGAAGGCGATGTTGTACAGCTGATGACAACAATTGACCGAAAATTTATGGCTGGTTTGGCTTATTTTCTAGGACTTCGAAAACTGAAAGTAGGCGTCATTCGTGTTGGGGCAGGAATTCCTGAAATGCAATGGGATTCTATTTTAAAATACAATCCGAGCTATTTAATTACCGTTCCTTCTTTCCTTCTTAAATTAATTGAATACGCAGAAATACACGGAATCGATTATAATAATTCAAGCATAAAAGGCGCCATCTGCATTGGAGAATCTTTGAGAGAACAGGATTTTTCAATGAATATTTTATCCAAAAAAATTACAGATAAATGGAATATTAAGTTATTTTCGACTTATGCCTCTACCGAAATGAGCACTGCTTTTACAGAATGCGAACACGGAAAAGGCGGACACCATCATCCAGAATTAATCATTGTAGAAGTTTTAGACGAAAATAATCAACCTGTAAAAAATGGTGAAACTGGCGAACTTACTTTTACTACTTTAGGAATTGAAGCGATGCCTTTGCTTCGTTTTAAAACTGGCGATATGGTTCAGTTTCATGACGAGCCTTGTGCTTGCGGCAGAAATACTTTGCGCGTTGGTCCAGTTGTTGGGCGCAAAAAACAAATGATTAAATATAAAGGCACAACGCTTTATCCGCCAGCGATGAACGATGTTTTGAGCAGTTTTGACAATATCGAAAATCATTTGATTGAAATCTCTACCAACGATTTAGGCACAGATGAAATCCTGATTAAAATTGCCGTTAAAAATCAAACTCCAGAATTTCTTCAGGAAATAAAAGATCACTTTAGAGCTAAATTGAGAGTTACGCCAAAAATAGAATTTGCTTCTAAAGAAGTTTTAAATCCATTGGTTTTTAACCCAATGAGCAGAAAACCAATTCGATTTTTTGATTACCGTTAAAGGTACAGAGTTGCAAAGTTTCAGAGTAACAAAGGTTTAGATTCTGAATATAAAACCTTTGCAACTTTGTCCCTTTGAAGCTTTGAACCTCAATTTGGTACAAATTGAACTAAATGTTGTAATTTTGCAAAAAATTACGAAGATGGTCAAGATTGGCAACATAGAATTACCCGAATTTCCCTTATTACTAGCACCGATGGAAGATGTTAGCGATCCGCCGTTTCGCAGATTATGCAAAACGCATGGAGCTGACATGATGTACTCTGAGTTTATTTCATCGGAAGGATTGATTCGTGACGCTATAAAAAGCCGCATGAAGCTGGATATTTTTGATTACGAACGCCCTGTCGGAATTCAGATTTTTGGTGGTGATGAAGAAGCAATGGAAATGTCATCTAAAATTGTTTCGACCGTAAAACCAGATTTAGTGGATATTAATTTTGGATGTCCAGTTAAAAAAGTGGTTTGCCGTGGTGCTGGAGCGGGAGTTTTAAAAGATGTTGATTTGATGGTTCGCTTGACGCAAGCCGTTATCAAAGGAACAGATTTGCCTGTTACGGTAAAAACTCGTTTAGGCTGGGATGAAAACTCAATCAATATTGATGAAGTTGCCGAAAGACTTCAAGATATTGGAGTTCAAGCTTTAACAATTCACGCCAGAACTCGTGCTCAAATGTACAAAGGCCATTCTGACTGGTCGCACATTGCACGTGTAAAAAATAACCCAAGAATTACAATGCCTATTTTCGGAAATGGCGATATCGATAGCCCGGAAAAAGCATTAAAATATAAAAACGAATACGGAATTGACGGTATCATGATTGGCCGTGCTGCCATTGGTTATCCGTGGATTTTTAATGAAATCAAACACTATTTCAAAACAGGCGAGCACTTACCTGCTCCAACGGTTATTGATCGTGTTGAAGCGGCCAGAAATCATTTGCAATGGTCAATGGATTGGAAAGGCGAACGTTTAGGAATTGTAGAAATGCGTCGTCATTATACAAACTATTTCAAAGGAATTCATTCGTTTAAGGAATTCAAACAAAAACTAGTTACCACAGATGCTCCTGAAGATTTATTCGCTATTATGAAAGAAATTGAGGAAGTTTATGCTGGATACGAGTTTGTTTAAAATATAAAGAAAGACCTTCAAAATTGAAGGTCTTTTTATATTTTAAACTGAAAATTATTCTAAAGCATTTCTTTTGGCTAAATCAATAGCTGATTTTAATTCAGAAAAAAATAATTCTGCCTCTTTCGCATTTCGAATTGATTTAGTTAAGTTATCACTATTATTTGGTTCTTTATCATCTCTACTGTTTGTAATATTTTTCTCGGAAGCAGAGGCTAAAGCAATTTCCTGAATTTTATTAATCTTATTTTGAATAGAGTCTTTCATAGAGCAAATTTAAGCATTATTGATTTAAATTAAACATATAGTATCTATAAAGATCATTCGTTTTTCTTTGAAAATCAAAAGGTTCTGGCTTTGGTTTAAAAAATGCCAGTCCATTATTATCTAATTCAATCGTTCCATTTCGAAGTAGTCTAACATACCAATCTACTCCAATAATTACCAAAAAATCTTTCAAATTTTTATAATTATATCTAAACATTCTATGATATAGGTTTGCTCGTAAATCATCTGAGCCATCAATACCAATTGAGACATGAGGATTGTTTTTTAAAAAAATTATTGAAAACAAAATGATTGTCGAAAACACTTTATTACTATTCTTATATTTAAGATTTACAGAATCATTTATTTTTCCATTCTTATCAAATGGACCAAAAGCCAGATTATAGACATTCGGCAACAATGATTCAGCTATGTTTGTAAACTTAACCTTAAGCGGAGTTAATGTATTATCCTTTAACGGCGATTCAAAAATATACAGGTCAAAATTGGGACTTACATATGTTGCTTCAAAAGTGTTTTCTAAATTAATTTTAATCATGAAACCTATTAAACTCGATTTTTAAATCGAATTTACAATATATTTCTTACAAAAACAAATGTTTAATATTGAAGACTTTCTATTATTACACTTGAACTCTTTTCCACTTTCCTCTTTTATAGAAAACAATTCCAGTTAAAGTAATTGCTGTTTCGGCAACAGGAATAGCAATAAAAACTCCCGTTGGCCCCATATTGAAATGCTTGGCAAGAATAAAAGCTAATGGAATTTGGAACAGCCAAAATCCGAAAAAGTTAATTCCCGTCGGCGTCCAAGTATCTCCAGCTCCATTGAAAGTGTTGATTAAAACCATTCCGATTCCGTAGAAAATAAATCCGATGCTCATAATTTGCAATGCTTCAATTGCAATGGTTTTTACCTGCTGGTCATTCGTGAAAAACGAAATAATATATTGCCCGAAAACCAAAGTAATAATCATAATCGAAGCCATGAAAATTACATTGTATCGTGCTGTAGTATAAACCGATTTTTCAGCACGTTCGACTTGTTTGGCTCCCAAATTTTGTCCTACCAAAGTTGCCGCGGCATTACTCAATCCCCACGCTGGAAGTATGAAAAACATCATAATCCTCAAGGCTGTCTGATACCCTGCCGAACCATGATCTCCTCCTGTTGTAGCTACCAATTGCGCTAAGAAAATCCAGCTGCAGGAAGCAATTACAAATTGTAGAATTCCAGGTGCGGCAATTTTTACCAAAGCTTTAATTTGTATGAAATCTGGAGCAAAATATGGTATTTTGATTTTTAAAATTCCATTTCCAAAAAACAAATGATACACTTGATATAAAACGCCGATACTTCTTCCAAAAGTTGTAGCCAAAGCAGCTCCAACTAATCCGAAAGCAGGAATTGGTCCAAAACCGTTAATTAAAATTGGGCATAAAATGATATTGCAAATATTGGCAATCCAAAGACTTTTCATAGCAATCGCAGCATTTCCAGCTCCTCTGAAAATTCCATTTATAAGAAACAAAAGCATAATGCATAAACTGGAACCAATCATAATCTGCGTAAATCGGAAACCATGCTCAGCTGACTCTACAGAAGAGCCCATTAAAATCAAAATATCTTTTGCGTAAATAATTCCGAAAATGCTCAGCAAACTGTTAACGGCAAATGCAATAATAATAGCCTGCATTCCGGCTTTAGCCGCAGCCACAGGATCTTTTTCTCCAATTCGGCGCGCTACAACAGCAGTTGCTGCCATACTCATTCCAATGGCAAGAGAATAAATTACAGTCAATACCGATTCGGTCAAACCAACAGTCTGGATAGCAAAACTGCTGTGTTCTAAATGTCCCACAAAATACAAATCGACCAAAGCAAAAACCGATTCCATCATCATTTCTAAAACCATCGGAATGGCCAATAGAATTACAGCTTTTTTTATACTTCCAGAAGTATAGTCAAAAGATTCATCGCCTTTTAAGGCTTGTTTTAAAGTGGTAAAAATTTTAGAAAATAAACTTTTCTTTATAGTTGTTTCTGTCATGATATGTTAGGATAAATGATAAAATTTGTCCAGATGTATTTTAATCTGAACTAAAAAAAATAAAACGTAAGTATCCTAATTATTCTAAAAAATAAAATAGGATTAGGCAGAAACAATCATATGCTTGTAGTTTTTTAAGGCGGTAAATATAATTAATATTTCTTAAGAAGCTATTAATCAAGAAGTTTTTTGCTAACTCTACTGCTTGCAATTAATGAAGCGACAAACCCTAATGAAATAATAGTTGCCATCACGATTAGAACATTTTCTACTGTAAAAACAACTGGATAAGCCAAAGTTGGCGTTATCATAATAAGTTCAAACTTCTGTTGCAATAGCACAAGGATTATACCTAAAATAAGTCCGATTAAGCCGCCAAAGACACTTAACAAAGTTCCTTGCAACAGAAATATTTTTCTAAGATCTCCAATATCTGATCCTAAATTGAAAAGCGTTTTAAGATTTCCTTTCTTTTCTAAAATCATCATAATCAATGCGCCAATTAAATTAAAAAGCGCCACTATGATAACCAAAGTAAAAATCAGATAAACTGCAATGTTTTCTGTATTAAGCATTTTGTACAAAGACTCATTTAGCTGAGCTCTGTTTTTTAAAGTAATTTTATTTTTAAAAATAGAATTAAGTTCTGCTTTTATTGCACTCTCATCTGCGTTTTCTTTTAATTTAAATTCTAATCCTGAGATTTGATTTTGCTTGTACATTAACAATTCTTGTACTAAACCTAAATCTGCAAATACATATTTTGAATCTAAATCTTCGCTGATCGAATAAATGCCAACAGGCAAAACATCAGTTTTATTGAAAGCTTCTTCTGGATTTTCTATTCCTCCTTTTCCTGGTTTTGGAGCAAAAATCTGGAGCGGGTTTTCAAAATCCAAAATTCCCATAGAGAAATTTTGAGCCAGACCATAGCCAATTACAACCTGAAAACTATCCGGTTTTAGCCATTGGCCATTAAAAAGCTTTTTCTTGATATCGTTAACAACTGGGTACAGACTGTCAACACCTTTTAGATAAGTAACTTGCTGCTTGTCTTTGAATAAAAATAAAACGCGTTCTTCTATGATTTTTGTATAAGACGCTACACCGTTGATTTTTTTAATTTGATTTTCCTGATCGGGCGTAATTAAAAATGATTTTCCGTAGGTACTTGTCAATTTTAAATCGGGGTCAATTTCATTAGTAAACGAAAGGCTGAAAACCTTTAATCCGCTAAAAACAGATAAAACAACAAACAAAGCCATGGTACCAACGATGATTCCCATGCTGGCAATACGGTTGATAATATTGATAGCATTATTTTTACTGCTGCTAAAAATATAACGTTTGGCTATGTATAAAGGAAAATTCAAATTAAGACTTTCTTCTTTTTTCTAAAAGATCACGGTTTTCTATTGGATTTTCTTTTCCTGCAAGCGCATTGTCAATTTTCTCTATATAATCTAGAGAATCATCTATAAAAAATACCAAATTCGGAACACGACGTAATTGCAGACGTACGCGCTGCGCCAAGTCATGCTTGATTAAATTTGAATTTGTTTTTATTGCTTCTAAAGTTTCTTTGGCTTTTTCTTGTGGAAAAATGCTTAAATATACTGTCGCTATAGATAAATCTGTAGTTACACTTACTTTGGATACTGAAATGACCAAGTTTGTAATTCCATTTTTTCTCACTTCACCTTGCAAAATGTCAACCAGATCTTTCTGAATAACACCGCCTATTTTTTTCTGTCTATTTGTTTCCATAATGCAAAAATACTACTTTTAAATTTCACTCCGAACAATTTCTAAATGAACAATAGAACGATTTTTTTCTTCTTAAATCATTTTACTGAAATTACAATCTTTTGCTTCTGGTAAGCTGTCAATTTTTTTAACCTATTAATTTACTCGTTTTCAACACTTAAAGCTGATAAAAATCATGTTTTTTGTGTGAAATATTTTACACCTTTATGTGAAATAATAACCAAAAATATCATGAAAAAAAGAGAACCAATTAGTCACATTATGACCAAAACGGTAGTGACTGCAAACGAAAAAGATGATCTTAAAACAGTGGTCGAAAAATTAAAATCAAATACAATTCGCCACATTCCAATTGTAAAAGGCAAAGAGGTAGTTGGAATTATCAGCCGAACAGATATTAACCGACTAACTTTTGGAGCTTTGTTTGAAGGTCAGGACAATGCTGATGAAGCTATATTAGAAATGTTGAGCATTTCTCAGGTAATGACTTCAAAACCCAAAACGGTGTCACCTGATATGATTATTCGAGATTTGGCAGAAATTTTTGTAAAAGAAGATTTTCATGCTCTTCCTGTTGTTGACAACGGCGAACTGAAAGGAATAGTAACCACAACCGATGTCGTTAAATATTTTTTAGAACAATATGATTAAATTATAATTGAATAAGAAAGGGAGCCAAATGCTCCCTTTTACTATCTGTTTTGCAGCCATCCTTCCGGATTATTATTCGATGTATTTTGCAGAATCAGGAATTTGATAATTGTTTTTCCTGTATCTCCACTTGTTCTCACTCTTCCGATAGTTTGCTTAGTTGCAACTTTATCTCCCTGACTCACAGAAACCGAACTTAGGTTCTGATATACCGTAAAATAGTCACCATGCTGGATTACAACTGCTTTATTTACGGGCGATAAAACGATAACTTTAGAAACTTCTCCAGCAAATACTGCTCTTGCGCTTGCCCCATCTTCTGTAGTAATTTCGACCCCAGAATTATGAACGGTGATTGAAGGGTGCAGCGGGTGCGGCTGATCTCCATAACCAAGAGAAATAAATCCTTTTTCTACTGGCCAAGGCAATCTTCCTCTGTTTGCCTTAAAGTCAGCAGCTAAAATTTTGTCTTCTGGAGTCAATGCAATTTTAGAAGAAGATACTGGTGCTTTAGCTTCGCTAGAACTTGGATTAGCTTTTGCTCTCTCTGCAGCAGCTTTTCTATTGGCTTCTGCAATGGCTTCACGAATTAAACGATCAATTTGTTTATCAATACGTTTTGACTCGCTTTGTTTCGCTTTAATATCGGCAGCAATTTTATTCTTATCTTTTTTAAGTGCATTAACTAATTTCTGCTGTTCTTTTTTTTCTGCTTCCAGAGTAATTTTCTCTTTCTGGTTTTCGGCAATTACTTTCTTTTTTATTTGTCTTTGCCCATCCAGTTTTGCATTAAAATCAACTAATTGCGCTGTTTTAGATTGAATCTCAAGACCCTGATTTTTTCTAAAAGCAGTGTATTGTTTCAGATATTGCGCTCTTTTATATGCTTGTAAAAAACTTTCAGAAGACAAAATGAACATCGCACGGCTCTGTTCAGAACGGCTTTTGTATGATTTTAAAATCATCTCTGCATAATCTTCTTTTAGAACTTTTAGTTCTTTTTTAAGTTTATTTACCTGAACCTGATTAATGTACATATCATTACTAATCAGCTTTTCTTGTTTGGCCGTCGTATTGATTAATTTCTCTTTTAGCTTGATTTTATTCGCCTGAATTAAATATTCATTTACAGCAGATTTCTCTTTTTTTCGAACAGATTGCAACATCTTTTCGTTATCTCTGATTTCCTGCTGAATTTGAGCTTTACGCTGTTCCAGTTTTTCTTGCTGAGAATCTTGCGCCCATACAAATGTAGTGGCACAAATTAAAACTAGGCTTAGGAGAAATTTTGGCATATTTCTGTTTTTATTTTTGCAAATTTACTTAATTGTAACTTTTTTATAACCGCTTGGAACACTATACGGAAAAGAAAGTTCTTCATTAAATGAAATATTGTTATAATTTAAATTAATACTTGTTTTACCTTTTGGCTGCACTGCATTTATTTCTATAGTTGTCGGCAGTGTTCCTTGATCAAAATTTTTAGTGTCAGAATAGGCGATCTGCAATGTTCTGTTTTCAGACGGCTGCGAAATCTCTTCTTTCTGAATTAAATATTTTTCTCCATCTAAGAAAAAAGTCTTTTTTAAATTGGCGTCTTTTTCTTCATCTAATCTAAATAGATTATCGACAATTGTCTGGGTATATTTTCCTTTTCTTAAATCATCAAAAGCTTCTCCAACCAATAAATTTTGAACTTTAGTGTAGTCCAAATCTGTTCCTAGCCATTTGCTTAAACTTGTAAAATCCCCTTCATAATAAGTACCATTTATTTTCTCATAATAACTTACTGCAGAAGGTGTTATTAAAGCTTTAGCCATTGTAATTCCTAAGAAACGCACACTAATTAAAATCTGTTTATCTTTTTCGATTCTAATTTCAGCTGTTACATTTTGGCTTTGTTTTTCATCAGCATATTTTGCACTTGCTTTTATGTATAAAGTAGAAAAATCTAACTTGTTATCGTAATGTTTTTCGATTACTTTTTTATCTTCCTTTGGAGCAATTGTCTGATTTGAATTTCCTTGTACTGCTACTGCTTTGGATTTACATGAAATTACAGCAATAGACAATACTAGTATTGATATATATTTTTTCATCTGAGTTTCTTTATTTTTTCTTTTTTAATAATTCATTTGCCTTCAAAAAGTATTCCTCTTTTTTCTTTGCATCTCCCAATCCATTATATGCCTCTCCTAACTGAATATTAAAATTTGATTCTAATTTTACGTCATCCACCACATAATCTAGCCCCATTTCTAAGACGGTTTTTGCATTTTTAAATTGTTTCTGCTGATTGCTTCCTAAACCAGCATAGTAATAAAACTGTGCCTGACTCGGATAAACTTCAATCAGCATCATGGCTCTTTTGGTCATTGGCTCATATTGTTTTGCCTGCGCATAGGCATCCAGCAATAACATATTGGTTTCGAGATCAGTATCTGAATTGGCGCTTAAATCTTTTTCATAATACTTAATCGCATTTTCAAACTGTCCTTTGCTATGATAAAATTTTCCAATTTCTTTGGCAACATCTACATTCTTATCATTATCAAAATAAGAAATAGCTTTTTCTAAATCGGAAGAATACTGTGGATTTTTGTTTACATAAATCAAAAATTCATTCAAAGTTCTATGTTTGATTTTTGAATCGATTTTTGAACTTGCCAAAATTACATTCATCGATTTTATAGCTTTATCTGCCTGATTGGCATCTAAGTAAGTTTTGAACAAACTCACCTGCCCCCATTCTGAATTTGGAATTTCTTTTGCCAGCTGTTTTGCTATTTCAAGCGATTTCTCATTTTCGTTGTTTTTTGAATACAGCAAAATAAGATTCAAATAATTAGATTCTTCTTTCGGATCTTTTTTAATCTGCTCTAAAAGATTATCAATTTCTGCATTCTGATATTTTCCCTGCGACAAAATCTGCGCTTTATAAATTTCACGATCAGACGATTTCCCAAATTTATCATTCATTTCGTTAATCGCGGTCAATGCCTTGTCATACTGATTGGTAATCATGTATAACGAGATCAGATCGTCTTTGTATTCTTCGTCAAAAACAATTATTTTTTGAATAATTTCAATTGCCAGCGGATAATTTTTTGTCTCGTAACTTACATCGTAAATTCCGAGCCAAAACCATTTGTTTTTAGAATCAAGCTGTGTGGCTTTTTCAAAAGCAGTCTGCGCATTTTGATATTCTTTAAGCGCAAAATAGTTTTTCCCTAATTCGAAATAAGCAACTGCATCATTGGGTTTAAGTTTAATACATTTCTCCAATGATACAATGGCTTTATCATAATTTTCAATTCCTTTTTGTTTTAATGATTCATAAAACGAGTCTTGATATTCGTCTGTTGCCATAGCAATATCTTCGGGTTCTGTCTGAGCAAAAACCGAAAACGATGTGCTAAATAAAGCAAAAAACAATACTGTAAAAACTCCTCTTTTTATCATTTGCAAAAATTACATTTTAAACAAAACGAAACTTTCTTAATTTTTATTTTATTCTAAAACAGCGTAATCCCCAATGCTGATACTCGTAAATTTACCGTCGTAACTCACATGGTTCCCGATCATTGCGTTATCTAACGCAGCATTTTTGATTTGAGAATAAGTCTGAATCAAACTGTTTTTGATTGTACTGTCTGATACGTGGCATCCTTTTCCAAGAGAAACATTTGGTCCGATTGTCGTGTTTTTTAGAACAACATTTTCTCCAATATAACAAGGAGGAATAATTGTTGAATTTTCTAAAGTCACACCATAATCTACTAAATGCTCTCCGTCATTGTGAAGAAAACCAAGCATTCTTGTATTTGTTTCAACAGTAACATCTTTATTACCGCAATCCATCCATTCGTCTACACTTCCTGTTTTGAAAACTTTTCCATTTGCCATCATCGCTTTGATACCGTCATTAATCTGGTATTCTCCGCCATTTTGGATATTATTGTCTAAAACATTTTGAAGTTCATTTCTTAAAATTCCAACTTCTTTAAAATAATAGATTCCGATAACGGCTAAATCGCTAACGAACTCTTTTGGCTTTTCAACCAATTCTATAATTTCATTATTTTGGTTCAGTTTCACAACACCAAAAGCTTCTGGCTGATCTACTTGTTTTACCCAAATTACGGCATCTGCCTCTGGATCCAATTCGAAATCTGCTCTAATTAGAGTATCTGCATAAGCAATTACAGCTGGACCAGAAAGAGATTCTTTTGCACACATAATAGCGTGCCCAGTTCCTAGTGGCTGATCTTGACGATAGATTGAAGCTTTTGCCCCTAATCCTTTAGCCAAATCTTGTAGACTTGCTACAACATCATCACCAAAGAAGGCTTCATCTCCTAAAATAAACGCAACTTCTTCAATTGGTTCTTTCAAGATTTTGGCAATATCTTCAACTAAACGGTGTACGATAGATTTTCCTGCAACTGGAATTAACGGTTTAGGAACTGTTAAGGTATGAGGCCTCAATCTTGAACCGCGGCCTGCCATTGGCACAATTATTTTCATTCTTTATTTGATTTTTATTCGAAGATTCTAAAAATCTTCATTGGGTTTGGTCATTCTTTTTTTATTTTACTCCAGTGCTTCCAAAGCCTCCTTCACCTCTAGATGTTTCAGAAAGTGTTTCAACTTCAATCCATTCGGCTCTTTCATGCTTTGCAATAATCAGCTGCGCAATTCGTTCTCCATTTTCGATCACAAAATCGTCATTAGATAAATTTACTAAAATTACTCCGATTTCTCCTCTGTAATCTGCATCAACAGTTCCTGGCGAATTTAAAACAGTTACTCCTTTTTTTGCCGCCAATCCGCTTCTTGGTCTTACTTGCGCTTCATAACCAATTGGCAATTCAATAAAAAGTCCTGTTTTCACAATAGTTCTTTCTAAAGGTTTTAACGTAATTGGCTCTATAATATTGGCACGCAAATCCATTCCTGCAGAAGCAATTGTTTCGTAATTTGGCAAATCGTGCTGTGATTTATTGATAATCTGAATTTTCATTTTTTAAATATAATTTTAAAAGTGCTTTATTTTCTTTTCATTATTCCTTTAATAATATCTTTTTCAAAATGGTAAACCATGTACATAAAGATTAAAAGAAGCGGAATTCCAACATAATATTTTTCTCTAAATCCGTAAAAAGAAATAATCGAAAATAATATTGAAACGCCTAAATAAGCACCAATCTTGTTCATGTCATAAGGAATCGGGTAATATTTATTTCCTAAAACATAAGAAATAAGCATCATACTTCCGTAAGCCGAAATAGTTGCAATTGCAGATCCGTAATAGCTATACTTCGGAATTAAAACATAATTCAAAATCAAGGTAACAATTGCTCCTACGATAGAAATGTAAGCGCCAATTTTTGTTTTATCAGTTAACTTGTACCAAACCGATAAATTGTTGTAAATACCCAAAAAGAAGTTTGCCAAAATAATGAGAGGCACAACTTTCATTGCTTCCCAATACGATTTGTTATCTAATAATAAGTATTTTAAAACATCTGCAAAAACGATAACTCCTAATAAAATTAGTGATCCTAAAATCACAAAATATTTGGTGATTACTGCATAAGTCTGAGGCGCATTTTCATTTTTAGCATGACTAAAAAAGAAAGGCTCAATTCCTAATCTAAAAGCTGTCGCAAAAAGAACCATAAACAATCCCAGTTTGTAACACGCCGAATACGCTCCCACTTCAGATTTAGCCAAATTTTCGGGAAGTAAGTAACCTAATAAAATTTTATCAAAATGTTCATTTACAGCAAAAGCCAATCCTGCAACCAAAATCGGAAGCCCGTATTTCATCATTTTTTTCCAAAGCACCGGATCAAATTTTCGTCCAAGCGAAAGATAATTTGGAGAAAGCACGATAAATGTTGCTAAACTTGCCAGCAGGTTTGCAATGAAAATATAAGCTATCTGGAAATTCTGAACGTATAGATTATCCCAAATAGAATTCGGATTTGCCTCTGCCAATTTTGGAAGGTACATTAGGAAAAATATATTCAGCAATAAGTTTATCACCACATTGCCTATTTTAATTGCGGCATAAACCATGGGTCTCTGGTTGGCTCTAAGTTTTGAGAATGGAATTAAAACCAGTGCATCTAAAACTAAAATCCAAATAGTGTAAGTTATGTACTGAACATCAACTTCGGCTAAGTTTGCTAAAGTATTTCTAAAAATCAATCCGGCGAAAAGAAATAGTATTGAGGTCCAAAATATTGAAATGGTAGATGTTGCAATTACATTTTTCTTATCTTCTTCTGCACTGTAAAATCTAAAAAAAGCAGTTTCCATTCCGTACGAAAGAACCACATTAAAGAAAACCATCCAAGACAATACGATCGAAACTTCACCATACTCTGCTGTAGGCAAAATTCCAGTATATAATCTCACTAATAAAAAACTCAGCATTCTCGGTAAAACTGTAGCCAGACCGTAAATTGCCGTTTGCTTGAATAGATTTTTATATAATCCCAAAATATAATGCTAATAATGTTTGTAAGACAAAAATAACCATTTCTTTTGTTTAATGGTGCTTTTGTTGATGCAATAAAGAAAACTTCTGATTGTTTTTAAATCGTTAATTTCTTTTCGTCTAAAATTTTCACAAAATGAAATCCTCTTGGAGCATAACCCTGATTATAATAAAATCTATGAGCTCCAAAATTACCCGTAAAAGCGTCCAAAACAATACTGCTGCAATTTAATTCGATTGCTTTTTTCTCGATATAATCGGTAAGCATTTTTCCAATTCCCTTAGATCGATATTCTGGATTAACTACAAAATTGTCAATCTCAAGATATTTACCTGTCCAAAGTTTTGTAGCCGACCAGCAGCCCGTTAAACCAAGACAAGCCTCATCTTCAAACACTGCAATTTGAATGTAATTATGCGGAAGCATTTCAGAAAGAAACGCTTCATATTTTTCAAGAGATATATTTGGATATAAAAATCGAATCGTATGGATTTGAGCTGCCATTTCTTCAATGGTGGTAAGCTCTTTTATTTGTAAGGCCATTGCTTTTAAAAGAAATATAGAGTTCAAAAATAATTAAAATATAGACTACGAAAAATAGCTTTTGAATATTTGAAAAATATATAAAACTTAACAAAAAAAAGTGAAAAGCATTACAAAATATTTTTAAACAACTTATATTAAGCTAATTATATCCTTTTTTTTAACACAACATGTGAAATATATAAAATAGAGATGAAAATTATGTAACAATTTTTTAACAGTCTTTGTTTAAATTTGTTACAAAGGGATTGGGAAAGCTAAATACAACCCTTCTAAAAAAGAAAGCACTGGGACTGATAAAGCTTGTTTGTTCCCATAAAAGACAAAGCATAGGGGATTGATTCAGCTGTAGTGTAACCCCAATAAAAACAGAGCACTGGGACTAATAAAGCTTGTTTGTTCCCATAAAAGACAAAGCATAGGGGATTGATTCTGCTGTATTGTAACCCTTAAAAAAACAGAGCATTGGGATTAATAAAGCTAGTTTGTTCCCATGAAAGACAAAGCACGCAGAGTTTATCTGTCTATTTTTATAAAATGGTAGTGATTCTCAACTTAAAGATAATTTGAGAATCACCATTTTATAAAAGTATTTTTAAAAAAGAATAAAACTTCCAATAAAAAGAAAAGCCAGCTAACGCTGGCTTTTCTTTTGTTTATTATCGAATAGATTATCCGTTTAAAGCTTCTGCTCCACCAACAATCTCCAAAATTTCACTTGTAATCGCAGCTTGACGAGCTTTGTTATAAGTTAATTTCAATTGGTTTCTTAAAGCTGTAGCGTTATCTGTCGCTTTATGCATTGCAGTCATACGCGCTCCATGCTCAGAAGCAAATGAATCACGAATTCCTTTATACAATTGTGTTTTTAAAGACTTAGGAATTAAAGCCAATACAATTTCTTCTTTTCCTGGTTCAAAAATATAATCTCCAGAAGCTGCTGTAACATCAGTATTTATAGGAGCTAACGGTAAGAATTGCTCAACTTGAACAATTTGAGTCGCAGCATTTTTAAACTGATTGTAAACCAACTCAATTCTATCGTATTCTCCAGATAAAAACTTTTGTGTTAAATCATCAGCAATTCCAGCAACATTTTCAAAAGTTAAATGATCGAAAATTGCATTATGATGACCGTGCACTTTATGAGTTTTGCTTAAAGCGTCACTTCCTTTTTTACCAATGGCAAAAACGTCAACTTGCTTTCCAGCATAGAAATCGGTACGATTTTTAATCTCTTTAATAATATTAGAATTGAAAGCACCACATAAACCTCTGTTTGAAGTTACAGCTACCAACAATACTTTTTTTACTTCACGCTGTGTAGTGTAATCTCCTCCTACTTCACCTTCAAGTGTAGCAGAAAGATCTTGCAATAACTCCGTTAATTTCTCGGCATAAGGACGCATTGCAGTGATTGCATCTTGTGCTTTCTTCAGCTTTGCAGCAGAAACCATTTTCATTGCCGATGTAATCTGCATCGTCGATGAAACGGAAGTAATTCTATTACGGATTTCCTTTAAATTTGCCATCTATTAATTAGAAAATGTGACAATCTTGAAATTAGATAATTAGAATAATGATTAACATTTTCTAATTATCTAATTTATCAATTATCTTATTAGTTATATTTTGCTGAAACTTCTTTTGCTGCTTTTTCGATAACATCTGTAATAGCGTCATCTAATTTACCAGCTTTTAAAGCGTTAAGTGTATCTTTATGTTTGCTGTTTAAGTAAGCTAAGAAATCTGCTTCGAATTCTTTTACTTTATTAACAGGAACATTTCTTAATAAGTTTTTAGAACCAGCGTAGATAATCGCTACTTGGTTTTCAACTGTATAAGGATCATTTAAACCTTGTTTCAAGATCTCAACGTTTCTTTTTCCTTTTTCAATTACGTTTAAAGTAACAGAATCTAAGTCAGAACCAAATTTAGCGAAAGCCTCTAATTCACGGAATTGAGCTTGGTCTAATTTTAAAGTTCCAGAAACTTTTTTCATTGATTTAATCTGTGCATTACCTCCAACACGAGATACAGAGATACCTACGTTGATCGCAGGACGAACCCCAGAGTTGAACAAATCTCCATCAAGGAAAATCTGACCATCTGTAATAGAGATTACGTTTGTTGGGATATATGCAGAAACGTCACCAGCTTGAGTTTCTATAATTGGTAAAGCAGTTAATGAACCACCACCTTTTACGATACCTTTAATAGATTCTGGTAAATCGTTCATGTTTTTAGCGATACCATCATCAGCGATTACTTTACAAGCACGCTCTAATAAACGAGAGTGTAAGTAGAAAACGTCTCCAGGGTAAGCCTCACGTCCCGGTGGTCTTCTTAATAAAAGAGAAACCTCACGGTAAGCAACAGCTTGTTTAGACAAATCATCATAAACGATAAGAGCTGGACGTCCAGAATCTCTGAAGTACTCTCCAATTGCAGCACCAGCGAATGGAGCATAAACTTGCATTGGAGCTGGGTCAGAAGCATTAGCAGCAACAATAACTGTATAAGCCATTGCTCCTTTTTCTTCTAACATTTTTGCAATTCCTGCTACAGTTGAAGCTTTTTGCCCAATTGCAACATATATACAGAATACAGGTTTTCCTGCATCGTAAAATTCTTTTTGATTTAAGATCGTATCGATACAAACAGTAGATTTACCTGTCTGACGGTCACCAATAACAAGCTCACGCTGTCCACGACCAACTGGGATCATAGCATCAACTGCTTTTACACCTGTTTGTAATGGCTCAGTTACTGGCTGACGGAAGATAACACCAGGTGCTTTTCTTTCTAAAGGCATTTCGTATAAGTCACCACCGATTGGTCCTTTTCCATCGATTGGAAAACCAAGAGTGTTAACCACACGTCCTACCATTTGCTCACCTACTTTAAGAGAAGCAATACGTTGAGTTCTTTTTGCTGTAGATCCTTCTTTAAGTCCAGTTGATGGTCCTAATAATACAACTCCAACATTATCCTCCTCAAGATTCAATACGATACCTTCCATACCGTTATCAAATTCTACTAACTCTCCATATTGTACATTAGATAGCCCGTAAACACGAGCAATACCGTCTCCAACTTGAAGTACTGTTCCTACTTCCTCTAGCGTAGCACCAGATTCAAAACCTTCTACTTGCTTTCTTAATATTGCTGAAATTTCAGCAGGTTTGATTTCCGCCATCTTAATTTATAATTTAGACACTTTTTGTGTTATAAAACTAATTACTTAACTCTCTTTTTAATACTTGTAATCTGTTTGCAACTGAAGCGTTGTACTGATTATCTCCTATTCTCAAAATAAATCCACCAATGATTGAAGGATCTACTATATTTTCAATTGTAATTTTTTTATCTGATAAAGTTGCAACTTTTGCTAAAACTTTAGCTTCTAAAGCAGCGTCCATCGGAATAGCTGTAGTAACTTTTGCTACTTCAACACCATTGTTTTCATCAAATAATTTATTGTATTCTACTGCAATTGCATCTAGAATTTCGAATCTTTTGTTTTCGAATAATAAACGGAACAAACCTTTTGTCACTCCATTTACATTTGCAAAAACTTCTAAAAGAGCACCTTCTTTAACTTCAACTGTTGTAGTTGGGTTTTGAATAAATGTACTCAATTCTTCGTTAGTCTCAATTGCACTAGCAATTGATTTCATATCGTTATTGACAGCTTCGGCAACACCTTTAGAGTTTGCTAAGTCTAGAATTGCTTTTGCATAACGAATTGCTGCTCTTGTACTTGCCATAATCTTAGTTTAACTTTACGTCACCTAACATTTTCTCAACCAATTTAGTTTGAGATTCTTTGTTAGATAATTCTTCTTTCAATAATTTTTCAGCAATACTCAATGATAGAGAAGAAACTTGAGATTTCAATTCTGCCATTGCAGCATTCTTTTCGCTTTCGATAGCCGCTTTAGCTTGATCAATCATTTTTTGACCAGCTTCTTGTGCTTCGTTTTTAGAATCAGCAATCATTTTCTCTTTCATTTCGCGAGCTTCTTTTAACATCGCGTCACGTTCAGCACGAGCTTCATTCAAAATTCTTTGATTGTCAGCTTGTAAGTTTTCCATTTCTCTCTTTGCATTTTCAGCAGAAAGCAATGCATTTTTAATACCTTCTTCTCTAGCAGTAATAGATTCCATAATTGGTTTCCAAGCAAATTTCACTAAAAGTAAAATCAATACTACCAAGATTAAAGCTTGCCAGAAGAATAATCCGAATGAAAAATCGTTAATTAACTTATCCATTTTATATAACTATATTAAATATTTAATTTCTTTTTTAAAAGTAACAACATCTTTAACCAACCGTTAAAGATGCTGTTATTTCTCTCTTTATTATTTTCCTAAGATTAAAGCAGCGAATGCTAAACCTTCTAATAAAGCCGCGATAATAATCATCGCAGTTTGAATTTTACCAGCAGCTTCTGGCTGACGAGCAATAGCGTCCATAGCAGATCCACCGATTTTACCTAAACCTAAACCTGCACCGATTACTACTAAACCAGCACCTACTAAAGTTGGAATTGTTCCCATAACTATTTATATATATAAAATTAAACTTCTAAAATTAAATAATCGCAGTTTCGTCTTCGTGGTGGTGAGCATGATCATGATCTTGAACAGCCATACCAATAAACAATGATGATAACATTGTGAAGATAAACGCTTGTAAAAATGCAACTAAAATTTCAATAACAGAGATAAACAATGTCAATCCTAATGAGATTGGCAAATCTGCTGCTAAATTTTTTCCAACAAAAATCATTGCAATCAAACTCATGATTACTACGTGACCTGCAGTAATGTTTGCGTACAAACGAATTAATAATGCGAATGGTTTTGTTAATGTTCCTAAAATCTCAATTGGAGCTAAGATGATTTTCATTGGAACTGGTACTCCTGGCATCCAGAAGATGTGTCCCCAATAATCTTTGTTTGCACTAAATTGAGTAATGATAAATGTAAAGGCTGCTAAACAAACTGTAATAGCGATGTTTCCTGTTACGTTGATTCCTAGCGGAGTCATTCCTAATAAGTTTAAGATCCAAACAAAGAAAAACACTGTCAATAGATAACCCATAAATTTACGGTATTTTTTCTCTCCAATATTTGGAACCGCAATTTCGTCTCTAATGAAAATCACCAATGGTTCTAAAACTCTACCAAATCCTGTTGGGATTGGTCCTTTTTTGTATGATTTTGCTAAACCAGTAAACATGAAGAACAATAATACTGATACGAAAAGCATTGAAACAACATTTTTAGTAATTGAAAAATCTAATGGTTTTTCGTTTGATGGATGACCGTGCTCATCAAAGTTGATTGTTCCGGCTGCATCTGTTTTGTAAATTTTTCCGTGAACTAATTTGTAGTAGCTACCGTCAACTTCTGCTACTTCTTCTCCGTGGTGTAATTTTGAAGAAGAGAAAACTTTTAAACCTCCATCAATAAGGATAACTGGTAATGGAAAGCCATAGTGTTTATTTTCTTTTTCATCTGAAAAGAAAACAAAGTCATGAGAATCTTGTAAGTGGTGATCGATAAATGCATCCACTTTTGCCTTAGGGTCAAGAGCAACGTGCTCTCCCTCTTCGTGAGCAGTATGTGAAACTACTTTCTCTTCATGAGCAGTTTCAGTTTGAACATGCGTCGAGTCATTCTCTGGATTTGCAAAACCCATAATCGGTAGAGAAGCTACAAAAGCAGCAAGAATAAAGCTGAGTGGTTTGTTTGAAATCACCATATCTTGGAAAATCTTATTTTTTTACGTTTCTAAAATTTGGTGCAAAGGTACATTTTTTATTAATATTCAAAAGGATATGAAAAATTATTTTTAAACCTTGTTTTAAAGAATTGTTATTTTAAGGCTTTTCATTTAATAATCGGACAGTTAAAAGCGTCTGAAATAACAAAAACAGCACAAATGTTATAAAAAAACTGACTTTTTCAACATTGGTTTCTCCAGTTTGATTTTTTAAAATTGGCTGCAAGACTAAATACGCTAATAGCATTTGTGTAAAAGTTCCGAATAGAAATGTCATTCCGACGATTTCGAAATTCTTCTTTTTTACTACTAATAATATAAGGTATAATAAAGATGAGATTGCGAAGAAAGATATATACAGTAATTCTAAACTGTAATGAAATTTCTCCGAACTAATTTCTGCAAATAAAAAAACTGCTTTATGTATAATATATGTACCTAAAGCAAGGCATAGCAAATGAAAAATCGGTTTGTAATTTTTTGAAAGCATTTGAAATAATTTTGGTGCAAAGATGCAACTTTTATCTCAAGGCATTTTATATACAATCTACTTTGTTTTATTGATATCGTTTACTTGTCGGATTACATTGTACAATGCGACTCCGACACCGACCAATACAAAAATGGTGTTATAATATACTTTTGGGCTTGGATGCTTCTCGTCGAGCCAGGTTCCGAAATAAGAGAATACAAAAATAATGACCCCCATTTGAAAGGGAATATTAATAAATGCGAGCCATTTATTTCTCCTATTATTATTCGGCTCCTTTTCCATCTTCTAACATGATTACAGGATTTGAATGGGCAAGCATGGTACAGGTTGCCGTAAAGTCGGCTCCTGGTTCTATCGAAAGTTTTCCTACTGCAACTTCTCCATGTATTTGAGCAGTCGATTTAATGTTAAGGGTTTCAAGAACTTTTATTTTTCCGTGAAATTCTCCTTCAATATCAGCATTATTACAAATTATTTCTCCTTTAACAGCTCCTTTGGCCCCAATCACGATTTTGCCTTGTGAAGTAAAGTTTCCTATCAATTCGCCGTCTAATCTAAAATCGGCTTTTGAGACTATATCTCCAACTATTGATGTTCCTTCTACAATTCTATTTGTTCTTCCTAATTGTTCAGTTCCATTTTTCTTTACTTTTTCAAACATGGCGGTTAAGATTTAAGGGGTTTTGGGGGTCAAGTATGCATCTAAATTCTTCTTGATCTGAACGATTTTGTAATTATCATTTGATATTATTATTGCCTGATCTGGAATTTTATATTTTTTATCTTCTCTGAAAACTCCTGCAATATCATTTGCGTAAGCCTCAGATTTTAAACCATGAATAACTACAAAACTTTCTGTTTTATTGTATTTATCCAAAGAGGTTGTCAATCTTTCGTAATTTTCAACTAGCAAAAATACTCTGATTGCTTCTTCAATTCTTTTAATTGCTTTTGTATCGTTATTAGAAATACGGTATAAGATTTTCCAGTTTTTTGTGTCGGTTGTTGTAAAACTAAGTTTCTCCAAAACAGGAACTTGTTTCTCTAGAATTTCTCTGGCATTTTTACCTTCTTCACTATTTGGATAATTGTCTGCCACATTCTCAAGTCCTTTTTTATAGGCTTCCAAACCATTTACTTTTCCTAAAGTATTGGCTTTTAGCAATTCGTATTTCGAAACAATGTCATCTCCCGAATATTGGTTAATTAAATTGTCGATATTTGCTAAGACCTCGTTGAATTGTTCTTCTTCAAAAAGTTTATACCATTTTTGATATTCTTTGTCGGGGCTAGAATTTGGATCATCTTCTTTATTATTTAAAATATGAGCATATCTCGAATCTGGGTATTTTGAAGAAATCTCTGCTTTTATAGCTTCTGCTTTTGCTGGATTTGTAATCTGATAAATTTTGTACAAATTGTACATTGATGGCAATACCAATTTTTCTTCAGGTTTGTTTTGAAGTAATTGTTCCAGCTTGTCGCTAGCCAAATTGTATTCTTTAAACTTCTCCTTATATATAAGTCCTAATTGATAGTATGAAAAATTACGTTCTTTACCAATACTGTCCATAGCCGCTTGCGAAGTCGGAAGCTGTTCTACATAATATGCTACAGTATATTTTTCGGGAACAATAGTATCTTTCAGTGCGTTATTGACTTCTTTTGTATTAATAGTGTCATTCAATGCCGCATCGTTTGCAGATTTTACTCCTGCCAATCTCCAATTTCCGCCCACTGCTCTATTACCCCACATTTTTTTAAATTGCAGTTTTCCGTAAGCAACAGTTGTAGGATTATAAAAATAAAATGTGCTTGCATTATCATTGCCGCCTGGAGGCATGGCAAGTCCTTCAGGTTCTACCGGCTTGCCTAAAGAATTAGGATTAACAGCTCCGTTTCCTGAAAAATCTCCTTGAGAATTTCGATCAATATTAGCTAATCGTTCTTTTTCTTTTTCTTCTAAAAGACGTTTTGCTTCGTCTTTCTTTTTAAGCTCTGCAATATAATTTTCGAAATAATCTTTCTTTTCGTTTGGTGGCAGATTGTATACCTTAATAATACTGTCATTGCGTTTTGCAATGCCTTCGTATTTAATTACATCATCAAGATTTTTTCTGTTTTTTTCTATAAAAGCATATTCTCTAGTTTTAGGATCCAGTTTTACCAAAGTACTGTCATAATACTTCGCTGCCATGGTATAATCTGTATTTTTAAAATACATATTTCCAATATTTCTATAGGCAGAAGCCATCAAATATGGATCTTTAGATTTTCTGCCTAAAGATTTATTATAGAACAATAACGCATTTTCCTGATCATGATTTTTGTCAAAGAAAACTCCCATTTCATAAAATAGAATATCGTAATAAGGGCGGTTTTCTCTATTTTCGACCAACTTATTATAGGCTTCAATGAACAAATCCTGATTGCCATTTTCATAATCAAACATCTGTGCTTTTTTCGCGTAAGCGTGCATCATGTATTTACGATCTGCTTTTCTGTTTAAATCAATAACAGCATCGTAAAAATAAATGGCGCTATCGCGTTTGCCTTCAGCCTGATACATTTGGCCAAGGATAAAACGATATCTCGCACGTTCTTCATTACTTCTTGTAAATTGTTCAGCAATTCTAAGTTTAGAAACAGCACTGTCTTTTTGTTCCAGATTAAGAAAAGCTTCTGCTAAAAGAGCATTGGCATCTGCATAAGTCTGTTTGTCTAAATCTGTTTTTTTAAGTAAAAGTTTAATGTTTTTAAGCGCAATTGCATCATTGCCTAAACGCATATTGGTTTTTTCGCGCCAGATTTTTGCGGTATAAATATTATTACTCTCTGGATATTTATATAAAATATAATTAAAAGCCTCAATGGCTGGAATAAAACGCTGATCGTAATATCTTGCTTTTCCAAGCATCAGATACGCTTCGTCCATCTGCCAGTTTCTTTCTCTTCCTCCAATATTCATGGAGTGCTTCTGAATGGCTTTTGTCGCTTTTGTTTCTGCTTTTTCAAAATCAGGATTTTTTGCTTTTTCGCCTTCAGAAAAATTTTCATCAAACTGCATTTTTTCAATTGGCAGCAGTTTCCAAAAATTATCTTCGTTATTGGCCTGAATAGACTTTAAGCCTTTATCAAGTCCAATTCCTCCATTATAAAGAATATTGTACTTTGTCCCAATCGAATGCGAACTTCGGGACAAAAAAGTATTTTTTTTGGTAGAACAAGCTATCAAAAAGAATAGAAAAATTGGAATAAAACTATATTTAAGAGTATTCTTTTTCAATAGAAAAGAGTTTAAAACACATAACTACTAAAAACTAATTTTAGTATAATCACTTGTAAAAATACGCTTCTTTTTGAAATATAGAAATTCTTACACAGCAAAAAACAATTCTAATTCTTGTAAGGTCTCTTTTGAGGTCTGAATATCTTTCACAATTTCGCCTTTATTAAGAGCAACAATTCGGTGGCAAACCTCTACAGTATGCTGCAAATCGTGGCTTGAAACCAAAACGGTTATATTTGGATCGTCGGCTAATTCTTTAATAATTTTTTTTAATCGGCTAACTGTTGTTGGGTCTAAATTAGCAAAAGGCTCGTCTAAAATTACTACTTCTGGGTTTCCAATTAAAGTTGCAATAATTCCCACTTTCTTCTGGTTTCCTTTAGATAGATCGCGAAGGTATTTTTTGTTCTTTAGAATTTCTCCATTAAAAAACTCTTCATGTTTTGCCAACAATGCATCGATATCTGCTTTGTTCTGATTGCGCAAATCTCCAATAAAATAGAAATATTCTTCGGGAGTCAAATATCCTATTAAGAAATTTTCGTCTAAAAACGATCCTGTAAAAGATTTCCAATTTTCGCTGGCATTTACTTGAATATTATTACTTTTTATATATCCTGTTGAAGGCTGGATGAGATCTAGAAGCAAGCTGAAAAATGTTGTTTTTCCGGCTCCGTTATTTCCCACCAAACCGAAGCTTTGTCCTTTTGGAATTTCTAAATTGCTAATATTTAAAACTGTAGTTCCGTTATATATTTTTGAAAGCTGATTTACTTGTATCATGATGTAATTTTAGATTTTAAATTGTTGATTTTAGATTGAAAATCTGTCTTTTTAATTTCATTTCCCAATTGACAAATTCTCTAATTATTACATTAACCCTTTTGTTTATAAGCACTTATTGTACTGTATTTCTCTATTTTGTATCTTTTTTCTATTAATGAAAACACTTTTTCTTTAAAAATAAAACCTAACACTCCTACTCCTGCAACCAAACTTAATGCTACCGTTTTATCTGCAAAACGAAGTCCAAGCCAATACAATAATAAAGGCAGAAATATTTTTGGCAAAGACAAAAGCATCGAATTTACGTTGAAAGCTTTTTTGTCTCCAAAAGCGCCTCCAGCATTACTCAAATCAATTGGTGTCTTAGTAAAAGCGCCTCCCAAAAGCACCAAATGAGAATTAACTCCGATGTTATAAATTGCTCCAACTACAATAGTCAGATAAACTTCCCATCCATAAAAAAGATAAAAAGAAGCCAGAATTGTAGATATAAAAGTAACAATTACGATAAGCCACCATTTTGCGGTGATGTAACCTCTGTACGGGATATTTTGTGTCATCATTAATTGGTAGTACGAACTGTCCCAACTTGGCACAAACTGCCCAAAAACAAATAGAAATCCTCCTGAAACAAATATGCCGGCAAAAATCTGCATGGCTGGCGGCTGGTGCGCATTTCCGAAAAAAATCAATCCGTAGAATAAAAAGATCACACTCATAACAATAGTTGTTTTTGATCTTTTATTTCTTTTGATAAGCTTGATGTCATTCTTAAGAAAAGTCCCCAAAGTCCCAAATTGATTTAACCATGTAAGATTTTCTGTAGAGGCCTCATCCTGTTTTTCAGAAAGCCCTGCATCGAGATATAAGTTTTTTTCGAAATATTTAAACGTAAAAATATGCAGCCCAATTAATACTAGAATGGGAATTAAAAATAATCCATCTATATCGTAAAAACTTTGAAAAAATGGGGCCGTAAATAATTTAATATCAAATAACTGATAATATTGTGCTCCTCCCAAAACTACAATCAATATTAAGAAAAGGCCAAACAGTTTGTCAATATTGCTTAAAATAATATTCAGAAAATTATTGATGTAAATGATAGACATTACTCCCAAATGCCAGAAAATGATTTCTACAACATCATATCCATTCAAAATTAGCACGACTGAAAACGGGATAAAAAACAAGGCGTGTATCCAGTTAAAGAAAGATAAAACCGTTTTGCCTAAAGAAAAATGAACAATCGTTGTTTTTTTAAAAGGAAGAACAAGCAATGGCTTAATATTCAAAACCGGTATTGACTGCAATAACAATCGAATCATTAAATCAGATAAGAAATAATAAATCAGAAATTTGTTGACGGTTTGCAATGGCTCCAATTTCATTTCCTTGAGCACATAAAATGCCCCAACTCCCATACCGATAAAAATTAATGAAAAATAGATCATCAAAAAACCTATTATTATTTTCATTGTCAGGTTTTTACCAAAAGATGCCGATCTAATAAAAGCCTTCCATTCAAGATAAATAAACTTCTTAATCATTGTTTTTAGTTTAGTATTTTTGTAGTAAGAGACCAAATATGGTAAAACGTTACAAAAAAAGTTAAAAAAAATAATTTCGTGCTAAACTTTTAATAGTGGTTTGCTACTTTTGCATAAAAATTCTATCATGCCTTCATTCTTAAAACTTATAATTAAAGAGGTTAAACGCGAAACTGCAGATGCTGTTTCTATACTTTTTAATGTTCCTGAAGAACTAAAGCCGGACTATAAATTTATAGCTGGTCAATATATAAATTTAAAATTAACACTTGATAACCAAGAAATAAGACGTGCGTATTCTATTTGCTCTGCACCAGACAGCGGCGAATTAAGAATTGCTGTAAAAGCAGTAAAAAATGGTCTTTTTTCTCAGTTTGCCAATACTACCCTAAAAGCGGGAGATGTTCTAGAAGTAGGCCAGCCAGAAGGTAAATTTACTTTTGAACCAGATGCCGAAAGACAAAAAAATTATGCCGCATTTGCTGCAGGAAGCGGAATTACTCCAGTGCTTTCTATCATAAAATCGGTTTTAAAAAATGAGCCGAAAAGTTCATTTGTATTGGTTTATGGAAACAAAACTCCTGAAAGCACAATCTTTCATCAAGAACTTCACGATTTACAATTGCAATATGTAGGCAGATTTTTTGTGCATAATGTATACAGCCAGGCAAAAGCTGAAAATGCTTTATTTGGAAGAATTGAAAAATCGGCTGTGAATTTTGTTTTAAACAACAAACACAAAGAGCTTCAATTTGATAAATTTTTCCTTTGCGGACCTGAAGAAATGATTAACACTGTTTCTAATGTTTTGAAAGAGAAAAATGTAAAAGAGTCTGCTATCAAATTTGAGCTGTTTACCTCTTCTTCTGAAGAACACGCAATTCAAGGTTCTCAAGAAGGACATACAAAAATCACTGTTTTGGTAGACGATGAAGAAACTACTTTTGAAATGTCTAAAAAACAAACGATTCTTGATGCTGCTCTAAAACAAGGTGTTGACGCTCCTTATTCTTGCCAAGGCGGAATCTGCAGCAGCTGTTTAGGACGTGTGACAGCAGGAAGTGCCGAAATGACGAAAAATTCTATTTTAACAGATAGCGAAATTGCGGAAGGTTTAATTTTAACTTGTCAAGCGCATCCAACATCAGAAACTATTTATGTCGATTACGACGACGTCTAGTCTTATTAAATTCCAATATCAAAAATTCCAGATTCCAATCTTCCAATTGGGATTTGGATTTTTTTTTGATTCACATTCACAATGCCTGCTGTTATGAGTAAATTCAGCAATTGAAATAAAAGCAAAATTTTATCGAAATATTGCCGAATTTTCATTAAATTAGAGGTATAATTATGGCAATCTCAATCTCACTGGTTTGAGAATTTGCAGAGCTAAATCAAATTTGTCAAACATTTAAATATTAAATATCATGACAGCTCACGTACAACACTTTCATTTATACCTATTTATTATGCTTGTTGTAACTGCTTCTCTATGCGTTCTGGCAGTTATTATAAAAATGAAAAACAGAAAAGGTCCCAAGTTGCTCGAAAGAGAAAAATACAATTCAACTTTGACCGAAAAAATGGTAGAAATAAAAAAGACAGATTCGAATATTTTTAATATCTGGCCTTATGTAAGCAGACTTAAATCGGCTAAAATTTTATCTCGAAAAATTAAAGATCACGACTTAATTTATAAAATTTACAGAGATTCATCTAATAAATTTGAACACATACTATTGTCAACCGAAGACAAAAATAATTTTGTCACTATTATAGTGAACAAAAAAAGAAAAAAAACATTAGGATATTCTTTCCTCGATTCTAATGAAAAATACGATCTAAACAAAAATATCGCTTAACCCCATCAAGGGTAAAATTTTTGTAAAATTACAAGAAAAAAAGCTCCAGCGGAGTGACCTATTTTTTATAATTATGTCGCTCAGCTGGAGCTTTTAATATTGTAGGTAACATTCTTTAAATATTTCGCTTCTCCGAGGCTTACAAAAAAGAAAACGTTCCTTAATCTTTTCCTATAAAAGCTGTTCTACAACTTTATCAACAACTTGCTGCGGTAAAATTGTCCTCATAGCATCCTCATAACCTTCAACAACCTTATTGCCATAAACTGATGTTGGCAGTTTAGGATATTGATTTCTATCTGCTGTTAAAGCATTTTCTAAACTTTGATTGAATGGCAAAAACCCTGCGTATGGATGCGTTGCGCCCCAAAGCGTTATGACTTTCACTCCCAGCATGGCTGCAATATGTGCATTTCCAGAATCCATAGAAAGCATTACATCGAGATTGCTTATCAATTGCAATTCCTGCTGGAACTTGATTTTTCCTGCCATATTAATTACATTTTCAAAAGGCTCTGAAAGCGAATCTAAGATTTCAATTTCTTTCTTTCCGCCACCAAAAAGCAAAATTTTGTACGATGGATTTTCGGCCAATTTTGAAATTACTTCTTTCATTAAATCTAAAGGGTAAACTTTAGAATCGTATTGTGCAAAAGGAGCAATTCCTATAAGTTTTTGTTTTTCATTTCCGATTATGTTTAAAATATCAGAACTTAAAACTGCTTTTTCAAGAAATGTTGTCCCGACACTTCGGGGCGATAAATCTAACGGAAAGCCAAGTGCCGAAAACACTCTTGCGTGTCTCTCGAACATGGTTGGCAATTGTTTGAAAATCTTATTTTCAGCTCTTGTCAATTCTTTTTTTCCTTCTCTTCCTTTATCGACAGTTGCTCTTTTTTTTCCGCTTAAAGCGAAAAGCAAACTCACCACTTTAGATCGCAAAACATTATGAAGATCGGCAAAGGCATCAATCTTCAATTTTTTTACATCATTAAACAAGCGTAGAAGTCCTAAAAATCCTTTATGTCTTTCTTTTTCATCAAAAGAAAAAAAATCTAGATTCGGAATTCCATCAAAAAAAGGTTTAAAAAAAGGACGGGAAATAACGGTTAATTTTACCGCTGGATATTGTTTTGCAAAAGCGCGTAAAACAGGAACCGTCATGGCGACATCTCCCATTGCGGATAGTCTCATGACGGCTATATGTTTGATTTTGTTGTTGGACAACTCTGCCAAATTATTTTTTATTTTGATATAAAACCGGGTTCAACTCATCGTCGTTGTACATTTTCATTTGTTTGTACACTTTCATGAATTTATCTCCGTTTTCTATGTCTGTCAATAATTCTTCAATTGCTGTAGATAAGTCTGTTCTTTGTTCTAAAAGTACATTCAATTTTTCCTGACATTTATCTCTATGTTCCTGCGAAGCTTCTGCACGATTAGCTTCTTCATGCATATGATAAATTTTTAGAGCTAAAATCGACAATCTGTCAAACGCCCAAGCTGGACTTTCAGAATTGATTTTTGCTCCGTCTTTTACTTTTACATTGCTGTATTTTTGTAAAAAGTAGCTATCAATATATTCCACCATATCAGTACGCTCCTGATTTGAGGCATCAATTCTTCTTTTCAAAGTTAATGCCGCAACTGGATCAATCTGCGGATCACGAATAATATCTTCAAAATGCCACTGAACGGTGTCAATCCAATTTTTTAAATATAACAAATGCTCGAACTTATCTTTTGGATAAGGATTATTGATAGGCTGATCTACATTATCAAACTGATGATAATCTTTGATGCTTTGTTCGAAAACAGAATATGCTAATTTTGAAAACATGTCTTTATTTTTTTATGAAACAAAGATACTTTTTATACTTTTATACTTTGAAAAAAAACATTAATTTTTCAATTATTCATAAAAATCAATTGCTCTTCTAAAAAAATAATATGAAAATCCATTATATCTCTGAGAACAACAGTGTATTAAACCATTTTTTAGGCCAGATCCGAAATGTGAATGTTCAAAATGACAGTATGCGTTTTCGTAGAAATATTGAACGCATTGGAGAAATTATGGCTTATGAGCTGAGCAAAATTTTACCTTATAAAGAAGTCGAAATTCAAACGCCTCTTGGAATTAAGAAGACGACAGAAATTGATACTGATTTGGTATTATGCCCTATTTTAAGGGCTGGATTGCCACTCCATAATGGTTTTTTAAATTATTTTGATCATGCCGAGAACAGTTTTGTTTCTGCCTGCAGATTTCATCCAAATAATGATGACGCATTTGAAATACGAGTTGAATATCAAGCAATTTCAGACTTAAATAATAAAACCGTTTTACTTCTTGACCCGATGCTAGCCACTGGACAATCTATCGTTGCTGTTCATAAAAAGCTGGTCGAAAACGCAACTCCAGCAGAAATCCATATTGTTGTTGTTATCGCTGCTCCAGAAGGAATTGCTCATCTCGAAAAAAATCTTCCAGAAAACTGCCACCTTTGGGTTGCTTCATTAGATGAAAAACTAAACGAGAAAAACTACATTGTTCCCGGTCTTGGAGATGCAGGCGACCTCGCTTACGGAAGTAAATTATAACTGAGAAAAAAAAGTAAATAAACTACACACAATCAGCGTATAAAAAACAATTTCGTTATTAAGTTTCTGCTGCATATATTCTACATGACTCGTTGCCATTATACTTAATGGTGCTATACTAAACAATAATAAGTCGTTGCTTTTATTTGGCGAAATGATGTAAACTAGAACCGCAATAAAAAAACAGGCTACAATTTTCTTATATGAAGAATGTACAATCTGTGGTCTGTTTGACAATGTCATTAACATGAAAGTGACAAAAAACAATGCCACAGCTGTATATATTGAAAGTGCCGCATTTTCATAATTATTCTTAAAGTAATCAATTCTAAAATCGATCATAGCTCTTTCCTGAATGAAAGTAATGGCATCAAAATTTAAAATTAATGATGTCATGTAAAATAAAATCGTCACTGCCAAAAGCGCGATAAATGGCAAAACCCAATTTCTATAATCTCTTGAAACGTGAAAAACAATAGAAATATAAACCAATATTAGGAAGAGAATACTCCAAAATTGAAATAACGAAGCTATAAAAATCCAAAATGCTGCATCAAATATTTTTTCTTTCGATGCTTTGAGAGATTGCAGCGAAATTAATCTTCGAAGTGCCAATAAAATAAAAAAGTTGGCATAGATAACATTTGAGTCATTAAATACGGTTGGGAAAAATAAAACAAACAACAAGTAAAAAAGTATCGCGTAACCGTTGTCTTTACTGAGTCCGTTCTTTTTTACAATGAAATTAATCATAAAAAAAGAAGCCAAAATAAAGCATAGCAAACTCACTTTTTGAAAAGCCAAAAAATAAGAAGTAACCCAAGATGGGTCTTTAATTTGGAACATAAAAAAGAAAACCAGTATTAAAATTACAACCAATGAATAATTTAATGGCGTAGATTTTTTAAAAACACTTGTTATCATAAGGATATTTTATACTTTTGTGATTGTAAAGATACTACTTGTTTAAAAGGAAAAACCTAACAAGTTGAAAAAAGATTTGGTTTACCGAATTTTATCTGCAAGGCATTACACAACAATAAATAACATATAATTTTTAAAATTATGACAGCTTTTTTCGAAGGAATTCAATACCTATTCGTTAACATTTTGTTTGCTCCTCTTGACTTTTTACGTCGTTTGGAATTAATTACATGGTTTGGTGCAAACACTATTAACTGGATTTTCATGATCATCTGTGCGTGCGCAATCGTTTATTGGATTAAACAATTACGTATTTTTGATGACGCTGGAACAGAAAACCAAGATACAACAGCTCATTCATTTTTAAAATAAAAACCAAACCCTTAATTAAAAGGGTTGGTCTATTTATTTTTTTAAATTAAATCGAAGCCGATATCTTTTCTAAAATACATCTTATCAAAGCTTAGTTTATCTATGTTTTGGTAAGATTTTTTTATGGCCTCCTGGAAATTATCTCCATAAGAAGTTACTGCAATTACACGTCCTCCATTAGTAACGACATTTCCTCCATCTAATTTTGTTCCTGCATGAAAAACTATAGAATCTGTAATATTTTCTAAACCAGAAATTACTTTTCCTTTTTCAAAATCTTCAGGATATCCGCCAGAAACTACCATAACCGTTGTTGCGCTTCTTGGATCAACTTCTAAATTGAAATCTCCTAATTTCTGATCTGCAACAGATAAAAACAATTCTACTAAGTCAGATTTTAATCTCGGAACCACAACCTCAGTTTCAGGATCACCCATTCTCACGTTGTATTCAATAACGATTGGTTCTCCTTTTACATTGATCAGACCAATAAACACAAAACCTTTATATTCTATTCCGTCTTTTTGGAAACCTTCAATTGTTGGTTTTACGATACGAGTTTCAATTTTTTCCATTAAAACAGCATCTACATAAGGAACTGGAGAAACTGCTCCCATTCCGCCTGTGTTTAAGCCTGTATCTCCTTCTCCAATACGTTTGTAATCTTTTGCTGTTGGAAGAATTTTATAGTTTTTTCCGTCAGTTAAAACAAAACAGCTTAATTCGATTCCGTCCAAGAATTCTTCGATAACCACTTTTGAACTTGCTGTTCCAAACTTAGCGTGAACCAGCATATTTCTTAATTCAGCCTTAGCTTCTTCAAGATCCTGAATAATCAAAACACCTTTTCCCGCTGCTAATCCATCTGCTTTTAAAACGTAAGGTGGCTGCAAAGTTTCAAGGAACTTACATCCTTCTTCAACTGTTTCAGCAGTAAAACTGTCATAAGCTGCAGTCGGAATGTTATGTTTCATCAAGAATTCTTTTGCAAATTCTTTACTTCCTTCTAATTGCGCACCCAATTTTGATGGTCCGATAACCGGAATATGTTGCAGACTTTCGTCGTTTTTAAAATAATCGTAAACTCCTTTTACCAACGGATCTTCAGGTCCTACGACTACTAAACTTATATTTTCTTTAAGCACTAATGCTTTAACTGCTTCAAAATCTGTTGGAGATATTGCAACGTTTTCAGCAATTGCTGCAGTTCCTGCATTTCCAGGCACTACAAAAAGTTTTTCGCAAAGCGGACTCTGAGTCATTTTCCATGCAAATGCATGCTCTCTTCCGCCAGATCCCAATAGTAAAATTGTCATGGTGTTGTTGTATTTTAGTTGTGGTGCAAAAATAATTGCTTTTGAACGTAAAAAATAATTAAATCTTAAAAACTTCTCGATTCTTGATTGTTAGTAACCAGTAAATATTATTTTTGACGAAATTATCCCAAAAAAATGATTCGCCTTTTTGATCTTTCGCTCAAGTTAAACGGTTTTCCAATAAAGAAAGCGAAAGCCGAATTGGATAAAATTATTGCTATCCCAGAAGAAAATTACAATGATTTTGTTGAGAAGAGAAAAAAAGAAATCGTAGAATTCCATTTAAAACATAATGATTTTTATAAAGAATTAGCCAATATTGATTTGTACAGAGATTGGTCAGATTTGCCTGTTTTGACTAAAAGAAATCTACAAACTTCTCTAAAAAAGCGATTATCAGTAGGCTTTAGTTCAAAAAATGTCTTTATAAATAAAACTTCTGGTTCAAGCGGAGATCCAATGGTTTTTGCAAAAGATAAGTTTTCACATGCCATAACATGGGCTGATTATAAACGTCGCTTTTCATGGTATAGAATTGACTTTAACTCTTCGTTTCAAGCACGTTTTTATGGAATGCCTTTAACTTTTTTAGCAAATAAAAAATTGCGTTTCAAAGATTTTCTCAGCCGCAGATACCGTTTCAATATCTTTGATCTATCAGATAAGGGATTGGAAAAAATTACATCTCAATTTCAAAAAAAGAAATTTGACTATATAAATGGTTACACAAGTAATGTTGTTTTGCTGGCAAAATATTTAAAAAAAAACAACAAAGTGCTTGTTGAAATCTGCCCATCTTTAAAAGTTTGTGTTGTAACATCTGAAATGCTTTTTGAAGAGGATAGAATCTTACTAGAAAAACAATTAGGCGTTCCCGTCGTTAATGAATATGGTTCATCAGAAATAGGTATTATCGCTTTAGAAAATACTGATGGTGAATGGCTTGTAAATTCAGAAACTCTTTTTATTGAAATACTTGATGAAAATAATCGGCCTGTTCCTCTTGGTAAAGAAGGAAAAATTGTAGTTACTAGTCTGGACAATAAAGCGCATCCTTTTATTAGATATGAAGTTGGTGATTACGGGATTTTAGATGAGAAAAGTACCTCCAAAAAGCCCATCTTAAAAAAATTAATTGGCAGGACCAATGACATTGCAATTTTACCTAGTGGAAAAAAGGCTCCTGGAATGACTTTTTATTCTATTACAAAAAAACTTTTTGAAGACGATGGAAATGTAAAAGAATTTATCATCAAACAAACCCAAATAGATATATTTAAAATAGAATATACTAGTGAAACTGAACTTACTTCTTCAGAAATAAAAAAAATAGAAAAAGAATTTTCCAACTATTTAGAACCTAATTTACAGTACAATTTTGTCCGAAAAGAAATGCTTAAACGAAGTAAAAGCGGTAAACTGAAACAATTTAAATCGTATTTATAAATATAAATAAAATCTTACATTTGTTTTTTTTATTAAAAACTTATGGACGATCACTCTTTACTTTCTGAAGAAACAATTTCTAACAAAATATATTTTATCCGCGGTCAAAAGGTAATGCTCGACTTTGACTTATCTTCACTTTATGAGGTAGAAACCAGAAGATTAAACGAACAAGTCAAAAGAAATATATCAAGATTTCCTCCTGATTTTATGTTTCAACTTACCGAAAAAGAACTTGAAAACTTGATGTCGCAAATTGCGACATCAAGTTGGGGAGGAATTAGAAAATTACCTTTTGCTTTTACGGAACACGGCGTTTTAATGCTATCAAGTGTCTTAAAAAGCGACAAAGCCATCCAAACCAACATTCAAATCATGAGGATTTTTACAAAAGTGAGACAAATGCTTTTGGATACAACCGAAATTAAAGTTGATATTTTACAGATCCAGAAGAAGTTAGAAAATCACGATAAAAACATTGAATTGGTTTTTTCATATTTAGATGAATTGACCGAAAAAAAGGAGAATGAATCTGAAAGAGTGAAGATTGGCTATAAAAAATAATTCTTTAAGGTCGCAAATTGCGACCTTAAAGAATTATTTACACCTATTAAGTTTTCCTAAAGATCATTTTTTTGACCTTGTAGTTATTAAAACATAAACAATTGTACCTATGAGGTTTCGATAACCTCGCAGGAACTCAAATCTTTTGTATATATTTTGGTTTCATTATCAATTGAGTAAACAAAAACCTCATCATCAATAAAACAGAAAACACAAAATTATATCCGTGAAATTCTCTATAAACTCCAAAATTGTGTTTGATTAATTTAAATTTTGATGAGGAAACAGAATCCTTTCTTATTCTGTAAAACGCCAAAGGTTCTGGAATCGGTTTGGCTGTTTCAATTTGTTTTAATATCGTAAGCCATATTCTCCAATCTTGCCGCTTTTGTGATGCTTCCAGAATGATTTTTCCGAAATAATCGGCATCGTAAATGGCGGTTAAATTGCCAACATAATTGCAGAAAAACAATTGTTTATAAGTTAGAGGGTTCGGCGATTCGACTCTTCGGTTTAAATTATTTCCCTCTTCATCAATAGAATCATAAAAACTGAAAGTGAAGTGCAAATTGTTTGCTTTTAAAAAATTTATTTGCTTCTCTAATTTCTGAGGAAACCATAAATCATCGGCATCTAAATAGGCAATATATCTTCCTGTGGCTTTTTCTAAAGCAGCATTTCTGGCAAAACCGTTTCCGCGATTTTCTGGTAATTCAAAAAGTTTTATTCGGTTGTCCTGCTGAGCGAATTCTTTAATTATGGAAACTGTTTTATCTGTTGACGCATCATCAACCAAAACCATTTCCCAATTGGCATAAGTCTGATTTTGAACGGATTCAATTGTTGATCTAATGAACTTTTCTGTATTATAAGTAGGTACAATAATAGAAACTAATTCGTTCATTGATGCTGACTGTTTTTAAAGTTTAAATGAAAAAAACAGCCCGAATTCAAAAATTCGAGCTGAATGGGTTTATTATTTTATATAGCTTGAAAAGTCCTTGTGTTCTTCTTTTGAAAGTTCTTCTGGCGATAACGATCTGAAATAATCGTAGGTGATTTTCATTCCTTCAGCACGGCTTACTTTTGCTTCCCAACCCAACAATTCTTTGGCTTTTGTCGTGTCTGGCTGACGCTGCAACGGATCGTTTATCGGCAACGGATGATATACGACTTTCTGGTTTGTTCCAGTCAATTTAATAATTTCTTCCGCAAAATCTTTAATTGTGATTTCGTCTGGATTTCCAATATTTACCGGATACACATAATCTGAATGCAGTAATCTGTAAATGCCTTCTACCTGGTCGTCAACATAACAGAAAGAACGCGTCTGCATTCCGTCTCCAAAAATTGTTAAATCTTCTCCGCGAAGTGCCTGACCAATAAAAGCTGGAATTACACGTCCATCGTTTAGTCGCATTCTTGGACCATAAGTATTAAAAATACGCACAATTCTGGTTTCTACTCCATGAAAAGTATGATATGCCATCGTAATAGATTCCTGAAAACGTTTTGCTTCATCATAAACGCCACGCGGACCAATTGTATTTACGTTTCCATAATATTCTTCTGTCTGTGGGTGCACTAAAGGATCTCCATAAACCTCAGATGTTGAGGCAATCAAAATTCTGGCTTTTTTTACTCGAGCTAATCCTAACAAATTGTGTGTTCCTAGAGATCCAACTTTAAGAGTCTGAATCGGAATTTTTAAATAATCAATCGGACTTGCAGGCGATGCAAAGTGCAATATATAATCTAAATCACCTGGAACATGAACAAACTTGGTAATATCATGATGATAAAACTCAAAGTTTTCTAGTTTGAATAAATGTTCAATATTTTTAAGATCTCCTGTAATCAAGTTATCCATTCCGATAACAAAATATCCTTCTTTGATAAATCTGTCACATAAATGTGATCCTAAAAATCCTGCCGCTCCCGTGATAAGTATTCTTTTCATGATAAATTTTAAAGATGCACAAATATCTGCCTTTTAAATTAGATATAAAACCATAGAATAAAAGAAGTTTTGAGATTTCCGATTACAGTTCATATCAATTTATCTATTTTTACCAAGAATTAAACCAATTGCATTGAAAGTTGTACATATCATAGAAGCCCTTGGTGGAGGCGTATATACTTATTTTAGTGATTTATCAACTTATTTTGGTGAGGATGAAATAAGAAAACGCATAGATACGACCATAATTTACAGTGCAAACCGAAAAGAAATAGACAGGGAAAAAATTAAATCTGATTTTTCGAGCAACATTAATTTAATAGAAGTTAATATGCTGCGAAGCTTTTCGCCTCTTCAAGATTTAAAATCTGTAATTCGGTTAACCAAAGAGCTGAAAAAAATAAATCCCGATGTTATTCATCTTCATTCATCAAAAGCCGGAGTTTTAGGAAGGATTGCCTATTTTTTCCTGTTTAAGAAAAAGAAGCTTTATTATTCTCCGCATGGTTATTCATTTCTTAGAACAGATATTTCAAAATCCATTCGAAAACTATATTGGCTCATAGAAAAAAGCACCCAAGCTTTATTTGGAGGAATTACTATTGCCTGTGGTGATACAGAGTTTGAAATTGCCAAAAAAATCGGTAAATCAGATTTGGTTCGAAATGGTATTGATATTGAGAGTATACGTGAAAGTTTTGTTGAAACTAAAAATGATAAGCTTACTGTAGGAATCTTAGGCAGAATAACGCATCAAAAAAATCCAGTTTTATTTAATGAAATTGCTCTCAATTTTCCTCATTTAAATTTTGTCTGGATTGGAGATGGCGAACTAAATTCTTTACTTACAGCTTCTAATATAAAAATTACAGGATGGTTTTTTGATCGTGAAAGCATTTTGAAAAAATTAAACAGCATTGATGTTTATTTACAAACCTCATTATGGGAAGGATTGCCAATTGCCGTTTTAGAAGCAATGGCTTTAGAAAAACCTGTTATTGCCAGCAATGTAATTGGCAACAAGGATATTGTGCTTCATAATGAAACAGGATTTCTATTTGATGAAATTTCGGAATTAAAACCTTATTTTCAAACTCTTAGCAATTCAGAAAATCGAAATCTTATTGCTAAAAAAGCTTTCAAAAGATGTTCAGAGTTATTCGATAAAAACAAAAACTTTGAAGAATTAGTCGCAATTTACAAGAGCTGATTTTTGCTGCAGCCAATAACTTGAAAAAATGGATAGCCAAAACCCGCTGAAAGCAATTCCATCAAAGCGAAGCAAAAAATCATCCATTAGATTTGATGTAAAAAAGATAATGAAAAACGAAATTATAATAGGATTTCTGAGATCAAATCCCAAGTATCCGATTATAGAAATATAAAATAATACCACCAAAGGCCCAAGAATTCCAAACTTCAATAAAAAATCAAGAAACTGATTGTGAGTTGGAAACTCATATTTAGCCAAAAACTTCTGATTGGTTGCTGCATAATATCTGTTTAGTTCATTTTTTCCGTCTGAAGCGCCCACTCCAAAAGGCAAATTTTTCAACGACAATTCCCAAGCAGATTTCCATATAGAGACTCTGGTAACCAAAGAATTAAAAACTTTAACCTCTGGATGATCAATTTCATCAAGCTTTCCAACTTTGTCCATATATGCAAAACTAACACTTGAATATTTTTCTTTCATGTATGGGTCTTTTTGAACGAATAAGAATAAAACAGCAATTAGCAAAACCAATAAAGGCAGTCCTTTTAAAGCTATTTTTCTAAAATTATCCTGTTTAACAGCATAGAAAAGAACAATCAAAACTCCAATAAAAACATTTACTAAAGCCATTCTAGTATTAACAAACAATACAAAGAAAAAAGAAAGCATAAAGATAATTATCGTTATCGCTTTAAATTTAGACTTTTCATCATCTTTAAAACTCTTAATCACAAAATAAAAAGCAGAAACGGTAACAAAAGCCAAATGCATATTTAATGCTGGAGCATGAATTCCGACACTATTCCCAAATTGATATCCCATTTCCCATAAATGTATGCCATTTAGATATTTATGCATCAAATCTGGATACAAAACGTTGAATCGTATAAAGAAAAAAAGCATTACCAATGTAGTACCGAGAACATAAACCTTTAATAATTTCAAAAAATTTATTCTCTGAAAATTTCCAATTATAAATAGTGGAAAAATTAGCAATGAAGTACTTTTTTCTATTGCTTTTAATCCTTTTGCAAAAGAATCATTATTCCAGAAAAGCAATAGCTCTAAAATTACTGGAGAAGCTATACAAGCCAACAAAATCAATATCTTTTTTGTGTAATGCAGTTTTTTAAAAAAAAATAAGCTAAATGCCGCAAAAATTACAATCACTATAGAACATGGTTTTCTAAAGATCATCAGAATCGCAATCAAGCATAAAAAAATATTGAAGATTTTATTGAAGTTCTTTTCGGAAATGCTCATAGTATAATGCAAAATATATTAATGGGAATATGCCTATTTTATGTCTAATTGCCGAACCCAAATCGGGCTCAAAAACTCCTTGAGTAATAAAAAATGAAAATAAGATGAAAAAGATGAAGAGCTCATACTTATAGTATTTTCGATGCTTAATACATTTAGCAAAACGAACCAATAAAATGTAAAAAAGTAAAAGCTGCCAAATTACAAATAGGACAATTTGAGGCGATAAAATATGTTTTAAACCGTTTATTGGAATATTAACTGTAAAAAAACCGTAAAAAATAGCCACCATTTCCCCATACCAAGTGTCTGGTTTTAAAGGTGGAGTAATCATCGAATTAGCATCTGGAGAGCCCATACGCTCCTTATTAACAACCTCACGGCTCATTTCAGAAAAATATTCCCCTTTTAAAATGCCGTAGCTTAATGATAAAAAGAAGACAATCAATAATCCGTAAAAAATTGTTGATACAATCTTGTTTTTAAAATTGATAAAACTGATCAAATACATTCCACCCGCAATTATTGGAATCAAAGCAAAATAAGGCCTGTATAAAGCACCAAAAAGGATAAAAAGGAATGCGGATAAAAGAACGGTTTTTTGAAAGAAATACGGTTTGTTTTTACACAGAAATATAATGGAAGAAATAAATAAAAAAGTGATAAACTCTTTTGAAGGCATTGCGATAAAAATAGCAATCATAAAAAATCCCAAGTATACGATCGCATTTTTTACATTTATTTTTTCAAAAGAATCCGGAATCCCTATTTTGTACAAAACATACATCAGAATCGGGAATTGTATAAGTGCAATTACTGGAAATGGAAGATAACGTAAACCTGTAACTTTATAAAATAGAATTGTTACTGGATAACTGCCTAAATAGCCTATCTCATTGTATTTATCATAAATTATAATGGCTGAATCATAAAAAAATTTCGGTGGCAAAACAAAAAAAGTACTTAAAGCAACAATCAAATTGGCTATTGCTAAAAGTAAAAATGTCGCTGTACTTTTTTTAATTTTGGTTTGCATACTTAAAATTGATTTTTTCTAATGTAAAAAAATCTTGATTTTGTCTTTTTTATAAATAACAATTGCCGAAATAAAATTCCAGAAAAAGGAACTGCAGAAAAAAGCTGCCGCTGCTCCAGCCATTCCATAAATCGGAATCAAAAAACGATTTAATATAAAGTTAATGATAACGGCTCCTATTAAAATAATTTGAAAAATATGCTGTCGCCCTGTCATATTCAAATACACTGGAGCTGAACCAAATAACGAACAAATTCCTTGGCCAATTATTAAAATCAGAAAGGATTGTTGCGCTATGATATACTGGTGTCCGAACAAGGACAAAACATATTCAGAAAATACACAAATGAGAGTAATAACTGGAAAACTAATGCAAAATATTAAGCGAGCACTATTTTGTAATATTTTTTTTAATTCTATCTTATTCTGATTTGAAAAATACTCTGCAATTTTTGCCGAAACAGTTATGTTTATCGTCAAAATTATTACAGAAACAATTGTCATTATTTTAACTCCAACAGAATAAAAAGCAACAGTTTCATCATTTTGAAACTTTTTCAGAAACATGATGTCAAAAGACATTAATAAAAACATTGCCATCCCGCTTATTGCTATAGGATATGATTTTGTGAAAATCTCTTTTGAAGTAAATAGCTCTTCTTCTGCCCTCTCTGTTTTATTAAAATAAATAACTGTTAAAATAGAACTTATAAGTGCTAAAAAAACAAAGCCAATTAAAAAAACATCAACCAAATAGGTTTCGAAATGCCAATAAAATAAAACGACAGAGCCAATTATCAGCGGAATATATTTGATAATATTTCGAAACAATTCTGCAACATACAGTTTGTCCAATGCTCTGAAAACTTCAGTGTTTAAAAGTGACAATCCATGAAAAAATAATATAGCTGAACTTTTTAAAAGAACGCCATAAACCTCATCGTCTAGAAAATAAGCGTTGATTCTCTTTTTATCAATTAAAAGAAAAACAATTAAAATGAATAATGAGGCTAAAAATAGCATACCCACCATTTTAACATACACTTTTTTCAATTGGCGAAGCTCGTTCTTGCTCGCCAGCCGTCCTTTAAAATATAAAATAGACTGATCAAAACCCAATAAACAGATACTCCCAATAGCTAATAGATAAGAACGCACAAAATCATACTGCCCTACCAATTTTGGACTGTATGATTTTGTTAAAAACACTGTGAAACCAAATAACAAAAGAACTCCAAAAATTCGCAAAGCCAAAGTTCCTAAACTCTGTTTTATGAAGGAGTTTTTCGAAATTTTTTCAAAGATTTTAAGCGTTTTCAATGCTAAATTATTTAACCTGAGCTTTTACAAGCTGGCTGCGATAAAACTTTAGAAACAAACGAATTAAAACGAAAAGAAAAAGAAACATAAGTGGAAACAAAAACTTCAAATTACCATTTGTTATTTTATTGCTATTTATATTCAAAGTCGAATTAATTTCCTTAATTGTTTTATCGTAATTAACTAGTTTCAACCTATATTTTCCTTGATCTATAATTAAATACTGTTTTGTTTTAATAATATCATTGAGCTGCGTATTTTCATTATAGTAAACGAGCTTATCGTTTTTTGACCCATTTTTTACAGTACTTGAGAATCCATTTAAAACTTGATCTATTTGAGCAATGATGGTATCATTCTGAATAATCTGCTGTTCTAGATTTTTATATCCGATTTTTTGAAGCGCCTTAAAATATTCAGAGCTGTTCAAATAATTTAATAATGGTTCTACAATATCTTTTTCATCTGTAATTTTATCGGTTACAAAAGAAATCGAATGAAAAGTATAGTTTTTGCTTGTGACATTATCTTCTAATACTTTTTTGACTTCGCCTACCTCAGCCATTAATTTAATCAGTTCAAAATTCTGCTCTTTGTCCTCAATAAACTTATAAACATCGGCAATAGGCTTAATCTCAATCTTTTTTATTGATTCTGGATTTTGAATTCCTACTTCATTTTTCAAGAAAAGAACATCTCCCGCTTTAATTTTAGATTCTATCAGATTTACTTTAGAATAAAGATAATCGACACTTCCAAAATTTGGAGTCACAATAACCTGATTTTCAAATGATTTTTTATTTGCATCTAAAAACCAGCCCAATCCAAATCCTAAAACAATTAAAACTAAAACAATAATCCAATTGCGAACAAAGAAATGAATCGATCTAAAAATCATGGCATTAATTCTATCAAAAAAACTACCAATGCTTTTTGAAAGCTGAAAAATATCAATTTCCTGTTCTGAATTATCCTGCGGTACTTTTGTACTCATTTACAATTTATTTTATATTGAAAATCTGCTCTAAAATTTTAATAGTAATTAAGTAAGTAGGTTTAACCCCAGTTGTTCCCAATCCGCCCGAAGCTAATGTACTTCCAGTTTCCAGAGGGTTGTCTGAAGCATAATAAGCGTAGCGAACTTTAATATCGTGAGGCACGCTTTTTCTAATTTTTGATGCTGACTGAATTGCTTTTTGGTAATAAGATCCTTCCATTTCAAGGCCAATTACACCCCAAGTCGATTCATGGAAAAACTTCAATAAATCTCTGTTTTGCAATGAAGTTCCAAGAACGGTAACCATTGCTCCTTCATAAATATCTATATCATTTCCCTCAAACATAGCGCCTGTCAATTCATTTTCAAAGAAATAATTATCGGCGGTTCCTTCGTTGATATGCGCAGACGGAATCATGATGTCTCCTTTTCCGCCTTCTAGAATTCCAGCTTTACCCATTATAGAAACCGATTTTACATTTAGCAAAGTTTCTTTTTTAAATGGTTTCAAAAGTTCATCTATAGTTTCGTAAGCCTGCTCCCCAAAAGCATAGTCCATTACGATTATAACTGGTTTTTCTTCGCCTACATTAGCGTGCGAAAAAGCTGTTTTTGACCAATCAATTTTAGCTGTATCAAAAATCTGAACGTCGATATTGGTTCCTGAACAATCTGGCAGCGAAATCATTCCGTTTTTTAAAGCCAAATCTTCAACCTGAGCTCTAATTTCTTTTGAACCCGATCCGCTTAATTCTTCATAAATAAAGAAATCTGTTTTTCCTTTATATTTTGTTTTTAACAATGGCGTTGCAAAAATCGAATTCATCACACTGTGCATATTAGCACTAATCACGTGAATTGGTCTTTTCAGCAAATCGTTTGCTTTTAGGACTTCTTTTATATTTGTTGCCCAAATCTCTCCGTGAATATGATGTCCTAATCTTTCGCGCAAAACGGGACTAAAAGTAATGGTTCTTTTGTTGTTTTCAACAATTTCTTCAATCGCCAATTTTCCTAACCAATAAATAACGTGCAAGAAACGATCTGGCGCAGATTCAGAACCAAAAGCGTCGTATATATCTAAAACTTCTTCAAAAGTTCTAGCTAAAATATTGGCTACGTGCGAAATTGCTTTTTCTTTTTCAATCTGTGTCAGCTTTTTGGTCTGCATGACAGCCTGTTCCAATTTCTGCCAATCACGCGAAACTTCTCCTCCATCATCTATTAAAACTCTATTTTTAATTTTATGAGATTCAATAAAAATAAAAGTCAAATGTGTCAGAATATCATAAATGTCAGAACGTCCGCGAGTGATTTCAACGTTCATTTGCTCTTCGTCAATTCTGTAGCAGTTTCTTCTTCTTTTTGGAGGAACAATTGGCTGAAAATGCGATTTTGAATATCCTTCGTCTGAAGTTAAATTGATAAAACGGCACTGCTCTATTCCTATTGGAAGACGTTCAATAACGTACAAAAGTCCGTTAAGTTCAACTTTTTCTTCGGCGATATTTCCATAGATTTCTGGACGCAAAGCCAATAATGATTCACGTAAGCTGTCACCCGAAACACCCATCGGTTTGTAAAAACCACGGTTGAATAAATGACGCATTGTAATGTACATTTTCTCTATCGCTGCAGAAGATTCCTGTGCTCTAGATCTTGATATATGTTTAGTTTCTTTCATGTTTTTTGTATTTTTAAAATAATCCTCATTTTTAAAGAGGATATGAATATTTCAATAAACGAAAGTAGGAATTATATACATAACTTTAATAAATTCTCATTTAACAAATTGTTAGACGGTCTTTTTAAAAAAGCCAAACTCTACTTCAAATTATCCGCAATCTTTCTATCATTTGATAATCTCGGAATTTTATTCTGCCCGCCCAATTTTCCCTGCGATTTCATGTAATCTTGGAATCCGTTTTTAGAAACTTTTGTGATAACTACTTTTCTTAAAACATTTCCTGTAATCAAATCATCGTAATAAATATTTTGTTTTCGCATCGAATTGTCGATAGTTTCAGCAAAAGCCTCCATGTTTTCGGGCTCTTTTTCAAATTCGATGAGCCATTCGTGATACGGCAAACCGCTGGCAGGCGTAATTTGCGGAGCGACTGTAAATTCGTTAATAACGATATTGGTTGAATTTACAGCTTCTTTCATCGCATTTTCTACTTCATTGGCAATAACGTGTTCTCCAAAAGCCGAAATATAATGTTTGATACGTCCAGAAACTATAACACGATACGGTTCCAAAGATGTAAATTGAACGGTATCTCCAATATTATAGCGCCATAGACCGGCATTGGTAGAAATAATCAAAACATAATTTACGCCAAGTTCAACTTCACCAATTGTAAGTACTTTAGGGTTCTGATTAAAAAATTCGTCTGCTTTAATAAACTCATAGAAAATACCAGAATTCAAAAGTAGCAGCATTCCTTTTTCTTTCTGCGAATCCTGATAAGCAAAAAATCCTTCAGAAGCAGGAAACAATTCGATACTGTCTACTTTTTTGCCAATCATCTGCTCAAATTTTGCACGGTACGGCTCGTAATTAACACCTCCGTAGATAAACAGATTAAAGTTTTTGAATATTTCGCCAATCTTTTTTCCACCGCTTTTTTGCTGTAAACGCTCAAAATACATCTGCACCCAAGAAGGTATTCCCGAAATAACCGACATATCTTCTTTTATCGTCTCGTCTACAATGGCATCTACTTTGGTTTCCCAATCTTCTATACAATTGGTTTCCCAAGATGGCATTCTATTTTTCTGCAGATATTTAGGAACAAAATGTGCCACAATTCCTGAAAGACGTCCAAATTTAATTCCGTATTTCTCAGTAAGAATGGGACTTCCCTGCAAAAAAATCATTTTTCCGTCTACAAAATCGGCTTTTCCAGTTTCATGAATGTAATGCAGAATTGCATTTCGCGCCGCTTCGATATGATAAGGCATCGATTCTTTTGTCAGCGGAATAAATTTTGCGCCCGAGGTTGTTCCCGAGGTTTTGGCAAAATATAATGGTTTTCCTCTCCAGAGAATATCCGATTCGCCTTTTACAACCTTTTCAACATAAGGTTTTAAGTCTTCGTAATCTCTTACAGGAACAAATTTCTGAAAATCTTCAAAAGTTTTTATCTGATTAAAATGATGATCTTTCCCAAATTCGGTGTTTTTTGCATTTTCTATCAAACTTTTAAAAACTTCCTGCTGGGTTTCAACTGGTTTGTTAGCCCATTTAAGCGTTTGCTTATATATTTTTCTGGCAAATATTTTTGCCGCAATTGACTTAATTGACATTTTCAGTGGTCTTATTTTTTATCACTTTTCTTTTTGTCTTGAGATTTGGCCTTCAGTTCTTTTTCTGTTTCGGCCACTTCTTCTCTTAGTTTTATTTCAGCATCAGATGCTTTCATATTTAAATCTGAAGCATCTTCAACAGATTCTGCTAATATAGAATCTTTATTAAATTTTGAATATTCTAATTCTCCCTTTAAAACTTTCTGAATTCCTTTTATATAAACTTCATTCTGTTTCAAAGCCGTTTCTAAAGAATCTGATTTAATAGCCAGTCTAGTAGCATTTCGTTTCAATTCTGTAGAAGAATATCCTGGAATAAATTCGCGAAGCGGTGTAAAGGCAATGATAAAAGTAGTAACTAAAATTAGAAATATTCCGCCCAAAGTAAACGTTACAAAGACATTCATTAAAGTAAGCCTAAAAGAAAATATCTCTTCAAAAGTGTCTTCATTTAAAATTACTAATCGGTTTTTAATGAACAGTTTTTTTCTAAAATTCTTTTTCTTTTTTTGAGTCATTATCCTTCTTTATGCTAGCAAATATAATAATTAATCATCATGATATTTAGTCGAAAAATTTCATGAAGAGCTATAATTTACGATTTTATAAAATATTTAACGCGGTCTAATACGAATATTTTAAACTAAAAATACTTCTATTTCGTATATTTCTATATACCTTTGCGGAATAATTAAGAAAAACAATTTGCTTCGGCATTAAATATATTAGTCATGGGAAGATTAGGTCTTACAGAAATCCTTGTTATCGTAGGTATTGTGATATTACTTTTTGGAGGTAAAAAAATTCCAGAATTAATGAAAGGTTTAGGAAGTGGAATTAAGGAATTTAAAAACGCTGCTAAAGACGATCAACCTGCTGCTTCTAAAAAACAAGAGGAAGAAACAAAATAAGAAATTCGAAAAATTAAAATCCCAAACTGCAATGTAGTTTGGGATTTTTTTTGCCTTTTACTAAAAACTAATATTCCTTGAATTCATTCTTAACGGCACATTTTATCATGGATGACCATTCTGAATGTTCTTGTTGAGCATTATTAATTATATTTTTAAGTCCATTTAAAACTTCAATCCCTTCAAAATCTAACTCTCCTTTTTTTTCTAATAATTTTATTGTTTGATAAATTTTTGCTTTCTCCTGATAGTAAATTTCTCTTTCTTCAAAAAGTCTATTAATTCTAATTTTATGTTTTTTAGAATAATCTATTCCAAATTCTTTTCCATGTTCAAGTGAACCGAAACCTAAATAAGCAATTGTTTTTTTTCCTTTTTCAGTTTTTCCAAATGGTATACTTTCTCTATATTCTATTTCATTTTCGGGATCATCATTTGAAGGATGAATAAATAAAGAACTTTCATTCCTAATATTAAAATCATTCACTTGAGCCCTTGTATTCTCGTCTACTATTGGAAAAAAATCATTCTTAAAAATCTGATTACAAACCTGGCAAGCCAAAAATAAATTATCCCAATCATACGCTAGCCAAAAATAGCCAGGATACATACTTTTACCTTTAAAAACGGATGAATAAGCAGCTTTTGGCCTAAAATGTTCTACGTCACTATTACTTCTGGTACTCTTAGTTTCACAGTAGCAACATTTATTTTTTTGAATACAATCTAAGGTTTCTCTAACAATGTCTGAATTATAAATCGTACTTAAAGCTTCAAATTTTAATTCCCCTGAATCATATTTTAATTTATTTTTCAAATATTCATCTCTATCTATTTTAGTTTGAACTGAGCCATTTTTCATTAATTTTTCAGGAGCCTCAGACTTAATAATTTTTATCATATAAAACTATTTTTTTAATAAGTCCGCTGCTTTTTTAATTAATTCTTCAGCATTGATTGCTTCTTTAGATGAAAAAACCGGACTATTACTAAGTTTTTGATTTATAAAATCTAATCTTTGCTTATCAGAATCAGTCAATTCACCTTTTAAAAGAATACTCGTTTTTTCATTTCTTATTTCTTCAAATAAAATGGATTGAGAACTGCTTAATTCAAATAAATCAGAAGTTAAAATTTGATCTATTCTCCATCCTTTTACTTCATCTGGATTATTATCAATAATTACTTTATCACCCTCTTTTCTACAAACTACAATATTTGCTTTTTTATCTAATGCCGCTTGTACAATCAATGGGCTATGAGATGTTGCAATAAATTGTGCTTTAGGAAAATGTTGAGATAGTTTATCAATTACTGTTCGTTGCCATTTCGGATGCAAATGCAAATCTATCTCATCAATTAAAATAATTACAGGTTCTTCTAATGGATTATTACTTTTTGGATATTGTTCCATCATTTTGGAGGCTATATCAACAATTAAGGCAGTAAGAGTTTGATAACCAAAACTTAGGTTTCTTAAACTTACCCAACCATAAGAAGTTTGTACTTCTAAAATAGGCTTGGAATTATTTTCATCAATAGGCTTGGATTGAATATCCGAAACATCTGGTAAAATATCAATCAAAATTGATTTTACCTTATTAAAATCAGTTTCGAATTTTTCTTTTGCTAATCCTTCAGATTTGATTGATGCCCATTCTTTTTGCAAAAACCATTCTTCAGCATTTATTAATTCTATAGAATCATTAAAAAGAGAAGTGATTTTATTTTCATTTATCTCTTTAGAAGATATGTTTTGGTTTTTACTCATTCTTCTAGATGCACCATATGACAGAAGAAAAACATTTGATATTAATAAACTATATGCCTTAATTGCATCATCAGTTATAGATACTGTATTTGGAATTATTCCTTCAGCATTATTAAAAATTGAAAGTTTTACTTTAGCTGTTTCTGGTAAAAGTCCTTTTTTAACATAATTGTCGTATGTAGCAATAGGTATCTTTAATAGTTTTTGATTATCACTGCCTTTAATTAAAAAATCATGATATGGCTGTATTCTGTCTAAAACTCTTAATAAAGTAGTTTTTCCTGTACCATTGTCTCCTAAAATAATTGTCCACTGAGAATAAGTGCCCTTTCCATCTGATAAATCTAAAGTTTGCTTGTCCTTAAAGCAGTTAAACATTTCTAATTCTAAAGAATAGAAATAAGAATGCTCATTATTTTCCTGTTCTACTACTTTTTTCTTTTTCATTTGATTTTTCAATTATTCACAAAAATACGAAGATTTTCAATTACAAAATCATCGTCAGCTGAATTCTCTTTCTATCCTCATCAACCTCAGTCACTTTCACATCAACGTGCTGGTGCAGTTTTACCACTTCGTTTACATCGCTCACATAACCCGATTTTAGCTGCGAAATGTGAACTAAACCGCTTTCTTTAATTCCGATATCAACAAAACAGCCAAAATTGGTGATGTTATTCACAATTCCTGGTAAAATCATTCCGGTTTTCAAATCTTTGATTGATTTTACGTTGGCATCAAATTCAAAAACCTTGGCCGACTTTCTTGGATCCAATCCTGGCTTTTCAAGCTCTTTTATGATATCTTTTAGCGTAAGTAAACCAATTTCAGGCGTAACATACTTTTCGGGCTTAATAAGCGCTGTTTTTTCTTTATTGGCAATTAATTCGTTTAGAGAAATATTCAAATCTTTAGCCATCTTCTCAACAACAGGATAAGCTTCTGGGTGCACCGCCGAATTATCCAGCGGGTTTTTAGCATTTGTAATTCTAATAAACGCTGCTCCTTGCTGATAGGCTTTGTCTCCTAAACGAGGCACTTTTTTCAGCTGTTTCCTATCTTCAAAAGGCCCGTTTTCAGAACGATATTGTACGATGTTTTCAGCCAGCTTCTCCCCGATTCCACTCACATAACTTAGCAAATGTTTACTTGCCGTGTTAATATTGATTCCAACCGAGTTTACGCAACGAATAACCGTGCTGTCCAATTCTTCTTTTAATTTTGTTTGGTCAACATCATGCTGATACTGCCCTACTCCAATTGCTTTCGGGTCGATTTTTACCAATTCTGCCAAAGGATCTGAAAGTCGTCGCCCGATAGAAACCGAACCGCGAACCGTTACATCATAATTAGGAAATTCTTCTCTTGCAATTTTTGAAGCCGAATACACTGAAGCTCCTGCCTCAGAAACCACAAAAACCTGAACTGGTTTATCGAACGCGATTTTTTTGATAAAAAATTCAGTTTCTCTTGAAGCAGTTCCGTTCCCGATAGAAATGGCATCAATTTGATACGCATTTACCATCGAACGGATTTTTTTTATTGCCATTGTTTCCTCGTTTTGAGGCGCGTGCGGATAAATAGTTTCGTTGTATAATAAATCTCCTTTTTCGTCCAGACAAACTACTTTGCAACCGCTTCTAAATCCCGGATCGATTGCCAAAATACGTTTTTCTCCCAATGGAGGAGCCAGTAATAACTGACCTAAATTGTTAGCAAAAACCTGAATAGAGTTCGCATCTGCTTTTGCTTTTGCTTCCTGCAAGGTTTCGTTTCCAATTGCAGGGTTCAATAAACGTTTGTAGCTATCTTCAATTGCTAATTGCAAATGTGCCGTTGTATTATTTTGTTTTTTAATGATGATTTCGTCAATAACATCGTAAGCATCGTCGATATCAACATCTATCTTCATTTTAATAAAACCTTCATTTTCTGCACGGAGCATTGCTAACAAACGGTGAGCAGGTGCTTTTGTTAACGGCTCTTCCCAATCAAAATATTGGTTGAATTTTTGTGCTCCTTCTTCTTCAGCCTTCTTTTTAACCACTTTTGTAGCAATGGTTGCCTTACGCTGAAACAATCTTCTTAATTGTTTACGAACATAAATATTTTCGTTAATCCATTCGGCTACAATATCTCTCGCACCTTGAATAGCAGCTTCTTCGTTTACAACATTTTCATTGATGTATTGTGTCGAAATAAAGTCAATATCAGCATCACTTTCAGAGATAATCAATTTAGCCAAGGGCTCAAGACCAAATTCTCGTGCCACATCGGCTTTTGTTTTTTTCTTCTTTTTGTATGGAAGGTAAAAATCTTCTATTTCCTGTAAATCAAAACTGTCTTCAATTTTTTTCTTCAAATCTGGCGTAAGCGCTTTTTGCTCTTCAATAGATTTTAAAACGGCTTCTTTACGTTTTATAAGTGTATCATAATCTTTTTGAAGCTTTGCAATCTGCTCAATTACAGTTTCATCAAGATTTCCTGTGGCGTCTTTTCTATATCGCGAAATAAACGGAATGGTACAGTCTTCCTCTAATAATTTTACTGTGTTTTGAATACTTACTGCAGGCGCCTGAACAGACTTGGCAATGAATTGAATATTAGTCATACTTTTTAATGAAATGATTTTCTTACTTAAAAATGATATAATTTACTTGTTAAAGCATTTCTGCAAAACGTAAATCATTCGGCTAAAATAATATCTTTGTTTTTAATTTTAAGCCTATGGAAATTTTATTGCTATATTTTTTATTGATAAATGTTCTCGTTTTTATTTTTGCAGGATATGACAAATCTCAAGCCCGAAAAAATAACCGACGTGTTCCTGAAAAAACCTTGTTTCTCATGGCTTTAACTGGAGGATCTCCAGGGTTATTAACAGCAATGCTCTTATTTAAACATAAAACGAGTAAAACTTCTTTTATTGTAAAGTTTGCTCTGATTTTAGCTATTCAAACTGCACTTATAATAGCTTACTTAAACTATAAAAAGTAGATATTAACATTGTTAATAACTCAAAAAGTACATTTTAAAACACTGAATAATAAATATTTACAATAAAAAAAACCGGACAAATTAAAAATCGGCCCGGTGTGTTTATAACAGGTGCGAAGCACCGAATTTTTTTGACTTTTTACGAACAAGCTATTTTATTCACTCTGTTTTGATGTCTACCTCCTTCAAAAGCTGTATTCAAGAACGTTTCAACAATTTCTACCGCCTGTGGAATAGAAGTAAACCTTGCCGGAATACTCACAATATTAGCATCATTGTGCAAACGGGTTAAATATGCTATTTCTTTGGTCCAGCATAAGCCTGCTCTCACTTTAGGATGTTTATTAACAGTCATTGCAATTCCGTTCCCGCTTCCGCAGATTACGATTCCAAAATCAGCTTTTCCCTCAGATACATCATTGGCAACCGGGTGTCCAAAATCAGGATAATCTACAGAAGCATCCGTATCTGTTCCGTAATTGGTTACTTCATAGCCTTTTGCCTCAAGCATAGCAACAATTGCTTTTTTATATTCTGGTCCTGCGTGATCGTTTCCTATCGAAATTTTCATTTTTTTATACTATTAAGTTGTGTACTGCAAATTTACTTAATAAATAGATGTTTGCCACGAATTACACTAATTTTCACAAATTTTTTTCCTTTTAAATACTATATAAACATTCCTATATAAATTAGTGTACATTCGTGCAATTCGTGGCAAAACACTTTATTTTACAACTATCTTACTGTCAAAACCTTATCAGTTATTAACAATTTTAATAAGTGTATAACTAGCTCACAATCAATGAAGAATAAGCAGAATATTTGTTAAAATTTTAAGGTGTTAATAGGAGTTTGTAATTGCTTGATATTCAATTAACTTTAAGTTAACAGAAAATGTTAATAAGTTCGAAAAGAAAATTAGAAGTTTTTTTTGGTTATTTCCGAAAAATACTTAATCCAAAACTGGAATTAAATATCCAAGAAAAGTTTCGTGAATTTTTGGAAAAGTTATCAATATCAAAAATACCATTTTCAACAACTATGAACATATCAACTTATCTACAAAATGAATTCAATTTTGGTTGTCAACCGTTGTTAATTAAAATACAAAAAGTCTTATAAATAAGCAATTTAACTAAAAATAACTATGTTGATAACTCAGAATAAATAAGTAAAACGAGATTTCAATGACTTCAAAAAAAAAATTATTCGACATATTAACAAGCTATAATAACAACCAAATTTTTTTAAATTTTTAAAAATCTTTTTTGTTGTATTTAATATATGTTGAAAACTAAAAAAGTTGAAATTGAAAAAATTTTATTTGAATTTGAGTTTTACTCTTTTTTGAGTTTGTTTTTGAAGTTTCGTTTCAGACGATTTTAAGCGGATTGTTGAGATTGTCCAAGATTTCCTGAACTTGCTCGAAGTCGTTTGGATGGACTTTGAGTTTGATTCCGCCCAGCGCATTGGAGTAAAAAGGCATAACGGAAAGCGTCATTTCGTTTTCGAAAAAATAAGGAATTCCTTCTTGTTCCAGTAAGTGTTTGAGAACCACTGTTTCGTGTTGATAATTGAATATGGCGATGGTTTGAAAGCTTTCCATAAAGGGTGTTTTTGTAAATGTACGAAAAGTTATAATTTTAATAATTCTATTTGTTAAAATCTGTAATCTGATTTCTTATTCGTAATTTTAAACCTTATAAGAGAAGATATATGAGTAAGAAAATTAGAAAGCCGATAAAAAAAGAGAAAGATTTCTCTGGGAAAATCCTGAAGATTTTATCGCAAAATGCTAATAAGCCATTCAATTACAAACAGATAGGAGCAAAGCTAGAACTTGACGATACAAAAAGCAGAAATCAGATTATAAAAGATCTGAAGATTCTGGCAGCTCAAAAAAAAATTATAGAAACAGAACCTGGAAAATATTTAGTAAAAGCAATTAGCCAGGATTACTACGAGGGAACAATAGATATGACGAGCAGAAAGACGGCATATTTTATTTGTGACGAATTTGAAGAAGATGTTTTTATTCCGACCAATAATTTGAATCGTGCATTAGACAAAGACAAAGTAAAAGTTTACGTTTATAACAGAAGAAAAGGAAAAAGACCTGAAGGTGAAGTAATTGAAGTTATAGAAAGAGATAAAACAGAGTTTGTAGGTGTAATTGATATGCAGCCAAATTTTGCTTTTGTTTCTACTGCAAACCCTAAAATGTATACCGATATTTTTATTCCAAAGGATAAAATTGGTGAAGCTGAAAACGGTGATGTAGTTTTAGTGAAGATTGAAGATTGGCCAAAAAGAGCTGATAGTCCTTTCGGAACCGTAATTCGAGTGCTTGGAAAACCTGGAGAACATAACACTGAGATTCATGCTATTTTGGCTGAATATGGTTTGCCAGCCGATTTTCCGGTAGAAGTGGAGGTCTTTGCACAAAAACTGGATACTTCAATTCAGGAATCTGAGATTGCAAAACGTCGTGATATGCGTGATACGCTTACGTTTACCATCGATCCAAAAGATGCAAAAGATTTTGATGATGCCTTGTCTTTCAAAAAGTTAGAAAATGGAAACTTCGAAATTGGAATTCATATTGCCGATGTTTCGTATTACTTGGAAGAAGGAACAATCCTAGATGATGAAGCATATCAAAGAGCCACTTCGGTTTATTTGGTAGATAGAGTAGTGCCAATGCTTCCAGAAGTGTTGTCTAACTTTGCCTGTTCGCTTCGTCCGAATGAAGAGAAATATACTTTCTCTGCCATATTTGAAGTTTCTCCAACAGCTCAGGTTATCAACCAATGGTTTGGTAGAACAGTAATTTATTCAGACCAGCGTTTTGCTTACGAAGAAGCGCAATATATCATTGAAACAAAAGATAATACAATTCCAGTTGATGTTTCTATTACTGGAGAATCTTATGTTGTTTCTGATGAAATTAGAGAAGCTACTTTGAAACTTGATGAATTGGCGAAGATTTTAAGAAAGAAAAGAATGCAGCAAGGTGCCATTTCTTTTGATAAAGTTGAAGTGAAATTTAATCTTAATGAAGAAGGAGAACCTGAAGGTGTATATTTTAAAATTTCAAAAGATGCCAATCATTTGATTGAAGAATTTATGCTTTTGGCTAACAGAAAAGTTGCAGAATATATTGGAAAACAGAAGAAAACCTTTGTTTACCGTATTCACGACGAACCAAACGAAGACAAGTTAATTGCAATGCAAACCGTAATTGCTAAGTTTGGTTATAAAATTGATTTTAGATCAAAAGGCGATATAGCCAAATCGATAAACGCTTTGATGGAGGAGGTAAGCGGTAAGAAAGAACAAAATCTTATTGATACTCTTGCCATTAGAAGTATGAGTAAAGCCAAATATTCGACAGATAATATTGGGCATTACGGTTTAGCTTTTGATTATTACAGCCATTTTACATCGCCAATTCGTCGTTATCCTGACGTAATGGTACACCGTTTGTTGCAATATTATCTGGATGGAGGAGCTTCAGTAGACGAAGAAACTTACGAAACCAAATGTCTGCACTGTTCAAACATGGAGAACTTAGCAACAAATGCTGAGCGCGACAGCATCAAATATATGCAGGTTAAATATATGCAGGATCATCAGGACGAAGAATTCCTTGGCGTTATTTCTGGTGTTACCGAATGGGGAATTTATGTTGAAATCGTTTCTAACAAATGCGAAGGAATGGTAAGAATCAGAGAAATAAAAGAGGATTACTATACCTTTGACGAAAGACAGTACGCTTTGGTTGGAGCTACTTCAAACCGCTTACTGCAATTAGGAGACGAAATTTATGTGAAAGTAAAAAATGCCGACTTAGTGAAAAAACAACTTGATTTTCATTTTTTAAGACGAGCACAATAAATATTAATTTAAAAATAAAAGTATGAAAAAGCTAATTATAGGAGCAGCAATTTTATTTGTACAAATGTCTTTTGGTCAGGTTACCAAAGAATTAGGTGATTTTGATACCGTAAAAGTGTTTGATAAATTAAGTGTAAAATTAGTTCAGTCATCTGAAAATAAAATTGTTATAAAAGGTACCAGAGAAGCAGAATTGGAAGCTGTGAATAAAAACGGTATTCTGAAACTAAGAATGCCTTTTCCAAAATTGCTGTCAGGAAATGATCTTGAAGTAACTTTGTATTACAAACATATTGAATTGATTGATGTTAATGAAGGAGCAGAAGTAAAAAGCAGCGAAGCCATCAAAGCAACTTCTTTTAAAGTGAGTGCTCAAGAAGGAGGTCTAATTAATGTTGATTTGGATGTTGATAAACTAAAAGTAAGTTCAGTTTCTGGAGGAAAAATTACATTGACAGGAAAAGCAGCAAATCAAGATGCAAGTTTAGGAGCTGGAGGATATTTACTAGCAAGCAAATTAGAAACGTCTCAGACTACTGTAAGCGTTTCTGCGGGCGGAAAAGCAGATGTTAATGCTTCAACCCTTGTCGATGCAAAAGTGAGCGCAGGAGGCTCTATTTATATTTATGGAAAACCAAAGCAAATAAACCAAAAAACAGTTTTTGGTGGTAAAATAGAAGAAGTAAAATAACAAGCCGTATTTTGATGATAAATGATATTCTGGCTGGACTTCCGTGGGGACTTGTTCTTAGCTTTATGGTAGGTCCAGTATTTTTTGTTTTATTAGAAACCAGCATTACAAAAGGATTTAGAGCTGCAATCGCTTTTGATTTTGGAGTAGTATTAGGTGACGTTTTTTTTATTGCTATTGCCTATCTAGGAAGTTATAGGCTGATTTCCAGTTTGAAAGACGATCCAGCACTTTTTATTTTTGGTGGAATAGTTATGCTTTCTTACGGTATTATTTCGTTTGTAAAGCTGAAGAAAGAAGAAAAAATAAACGATGAAGAAATTGATCGGGATATTCTGAAAAGAAACTATGGCAGTCTGTTTGTAAAAGGCTTTTTGCTGAACGTTATCAATATTGGCGTACTTGGCTTTTGGCTTGCTGTCATTATCTCTGTCGGACCAAAATTAGAAATGCAGACGCCTAGAATGATGACATTTTTTACTTCAGTAATTATCACTTACTTGTTAATTGATTGCGCTAAAATTTTATTAGCAAAACAATTGAAATCAAAAATGACGCCTACCAATATCCTTAAAATTAAAAAAGGAATTAGCGTAGTTTTAATGGTTTTCGGGTTTGCTTTAGTAATTCAAGGCTGGTTTCCAAAAGAGAAGGAAATGGTTAAAAATGCCTTTGAAAGAATAGAAACAAAGTAATTGTTAATAACACAAAAAGATAAAATTAAACCTCTGAATTTCAGAGGTTTTTTTGTGTTTATAAGTCATTTCGAGGAACGAAGCTGTCTTATTAGAACTTTGTCAAAGTTTCAAACTTTGACAAAGTTGGTTATTAACAAACCCGATAGGTTTTCTAAACCTGTTGGGTTTAGTTAAAGGTTTTGAAACATCATCCGGATTCGAACCAATATCTTTATTTAATTTTCGTAAAAATTAGACATAAAAAAAACCTTCAAATTGCTTTGAAGGTTTTTGAGGCATCATTCGGATTCGAAGCAATACATTTAATTAATTTTTCCTAAAAATTAAACATAAAAAAAAAAAGAGACACATTTCTGTATCTCTTTTTGAGGCATCGTCCGGATTCGAACCAATATCTTTAATTAATTTTTCCTAAAAATTAAACATAAAAAAAAGAGACACATTTCTGTATCTCTTTTTGAGGCATCGTCCGGATTCGAACCAATATCTTTAATTAATTTTTCCTAAAAATTAGACATAAAAAAAAGAGACACATTTCTGTATCTCTTTTTGAGGCATCGTCCGGATTCGAACCGGAGTAGGAGCTTTTGCAGAGCCCAGCCTAGCCGCTCGGCCACGACGCCATTACTTGAACGGTTGGCAAAAGTAACTAAAATCTTTAAATTTCAAAAGTTTCCAATAAACTATTTTAAAAAAATACAGATTTAATTGTGATCACTACTTTCTAATTTCCGTCATTTTTATAGTAACTGACTCAACATCACCACCAATAGGCGGATTTATTTTAGAAACCCAAACTGTCGTTTTTTCTACCGTTTCTATCTCTGCCAGTACTCTAAGATTGATTCTTTTGGCTACGTGTTCCAATAAATGTGAACGAATTGCCATTTCTTCCGCCACAATTTTGTTCAAATGAACATAGTCAACCGTGTCTAATAGATGATCTGTTTCTGCTGATTTCTGTAAATTGGTTTTGATTTTTAAATCCACAGTGTAATCCGATCCAATTTTTCCTTCTTCAATTAAACATCCGTGGTAAGAAAAAGTACGGATATTTTTCAGTTTTATAACTCCCATTTTTGTATTGTTTCTTGTTTCAAATTTCAGGTTTTACGCCAGTTAGATAACTTTAAATCTGAAAGCTGAAACCTTTTTTTTATCTTTGCTAAAATTACTATAAAATAATGGCATCAGAAGAGAAATCACTCAATTTTATTGAACAAATCATAGAGGAAGACGTAAAATCAGGTCTTTCAAATACTAAACTTCGCTTTCGTTTTCCACCAGAACCTAATGGCTATTTACACATTGGGCACGCGAGTTCTATTGCGTTAAATTTTGGTTTGGGAATTGATTATCAATCTCCTGTGAATTTACGTTTTGATGATACAAATCCTGAAAAAGAAGAGCAGGAATTTGTTGATGCTATTAAAAAAGATGTAGAATGGCTGGGTTACAAATGGGCTGAAGAATGTTATGCATCAGATTATTTCCAGCAATTATACGATTGGGCAGTTTTATTGATTAAAAAAGATAAAGCTTATGTTGACAGTCAGACTTCTGAGGAAATGGCAATCCAGAAAGGAACTCCAACAACTCCTGGAACCGATAGTCCATACAGAAATCGTTCTGTTGAAGAAAACTTAGATTTATTCGAAAGAATGAAAAACGGTGAATTTGAGGCTGGCACACATATTCTTCGTGCAAAAATTGACATGAAATCGACAAATATGTTGATGCGTGACCCTATCATGTACAGAATTTTACACAAACATCACCACAGAACAGGAGATGCTTGGAAAATCTATCCAATGTACGATTGGGCACACGGGCAAAGTGATTATTTGGAACAGATTTCTCACTCATTCTGTACACTGGAATTCTTGCCTCACCGTGAATTATACGACTGGTTTTTAGATCAGATTTTTGATGAAAATAAGCTGCGTCCAAAACAAAGAGAATTTGCCAGACGTAACTTATCACATACTGTTGTTAGTAAAAGAAAATTACAGCAACTAGTTAAAGAAAAGCACGTTAACGGTTGGGATGATCCAAGAATGTCAACTATTTCTGGGTTAAGAAGACGCGGTTATACAGCTGCTTCTTTGCGTAATTTTGCGAATACAATTGGTATTGCAAAGCGTGATAATTTGATCAATGTATCGGTTTTAGAATTCTGTATTCGTGAAGATTTGAACAAAATTGCACCACGTGTAATGGCTGTTTTAGATCCTGTAAAACTGGTAATTACAAACTATCCAGAAGGAAAAGAGGAGTGGTTGGAAGCTGAAAACAATCAGGAAGATGAAAGCGCTGGATTTAGAAAAGTGCCTTTTTCTCGTGAATTATATATTGAAAGAGAAGACTTTTTGGAAGAAGCTCCAGCTAAATTTTTCCGTTTGACTTTAGGAAAAGAGGTTCGTCTTAAAAATGCTTATATCATTAAAGGTGAATCAGTTGTAAAAGATGCTGACGGCAATATTACAGAAATTCATGTAACGTACGATACAGATTCTTTAAGCGGAAGCGGAACTGAAGCAAGTCAAAGAAAAGTATCTGGAACTCTGCATTGGGTTTCTATCAAACACGCTTTGGAAGCAGAAGTTCGTCTATACGATCGTTTGTTTACAGATGAAGCTCCAGACAGTTATAAAGAGAAAAATTTCTTAGATTTTGTCAATCCAAACTCGTTAGAAATTGTGACTGGATATGTTGAACCAAGTTTATCAACAGCTCAAAATGAAGATAAATTTCAGTTTCAGCGTTTAGGATATTTTACTGTTGATAAAGACTCAACTCCTTCAAAATTAGTATTTAACAAAACAGTAGGACTGAAAGATGCTTGGGAAGAAAAGGGTAAAAAGGAAGAAAATAGCATCAATAATTCTTTAAAAGAAATCAACAAATATTTTAAAGTTGAAACGAAAGCTGAAAGAATTGCAATTGAAAGTGCAATAGGGGAGAACATCAAAAACATCTCTAGTTTTTCACTTTTACAAAATTCTTTAAAGAAGAATATCAACAATAATAAGGCTTCGCTATTGTTTTCTCAGTTTATTTTGAAGTATTCAAACTGGAAATCAACCGATTTTGAAGAAGAAGATATTAAAAAATTATATTCAATGTCTCTAAAAAGTGAATCAACTTATGTGAGGTCAAAAGCACTTTTGAATTTAAGAGATATTGAAAGTGAAGATTTGAAAAATCAGTTTTCAGATGAAATTTTGAAATTATATTCAAATCCACCAAAAAATGCTTCTGAAAGAGAAATTGAAATTCTTTCTGAAATGGTAAAGAAGTAATATCAACTTAATTTATGAAAAGCGCTTTTATAAGCGCTTTTTTTTATTATATAGATTTACTATTAATACTTTAAAATTTATAAATTTTATAGATTAAAAGTGACTTTCATAAATTGATTTTAAGGTAAAATAAAAATTAGTTGGATAACCAATTCATTTTTTCTTTTTAGATTTATTTAAAGGCTTTATTTTAATTTTTTTCTTTTTCGAGCTGTAATTTTATTCTAAAATCTGTAATAATAAATTTAAACTATTATTTTTTATTTATTTAATTTAGTATAACTATTATTTATAAAATCTATTATTATTATGTTTTTAATTTATTTTATAGATAAAAAATGACTTTCATAAATTGCTTTAAATAGAAAATAAAAATTACTTGAATAGAGAAGGTCTTTTTTTTATTTTCATTCGACAGAACTCCTTATTTCGATTTTTTGCTTTTTTTACTTCAACTTTCTTTTCTAAATTTAAAAATTAAAGTTTTTTCTTAGTTTTTTGAATTTTAAGTACAATTTTATATTTATAAATTTAAATTATTGTTATTTTAAATTTTTAGTTTTTATTTATTATTTATTTAATTGATAGTAATTTTTAAAATAATAGTTTTTGTATATTAATTTTAACCTTCATAAATTGATTTTAAGACGTTTTTTAAAATGAACCGACAGATAACTCATTTTTTAAATTATTGTTTATTTAAGCGCTTTATTTGAGTTTTTACTGTCATTTTGGTCAGTTTAACGGCTTGTTAACACACAATTGTTTATAAAGTTGCTATTTTTAACTCAATACCAAAAGTCAGAGATGATTTTTGTAAAAAAATTAAAATTTGCCGTAAAGAATCTAAGTTGAAAATTTATTGTTTTTAAAAACTCGTAATTTTTATTACAATCTATTTTCAAAACTGATTTCTCAAAAAAGACAATTTTATGTTCTCATTTTTATTGTGATGTGATTTTGATAATAGCTCTCGTAAAAGATATTTTTCAAATTGGATCACAATGACAAAATTCCATAATGTTGAATTTGAGTGAAAGTTTAGTTTTTAAATTTCAATTCTGACAATTTTTAATTTAAATCTAATTTATCATGAAAATTTTATATTTCGCAGTAGCATTATTATTTGCAAACGTAGCAATTTCGCAAACACATCAAATTACAAAACACAATGGTGAACAGCTTGATGTAAATTTTATTAAAAACGAAAATGGTTTTGTTTATTATGTTTTGAACGGAAGTTCTGAAGAAATCAAAATCAGTAAATATGCAGTTTCATCTATTACAAATAAAGAAACAAAACAAACTCAAAAAGTTTCTGATAAAATAATAGTCGATTCAAAAGACGATTACAAAATGGTAACTGTTCTTCCGCAAGAAAAAACAATAGGGCTGAAACAAGCAGCTAGTTTTACAGGAGTCTCAACAAGGACAAAAGGTGAACCGCCAATTGCAAATCAGAACCAGACTGCTATGAGAATCAAATCTAAATCGGCTTCAAATGGTTATCCTTTTGTAAGCATTGTTGAAAAAGCAGATGGTAAATACGAAGCTGTGGCTTATGTGTATTAATAAGATTGTTAATTTTTTGTAAATTACAATTAGTCAAAGTTTTATCATTTTAAAAATGAGTATCTTTATTAATAATTTTAAATTGTAACTATCATGTCTAAGAATTTAAATACAGCTGCAGCAATTTTGGCAGCAGCAGCAGCAGGAGCTGCAATCGGAATTTTATTTGCACCTGATAAAGGATCTAAAACTCGAGCAAAACTTAAAGAAGGTTTAGATGATGCAAGACATAATTTGAAAGATTCATTTGATGCAAGTTCAGAAGTTTTGCGTGAAAAGTTTGCTCATGCAAAGAAAAATCTGGATGGAACATATGAAGATTTACTTTCGAATATGAGTTACAAAACTGAAGAAGTGATCACCTTTTTAGAAAGTAAACTTGCTGAACTTAAAGCGCACAACGCTAAACTTCAGAAATAATATTTTTATAAAGCACATTACTTGCTTATTTTTATAAGACAGTTTTGTGCTTTTTTATTTTAAAATAAATAATTTATGGCTTTTGAAGAATTAAAAGAAAACACTGAAAAAGTTCAAGATCAGGCTAAAGAATATATTGAGAGTCATTTAGCTTATTATAAACTTTGGGGTTTTAAGGTTGCAATGAAATCTACAACTTTGATCTTTAAGTTTACTTTGATTTTATTATGTTTCAGTATGGTTATGATTTTTGGATCTTTTGCCGCAGCTTATGCTTTTGGTTCTTTGTTTGAAAGTAATGCTCTCGGATTTTTGACAGTAGGAGGAATCTATTTGGTAATAACTATTTTACTTTTCTTCGTAAAAGATAAATTTGTGGAAGGACCAATCTTGGAGAAATTTTCAGAAATCTTTTTTAATGATTAATTATGGAAAGAAAAAAATACTCGTCGTATGCTGAGATTGAAAGAGATCTAGAAATTTTGAAACTGGAAAAAGAAATCAATTATCAAAAATTGGTTTTGAGTTTTCAGAAAACAAAAGAAAGTATTACTCCGCAGAACATTGTAAATGGTGTGATTTCATCTTACACCGATTACTTTTCAAATTCATATGTAAAAATTATTCAATCAATTTTACCTTATGTAATTGGTTGGTTTATAAATAGAAAAAGAGGCGATTAAGCCTCTTTTTTATTTTTAAATTATTGTTGAACATCTGATTGAATGTCATCTTCATAACCAGATTGTCTATGAGTCGGTTTTGGTTTTTCAATTTTTTTGTTTCCTTTTTTCATCATTTCGCCAACTTGATTAGAAGCCGTAAATGAAGCAACCATGTTGTTTAGCATATCGCTTCCGGCTTGTGGAGAGTTTGGAAGAAGAATTAAATTAGAATTGGTATCAGATCCGATAGATTGTAAAGTATCATAATGCTGGGTAACTACAATTAAGGCAGAAGCTTCTTGAGAATTGATTCCAACATTGTTCAAAACTTCAACACTTTCTACAAGACCTCTTGCAATTTCACGACGCTGGTCTGCAATACCTTGTCCTTGTAAACGTTTACTTTCTGCTTCAGCTTTGGCCTTTGCAACAATTCTAATTCTTGAACTTTCAGCTTCAAATTCTGCAGCAGTTTTTTCTCTATCAGCAGCGTTGATTCTATTCATTGCATTTTTTACCTGAATATCCGGATCAATATCAGTAACCAAAGTATTGATGATATCATATCCGTAAGTAGACATCGCTTCGTTCAATTCGCGTTTTACTGCAACTGCAATATCATCTTTTCTTTCAAAAACATCATCCAATTTTAGTTTCGGAACTTCTGCACGAACAACGTCAAAAACATATGAAGTGATTTGATCATGTGGATATTCTAGTTTATAAAATGCTTCGTAAACTTTGTCTTGAATTACTTTGAACTGAACCGAAACTTTCATTTTGATAAAAACGTTGTCTCTTGTTTTGGTTTCAATGATGACATCCAACTGCTGGATTTTAAGATTTACACGTCCGGCCAATCTATCTACCAACGGAATTTTAAGTTGTAATCCTGAATTTCTAACACTCTGAAATTTTCCAAATCGTTCGATAATAACAGACGATTGCTGTTTTACTGTAAAGAAAGACGACATGAAAATGAAGAATGCCAATACTAAAAAGATAATTAATGCTATACTCATGGTTATGTAATTTATGTTTATGATTTCGGTAAATTACGAAAATTCTTCTAAATTAAATTTTTTAAGCATTAAAAAAACGCTAAGAACATTTGTTGGATGTTTCTTAGCGTTTCTATTTTTAAATGAAATTTAATTACAAAGTTTCAATAGCTTTCTGAATTCTTGAGATAGTTTCTTCTTTCCCAATGATTTCAACAATGTCAAATAGGTGAGGACCCTTCAATGCTCCGACCAAACTTAAACGGAAAGGCTGCATTACTTTACCCATTCCGATTTCGTTTTTAGTTAACCAATCTTTTACAATTGCTTCAATATTTGCAGAAGTAAAATCTTCGATATTTTCTAGAACTGAAATTAGTTCTTGCATTAAAGCTGGAGTTTCTTCCTTCCAGTTTTTGCTTGCTTTTTCATCATACGATGTTGGCGCTTGGAAAAAGAAATCAGTCAGTTCCCAAAAATCTGAAACGAAATTTGCTCTTTCTTTAATAAGCGAAACAATACGAATTGTCACTTCGAGTGGAGTTGAGAAGCCTTTTTCCTCTAAAATAGGAGAGAAGCTCTTCGCTAAATCAGCATCATTTTGTTTTACTAAATATTGGTGGTTGAACCATTTGTTTTTCTCTGGATCAAATTTTGCTCCAGCTTTATGAACTCTGTTCAAGTCAAAAGCTTCTGCTAATTCTTCTAAAGAAAATAACTCTTTATCAGTTCCATCATTCCATCCAAGTAGAGCAAGGAAGTTAACAACCGCTTCTGGAAAAAATCCTTTTTCTCTATAACCAGATGAAACACCTTCTTCAGTTTTCCATTCTAAAGGAAATACCGGGAATCCCATTTTGTCTCCATCTCTTTTTGATAATTTACCATTTCCAACTGGTTTCAAAATCAAAGGCAAGTGTGCAAATTCTGGAGCTTCCCAACCAAATGCTTTGTATAGTAAAACGTGAAGTGGCATAGATGGCAACCATTCTTCACCACGAATTACGTGTGAAGTTTCCATTAAATGATCATCAACAATATTGGCTAAATGGTACGTCGGCATTCCATCACTTTTGAATAAAACTTTATCATCCAAAAGATTAGTTTCAAACTTCACATCTCCGCGAATAATATCTTTCAAATGTAAAGTTTCGTCAACCGGAGTTTTAAAACGGATCACATAATGTTCTCCATTTGCAATTCTCTTAGCAGTTTCTTCTGCAGAAATAACTAGAGAAGTATCCAATTTTTCACGATTGTGATGATTGTAAATAAATGTTTTTCCTTCAGCTTCGTGTTGTTTTCTATGTGCATCCAAAGCTTCTGGAGTATCAAAAGCATAATATGCCCAGCCAGAATTTATCAGCTGATCTGCATATTGCTGATATAAATCCTTACGTTCGCTTTGTCTGTATGGACCAAATTTTTCATTTTTTCCAACTGTTTCTTCAGGAGCAATTCCTAACCATTCAAGAGCTTCCATAATGTAAGCCTCTGCACCTGGAACAAAACGAGTCTGATCTGTATCTTCAATTCTCAGATAAAAAACACCGTTATGTTTTTTTGCAAATAAATAATTAAATAAGGCAGTACGAACTCCGCCAATATGTAACGGTCCAGTCGGACTTGGTGCAAAACGCACACGAACTTGCTTTGACATTTGTTTAAAATTTTGTTGCAAAGATACGATATTAGTCAAAAGCCTAAAGTCGAAAGTCTGAAAGGTTTTTGGCTGTGTGCTAAACTTTTGACTTTCGACTTTAGGCTTTCATACTTATTGTTATAATTACTACTTTTATAGGTTATAATTAAAACAGATTTATTTTGAAAACATCATCTGCAATATATCAAAAGTTAGAGGCTTTCATTAAGAAATATTATACCAATGAATTGATAAAAGGGATCTTGCTTTTTACTGGTTTTGGTTTATTATATTTTTTGTTTACGCTTTTTGTAGAGTACTTTCTATGGTTAAAACCATTGGGAAGAACATTTCTATTTTGGTTATTTGTAGGAGTTGAAGTTTTCCTTTTGGTTCGTTTGATTCTTTTTCCATTGTTTAAATTATTCAAACTTCAGAAAGGAATTGACTATACTCAAGCTTCTAAAATTATAGGAAATCATTTTACAGAAGTGAGTGATAAGCTGACAAACTTTTTGCAATTGTCTTCAGAAAATAATGCTGAAAGTTCTGAATTGGTTTTGGCTTCGATAGAACAGAAGGCAAATTCTTTACAGCCAATTCCGTTTGGAAATGCAATTAATTTTAAAGCAAATAAAAAGTATTTGCCATTAGCTTTAGTGCCAATTTTACTTTTTGCAGTGTTTTATATTTCTGGAAATAGCAATGTAATTTCTCAAAGTTTGAATAGGGTAGTGCATTTCAATTCTGCATTTTTGCCGCCAGCTCCTTTCAAATTTGTTGTTCTGAATTCTAAGTTGCAAGCAGAACAAAACAAAGACTTTGTCATTAAAATGGAATCTGTTGGAAACGTAGTTCCCGAAAATGTAATGATTCATATTGGTGATGAAAGCTATTTTATGGAATCTTCTCAACCTGGAAAGTTTGAATTTAAAGTAGAAAAACCAGTAGAGAATATTCAATTTTCTTTTGAAGGAAATACAGTTATTTCTGAAGAGTATGAGTTGAAAGTGATCACAGTTCCATCTATTGCAAACTTCGAAATGGTTTTAAATTTCCCTTCTTATTTAAAGAAAAAATCTGAGACAATTCAAGGAACAGGAAACGCAATTGTACCAGAAGGAACCACTGTAACTTGGAGAATGAACACCAAATCTACGCAAGAAGTGGTATGGAAAAGAGATAATGAAGTATTTAAGTTCAATAAGGCAGATAATGAGTTTAAATTGGCTAAAAATATTAGTCAAAACACAGAATATCAAATTCTTACGTCTAATGATAAAGTTAAAAACTACGAGAAATTGGACTATCAGCTGTCTGTAATCAAAGATCAGCATCCAAGCATTACCGTAGGCCCTGCACCAGATAGTTTGAAGCTAGATAAGAACTATATTCTAGGAAGATTGGGTGATGATTACGGACTTTCAAAATTACAAATTGTATACTACGAACGTAACAAACCTCAGTCTGCTAAACGTGGAAACATTCCTGTGAAAGCTGGAGTATTTGATCAGTTTGTTTTTAATTTTCCAAGTAACCTTCCAGTAGAAGAAGGGGTTTCATACGAGTACTATTTTGAGGTTTTTGATAATGATGCACCACATGGTTTTAAGAGTACAAAGTCTTCTACATTTTCAGATCGAGTTGCTACAACAGATGAGATTCAAGATCAAGAATTGCAACAGCAAAATCAAAACATCAATAGTTTATCTAAATCATTAAAGAATCAAACTAAGCAGATTTCAGAAATGGATAAGCTTCAAAATACAGGAAAAGAAAAAGATAATTTAGAGTTTAAAGATCAGCAGAAGATCAATGATTTTATCAAACGTCAGAAACAGCAAGACGAGATGATGAAACAGTTTTCCGAAAAAATGAATCAGAATTTGGATAAGTTTAAAGATGATAAGAAAGATAAAACTGCCGAAGATTTACAAAAGCGTTTAGATAATGCTCAGAAAGATTTAGAAAAGAATCAGAAATTATTAGACGAATTAAAGAACTTGAATGATAAATTGAACAGTGAAGAATTGTTCGATAAGATGGAAAAGTTCAAACAAATCAGTAAAAACCAATCTCGTAATTTAGAACAATTGGTTGAATTAACCAAGCGTTTTTATGTTTCAAAGAAGGCAGAGCAGGTCGCTGAGAAACTAAACAAACTGTCAGAACAACAGGAACAGTTATCAAATAAAGAGAAAGAAAATACAAAAGAGAAGCAGGATGAAATCAATAAATCTTTTGATAAGATTCAGGAAGATTTAAAAGATTTGAAAGAAGAGAACAAAACTTTAAAGAAACCTTTGGACATTCCATCAGATGCTTCTAAAGAAAAAGATGTAGACAATGATCTTAATAAAGCTTCTGAAGAATTGAGTAAAAAAAATACTTCTGGAGCTAAGCCAAAACAGAAAAGTGCTGCAAAGAAAATGAAGTCTATGGCTCAGGAAATGCAGAGCGAAATGGAAGGGGGAGAGCAGGAGCAATTAGAAGAAGATGTAGCAATGCTTCGTCAGATTCTAGATAACCTTTTGGCTTATTCTTTATCGCAGGAAGATGTAATGAAACAGTTTAAAGCTATGAAATTAGGTTCTTCTACATTCACAAAAAACATTAAGATTCAACAGAATTTGAAACAGCAATTCAGACACGTCGATGATAGTTTGTTTGCACTTTCGTTACGTAATCCAAAGGTAGCTGAAGATGTAACTAAAGAAATTGGAAACGTGCAATACAATATGGACAAGGCGATAGAAACCTTAACAGATGTTCAAATTCCAAGAGGAGTCTCACACCAGCAATACGCAGTTTCATCTGCCAATAAGTTAGCCGATTTCTTAAGTGATTTATTGAATAATATGCAGATGTCTATGCCTAAGCCAGGCGCAGGAAAACCAAAACCTGGAGATGGACAGGGAATGCAATTGCCAGATATTATTCAGAAACAAAAAGGCCTTGCTGATAAGATGAAAGATGGAATGAAATCAGGACAGCAACAAGGTGATAAACCTGGTGAAGTAAAAGATGGGAAGTCTGGTCAAGGACAAAACGGTCAGGGTAAAGATGGACAAAGTAAGGAAGGCCAAGGAAACAAAAGTGGAGATAAAGGCACTTCTAGTAAAGATGGAAAGAATGGAAAAGGAGAAAAAAATGGAAATGAAGGAGAGGATGGTGAAGGTGATGCAGAAGCTATAATGGAGATTTACAAAGAGCAAGTTAAACTTAGAGAAGCACTGCAAAAAGAATTAGCAAAGAAAGGTTTAGATGCGCAAGGCAGATCTGTAATAGACCAGATGAAGCAATCTGAAAAGCAGATTTTGAATAAAGGATTTAAGAATGAAAACCTGCAACGTATTTTAAATATCCAGCAAGAATTATGGAAACTAAACAATGCAGTTCAGCAGCAAGGGCAAGATACACAAAGGCAATCTGAAACCAATAAGGCTGAATTTACTAATCGTTCGAATGCTTTACCAAGTTCATTGCTGGAATATTTAAACAGTGTGGAGATATTAAACAGACAATCACTACCTTTGCGCTCGAATTTTAATCAAAAAGTTCAAGAATACTTTAAAACAAAATGATAAATTTTAATTACGAAACAGATTTTACTTTAGGAGACGAGAAAGCATTTAGCGATTGGCTTAGTGCTGTCATTGTTTCTGAAAACAAGAATGAAGGCGAAATCAATTATATATTCTGTGATGATGATTATCTGCATAAAATTAATGTAGAATATTTAGATCATGATACATTAACAGATATCATTAGTTTTGATTATACAGTTGGTAACGAGTTAAATGGAGATATTTTTGTTTCTGTAGAACGTGTTGCAGACAATGCTAAAGACTTTAATGTTTCATTTGCTGAAGAACTAAAAAGAGTTCTATCTCATGGTATACTTCACTACTGTGGTTACAAAGATAAATCTGATAAGGATGCTCAATTGATGAGAGCAAAGGAAGAAGAGAAGATGAAGATGTTTCACGTGGAACAGTAGTTAAATTTCTTTTTAAGATTATATAGTGTTCCACGTGAAACGTTTCATAGTACTTATTTTTATATATGTTTCACGTGAAACATATTTGGTGTAAAGAAAAGTTTTTATAATAGTGTTTCACGTGGAACGATTTTATTAGAATGTGTTTTTTATAAGTTTTGTGTTCCACGTGAAACACAAAGATTGAAAGTTCTAGTTTGAAAGTTCTAGTTTGAAAGTTCTAGTTTGAAAGTTCTAGTTTGAAAGTTCTAATTTGAAAGTTCTAATTTGAAAGTTCTAATTTGAAAGTTCTAATTTGAAAGTTCTAATTTGAAAGTTCTAATTTGAAAGTTCTAATTTGAAAGTTCTAATTTGAAAGTTTTGATTTGAAAGATTAGAGAGTTCCACGTGGAACTTTTGTTTTGAAATTTGAAGATTCCGATTTGAACTGAAATTTTGAAGCCTGAAACTTGAAACGTGAAACTTGAAACAAAAAAAGAATACACGTTCCACGTGGAACAAGAAAAATATAAATGTAATTCTAGAAACCGCGTTAGCGGTTTTTAGAGAATAATAAAACAAAATGTTTTTAGAAGAATACGATGTTATTGTGGTTGGTGCAGGCCATGCTGGTTCTGAAGCTGCGGGAGCGGCTGCAAATTTGGGATCAAAAACTTTATTGGTTACAATGAGTTTGCAAAACATAGCACAGATGTCCTGCAATCCTGCAATGGGTGGAATTGCAAAAGGACAGATCGTTCGCGAAATTGATGCACTTGGTGGATACTCAGGAATCGTTTCAGATCGAACTGCAATTCAATTCAAAATGTTGAATAAATCAAAAGGGCCTGCAATGTGGTCTCCAAGAGTTCAAAGTGATAGAATGCGTTTTGCAGAAGAATGGAGAATGATGTTGGAGAAAACTCCAAATCTTGATTTTTATCAAGAAATGGTAAAAGGGTTAATTATTGAAGGCGGAAAGATAAAAGGAATTAGAACTTCACTTGGTGTGGAGATTCGTTCCAAATCTGTTGTTTTGACAAATGGTACTTTTTTGAATGGTTTAATTCATATCGGAGAAAAACAGTTCGGTGGAGGTAGAGCTGGAGAAAGTGCTGCAACCGGAATTACCGAAGATCTGATTAAAGCAGGTTTTGAAGCTGGAAGAATGAAAACAGGAACTCCACCTCGTGTAGATGGACGTTCTTTGGATTATTCTAAAATGAACGAAGAAAAAGGAGATGCAAAGCCAGATAAGTTTTCTTATTCAGATGTGACTTCTCCGTTAAAGCATCAGCGTTCCTGCTATATGACGTATACGTCTTTGAACGTTCATGATATTTTGAGAGAAGGTTTTGATCGTTCTCCAATGTTCAACGGAAGAATCAAAAGTTTAGGACCAAGATATTGTCCATCTATTGAAGATAAAATTAATCGTTTTGCAGATAAAGAACGTCATCAATTATTTGTGGAGCCAGAAGGATGGAATACTTGCGAAGTTTACGTAAACGGATTTTCAACTTCTCTTCCAGAAGATATTCAATTTAAAGCGCTTCGTTCTGTCGCAGGTTTTGAGAATGTAAAATTTTTTAGACCTGGTTATGCTATAGAATATGATTTCTTTCCACCGACACAATTGAAACATACTTTGGAAACAAAATTAGTTGAAGGTTTGTATTTTGCTGGACAGATTAACGGAACAACTGGATATGAAGAAGCAGCTTCTCAAGGTTTGATGGCAGGAATTAATGCGCACTTGAAAGTACACGAAAAAGATCCATTGATTTTAAAACGTGATGAAGCTTATATTGGAGTTTTAATTGATGACTTGATTACGAAGGGAACGGAAGAACCATATCGTATGTTTACATCGAGAGCAGAATATAGAACATTGTTGCGACAAGATAATGCCGATTTCAGATTGACCCCAATGTCATACGAAATTGGTTTAGCTTCTGAAGATCGTTTGCGAAGAATGGAAAAGAAAATGAATGAGTCTGAAAAGATGGTTCAGTTCTTCAAAGAAACAAGCGTTACAATTGCAGAAACAAATCCGATTTTGGAAGCGAAAGAATCTGCACCAATATCGCAAGGTGATAAAATGTTCAAGATTTTTTCTCGTCCGCAAATTGAATTAGAGGATATGTTGAAATTTGATAAAGTTTCGACTTACATCGAAGAAAACAATCTAGACGAAGAAATTGTTGAGCAAGCCGTGATTCAGGTGAAATATTCTGGATATATTGAGAAAGAAAGAAATAATGCTGATAAATTAAATCGTTTGGAAGAAGTAAAAATTCCAGACAATTTCGATTATAGCAAAATTAAATCGATGTCAATTGAAGCCAAACAAAAATTAAGCAAGATTCGTCCTGTAACCATTTCTCAAGCTTCAAGAATAAGCGGAGTATCGCCAAGCGATATTTCTGTGCTTTTGATTTATATGGGAAGGTAAGTAATCGTAGAATTTAGATTGTAGATTTCAGATTATTGTAATATTTTGAAAATTGACTTGTTCCACGTGAAACTATTTTTTGATTTTTATTTTCGAAATACAATATAAATCTAAAATCTAAAGTCAGAAAACTAAAATTGTTGCTGTTCCACGTGAAACCTTTTGCTAGAATTGAAATGATTTTACTCATTTAATTATTAAAATTTGATAGACAAAGAGTTTTGCAATCAAGTTGAATTTATCAAATTTCTGCAAATACTAAATAGAAATAAATAGAAGAATAAAAAAAGAATAAAAATCCTAAAAGCGATAGAATTTCGTTTTTAGGATTTGCTATAAATTAAACCCAATATCTATAATTTTAAAATGGACGTTTTAAATAAAAAACATTTTCTTACGGTAAAAGACCATTCTGTTTCAAAAGAAATTTTTGATTTGTATTACGATGAAGAATTAGATATGCTAATTACTTCACCACAGCCTGAACTTCAAAATTTGGGTAAATACTACGAAAGTGAAGATTATATTTCGCATACAGATAACAAACGTTCGTTATTTGAAAAAGCATATCACTTCGTAAAAAATATTGCACTTAAGAATAAATTGAATTTAATTAACAGCCAGCAACCACAAAAAGGAAAACTCTTAGATATTGGTGCTGGAACTGGAGATTTTCTTTTAACAGCAAAAAATGACGGCTGGGAAACAATTGGGGTAGAACCAAGCGATAGAGCAAAAAATATTGCAAAAGAAAAAGGAATTTCATTTGTAGAAGAAATTAGTGCTCTTGAAAGTAATTCTTTGGATGTAATTACAATGTGGCACGTTTTAGAACACGTTCCAAATCTAGAACATCAGATTCGAGAATTGAAGCGTTTATTAAAACCAACTGGAACATTAATTGTTGCGGTTCCAAACTACAAATCGTTTGACGCAGGTCATTATGAAACTTTTTGGGCAGCTTATGATGTGCCAATTCATTTTTGGCATTTTTCGAAAAAATCAATTCAATTGCTTTTTGAAAGAGTGGACATGAAATTAGAAAAGATACTTCCAATGAAGTTTGATTCATTTTATGTGAGTCTTCTTTCTGAAAAATATAAAACGGGAAAAATGAATTATATCAAAGCTTTCTTTGTTGGTCTGCGATCAAATTGGAAAGCAAAAAGCACAAAAGAATATTCATCGCATATTTATGTTTTAAAGAACAAATAAAGCTTAAATTATACACCAAAAAGCCATTTCATCATAAGTTGAAGAAATGGCTTTTTTGATTTGAAAAAGTGGCAAAAATAGCCTGCTTTTTTGCTATAGTGTTGAATTATTGGTATTATTTTTTCTATAAATAAAAACAATATCATAAATTTTGCGCATTTTTTAAACTTTATGCTGATGCTATTGATTTTTTTATATTTTTGTCTTCAATACTTAAAAATAGAATTTAAAAAAAATGAAAAAAGCATTAGTTATTATCGCACTTTCAGTTTTCGCAGTTTCTTGTAACAAAACAGCAGAGGTAAAGGAAGTAAAAACAGCTTACGTGGATACTTCGGTTTTGATGAAAGAATACACTGAGGCAAAAGATTTAGAGGCAAAGTACAAAGCTCAAGCGGAAGAAAAAGGTAGACAATTACAAGCTGAGATTTCACGTTTTAAACAAGACGCTGCTAATTTTCAAAGTCAGGCACAAGCAAACGGTCAAGCTTGGGCGCAGCAAAGAGGTGCTGAGTTGCAAAAAAGAGAGCAGCAATTAGGTTATGCACAACAAGCATTAGCACAGCAATTGCAACAAGAAAGCGGTGTAGAAATGGATTCTCTTGTTAGTGGAGTTAAAAAATTCATTAAAGATTACGGAAAGAAAAACGGTTACTCTTACATCTACGGAACTGGAGATGCTGCAACAATTTTGTATGCTGAAGAGAAATACGATATCACAAAAGAAATTATCAAAGCTTTAAATGATAAATATAAAGCAGAGCCAAAAGCAGATGCAAAACCAGCAGCTGAAACAAAAGAAGGCGAAGCAAAAAAATAAAACTACCAAACTAACTAAATTACTGAAAACCTAAATCCACAAAGATTTAGGTTTTTTCTTTTTATAAAAATGCGGTAATTTTATTATTTAATACAAGCCCAATGCAGAACGTTTCAGAAGCGGCAGCTTACACATTGCAATTCATCAATCAGACTCAGAAATCTATTTTTCTAACAGGAAAAGCAGGTACTGGAAAAACTACGCTTTTGCGAGAGATCATAGCGACAACGCATAAAAATACTGTGGTCGTGGCGCCAACGGGAATTGCGGCTTTGAACGCTGGGGGTGTAACTATTCATTCCATGTTTCAGCTTCCGTTTTCAGCATTTATTCCGTCATATGATGTGAGCGCGCAGTTTACCGAAACAGTAAAGTTTGAAAACAAAGAATCGCTTCGACGCCATTTCAAAATGAATAACGTCAAGCGAAATGTAATTAAAAACATGGAGCTTCTTGTGATTGATGAAGTCAGCATGATGCGTGCCGATTTGTTGGATGCGGTTGATTTCATGATGCAGACCGTCCGCAGAAACACGCAGCCATTTGGAGGAGTTCAGGTTTTGTTTATTGGAGACTTGCTTCAATTGCCACCGGTGATTCGTGATGAAGAATGGCGAACACTAAAAAATTATTACCGCGGAAAATTCTTTTTCCATTCTCATGTGCTGCAGCAGTATCCGCCGATTTATATCGAATTGTCGAAAATCTATCGTCAAACTGATGATGCTTTTATCTCGGTTTTGAACAATCTTAGAAATAATCAGATCACTCCAGAAGACATATCCATTCTAAATCAGTATGTTAAGCCAGATTTTGACTTTAAAGAGAATAAAGGCTATATCACACTGACAACCCATAATGCTAAAGCAGATTCTATTAACTCTCAGTCAATCAATGATTTAAATGGTAAAGAATACATTTACACGCCATTTGTAGTTGGAGATTTCCCAGAAAAGATATTTCCAGTAGAGGAAGAACTGAAATTGAAAGTTGGCGCCCAGATAATGTTTGTTAAAAATGATCTTTCTTTTGAGAAAAGATATTTCAACGGAAAAATGGGTGTAATCAAATCACTTTCAGATGAAGAAATCTTTGTTCACTTCCCAGAAGAAAACATGACGCTGGAAGTCGAAAAGTACGAGTGGAAAAATATCCGCTACAAAGTCAATGAACAGACCAAAGAGATCGAGGAAGAGGTTTTGGGAACTTTTGCACATTATCCGATTAAACTTGCATGGGCCATTACGGTGCATAAAAGCCAAGGTTTGACTTTTGACAAAGCAGCGCTCGATGTGTCGCAAGTTTTTCTGCCTGGGCAGGCCTATGTAGCACTTTCGCGTTTGCGTTCCTTAAATGGGCTTATTTTGCTCTCTCCGATGAAGATGAATGGTATTTCAAACGACCAAGATGTGATGGATTATGCTTTGAATCGAGCAACAGAACAAGATTTACAGAATTCGCTGCATTTCGAAACCAAAAATTTTATCCATAACTATTTGGCAAACAGTTTTAATTGGAGCGAATTGGCACAAGAATGGCGAAATCACCGTTTCAGCTATAACGAAAATGCGGCAGGTTCTGAAAAAACGAAACACGCAGTTTGGGCGCACAAGCGTTTGGATACTATCGAACAATTGGCCGAGCCTTCACAGAAATTCATCATTCAGCTTAATAAAATCTTCAGCAGAGAAACTGTTGATTTGCTTTTTGTGAAAGAAAGGGTAGAAGCAGCCTACGATTATTTTTTCAAGCCCATGGACAAATTGGTCGATGATCTGATTTATAAAATGGCTGAAATTCAAAAATTTAAAAAAGTAAAAGAATTTTACGAAGAGCTTAACTTTTTGGAAGATCTGCAAACAAAAGCTGTTTTGAGATTGATGAAAGCCAAATTGCTTATTGAAGTTGTGGTTGCCGGTGAAGCAATCAGCAAAGAAAAGCTGTCATCGCCAATTATCAAAAATTATAAAAGCAACAAAGCGGAAAGAATTAGAGAGGAGCTCAAAACAACAAATACAGACATTTTTAGGACAGAAGAACCTGTTGTTCGATACAAATCAGCTAAGACGGAGAAAAATGAGCTTAAAACGGCTAAAAAAACGACAGTCGAAGAAACGTATGATTTGTGGGTAGAGAAAAATTCTGTTGAAGATATTGCAAGAATGCGTAAATTGAATGTGCAAACAATCGAAGGACATTTGATAAGGCTCATTCAATCGAAGAAAATTGAAATCACGGATGTTTTGCCTTATGATAAAATTTTGGCTTTGCGAGAAGCTTTTCAGTTTTATCAGGAAGAATCTTTGAGCGGCTTGAAAGAAAAACATGGAGACGAATTTACTTGGGATGAACTGAAAATGTTCAAAGCGAGCATAAATTGATTTTAACGTACTACGTGAAACACTTTTTTTGTTTTCAAAAATCTAATTTCTAACAAGTTAAATTCATTTTGATATGAAACCATTTAAAATAGTCTTAGTATTTTTAATCGTTAACTCTTCATTTCTGAGGGCGCAAGATTTGGAACCAGAATATCAAAAATTCATATCAAAATTCATTCTCGAAGTAAAAGGCGGTGATAAGGAGGGAATTGCTAAACGGATAAAATTTCCGTTCAAACGGGAATATCCAATTCCATCAGTGAAAGACAAAGCAGATTTTGTAAAAAGATATAATCAGATTTTTGATAAAGTTTTTATTGAAAAAATTATTAAATCAGATCCGGCAAAAGATTGGTCAGAAGTGGGGTGGCGTGGAATTATGCTCAACCAAGGAGATTTGTGGATGGATACCGATGGAAAAATTATCAGCATCAATTATCAATCTAATGAAGAATTGAAAATGAAAAGTTCAAAGATTTCAGAACAGAAAAAAAATGTAAATTCTTCACTTTCAAATTTTAAGAAACCTGTTGCCATTCTCGAAACTTCAAAATTCAGGATCAGAATTGACGATTTAGGAAATGACAATTATCGCTACGCTTCGTGGTCAATCCAAAAGAAAATGACCGAGACTCCCGATCTTGTAATTGAAAATGGCGTTTTTTTTGCTGACGGAACAGGAGGAAATCATCATTACGAATTTAAAAAAGGAAATTTCAGATACGAATGCCATTTTATCGTTTTGGGCGAAAAAAATTCGGCGCCTGCGGCGTTACTAGTTTATCAGTCAGGAAAAGAAATTTTGTCTCAAGATGCAAAAATTGTTTCACGATAAACAGTGCCGAAGAGATACAAAAAATCCCGTTTCAAGAGAAACGGGATTTTTTGATTTATAGATTTTCGACTAGAATCCATGCTTGAGGATTTTCGCCTTTTTGTATTTCTTTTTGAGCTTGTTCTGCTTCTTTCATTGTAGCATAACTTCCGTACAAAACAGGAAATAAACCGTGTTTATTCTCTTTCAGCATTCTAGCTTTGAAACCATCTTTAATAAGTTGATTGTAAGCTTTTCTAGCATTGGCTTCACTTCTGAAAGCGCCAGCCATAATGTGGTACGGCATTGTTGTTTCAACAGTTTCAACCTTAGCAGAATCTACAGAAAGTGTTACAGCAGGAAGCGGGCTTTTGATAAAGAAAGTTGCTTCTTGAATTTTGTTCTGTACTTTTTTCTGAACGGCTTGCTCTACAACAAGTGTTTGGTTATCAATTTGATTTTGATATAATGGGTAACCAATGCTTCCTGTAATTCCAAGTCCAAGAACTAGAATTGCTGCATAACGCAAGAACGGATTTGAAGATTTGGTTTCTTCTTCATTTTCGTATAATAAAACAGCATCTTTTTCTTTTGCCGCAATCTTTTCGATTTTTTTCTCAAAAGCCTCTTTTTTCACCATCGGAGAAACAAAAGGGCTTAGTCCAAAAGAAGTTGCCAGATAATTGGTTTGGTCATTTGGTTTGAAAATGATATTGCTTTCAGAATTTAAACGCAGTTCTCCAATGTTTTTCAAAAGAATCACGCCTTCTTCTTCCAATGTTTTTTTCCAGTTCAAAACCTCAAAAGCAATTGCGCTCACTGCAAAACCGTAAGATGTTTTTTCAGCTTGTGCAATATGATTTGCCAACAATCCGTCATTATTTTTAATTCGGCTGTTGAAAGCAATGGTTTTTTTGGGAGGAAAAAACGAATTAGTGCTTTCATTCAGCTGTGCCGAATGCGTTTCGGTTAAAAATGCACCAAATCCTGGAACCGTTACACACTGATAACGATACAATAACTGTGAGATATATACTTCGATTTTCATATTAACAAAGTTAGGCAACGAGTATAGTTATCAAAATTTTATTCACAATTTTTATTAACAATTAAGAATTATTTTTAGACAATTAGTTTTCAATTCATTAGCTGACTGATTTAGCTCTTCTAAAAATGGCTGTATAATTTAATGTATTATTTTATTAAGAAATTACTTTGTTTTATAGATATTTGCGATTCAAAAAAAGCATATTTATTTTTTCTATTTTACATAATGTTAAAAGACAATGACCGATCAGGAATTATTTAGTTTACTTGCCTTACTGAAGGTTGATGGAGTAGGAGATATAACGGGTAAAAAATTACTTAATTCGTTTGAAAACGCAGGTGCTATTTTTAAAGCAAAAAGTTCCCAGTTGGCTGCAATTGACGGAATTGGATCAGTCGTAATGAAAAATCTTAAGGATAAAAGTGTTTTCGAAAAAGCTGAAAGAGAATTATCATTTATTAAAAATAATAATATTCAGGTTTCTTTTTTTCTGGATGAAAATTATCCAGAAAAGCTTAAGCATTGCATTGACGCTCCAATTCTAATTTTTACAGCTGGCAATATGGATTTAAAAAAAAGAAAAATCATCAGCATTGTTGGTACGAGGCAGATTACTTCGTATGGTACAGAATTCTGTAAAAATCTAATTGAAGATTTGGCTCCCCTAGATCCTGTCATCGTGAGCGGTTTTGCTTATGGGGTCGATATTGTGGCTCATCAGGCTGCTATGGACCATGATTTGCAGACTGTCGGAGTTTTGGCTCATGGACTAAATCAGATTTATCCGCGCACGCACAAAAAGTATATGGCGAAAATGGAAGAAAAGGGCGGATTTATTACTGAATTTTGGAGCGATTCTAATCCTGATAAAGAGAAGTTTGTGCGACGAAACCGTATTGTCGCAGGAATGGCTGAGGCTACAATTGTTATCGAATCTGCTGATAAAGGTGGTTCTTTAATAACAGCCAATATGGCCAACGAATACAATCGCGATGTTTTTGCCGTGCCTGGACGAGTAACCGATAAATACAGTCAGGGTTGCAATAATTTGATTAAAACGCAAAAAGCAAACGTGTTAACAAGCGCTGCAGATTTAATTTATATGTTGAATTGGGATATTAAAGAAAAAAGCAAAAGCATTCAGAAACAGCTTTTTGTAGAATTAAACTCTGATGAACAAAAAATTTACGATTTTCTTCAGACGAATGGAAAAGAGCTATTAGACACTATCGCAATCGAATGTGAAATTCCAATTTTCAAATTATCGGGAGTTCTAATCGGAATGGAATTGAAAGGTGTTATCAGACCTCTTCCTGGAAAGCTTTTTGAATCAATTTAACGCTGAAAATCCTATATATTATTTTCTTGTGAAATGTTTGTACAATCGATACAAAATATAAATTGCCAGTAAACCGAAAACTATGTTTAGGACTTGAAATACATACGGCGGAACATTATAATCTTCAATATACTTATCCATCTTTTTGATTTTTAAGAGATTAATATAATTGAAGTTACAAAAAAATAACCACAATGAGTGCAAAAGAAAAACGCTGGCCAGTTTAAAATGGCCAGCGTTTCTTTAAATTATAGTTTTTGAATTATTTCTCAAATCCTAAAACTTCTCTAACTTTTGCTAATACACCATCAGCAATTACAGAAGCTTTTGCTGCGCCTTTTTTCAATAAAGCGTCTACTTCTTCAAGGTTGTTGATGTAGTAATTGTATTTTTCTCTTTCGGTTTTAAATTTCTCGGTAATCAACTCAAACAAAGCTTGCTTGGCGTGGCCGTAACCATAATTTCCACCTAAATAGTTTGCTCTCATTTGGGCAATTTGTTCTTCGTTTGCCAACAAAGAATAAATAGCAAAAGCATTGCAAGTATCTGGATTTTTTGGATCTTCAAGCGGTGTTGAGTCAGTTTCTATGCTCATGACCTGCTTGCGCAACGTTTTGTCATCTAAGAAAATGTTGATGATATTGTTTGCCGATTTACTCATTTTTCCGCCGTTTGTTCCTGGAATCAGCATAATGTTTTCTTGAATTTTTGCTTCAGGAAGAACAAAAGTTTCGCCCATTTGATGGTTAAAACGAGAAGCGACATCGCGTGTAATTTCTAAATGCTGCAATTGATCTTTTCCAACAGGAACAAATTCAGCATCATACAATAAAATATCGGCCGCCATTAGCATCGGATAAGTAAAAAGTCCAGCGTTAACATCATCTAAACGATCTGCTTTGTCCTTGAAAGAATGCGCTAATGTCAATCTTTGAAACGGAAAAAAACAGCTCAAATACCAAGTCAATTCAGTAGTTTGCACCACATCTGATTGTCTGTAAAAAGTAACTTTTTCAGGATTTAAACCACAAGCAAGCCAAGCTGCAGCAGTGCTATAGGTATTTTCTCTTAAAGTCTTTCCGTCTTTAATCTGAGTGATTGAATGCAAATCGGCAATAAACAAATAAGATTCATTTGCTGGATCATTTGATAATTCGATTGCCGGAATAATTGCTCCTAATAAATTTCCTAAATGCGGTGTTCCTGTACTTTGAACACCAGTAAGTATTTTTGCCATTCTCGTTTTTTTCTGATTTGCAAATGTCGGAATGTTTTTTTTAACCGCAAAGTACGTAATGGTTTATCGTCAAGATTTGAAATTCTTGTTGGTTATTTTAACGCAAACTGCGCAAAGGATTTTCGCAAAGAAAAGAAGTTATTTTTTCTTTAAGCGATTGCCTTGCTATAAGTTCACAAAGCTATACCTGTAAAATATAAGAAAATATGTATAAATTTGATGTTTTTTAATTATGACAGAAAACAAAATATCAAATATTGTAATTGGGTTAGCAATTGAAATTCATAAAAAACTTGGACCGGGATTATTAGAAAATGTTTATAAAGAATGTTTGTTTTATAAAATTAAGCAGCGTGGACTTGTTGTTGAGAAAGAAAAATCTTTAGCATTAATTTTTGAAGAAGTTAAGTTGGATTGTGGGTACCGCATTGATATACTTGTGGAAAACAAATTGCTAATTGAGATAAAGAGTGTTGAATCACTTACTGTTAACCATTTAGCGCAAACATTAACTTATTTAAGACTAGGAAATTTTAAACTTGGTTTACTCATAAATTTCAGTGAAATACTCTTAAAAAATGGCATTAGGAGAGTTGCAAATAGTTTATAAATAAAGCTTTGTGAACTTATAGCAAAGCAAATTTTAACATAAAGCATCTTTAAAATCTTTGCGAAAATCCTTTGTGCGCTTTGTGTTAGAAAAAGTGTTGCGCATAAGAAAAAATCTTGCTAAATATTCATTTCTGTTTTCTTACTTTTGAAGCTATGAAAATATTTAAAATTGCTTTTTGGATTCTTTGGAGAGTTTGGTTTTACGTTTTAATGGCGATTCCAATACTCATTATGTTCCCTTTTCTGGTAGTTTCTATCCTTTCTGAGAAAGGATATCCATATTTCTTTAAAATGGCCCGCATTTGGGCTAAATTTATCCTTTTCGGAATGGGTTTTTACTATATCGTAAAACGCGAACAGAAGCTCATTAAAGGAAAAAGTTACATGATAGTGGCCAATCATACCTCGATGACCGATATTATGCTAATGCTGGCACTTATAAAAAATCCTTTTGTATTTGTTGGAAAGAAAGAATTGGTGAAGATTCCGCTTTTTGGTTTTTTCTATAAGCGAACTTGCATTTTGGTTGACAGAAGTTCTTCTAAGAGTAAAAATGAAGTTTTTAAAAGGGCGCAAAATCGTCTTAACCAAGGTTTGAGCATTTGTATTTTCCCTGAAGGAGGAGTTCCAGATAATGAGAGCATTTTGCTGGACGAGTTTAAAGATGGCGCATTCAGATTGGCAATAGATCATCAGATTCCAATTGTGCCTATTGTTTTCCCTGACAATAAAGAACGTTTTTCCTATACGTTTATGAGCGGAAGCCCAGGAAGAATGCGAGCGAGAATTTTACCGTTTGTAGAAACAAAAGGGTTGACTAGCGACCATAGAAAAGAATTGAAAGATCAAGTTAGAACCTTAATTTACAATGGTTTGATTGATTTTGGGTAGTCATAAACCCGCTAACATTATGTAAAATAGAAGAAGCCGGCAGATCGATTAATCTGCCGGCTTTTCTTTGAATTAAAAATCCCCTATTTTTATTCAAAAGTTATTATCTGTGAATTATCTTTTCTGAAATAAAACGCAATACTTTTTTAAATTTCAATCTGGTTTTTCTTCGGTTTTTACTGTACAACAATTCTATTTTTTCTTTCATGGTTAAAAATATTAATGGTTGATAATAAAGAGTTTATCTAATAACTCAAGTTAGTGCCACATTATTATAGATGTATAGAAATTTAAATGGTTGCGCCTGAATTGAAAAAAATTTGGTTAAAATCCGTCAGTTTGAAAACCGACGGATTTTTACTCAAATAACCAATCAACGTAAATTCTAAAAAAACTCCCAAATTGATATATGGCAGTACCAATTACAAACTGTTTTTTTTTAAGATGGCGGTTTAGCAAAAAGGTTGCGTAGAAAATTCAGTTTTTTTTCAAAATAAAAAAGCCGAGTGATTTTTTTAATCACTCGGCTTATAAAGGCATCTTTTTCAGATTTATTTTTTAGGCATTTGCCAATTCTTTCATGTGTTCTTTAATTTTAATTTCCAGTTCTTCAGCAAGTTCTGGATTATCTTTAATTAAAGCTTTAACAGCATCACGACCTTGTCCTAATTTTGTATCGCCATAGCTAAACCAAGATCCTGCTTTTTTAACGATGTCAAATTCAACTGCTAGATCCAATATTTCACCAGTTTTAGAAACACCTTCTCCGTACATGATATCGAATTCGGCAGTTTTAAAAGGCGGTGCTACTTTGTTTTTGACAATTTTTACTTTAGTTCTATTTCCGATTACGTTTTCACCGTCTTTAATTTGAGCAGAACGACGAATATCTAAACGCACAGAAGCGTAAAATTTAAGTGCGTTACCTCCCGTTGTCGTTTCTGGATTTCCGAACATAACACCAATTTTTTCACGAAGCTGGTTGATAAAGAAAACTGTACAGTTTGTCTTGCTGATAGTTCCAGTAAGTTTTCTTAAAGCTTGAGACATCAAACGCGCATGAAGACCCATTTTTGAATCTCCCATTTCGCCTTCGATCTCGCTTTTTGGAGTCAAAGCAGCAACAGAGTCAATTACAACGATGTCTATAGCTCCAGAACGAATAAGGTTTTCGGCAATTTCTAACGCTTGTTCCCCGTTGTCTGGCTGAGAAATAATTAAGTTCTCAATATCAACATTCAATTTCTCTGCGTAGTTTCTATCAAAAGCGTGCTCCGCATCGATAAAAGCAGCGATACCACCTGCTTTTTGAGCTTCTGCAATGGCGTGAAGCGTCAAAGTTGTTTTTCCAGAAGATTCTGGACCATATATTTCGATAATTCTTCCTTTTGGATATCCGTTTACTCCAAGTGCTAAATCTACACCAAGAGATCCTGAAGAAATTGTTTCTACCTCTACGATGGCTCTGTCGCCCATTTTCATTACGGTTCCTTTTCCGTAAGTTTTGTCAAGCTTATCAAGTGTAAGCTGTAGTGCTTTCAATTTGGCTTCTTTCTCTGAACTCATTTTTTCTTTCTTCTAAATTGTTATAATTTTTCCTAATCAAATAAAAAGTAGAAAGTAAGTAATTTACTTGCAGTTTTTTATTTATATGGGCTTATAATTTTTTGTAAAAATACTTCTTTTTTTGAAGTTTCATTGTTTCAAATTGTTCCAAATTGTCACAAAATGTACTACAAAAATAAAGCCTTCAATTCTGTAGCATCAGTAGGCTTGATCTTGCCTGCAAGCAGTAAACTCAGCTGTTTGCGACGAAGCGCCGCATCAAAACGTTGGATTTCGAGTTCGGTTTCTGGAATAATTGCCGGAACTTCAACAGGTCTTCCGGTGTCGTCTACAGCTACGAAAGTGTAAATTGCCTCATTGGCTTTGGTTCTATTTCCTGATTCGCGGTCTTCTACCCAAACATCGATAAAAACTTCCATCGAACTTTTGAATGATCTTGACACTTTTGCTTCTACGGTTACTACGCTTCCAAGAGAAATGGCTCTGTTAAAAGCAACGTGATTTACAGAAGCCGTCACAACAATTCGGCGCGAATGTCTGCGGGCTGCAATACTTGCTGCACGATCCATTCTGGCTAATAACTCACCGCCAAAAAGATTGTTTAAAGGATTTGTTTCGCTCGGTAAAACTAAATCAGTTAAAATAGTTAAGGATTCTGAAGGATGTTTTGGATTCATTTTTTTAATCTAAAATTTAAAATTTGTACGGGTTAATTCAACCAGTAGACAGCCATTACAGCTGGTATAAAATATATGACAATGGTTCTCGCACCATCGTAATCTTTTGCAAGTCGTTGTCCGAAAAGCATCATTAACAAACAAATGCAAGAAAAGATAGCTCCGTAAAAACCAAATTCTCTGCCATTATTTGTAAACAATTGGATTGCGCCCACCACACATAAAATTCCTGAAATCAATTCTAAAACCAATAAATGTAAAAGGGCAAGCGGAACTTGATTTCCTAATGGCGTTTTGGCAAAGTGTTCTTTAAGCCAAGCCACATTATCTTTCCAGTAGAAAATTTTTTCGTAACCCGATTGTAAAAAAGTTAAAGCTAGAAAAGCCAAAAGCAAAATTGAGGCAACATTGTTCATTATGAATTATTTTTTATGAATTAAACGAGTCAATTTGATCGATAAATCGGTAAGGATTATTTTTGCATTTCCATTCCTTTCAATATGATACATAGCATCTGAAAGTTCTTTAAATATTTCGTGGATATTATTTCCGTTTACGAAAGGAGCAAAATTCTCCAATTTAAATTTATCCACTTTTGGTTCTATATAAACCAAGCTTTGAGCCTGATAATTTAGCATAAGAGCTTGTCGAAACATTTCGATGCAATATTGAATAAATTTTTTCTGGCTTTCACGACCCAACGCGGCAATCTGTTCGCTCCATGAAATTAAATCTTGAATGGCAGCGGCATTTCCTTTTGCTCTAAAAGCAGCACGAACCCAATTGACAAACCATTGCTCGAACGGAAGATCATCATCGTCTTCTTTTAGCAGGTGCAAGGCTTTATTAAAATTTCCCTGTGCTTGATGCGCAATTTTTTTTGCCAGATTAGGATCTATATTTTCCTGGGCAACCAATGCTTCTTCGATTACTTTTTCCGGAAGTCCGTTAAAGTGGATTACTTGGCATCGCGAACGTATGGTTTGGATAATATCTTCTTCGTTTTCAGAAATCAGGATAAACATGGTTTTTTCTGAAGGTTCTTCCAGAAGTTTCAGCAGTTTATTGGATGCTGCGATATTCATTTTATCGGCCATCCAGATAATCATGATTTTATAGCCGCCTTCATAAGATTTTAGCGAAAGTGATTTTAAAACTTCCTGCGCATCTTCCACTCGAATTTCACCTTGCTTGTTTTGAACGCCTAAAATTTTATACCAGTCAAACAAACCTCCATAGGGCATTTCTTGTATAAAGCTTCGCCAGTCTTGAATAAAATCTAAACTTTTTGGTTTTGTCTTGACGTCTTCGGTTGTGACGGTTGGGTAAATAAAATGCAGATCGGGATGAGAGATGTTATCAAACTTTAGATTGCAAGAATCATTTCCGTTTGAATTTTCATCGCCAGTATTGCCGCACAAAATATATTGGGCATAAGCAATGGCAGTTATTAATGTGCCGCTTCCTTCTGGGCCTACGAATAATTGAGCATGAGGAATTCTACCAGAAGCAGCACTTTTTATCAAGTGGCTTTTGATGTAATCTTGACCTAAAATTTGAGAAAATTGCATGACGCAAAGATAGAAGAAAATGTGTAGGCAAAAATTTTCGGCGTTAAGATTATTTATTCCTAAATGATTTTCAAATTTAGTTTCGAATTTAGCGGATGATTTTTGAAATTTTTAGTCGGCTTTCGACAGAATTTTGTTAATAAATATCTTCAAGTGAGTAAATATCAAGATGTTTTTGTTAATATTTTTTTTCAAAATTCGTTAATCGACGTAGTTTTTTGATTATTTAATGAGTCAAAATTTTATTTTTTATAGTCAATATCTTACGGAATTTAAATTAACATTTTTAACAAAAAGCCCGTTAAAACGCACATTTTCTCGACATAAGGCTGATTTTTAAGGTTTTTTTAAGGAAATTTTTTGAAAAAAAAATCCATTACAGTTGTAATTTAAGTTAATTTCTATATTTTTGTTTTTATCAACAACCAATTATAAAATAAGAATCTATGAAAGGGAAAATTATTCTATTTAGTGCTTTTTTTATCTTAACTACTGCGGCTGTTTCAGCACAAGCTAAAAACGCACCGAGAAGTATCATCAGTACAACTGCTCTTATCCGAAAATACCATGACCAAAAAGAATTAAGTGGTATGCAAAAGGGTGAACTTTTGGAATTATACATCGAGCGTATCAAAGTATTAGTTAAAACTCTCCCTTACATTGCTTTGGTTACTAAACCTGGAGTTACTATGGCCGATCTTGGTATTCCAGACGATAACGAACACAAAAAAGTTTTAGATGCTCAGGCAGTAGGTACATCTACATTTTTGGATACAACTGTAGAATTCCAAAGAAAAATGATGCCTTACTCTGATAAAGGAAACTTAATCGCGGCAATCTTATTCTACGAAAGTACATTGAAATCATTACACGAGTTCAACGATTTGAACGAAATGTAATAAAGCATTTTTTTTAAAAACTTTTTGAGGGATGCAAAGGTAAATTTTACCTCGGCATTGCTTAAAATTAAAATAAAAAAAACTCACTCTCGAGTATTCTGAAATTTCAGAAAACCCGAGAGGAGTTTTTACATTTACGCATACCCAAATTTATTAACCGTAATACCCCCCTTATCATGAAAAAAATTACTCAATTGATCTGCGTTCTTTTGACAGTTGCGAGCATGAATGCTCAACAAGAGAAAGGAATTATGGGCTACACCAATTGGTTAAACAACTGGACTGAGTTTAAGCCTAACAAAGTTGATTATGGAGAAGCAAACCAAATTTTGGCAGGAAACATTTCTGTTAATACTAAATTGCTGAAAAGGAATATCTACGTTCTTCAAGGAAACGTTTACGTTACAAACAATGCTGTTTTGACTATCGAACCGGGAACTGTAATTATTGGTGATTTCGAAACAAAAGGAACATTGGTAATCACAAAAGGTGCACAATTAGTGGCTGATGGTTTAGAGACAGATCCAATCGTATTTACTTCAAACCGCAGCATGAAAAAAGCTGGAGATTGGGGTGGAATTGTAATCCTTGGAGATGCACCAATTAACAAATTCGGAAATGTAGGTTCTTATAACCTAGACCTTGATCCTACTATGACTACTTATGGTGGAGATAACGTAGCGTCAAACTCTGGAATTTTAAGATTCGTTAGAATCGAGTTTGCTGGTAAAAAAGTAAAAGGAGTAGATACTTTCAACGCTTTGACTCTTGCAGCTGTTGGAAACAAAACGGTTCTTGAAAACATTATGGTAAGTTACGCTGGAGGAGATTCTTTCGGAATCTTAGGTGGTGACTTAAATGCTACAAAATTCGTTTCTTATAAATCAGTTAACGATGACTTTAAATTCTCTCAAGGAGTTCAATGTCGTTTCTTCAACTCTTTAGCAGTTAGATCTTCTTACTTCTCAAGCACTAAAGACGGATCTCGTTGTATGGAGGTTAGATCTTATGAGAAGAAAAGTGAAACAGATTTCACTAAAAAACAAACTTTAGTTGTTGCAAGCAATATTACAATGGTTAATGACAGTGAAAACATTAACGCTGACATTCAAGCAGGATTAGTAAAAGAGGCTGTTTATGTGGCTGAAAATGCTTCTCTTGAAATGAAAAGAAGTGTAATCTCTGGATTCAATCCTGCAGTATTATTAGACAGCAAAACTGAAATCAATGATGCCAACCTTAAAAAAATCAAATTTGAGGAAATGTATTTCAACTTATGTAAAGGAAACATCTTTACTGAATACAATTCTAACAACGAAGATTTAGAAAGCTGGTATGGAAACAGTGTTTTCTTTAACGTTTATTCACAAAGCGACAATAAAGAAACATTCATTGACATCTTCAATCCTAAAAAACCAGATTTCAGATTACAATTAGGAAAAATCACAGCTTCTAGCGGTAATAGATAAATAGTTTCGATTTTTATTTCCCACGCGTAAATTTTATTAATTAAGTCCCCAGACACAATTTATGTATCGTCTTACGGGCCTAAATAAAGATCAAGACATAATGGTATCTACGAAAAAATATTTTTTATATATAATATTTTTGGTTTCGCCTATATCGTTAACTCTATATGCACAGAATACAGCAGAAAATCCTACTAAGGCTGCTGTTTCTGAGTGTGGGTTGACTTTGGATTGCACTGACCAAAACAACAATAATAATGCTGTTATAGAAAGCGGCAAATCAAGTAATTTAAATCAGTCTATAGTAGGGATGTCCACCCCCAAGGATAGCCTTACTATAGCGGCTGAGTCAAATACTATATCAAATGATTGTGAAGAGAATTCATCATTTGCAGCAACTTCAATTCTTGCAAAAGAAGTGATTGAAAACTACAAATATGATTTCTCAGAAACATTCATAGATATCTTGTTTTTTGAGCGTATAGATCTAGCAAGAACACGCACTATATGATTCAAAAAATTACTTTATCTTTTTTTAAAGTTTTACTATTATTCAGCATAATCTTTTTTACTGGATCGAGTTCTTATGCGCAGACTAAAACGATAAACCCTCAGGTTTTGGATTTTGATAGAATATGTGCTGGACCTGACGGTAACGAATATAATGCTACATTTACCTATAGCGGATTTCCTGCGGGTACAGTCTTTGAAGTTGAACTTTCAACGAACAATTTCGTAAATATTGTAAAGACAACAACTATTTCGGTATCAGATCCTGCCGCTAATCAAAAGAAAATAGCATTTGCTGTTCCAACAGATTTGGTAGGATCAGATACTTATAGTCTTAGAGTTTCTACTGCTGGATTTTCTAGCAGTAAATTTGTTTCATTTGGACTAAAAAATTCTTTCCCAGTTTATTACAGAGCTCACGATAGACAGTATACTATTAATAATTTTAATGGTAGTGCTGCATTTTGTGCTGGAGGCAGTTTTGTTTTATCAATAGATAACGTAGCGGCCAATCCAGATTCACCTTTAAAATATCCTTCTTTATCGTACAATTGGTACAGAGATAATGGCGAAACAGCTTTGCCAACACTTGTTCAAGGAAATGGCGGAAAAGATTACACTGTAACAACACCTGGAGTTTATTACGCAGAAACAAATTATGGAACGTGTACCTCTGGATCGTACTCAAATCGTGTAACTGTTACATCTGCAGCTTCTGGTTCTTCAGTAACTGTAGAATCGAGTTTAGGAAACCCATTTTGCGCTAGTGGCTCAGGAACAGTTTTAACTGCAACTGCGGGGAATACCTATCAATGGAAAAAAGATGGTAATTTAATTACTGGAGCTACAAATCGTACTTATTCTACAAACGAGTCTGGAGTTTATTCTGTGGATGTTGATTTTGGAGGCTGTAAAGCTACAGGATCTATTAATCTTAAAAGCAATGGTTTTGAAGCAAGCATAGACGCGCAGGACGGATACAAATTGAGCGAAGGCGAGACTATGACGGTAACCATTACAACAGATGCTGCTAATCCGACTTATGAATGGTATTTAAATGGCAATTTAATTTCTGGCGAGTCATCAAGCTCTTATCTAGTAGCCGTTAAAGGTAACTATATTGGAAAAGTTTCTCAAGGATCCGGATGTATCGCTTCAAAAGAGTTTCCATTCAAAATTAACGGAGATTCTGGACCAGCAAGTGTTATTCCTAACATTATAAAATTAAGCGGAATGAATCCTTATTGGAACATTCCAGACGAATATAAAAACGCAAATACAAAGGTGATTATCATCAGTTCAAACGGAGATAAAGTTCTGGATGTAGTGAATTACCAAGGCGATTGGCCTCAAAGCAATATAGATTTTAAAAATGTAAATCCCGTTTATTACTATGTCATTCAAGGCGATGCAGGTGAAAAAAAAGGATCGATAACTGTTATAAAATAATATGAAGAAACTTTTACTATTCATCACGTTATTTTACGGTTTATCAAATGTACTCTATTCTCAAGAAGCTTCTGAGGATGGAGTTGTTTCGTTTTCGTTACCCATTAGAAATTCTTTAAAGTTTAATAGATATTTAATTAACCCAACATTTAGTTTTGTTAGAGAATCAAACCCATATGCAAGTTTTTATAATAAAAGACAATGGGTGCAGTTTGATAATGCTCCACAGACTTTTTTAGCCAATTACTCTGGGCGATTTAGAGAGAACGAAGCATTTGCGGTAGGTCTATTTCAACAGAATTACGGATTGATGACTGTTTTTGGCGGAGTTGCCAATTTCGCTCATAATATTGTCTTAGAAGAGGCTAGCAATTTGACTTTTGGTTTAAATGTCGGAATCTATCAAAGCGGTATAAATACAGGAAAAATTATAACAGATGATACCACTATTTTAAGTGGAGATTTTCCAAAAAGCACGTTGCTTACTGTAAATCCGGGAATTAATTACGGAACAGAATTTTTAGATTTTGGGGTAGCAGTTAACAATCTGATACTATACAATTTTGGATCTGGAATGGTAAAAGAAGATCCAGAAAGAGCCATTCAGCTTCATGCTATGTATACTGGATATATTGACAGTTATGGTTTTTTTGACAGAAGTAAGTTTTCTGGAATTGTTAGAACAGAAATAAAAAAGGATAAAACAGTTATTTCTGGACTTGCAATGCTGGCACTTCAGCAAGGAGTGTGGGCGCAGGCGGGATATAACACATTATATGGAGTTTCGGCAGGTCTTGGAGTTAATATTTCTCCAAGCATTTCTCTTGAATACAATTATGAAAGAGGAATGGGTAATTTCTCTAACCTAGGAGGTTCGCATGAATTTGCCATTGCTTATAAATTTAAAAATAGAAATTACTATTACGGAGATGAAGATGAAGGTTCGCTGATTGATCCAGCAAAACCAAAACCAGTTCCAGCGAAACCACAGTCTGAAGCTACTCAGGTTAATAGAGCAGAGATTGCTGAAAAGAACAGATTAGCAGCAGAAGCAAAAGCTAAAGCAGATGCTGAAGCAAAACAAGCAAGACTGGCAGCAGCAGAAAAAGTTAAAGCAGACGCTGAAGCTGCAGCAAAAGCAAAACTAGAAGCAGATGCTAAAGCCAAAGCAGATGCAGAGGCTGTTAAGATAAGATTAGCTGCCGAGGCAAAAGCCAAAGCAGATGCCGCAGCCGCAGCAAGAGCACAAACAGCCGCAGCTAATAAGGCGGTAGCTGAAACACAAAAAACACAAGCCCAGCTTGCTGCTGATAAAGCCAGAGCCGATGCAGAAGAGCGCAGAATAAAACTAGCTGCTGATAATAAAGCAAAAGTTGATGCTGCTGCTGCTGCAAGAGCACAAGCTGCAGCAAATAAATCTGGAGCGGTTGCACAAAAAACACCAGAACAGTTAGCCGCAGATAAAGCACAGGCAGATGCAGAAGCATTAAAAATAAAATTAGCCGCAGATGCTAAAGCCAAAGCAGATGCAGAGGCTTTACAGACAAAAATAGCTTCGGCAGATAAAGCCAAAGCAGATGCAGAAGCAGCAAAAGCTAAAGCAGCTGCAGCAAATGCAGCCGCACCGACACAGCAAAAAACAGCTGCACAGCTTGCAATAGAAAGAGCAAGAGCAAATTCAGAAGCAGCAGCAAAAATGAGATTGGCAGCAGCTGAAAAAGTAAAAGCAGATGCAGAAGCAGCAAGACAAGCAAGATTGGCCGCTGCAGAAAAAGCAAAAGCAGATGCAGAAGCAGCAAGAATAAAATTAATTGCTGATAATAAAGCCAAAGCAGATGCAGCCGAGGCAAAACGTAAAGCAGATGCAAAAGCAAAAGCAGAGGCAGCAGATATGCAGTCGATATTAGCAGCAGATGCAAAAGCAAAAGCAGATTCAGATGCATTGCAGGCAAGATTAGCTGCAGAAGCTAAAGCTAAGACCGCAGCAGAAGCCAAAACAAAAGCTTCTATTGATGCTGCTAACAAAGCTAAAGCAGCTGCAGACTTAAAAGCAAAAGCAGCAGAAGAAGCGGCACTTAAAGAAAAATTAGCTGCAGAGGCAAAAACAAAAGCAGACGAAGAAGCAAGACAAGCAATTATTGCTGCTGAATTGAAAGCTAAAGCCGATGCCGAAGCATTAAAGATAAAACAAGCAGAAGAAGCAAGACAGGCACAATTAGCAGCCGAAGCTAAAGCAAAAGCAGATGCAGAAGCACTTCAGGCCAAACTTGTAGCAGATGCAAAAGCCAAAGCGGATGCAGAAGCAGCTGCAAAAGCAAAATTAGAAGCAGATGCAAAAGCCAAAGCCGATGCTGAAGCTGAAAAAGCAAGATTAGCAGCAGAAACAAAAGCCAAAGCTGATGCTGAAGCAGAAAAAGCAAGATTAGCAGCAGATGCAAAAGCAAAAGCAGACATGGAGGCTTTACAAGCTAAATTAATTGCTGATGCCAGAGTAAAAGCCGATGCAGAAGCTACTGCTAAAGCAAAAGCAGAAGCGGAAGCCAAAAAATTACAAGAAGAGGAAAATGCTCGTCAGGCGAAATTAGCTGCTGATGCCAAAGCGAAAGCAGATGCAGAAGCGTTGAAAGCGAAACAAGCAGCAGATGCAAAAGCGAAAGCCGATGCTGAAGCAGAAAAAGCAAGATTAGCTGCTGAAGCAAAAGCCAAAGCAGATGCAGAAGCACTGCAAGCTAAGCAAGCTGCTGAAGAAAAAGCTAGAGTAGAAGAAGAAGCGCGCCAAGCAAAATTAGCAGCTGATGCCAAAGCAAAAGCAGACGCTGAAGCAGAAAAAGCAAGATTGGCTGCAGAGGCAAAAGCGAAAGCGGATGCAGAAGCATTAAAAGTTAAACAGGCTGCCGAAGAAAAAGCTAGAGTGGAAGAAGAAGCTCGCCAAGCAAAATTAGCAGCAGATGCTAAGGCCAAAGCAGATGCTGAGGCACTTGAAGCGAAACTTGCAGCAGACGCAAAAGCGAAAGCTGATATGGTAGCCTTACAAGCAAAATTATTAGCTGACGCAAAAGTAAAAGCAGATGCAGAAGCTACAGCCAAAGCGAAAGCAGAAGCAGAAGCCAAAAAGTTACAAGAAGAGGAAGATGCACGTCAGGCGAAGTTAGCAGCTGATGCCAAAGCAAAAGCAGATGCAGAGGCATTAAAAGCAAAACAAGCAGCTGAAGAAAAAGCAAGATTGGATGAAGAGGCTCGCCAAGCGAAATTAGCAGCAGACGCCAAAGCAAAAGCAGATGCAGAAGCGCTTCAAGCAAAACTTGCTGCTGATGCCAAAGCAAAAGCAGACGCAGAGGCATTAAAAGCGAAACAAGCGGCGGAAGAAAAAGCAAGATTGGATGAAGAGGCTCGCCAAGCGAAATTAGCAGCAGATGCCAAAGCAAAAGCAGACGCTCAAGCACTTCAAGCAAAACTTGCTGCTGATGCCAAAGCTAAAGCAGATGCTGAAGCACTTCAAGCGAAATTGGCAGCAGATGCTAAAGCAAAAGCGGACATGGAGGCTGAACAAGCAAGACTTTTAGCAGACGCCAAAGCAAAAGCAGATGCGGAAGCTACAGAAAAGCTGAAAGCTGAAGAAGAAACAAGACGATTGAGAGAAGAAGAGGAGCGCCAGGCGAGGTTAGCGGCAGAAAAAGCGAAGGCAGATGCAGAAGCAGCAGCACTAGCAAAAGCGAAAGATGATACTGGAAAAGCAATCGAAAACCTGACTCAATCTGTTGAAAGCACGAGTAAAGTTCAGACAGATTTATTAGATCAGTTTAAAGCAACTGTTGCGAATAAGCAAAAAGACTTGAATGATTTAAAAGAGGAGAATGATTTAAGTGAAAAAGGAATTTATAGAGAGCCTAAACCATTCAAGAGTGTAGCGGCAGAAAATAGCCAGATTGAGGCATTGAAAGTTCAGATTGCAGACGCAAATACCAGCATGAAGAACGAGATTGCAAAACTGACAAATCTTTACAACGAACGACTTAAAAAGTTCCCTAAAGATGATCCTTTGAATAAAGCTTATCTAGAAAAGATAAACGAATTGAAAGCGGCTCAGTTGAAAATGGAAAGAGAAGGCGCTGCTTTGATTGCCGATTTGGAGCGTATTAAAACAGAGACTGAAATTGAGCGTAAACGTAGAATTAAACGTGCGGCTTATGAAAATGATGAAGGAAGATATGCACAGGATGTTGCGGCTCTTAAGAGAATAAAAGAGACAACCAAATTGAGCAATACACCATTAAAAGCAAGTGATTTTGATTTTGGTGAAGAGCAGTCAAATATGCAGATTATTAAGAATATTAAAAATTCTGATAGCGGATATTATATGATTGTTGCAGTTCATAACAGTGTAGAGAAACGCGATGAGTTCTTAACAAAAGCAGTTGCTGCAGGACGCTCAGATATTAATTTCTTTTACAATGTGACAACAAGTAAGTATTACATCTATTACGAGAAGTTTGATGGTTTACAAGAGGCAACTAAAGCTTTAGAAGCAAAAGGAAATAAACCATACAACGGAAGAATGGCCATTGTAAAAGTGGAGAATTAATAGAATATAATTTAGCATGATCGTCCTTCTTAAAAACTAAGAAGGACATTTATAATAAAGTTTTAGAATGCCATAGTTTGTTTTTTAATGCCCCTTAAGAAATAAACGAAAAGCCCAAAACAAAATGAAGACTATGAAAAAACCTACTATTTTTAAAGCATTAATTGCAGTCGTATTTTTATTGTTAAGTTTTTCTTCTTATTCTCAGGTAAGAGAAGGTTTCAAAACAGAATATAGCGCCAGTTTAAATGGAGATATTTTGGTGATTGGAAACAACATCTTAAATAGAGATGAAAATAAAAAGAATCAGCGTGCAAATGATGCCTTCGATGATGTAACTAAGGTGAACGACAATTTCGATATGAAATATATCGATATTGACGGCGATAGCAATACCTTTAATTCAAGTTCTGCGAAACTAGTAATTCCCCAGGCTAGTCAGACATGTTACGAGATTGTATACGCTGCTTTGTATTGGGCAGGAACTTATCAGGGTACCGATCGAAGCAAAATCGCTAACGTGAAATTAAAAACACCTACAGCGGCATACAAGCAGTTAACAGGTACAATCATCTATGATGAAGGAAAACCAGGTGTTACCAATGTATATGCTTCAAAACCTTATGCTTGTTTTAAAGAAATTACAGATGAAGTTAAGAGTGCTAAGGATGGTGTTTATACTGTAGGTGACATCATGACTTCTGAAGGAAAAGTGACTCCTGGAGGTAACTCTGGTGGATGGTCTATTTTTGTAGTTTATAAAGATCCATTATTACCAAATAAGTTCATCACAAGTTTTAATGGTTTTGGTATTATTAGAGCGAGTGACCCACCGTTGGTGATTCCTGTTTCAGGTTTTAGAACGAATCCATTTGGAGATGTAAATGCAAAACTTGCTTTTGCTGCATTAGAAGGTGATGCTTCCTTAAAAGGAGACGGATTAAAAATACAAGGTGTTAAATCTGCTACAGCAGGAAATATTTCTTCACTTGTAAGACCAATTGCACCGGGTAACCCTGGTACACCAAACTTTTTTAACAGTACAATAACCGATGGTGATATTATTTTGCCAGGTCGTACTCCTGCCAGTTTAAATACTTTAGGGTATGATACTGGTGTCGTAAAAATTGACAATCCAAATAATACAATTATACAGAATAATGAAACAGATGCTAATCTTACGATTAACACTTCTCAGGATTCTTATTATATGTTTTTTACTGCTTTATCAGTAGAAATTATCGCACCAAAAATTGTATTAAAAAAGAATGCTCTAGATAAAAATAATAATAATATTAATGGAAAGCCGGTAACCTTAAATCAGGATATACAGTATGAAATTAATTTTAGAAACGAAGGAAACGATAATGCGAAGAACTTTACTATAACTGATGAACTTCCTAAAAATGTAATTTTTGGTGGTCTTAGCGGTATTACAATGGACTCTAGAATTACAGCCACATATGATGCTGCTACTAGAAAATTGGTGTTTACAATACCTGATGCAATGGTTGTTGCTAATGGTCCGCTTACACCATATACCATTAAATTTAAAGTAAAAGTTGTAGATGACTGTAATGAGTTAATAGATGCCTGTTCCAACAAAGTTGAAAATATAGCTTATTCTAAATATTTTGGTGAAAAAAATACTTCGCCAGAGGGTTTTGGAGAAGGAAGTTACTCTACGATTTCACAATGTAATGTTGGAGAACCTACAGCTACAAACTTTTTAGTTGGTATTAAAGATTGTTTATTTAACAGAGATGTTTCAATATGTGGTACTGCTACATTAACGGCTGCTTTAGGATATAAAACTTACGTATGGAGAGATCCAAATGGAGTTATTTTTGGCGGAAACAACAGAACAGTTACTATTAACAAACCAGGAAAATACACGGTTAATAATAGTGGAGCTGATAATTGTGAACCAATCATGCAAACGTTTAACGTTAAAGATTATCTTGCGGGGACAATTGCAAATCCAATTAAAGGAGATAATATTGATCCAGCAACAGGACTTGCTTATGCCTGTGTAAGAGATAATAAACCGTTTCCTAAAATTTTCTTGTGCGGTCTTAATGATAAAAGAGAAATTGACACAAAAATTACAGGCGCAACAAAAGTAACTTGGCAGGAAACCAAAGATGTTCCTCCAGCAAATCAGCCTAATCCAGAAAGCTGTCCTTATGAAGGAGCAACAAACTGGACTACTATCGTTGATAATGATACAAAGTTTATTGCGGATAGACCAGGTGTTTTCAGACTTGTTGTAAATTATGGCAACACTTGTGTGGTGACACATTACTTTAATGTTTATCAAAATAAACTTGATCCACAAGCAGAAAAACAAGATATCGTTTGTAATACAAAAGGTTGGATTAAAGTTACAAATCCGCCTGAAAATACAGGATATAGCTATAGTCTTGATGGAACAAATTATCAAACATCAAGTACTTTCAATAATGTTCCAAAAGGAAGTTATAAAGTTCAAATTAGACAGACTGTTTTAATAGACGGTCAAATGTCTGCCTGTCCTTTCTTTGTAGATGTAAATGTTGAAGAACTTATATTATCAGCAGACATCCAAGCAACTCACCCTATTTGTACAGGTGAATTAGGAACTATAACTGCGAATTTAAATAACGTTCCGGGTCAGTATAAATTTGTTCTTAGAAAGAAAGGCAGTACAGTAGAAATTCAAAACACAGGTTTGATTGATGATAACTTTACAAAATTTAAAGGAGTTGAACCGGGAGTGTATGAAGTTGATATGTCTACAGCTAAGAACGGCTGTTTCATAACGAAAGAAATTGAAGTATACGATTATCGTTTGGCTGCTGAGGCAAAAGTAACTAAAAATCTTACAGCTTGCGAAAATGGTGAAATTACGGTAACGGTTAAAGGAGGTACTCCAAGACCAGGCCCACCGCCATATTATATGTATTATGTAAATGGCAATGCTGATTATTATACTAATCCAATAATAACTATTGCACCAGCTGATTTACCAGCTGACGGTATTTTCAATATTGTGGTTGTTGATGATAAAGGATGTTCTGTAACAATTCCTCCTATCAAAATGATTCAAATTGTAAAACCAACAGTTACATTTGATACCAAAAACCTTAATTGTTATAATTCTAACGAAGGTGAAATTTCGATGACTGTTACACCAGCAAATTCTGGATATGCAGTTTCTTACAATGTAGATGGCGGCGCTTTTACAACTATGCCAACTACAAACCTAAACCCAGGTTCATATAAGGTAATTGTAAAATACACTTATGATGGTGTAGATTGTTTTGATCCAGAGCAAACTATAACAATCACTGGACCAGGTTCACAGTTAACAGCTTCAGGAGGTGTTGCTGAGTTATCAGGTTGTGGACCAACAGGACATGAAGATCAAGGTTTAGTTAGAATTACTAACCCGCAAGGAGGTGTTCCGTTTCCAGCACCAAATCCTTACAGATATAGTTTTGATGGCGGAAAAACATGGGTACTAACTAATCAAGCGTATGTTGATCCTAGCTCTACGCCATATACCTTATTAATTAAAGATGCGGCAGGCTGTATTTTTGAGGTTAAAGGAATTGTTTTAGATCCAAAACCATCAAAACCGACTTTTGATGTTTCAGATGCTGTTTATAGCTGTGACGGAAAAGGAACTGTAACGGTAACTGCTAATGTTTCTACAAGCGCAAGTTATACCTATTCATACTATATAGGTAAGCCAGACCCTGCAAACCCTGGCAGTTACATTTATACACTAAATACAAATACTCCTGCTAATGTTTTTAAAGATGTACCTGTAGGAGATTATAAAATTAAAGTAGAATATACTTTAGTACAGGCTCCAACATATAGCAATTTATTAATTGAAGATTTTGGTAATGGTCCGCCAACTACTACAACCGGTATTGCGGATGAATTTACCAATCCTCCATATAAAGGATATTGCTTTAACGATCAAAGAACAGTTGCGCCATTTAAATGTGGAACTCAATCTGTAGAGGATAATCAGTATTCTGTAGCAAGTTTCTTTTGGAGAAATGATACTTCATGGTTTCCATTTAAAGACCATACGACAAACCCAAATAATTTACCAAATACGGGTAGAGCAGATGGAAGATATTTATTGGTAAATATTGGAAAAGAAGCAGGCCCTTATGGACGATTATACAGAAAACCAATTATTGATGTAATACCAAATCAACCTGTTATTGTAGATCTTTATGTTGGTAATTTATTAAACTATGGTAAAAAAGGATTTGCTCCAGAATTACGATTCGAATTAGTAAATGGAGCTGGTCAGGTTGTGGCTACTCAAAATACGGGTAAGATTGCCGAAGGAGAGTTTGACCCTAACAGAACAAAATGGGTTCACATTTCTTTATCATTAAACCCTGGCAATTATACAAATTTAGATTTCGTAGTTCGTTCAGGAAGTCAAGAATACGATGGTAATGACTTAGTTATTGATGATATTTGGGTACGCCAATTGCCAAAATCATGTTTATCTGCTGAAACATTAGATTTAAAAGTAGAAAACGGAAAAGGATTTAAGGCTGAAGTTAAAGGTATTAATGGAGTTACTTGTAGTGATAGTGCCGATGGCGGTTTTAGCATTTACGCAGAAAACTTTAATACAACTGACGGATTCTACTATACATTAAATGGTGGTGATCCATCTCCAACATGGGTTAATTCTAAAGTTTCACCTGTTGAAATTTCAGGACAAAATTCAGGTCTTTATGATGTTCGTGTTCGTTATGCAAACGATGCGGCGTCTTGTAACTTTACAATCCCAACAACAATTCCGGCTAAGGATCCATTTGTTGTAAATGCAACGGCATCAGCTGCTACTTGTAAAGGGGCAACTGTTACCGCTACTGCTGTTGGCGGTACACCGACTTATACTTTAACATTAAAAGATAAAAACTCAGCATACACTAAAATTTTCCCAGTTGATGGAATTTTATATGAAGTTCCAGCGGGTACTTATATTATTTCAGGAGTAGACTCTAAGTCTTGTTCTGATGCAATGGATACAGAACTAGTAATTGATCCAGCAACAAAACCAAATGCAGAGGTAGTACAAAACCAAGGGCTGTGTTTTGATATAAATAATGGCGCAAAAATTACGGTTAATATTATTGGAGGAATTGCTCCTTTCACTTATAAAGTAAGCACAGATGGAGGAATTACTTATGGATCTTCAAGTGCAACATTTAATACAACATCATTTGATTATAAAGTAACTGCTCCAGGCACATATACTTTCTTAATTACAGATGGCAATAGCTGTGATGCTTTTGCAGTAAGCCAAACAATTAATAAGCAAATTTCAGCTCGTTCATCTATCAGCGGTGCATTAACTTGTATAACCGGAAAGGCGACTATTGAAGTTACAATTAGTGAAGGAACTGCGCCATATAAATATGAAGTAAAAAATAAAGCAACTAATGCTGTTTTATTTACTAGCGGAGATATTACTGGCCCAACATTTACTTACACAGATGTTCCTGGAACATATGTTTTCACAATTACAGATAAAAATGGATGTACAGCTGTTGAAGAGCAAGAAATAAAAGCATTAGTGCCTGTAACTGCAGAACATAAAGTTGAAAATGTTACATGTTACAATGCTGCAAATGGATATGTAGATATTACGCCATTAACAGGTGCTGCTCCATTTACATATCAGTTTAATGGAACAGGTGCTTTTGGAACAGCTACGCACTATGGTCCATTAGCAGGTTCGGTTGCGGGAATTACTTATAGCTATATTGTAAAAGACAATTTAGGTTGTGAGCAATCTTACACATTTAAAGTTTTCCAACCAGAAGATTTAGTGCCTTCGGCTTCTATTTCAACACCATATACTTGCGAAACATCTGCAACTATTACTGCATCTGCAATAGGTGGTAACGGAGGTTATACTTTCGAATTAAAAAATACAACAACAAATACGATCGTTGGAAGTAATGGCACTGGGCTTTTTGAGAACTTAACAACTCCAGGAAGTTATTCAGTTACGGTTACAGATCGTAAAAACTGTACGAAAACGGTTGTCGTAGGCACAATTGTGGCTCCGAATCCTCCAAAAGGGATGACAATCAATAACTCAGCTGTAACTTGTCCTACAAATCAAGCGACAGTAAAAATTACTAATGTTGTCGATGGTGCTGGAGTAGCACTTCCAACAGCAGGATTAGAGTATAGAATAAAAGCGCCAGCTGCTTATGCTACAGCAACATTCCAACCTAGCAATACTTTTGCTGGATTAGATGCAGGTGTAATCTATACATTTGAAGTTAGAGATGCTAATAAATGTGTTTTCGAAAAACTACATGAAATTAAAGCATTGCCAGTTTTTGAGATTTCAGTTAAATCTCATAATAATATAACTTGTAGCGGAGCTTCGGATGGTACTGCAATCTTTACAGTTTCTGGATTGGGTAACATTGTTAGATACAGCTACCAAGTAGATGCTTTAGCGCCAGTTACAGCATTAATATCTCCTGCAGCAGGAACTTCATTTGATATTTCTGTAGCAGGATTAAGCGCAGGAACTCACAAAATTGTTGTGACCAATACAGATACAACTTGTTCTAAAGACCAAACGGTTGTAATTGATGGGCCAACAACTAAACTAGATTTAAATCCAGAAGTTGTTACAGACGTTACTTGCGATAATAAAGGTACAGCGACAATCAATGCAGTTGGTGGATGGGGAACTTTTGTATACACAATTACTCCTACATCACCAGCAGGACCAGCAATTACACAATCAACAAATGTGTTTTCTAATTTAAATGCTGGAACTTATGATGTTTTAGTAAAAGATTTGAATGGTTGTGAAGTAAAAGGAGACTTCGTTATTGGTACTGTAGCACCTCCTACAGCATCAATTGATGCAACTGCGACAGATTTGTGTGCTGGCGGAGCTGGAGCTACAATTGTTGTTACTCCAAATGCAGCACCAAATTATACATACAGTCTTAATGGAGGTATACCTCAAAACAATGGTACTTTCACAGGATTAATTCCTGACGATTATGTTGTTACTGTAAGAGATGTTACTACAGGATGTTCAATAGATTTGACAAAACAAGTAGTGGCTATTCCAGTAGTTGTTACAGATCATAAAGTGACTAAAAAACTTGATTGTAACACAAGTGCAGATGCTATTATTGAGGTTACAATTGGAAATGGTTACCCTGATTATAAATATAGAGTAAATGTTAATGGAGCTGGTTTCCCTGCTACGTATACAAATGTTGGAGCGGGTGTAACTACATTTACATATACTGCACCAGTTGCGGGTACTTATGAGTTCGAAATTGTAGACAGTAAAGGATGTAAAACTGGCTTTACAGAAAACGTAGCAAGTAAAGTAACGCCTGATTTTACAGTAGATATTGTTCATGTTAAGTGTTTTGGTGACGCTACAGGAAAAATAACTGTAACTGCAACTCCTGCTTCGGGAACTTACGAGTACAGTAAAGATAATGGTGCTACTTGGCAGACGTCTAACGAGTTTACAGCATTAACAGCCTCTACTTACGACATTGTAGTTAGAGATATTAATACAAAATGTTCTGTTCCTAAACCAGTAACGGTTAATGGTCCAGCAGCTATATTTGAAGCTGATGCAAAAGTTACAACTGAATTAAAATGCGGAACTAACAATGCATCTCAAGCAGCTGTAATAACAGTTACTGCTTCAGGCGGAACTCCTTATACAGGTGCAAACAAGTATAAATATACGTATGATACTGGAAACCCAGCTACGACAATAACTTTATCAAATTCAAATACATTTACAATTAATGCTTCTGGTACTGTAAATATTACGGTTACAGATGCAAATAACTGTACGGTAACTACTTCAGCTACGGTTGTTCCTTTAACTCCTCCAACGGCTATAGCTTTTTCAGCTCCAGCTATTACTTGTGAGGCTACTAAACTAACGACAGATTTATTGGTTACAGTTACTGGAGGTAAATTGCCATTGAAATATGAAATTACTAGTTATGTTGCCGCAGTTGCGCCAGCAGTATCAGTAACAACACAAAATTCTAGCACTTATACCTTTGCAGGTTTAGTGCCTGGAACTTATAATTTCACTATTACAGATGATAACGGTTGTACAAAAACAGGAACAGCAGTAATCGACCCTGTAACTCCAATTTTGGAATCTGGTAAAATTGATGCTAATGTATCTTGTAAAGATTTGTCTGATGGTAGACTTGTTTTCACCATTTCAGGAAATACTAACGGAACTACAGGTTATACTTATAGCTTAGTAGGAGCTGCTACTGGTACAATTACAACTGGTATTTCTAAAACAGGAGATGTAATTACATATTCTGGATTAAAAGCAGATTCGTATACATTTAGTGTTACAAACAACCTTACAAAATGTGAGGCTCATGAAACTATCGTATTAGCAAACCCAACTGCAGTTACAATTGTAAGTGCTACTGGACCAAAAGTGTTCTGCGATAGAAAAACAACAACAATTACTGTAACGGCTAATGGCGGTACAGGAATACTATATTATGCGGTGGTTAAAGCGGGTTCAACAGCGCCTGTTTACCCTGCAGATTACACAACTTCAACAACGTTCTCTAAAGATACTGATCTTGATGGATTAGATTATGACGTTTATGTAAGAGATGAGAAAGGCTGTCCTGCTCAAACAACAGCTCATATCACTAGAGACGTAGTACCAACAATTGATGATCCTGCGGTAACTTGTTTTAAAACAGGTGGCGCACCAATTACAGTTACGATATCTGGCACAACATATAATGGTGTTGTTCAATACGGAATTGACGGTGTTTACGACAACAATCCAGTTAAAACCATTTCGGCTCCTGGAGATTATATCTTGAGCGTAAAAGATGATAATGGTTGTGAAGCTAAAAAGCCTTTACACGTAAACAGCCAATTGACACTTACAGTTACACCGGAAAAAGATGTAACTTGTACAGCTACATTGCCAGCAACGCCAGATGCAAAAATTACTTTGACTGCAGCAGGTGGTAATAGTACATATACTTATGAATACAAAAAAGGTTCAAGCGGAACTTATACAGCTATATTGCCGGCAGGTACAAATGTATTCTACACTTCAGATCCTGGAGATTATTACTTTAAAGTAAAATCAGATGGCTGTGAGGCAGAATCTACTGTTCCAGTTGATGTTACAACTCCAATAAAACCTGTAGCAAGTGCTGTAGCAACCCCTACTTTATGTTCTGGTTCTAATGAAGGAACAATTAAAATTACTGTTACTTCAGGAGGAACTCCACCATTTTATTACACAATTGATAATTGGGTTACAGAAAACCAAACAGGTTATTTCACAGATTTAGCTGGAGCAACAGGTACTGGTTTAGAATATACTTACCAAGTTCGTGACAGTAAAGGATGTCTTAGTGCTGCATCAGCTAAAGTTGCTGTAGTATCTCCAAACCCTATTTCTTTTGATACTGAGCAACAGAATATTGAATGTGATAAAACAGCAGGTGGTTCTGGATCAAGTCTAGGCTCAATTACTGTTAAGAATGTTTCAGGAGGTTCAGGATCATATGTATACTATCTTACAAGTAATTTTGGTTATAAAGATTCTTTTACTGCGACAACAGGACAGCTGCATAAATTTGATATCATTGATTTCGGAATTTATACAGTAGTTGTTAAAGATACTAATGACTGTACTTTATCTAAAGAAGTTGTGATGGCTTCTCCTCCAGAGGATTTAGATATTGATGTTACGACAACGGCTTCAGACTGTGTAAACGCGGGTACGGCTATTGTTACGGTTAAAGTTATAGTTCCTAGTGCAGATTACGAATTTGGATTATTAGAGTATAATACTGCTCCGTATACAAATAATTATAGTGGTCCAGATGTTGCTGGAGGTACAGTTAAAACATTTAAGAACTTAATTCCGGGAGTGACATATACTTTCGTAGTTCACGATAAGGCAACAAATTGTTATTTCTTAAAATCAGCAAATGGGCCAATCCCACCAGCTTCTACTTTGGTAGGGCCAGCGACACCGACAAATGTTACTTGTAAGAACGCTAACGATGGAAGCGTATCATTTACAGTTTCAGGATGGGCTTCAACGACTACTGATGTGAGATATCAAATTTTTAAAGAGCAAAGCAATGTACCGGTGAGTGGAGAAATAAATGTTTCAGTTTCTGGAACTTCATTTACGAGAACTTACCCAGACCCTCTACCAGGAACTTTGGCTCCAGGAAGATATTATATTGCTTATACTGAATATAATGGTGCTGCTAAAGGCTGCCAATCTTCGTCTGGTACTTTTGAAATAAAAGAATCTACGACAGATTTAGAGGTAAAAGCATCAGTAATTAAAAATGACAACTGTAAAGATCTTGCGGGTATTGTAAAAGCTCAAGCATCTGGCGGAACGGGACCATATCTTTATCAAATAGTTCCAGATGTTCTTCCGCTTGGTTTTGGTGCTGAAGACGCAAAACCAACAGCTGCTTCGTTTACAGCTGCTCATACTGCAAGTACATTCTATGTTAATTCAGGAGATTATCTAGTTTGGGCTAAAGATTCTTATGGCTGTATTCAACCAACAGTTGTTTCGGTTAATGTTCCTTTAGATCCTGCTCCGGCAATTGCTAATTTAGCTATTGTAAACAAATGTGCTGCTGAAGGTGCGTTTGAGGTTACTGTTTCTATGACAACTCAAGGTGTTGCTCCTTATTACATTAAAGTAAATAATGCTGATTTCATTGAAATTAAAGATGCAGTGCCATTCCCTTATACAATTAAAGGATTAAGTTCTGGTCCAGTAAATGTGACCATTAAAGATTTTAACGATTGTTCGGATTCGAAAAATATTACTATAACAGAAACGCCTATTGCAAGTGCAAAAGTTACTAAACCATTAGACTGTTCTGTTTCTGGAAATGCTGTGGCAAATGCTATAATAACGGTTACAGTTGAAAAAGGTACTCCAGCATACACTTATGAAGTTAAAAAGGGTACAGCGGGTGCATATACTCCTATTACCCCAGCAACTACTGTAACAGCTGGCGTTACAACATTTACATATGCTGTTACTGATGTTAATGCAGATGTATACCAATTTAGAATTACAGATGCAAATAGCTGTCCAATTGAGACTGCTCCAGTTACTGTTGATGCCATTGTGCCAACTGTTCCAGATTATAAAGCAATTCAGCCTTTATGTAATGGAGGTAACGGTACTATAGAAGTATCTGCAAAAGGAGGAAAAGCTCCTTATACTTATAACTTTAATGGTTTAGGATTCTCTAATACAACACTTTATACAGTTGGTGCAGGAACTTATTCATTTATTGTAAAAGATGCTTTAGGATGTGAGACTACTGCTTCAGCAACTTTAGGCCAACCTACAGCATTAACTTTATCAGCTCCAGATATTACAGGACTTACTTGTGGAGCTGGAAATGTAGCGCAATCTGCAAAAGTTGTACTAAAAGCTACTGGTGGTACTGGTGCTTACACATACAGTTTTAACGGAGGTGATTTTATAGCTAATGATACATACATTGTTACTGAAAATAGTACAAAAACAGATCAGCATATTCTCTATGCAATAAAAGATGCAAATGGATGTATTGTAAATGGTTCTGTAGATATTTTAAAATTAGTTCCTCCAACAGGATTTGATTTTAAAGCAGGACCGGTAATAACTTGTACAACTTTAGATACAAATGTTGAAATTATAAACGTTGTTGGAGGTGTTACGCCTTTAACATACCAAAAAATTTCTCCAACATTTGAAGATAATGGAACAAACATATTTGCTGGTTTATTACCAGATGTTGAATACGTATTCCAAGTAACGGATGCAAATAAATGTACGTTCCAGAAAAATCTTAAGATTGCTAACGTTGTTAAAATTGATATCGTAGAGCAGTCTAAAGACGGAATTACTTGTTCGACTGCTACTGATGGAAAAGCAACTTTCTATGTATCAGGATTTAATACAACTTATCAATATAAACTTGATGGAGTTTTAGTTCCAGGTAGCATTTCTAATCCTATAATCAGCTTGACTGGATTAGCTGCAGGAAATCATAAGATCGAGGTTATTGATGATGCAACTAACTGTCCTAAGGATATTACGTTTAATATTGCGGCTCCGCCTGCGGCTTTAGTTTTAGCAGCTCCAGTAGTAACGCCATTAGGATGTACAACTTCTGGTGCAGTTACTGTAACAGCAAACGGAGGATGGGGAGATTACACATATACCCTAACACAGCCAGATAACACGACTATCACGAATAATGATGGTATATTTAAAAACCTTACTCAAGTAGGATTCTATGACATTAAGGTAAAAGACGCAAATACTTGTTCAGTAGAAGTACTAAATTCATTTGAATTGGTAACTCCTCCTAAACCAACGTTAACAATTGCGGCAACATCTGATTATTGTTATTACAATACAGATTCAACAACTTTAGTAATAACTGCGGCAAGTACATCTACTTTCCCAATTACATTTGAGTATTCTATCGATAATGGCGAAACATGGCATTCAACAAATACATTTGATAAATTAACTCCGAAAACGTATGTAATCAAAGTTAGAGACAATTATGGTTGTGAATCTGCTGCTACAACAACAGAAATTAAACCGCAGCTTTTCGCTTCAATCGGAATAGAGAAACCTATTTATTGCGCTGGTACAGATCCTGCTGACGGAACAATAAGAGTTAAAGCGGTTGGTGGATATGCTCCTTACAGATATACTTATACTTACAAAGGAGTTACATCTGCGTTAACTAACTTTACCAATGCATTGTACACAGATTTTAATGTAGTAGATACAGATAATGGAGTTTATGTGTTTGATGTATATGATGCCCATGATTGTCATGTGACAACAAATACGGTAGATATGGTACGTCCTACACCGGTAACATTCAAAGCAACGCCGACATCGCCAAATTGCTCTGATCCGCAAGGAAATATTTCTAATGGTTCTATATTAGTAACATTAGATCCAGGCAATGATGATCGCAATTATACGTATACTATTCAGCGTACGATTCCAGCAGGTGGTGCCTTGATTTCTCAAAATACGCCGTTATTTACTGGGTTAATTGCTGGTACTTATACAGTTGGTGTAATTTCAGGAAAACAATGTACAGCTAGTCAATCTATAATCATTGATGTACCAGCACCAGTGGTAGCTACTGCTACACCATCAGCATTTACGTGTTCAGGAACTAATACTCAAAATGCTACAATAGTAGAAGTGACTGCTATAGGCGGTGCAGGTGGAGGTGTTGTTGCTAATTATACTTATAGTGATAATGGAACAAATTGGAGAACAGATAACAAGTTCACTGTAAGTAACGCTACAGCTCAGACATTAACATTCTATGCTAAAGATGCAAATGGATGTATTGATGATGTTACGATTGCGCTTGCAGCATTCCCTAAATTAACAGCTGCAACAGCAAGTTTAGGAAATAGAGCTTCTTGCGCGAACAATGGACATGAAACAATTCATGTAGAAATTTCAGGTGGTGCATCTCCGGCTAATTTTGAATATCAAGTATATCAAGATGGCCAGATTTTAGGAACTGTGGTTCAGGTTAACCCAGGCGATAGCAGTTTCGACTATGTAGCTCCAACAGTAGGTCATTTCTATCAATTTAAAATAACAGATAAAACCACATTTTGTTCTATTATAACAGATGCTTATAATGTGCCAGTGTATGAGACAGCAAAAGTTATCGCTACAGCGACTGGTTCGGTATCTTGTAACGGTGGAACAAATGGTGAAATCACTATCGATGTGATAGATTATAAAGGAAATTACAATTACCAAGTTTTCAATGCTGGTGTAGCTGTAACAGGAGTTTTAGGGCCTATTGATAGTGCAATTACTAACCCATTAACAATTAGTAATATGGGTGCGAGCAGTGCATATACAGTAGTAATTACGGAGAAGGATTATCCATACTGTTCAGTAACTTCTAATACATTTGAAATCACGCAACCGCCAGTATTGGATTTAAGCGGATTGAAAGTTAAGGTTAAAAATCAATATTGTGATTCTGCAGGTGCAGTTCTTACTATTGATGAAACACAAATCGTAGGAGGTAGCGGTGGTTACAAATATGTAGCCGTTCTGCCAACAGCTGGAACTCCAGCCGATGGTTCATTCAAAGATGAAAAAATAATTACAATTCCAACTAATGCAATTGCTCCAGCAGTTGATACTTGGAATGTGTATGTAATGGATGCAAAAGGATGTAAAGCATTTGTGCCAGTAGACATTTCAAAAGACCCAATGCCAGCTATTACTAATGTAAGTGTGGTTAGTCCTTGTTATGATGCTGTTAATGGTTACACAATTAACGTTTCGGCTACAGGTGTGGCTCCACTAGAATACAGTTTAGATGGATCGCAATATGGAAAAGATGCTTTCTTTAATGTGAAAAATTCTGGAGATTATACCGTATGGGTTAGAGATGCTAATCAATGTGTTGTAAAAGCTGCAACCGCATTTAACATTCCTGCACCGCTTACTTTAAAAGCAGAAATTACGACAGATCCAATCTGTATGACTGCTACTGGTGTGGTTACATTAACTGCAGGCGGAGGTAAAATGCCAGCACAATATGTATACACAAAAGATAATTGGACTACGACAACTGTAGATAATGTATTTAAAGATTTAGCGCCAGGAACTTACACATTTATTGTAAAAGATATTAGTACAAGTCCAACTTGTGAGAAATCTGTAAATGTAACAATCGAAACGCCAACTCTAGTGACTGGAATCACTGCAAAAGGATTTGATGTAACTTGTAATACTTACAAAGATGGTCGTATAGAGGTTAAACTAGATGCTGCAAATAACAACCCAAATTATAAGTACAGCCTTACTTCTGGACCAGAAATTAGAGGGCCTCAAGATTCTCCATACTTCTATGATTTACCTGCGGGTGATTATGAGGTAACGGTAATCTCAGGTAAAGGATGTGTTGGATATGCTTATCCAAAAGTAGGCGAGCCAGATGCTATATTGGTAAATAGACCAGTAGTTACACAATATTTATGTAATGTTGGTAATACAGCTATAGACGCTACAATTACAGTACCTGTTGCTTCAGTGACTGGTGGTTCTAATACTTACATCAGATACCAATTTATAAGAGATGGTAAAGTAGTTCAAAACGATGATAGAAACACTTATACTGAATCTGATTACTTAGGAGGAACTTATGATGTTATTGTATTTGACAGCAAAGGATGTCAAGGCGGATACTCTTCAGTTAAAATTGATCAGTATGTAGATATTGCTCGTTTAGACCTTGCTACAACAAAAATTAACTGTAGAGACGCAGAGTCAGTTAAGGTAACAGCTATTCCAACAAGAGGAACATTACCAACATTGACATACACAATTGAAGGTACAAATAATACAGTTTACCCTGTTACAAATGGCTTAAATGGCTTATTTACAGGATTAAGACAAGGTACTTACTTAATTAAAGTTACGAATCCGGTAACAGGTTGTGGAGTTGAAAAACCATACATTGTTAACGAGCCGAATACGTTCCGTTTAATAGCGACAAACATTAAAGATGTAACGTGTTTCACAGATTCAAATGGAAGCATAACATTAACTTTAGTTGATGATATTCCAGCACCATCAGATGAAGCAGGTCCATTTACATATGTATTAACGCACGAATCTGGAGCAAGCGTAAGCGGAAACTCAAATGGTGCAACAAAAGTTGACCTTTCTGGTCTTGCTGCTGGTAAGTATACATTTGTAGCTGAATTGACAGGACTTCCATATTGTTCTGTTACTACAAACTTTACGATTCAACGTCCATCGGCTGCTTTAGAAATTAAGGTGAATTCTAAACCTATTTCTTGCTTAAGCAATACAGATGGAGAAATTGTAGCAACTGCAACAGGAGGATGGACTGGAGATTATCAGTACAGACTTGACGGACCAGTTACGAAACCGTACTCTGCTGAGAATAAATTTACAGATTTACCAGCTGGATTGTATACAGTTTACGTAATGGATGCAAATGGATGTGAGGACTCTGATACAGTTAGATTATCTATTCCTACTCCAATAGCAATAAACATTAGTGCTACACCAATGTTAACTTGTTTTGATAATGAAGATGGAATTGTGACAATTAATACAGTTACAGGAGGTTCTGGAAATTATACTTATACCCTACACGGAGTATTAGTTGATGGAACAGTTATTACAGCGAAAGCGCAAGGATCAAATCAGTTTACAGATCTAAAAGCAGGAACATATTACGTGACTGCAAATGATACTTGGGGCTGTACAAGTGATTCTAACAAAGTAACGATTGACCAGCCAAAAATTGTAAAAGCAACATTGTCAATTGTAAAAGCAGAAACTTGTCAGCAAGTGCCAGTTATTAAATTAACGGCAGTTGGAGGAGTTGGACCGTACTATTACAGTGCAGATGGAACTAATTACACAGGACCATTTAGTTCTTTCATAGACATTACATTGCCAGTGACAACAGCTGCGACACAGTATAAGTATTTTGTAAAAGATTCTAAGGATTGTAGAAGTTATGTATCTAACACTACAGAGTTCCTACCAATTCCAAAATTAGAATTCGAGAAATCTAGCAAAATTGATATCAAATGTAAAGGAGGAGCTACAGGTTCTATTACAGTAGTAGCAAAAGGAGGTTTAGGCAACTACAAGTATACTTTACAAGATGCTGCAGGAATCGATATTACTCCAGCTCCAGCACAAGCTATTCCTGGTACATTTACACAATTGCCAATAGGAACTTATAAAGTGAAAGTAACGAGCTCAGATTGCCAAACGTTGTCAACAACATTTGTATTAACAGAGCCAGATGCATCATTAACTGCTACTGCGATTGGTACGCCTTTAACTTGTAACGGTTACAACAACGGTAAGATCACTGTAAACGCTCAAGGAGGAGTAGGCGCATACAAATATGCAATTGAGCCTGAATTCAAACAGTTCTTTGATAAAAATGTATTCGAAAACTTGAAACCAGGTTTCTACGATGTATTAGTTCAAGATGAAAATGAATGCTATGTTTACATTAAAGATGTTGAGGTTAAAGAACCAGATCCAATCGGAATTACAGAAGATCTGACTCTAAGACAAGAAGAGCACTGCGCAGGCGATAAGGATGCTCAGTTTGTAATTGATGTTGTAGGAGGAACAAAACCTTACAGCTATAGTTTAGACAATCAAAATGGACCGTTTACATTAGGAGATCCAACGCAAACTAGATTTACTTTCTCTAATCTTGAAGGTAAAGCACATACAGTTTACATAATGGATGCAAATCAATGTACACAAGAGATTACGATTAATATGGCACCGCCTGTTACACTTAATCCTACTATTGAAGTAACTTATGACTGTGTGAACAATGCTCAGGCAAATATGGTTGTGGTAACAATAGATCCGTCAAATACAGATCCAACACAAGTAACATATTCTCTAGACAATGGAAATTTCCAGCCTAGTAATATATTTACAAATGTTGCTGCAGGACCGCATTACATTACAGTAAAACATTCAAACGGATGTGAAGTGACACCAGATTTGTTTGAAGTTAATGCAGTTCCTGAATTAGATCTAATAGATGTAACAAACCAAAGCAAAGACATCAATACAATTGTTGTAAAAGCTTCTGGAGGTGTTGCTCCTTACGAATATAGCTTCAATGGCGAATCATTCACATCATCTAATAGTTATAGAATCTATAAAACAGGTGATTATGTGGTTATCGTAAGAGATAAAAACGGTTGTGAGAAAACAATAACAGTTCATGGTACATTCTATGACTTCTGTATGCCAAACTACTTTACACCAAACGGTGACGGACAAAACGATACAGTTGGTCCAGATTGTGGCGCATTGGCTTACAAAGAATTAACGTTCGATATTTATGACAGATACGGTAGAGTAGTTGCGAAATACCGTGTAGGTGGAAAATGGGACGGAAGATATCATGGAGATGAATTGCCAACAGGAGATTACTGGTATGTTCTTAAACTAAACGATCCGAAAGATCCAAGAGAGTTTGTTGGACATTTCACATTATACAGATAACAAAATTATAGCCCCAATGATGTTGTCTAAAAAAATTATTACAATGAAAAAGCTTATTTTATCCTTAGTACTCATGGCTGTAACAACAAGTTACAGCCAAGAGTTAAACCTACCAGTGTTTACCCAGTATTTAGCTGATAATCCTTTTATTATTTCTCCTGCGTATGCCGGTATTGGAGATAACCTCCGTATTAGAGCCAACGGTTTAACACAGTGGGTCGGAATCAAAGATGCGCCAGACAATCAATCTCTCTATGCCGATTTTCGTGTTCTGGATCGTTCGGGAGTAGGTCTTTCATTGTATAATGACAGCAACGGTAATACAAGACAAACAGGAGCCAAAGTTTCTTTTGCGCACCATTTGATTTTAGATTATCGTTCAGAACAGTATTTGTCTTTTGGTTTATCCTATAACTTCAACAGCTTTCGCTTAGAAACAGGTAATTTTGTTGGAGACGTAAATGGTCCTGTAGGAGGAATAGATCCTTCGATAACAGATAATCGTCAAACATCAAACAATAACTTTGATATTAGTGCCCTGTATCGTAATAGAGGCTTCTATTTGAGTTTTAATGCCAATAACGTTTTAAAGAAAAACTTGACCAAAGAAAGAACAAACGAACCAGATTTGCTTTCTAACTTTCAGTTGTATTCTGGATTCACTTTTAGAGATGGAGAAAACAGACGTATCGAATACGAACCATCGGTCTTCTTGCAGTACTTTGCAAGTGACCAGCGTTCTACAACCGATTTTAACTTCAAGTACAGACGTTACAATCGCTACGAAGACTATTACTGGATTGGGGTTTCATACCGTTTCTTAAACGACCAGTTCCCAAAACCTTTGGCTATGGGGCCAATGGCTGGTTTTATGAAATCTAAATTCTATTTTGCATACTCTTATCAATTAATGTTTAATGGTCTTGGAAGCTACAATACAGGAACACATTCAATCACAATCGGATTCGACTTCTTGCAATCAATCAGTAACTGTCCTTGTACGCAAAGCCCAGTTCACGATTAAACAAGTAATTTTTATCATCTTTAAGAATTATTTTGTTGGTTTTCATAATTTACAACGTTTTCGTTTTTATTAATGGATTATTTTTGCTTTTTTGAAATTTAGACTACTGTAAAAGTTCTATATTTGTTATTCTTTCAAAAAATTAAAAAAATTTAGCAGATGAAAACTTTAAACGATTTCGATTTTAAAAATAAAAAAGCAATTATCCGTGTCGACTTCAACGTGCCGTTGGATGAAAATTTTAATGTAACTGATACAACACGTATTGAAGCGGCTAAGCCAACAATCGATGCTATTTTAGCACAAGGCGGAAGTGTGATTTTAATGTCACATCTTGGAAGACCAAAAGGAGCAGAAGAGAAATATTCTCTAAAACATATCTTGAAAACAGCTTCTGAAATTTTAGGAGTTCAAGTAAAATTTGCTGAAAATTGCGTTGGAGAACCAGCTCAAACAGCAGCAAAAGATTTAAAGCCAGGCGAAGTTCTTTTATTAGAAAATTTACGTTTTCATGCTGAAGAAGAAGCAGGAGATGTAGCTTTCGCTAAAGAATTGGCTTCTCTTGGAGACATTTATGTAAACGATGCATTTGGTACAGCTCATAGAGCGCACGCATCTACTACAATTATCGCACAATTTTTTCCAAACGATAAATGTTTCGGAACATTATTGGCAAAAGAAATTGACAGTTTAAATAAAGTTCTTAAAAACAGTGAAAAACCTGTAACTGCTGTTCTTGGCGGTTCAAAAGTTTCGTCTAAAATTACCGTTATCGAAAATATCTTAGATAAAGTAGATCACATGATTATTGGAGGCGGAATGACGTTTACTTTTATTAAAGCGCAAGGAGGAAAAATCGGTGAGTCTATCTGCGAAGATGACAAACTAGATCTAGCTCTTGAAATTTTAAGATTGGCAAAAGAAAAAGGCGTTCAGGTTCATATTCCTGTTGATGTTATTGCTGCAGACGATTTCTCAAACAATGCAAATACTCAGGTTGTAGATGTAACTGCAATTCCTGACGGATGGCAAGGTTTAGATGCAGGTCCAAAGTCTCTAGAGAACTTCAAAAAAGTAATTTTAGAGTCTAAAACAATTCTTTGGAACGGTCCATTGGGAGTTTTCGAAATGGAAACTTTCTCTAAAGGAACAATTGCATTAGGAGATTATATCGCAGAAGCTACAGCAAATGGAGCATTTTCATTAGTTGGAGGCGGAGATTCTGTTGCAGCAGTAAAACAGTTCGGATTTGAAGATAAAATGAGCTACGTTTCTACTGGTGGCGGGGCTATGCTTGAAATGTTAGAAGGAAGAATTTTACCTGGAATCGCAGCGATTTTAGACTAAAAAATCACAATTAACATTTTTTTAAACACTTTTCTTCAATAAAGGGCTTAGATTTGCAAAAATACAACTCTCGTAATTATTTGAATTACAGAATTTTAAAAAAAATGTTATATGATTGTAAAGAAATTATCGTTAGTGGTTTCGGCTTTCTTCTCGCTTGCAGTTTGTGCGCAAGAAGCAAAAGCAGATTTAGAACTGAAGCCAGAGGTTAAACTTTCATATTTAGATTCTATTAAAAGCACATTCAAAAAAAACGATCTTGCGACAAAAGTAGATAGTTTATGGATGAACGAATTAGTAAGTCTGGATATTTATGATGATCTGACCAAAGACATTCAAACCATTAACAAAGATGTAACTGTTGATGAAGAACTCCCAACCGAATTGCTAAAACAGCGTTTGGCGGCGATGAATCAGAAGTCACCTTTTGAAATCGAATACAATCAAGGTTTAGAAAATATAATAAAGTCATTTCTTAAGAACCGTAAAAAATCGTTTTCTCGATTAATGGCTTTATCAGAATATTATTTCCCAATTTTTGAGGACGCTTTTGCCAAACAAAACGTTCCGTTGGAAATAAAATATTTAGCCGTTGTAGAATCTGCTTTAAACCCTAAAGCAGTTTCTAAAATGGGCGCTACGGGACTTTGGCAGTTTATGTACGGAACCGGAAAGCAATACGCTTTAAAAATCGATTCTTATATCGACGAAAGAAGTGACCCTCTTAAAGCTACAGCCGCAGCATCTGAGTACATGACCAAAATGTTCAATATCTTTGGCGATTGGGAACTGGTTTTGGCTTCTTACAACTCAGGTCCAGGAAATGTTACTAAAGCAATTCGTCGTTCTGGCGGAAAAACAAAATACTGGGACATCCGTAATTATCTTCCAAAAGAAACTCAAGGTTACGTTCCTGCTTTCTTAGCAACAATGTATCTTTTTGAATATCATAAAGAACACGGAATTAACCCAGAAAGAGCTGTGGTTAAAAACTTTGAAACCGATACAGTAGCAGTCAAAAATCAAATGTCTTTCAAGCAGATTGCCGATTTATTAGATATGCCGCAATCGCAGATCCAGCTTTTAAATCCGTCATACAAAATGGGGGTTGTTCCGTTTTATCAGGGAGAACAGCATTTTATCAGACTTCCAAAAGATAAAGTGGCGACCTTTGTTTCAAACGAAGAACAAATTTATGCTTACGTAAAATACGATACGCAGTTTAGAGCCACTTCATCAAGACTGGCTGTAAAATATGCTCCAAAAGCAAAACCCGCGGCAGCAAAACCCGCAGCGGTTGATAATGGAGATTTCGAATTTTATAAAGTTAGAAAAGGAGATAACTTAGGCGCAATCGCTTCAAAATACAATGTCAGCATCAGCGAAATTAAAAAGTGGAATAACTTAAAAACAAATGCTGTAGCTATAGGAAGAAGCCTAAAAATTAAAGCAGACGAAGAAGCTCCTGCTAAAACTATTCCTGCTGTAGATAAAGAACAAGCAATTGCATCTGCAGAAAATAAAGAGAAAACAGCCGTAGATATGGACTATGTTGTGGCGGCTGGAGACAATTTAGGCAGCATTGCAAAGAAGTTCGGTACGACTATTGCGGAGTTAAAAGAACTTAACAATTTAACTTCAAATAACATTGGTTTAGGAAAAACGATTATCATTTCTAAAGCAGCAGTAGTTATAGAAGAGCCTGTTTCAACAGCAATTGCATCAAACTCGGTTGATACATTCAAGAAAAAAGCACCTTCTAAAAACGTTAGTGAAGATTATTACGTTAAAAAAGGAGATTCTTTATACAGCATTTCTAAAAAATATCCTGGAGTGACAATTTCAGATATTAAAAAATGGAATGGCATTAAAGATGAAGATATTAAACCGGGAATGAAACTTAAAATAAACGGATAATAGAATAATCTTATTAAATTTGGGTTTTATTTCATAAATTAAAAAAATGAATAAAACCCATTTTTTATTACTATTAGTTCCATTTTTCCTGACTTCTTGTTTCAAAACTGAAAAGCAAAACGAGACAGTCTCAGGAAAAACCAATACCATTTCGGTCATTATAGACGACCAATTGTGGTATGGAGAAGTGGGCGATAGCATCAGAAATAAATTTGCCTCTCCAGTTCTTGGACTTACCCAAGAAGAACCGCTTTTTACCATTAATCAATATCCTGCCAGATTGCTTGAAGGTTTTGTCACAGACAGCCGAAGCATAATTGTGGTTAAAAAAGCCCCTGCAGATAAATTCGAAATCATTCGAAGCAAAACATTACCTCACAATACTTTTCGCATTTACGGAAAATCGGTAGACGATATTATTTGTAGTCTCGAATTGAACGCTCCGCAGATCATAAAAATCATTCACGATGCTGAAATTCAGAAAATTCAGGAAGATAACAGTGCTTCGCTATTAAATAAAGCCATTATTAAAAACAAATTTCATATCAATATTCAGATTCCGACAGGTTATGAATATATGCTGCACAAAAAGAAATTCATTTGGCTCAAAAAGGAAATTATAAGTGGCAATACCAGTTTATTGATTTACCAGATTCCGCTTAACAATTTTAAAAAGAAAAAAGATGTTGTAAATGCAATTGTCAAAATGCGCGATTCTATTGGCAAATACATTCAAGGGCGCGAACCCAATACGCAAATGATCACCAGTGAAGCGTATGCACCCTATTTTTCAAAAATAACCTTAGACGACAAAAATGCTTTTGAAACAAAAGGAACTTGGGAACTGAAAAATGATTTCATGACAGGGCCATTTATCAATTACGCCATATTAGACGAAACGTTTAATCGTGTTTTGGTTATCGAAGGATTTTCGTATTCGCCTTCACACCAAGAACGCGATTTAATGCTAGAATTAGAAGCGATCATAAAAACAGTGAGAATAGACAAACGATGAGGTTTTTTGTTTTACGTTTCATGTTTCACGTTTCATGTTTGAAGTTTCACGTTTCACGTTTGAAGTTTCACGTTTGAAGTTTCACGTTTCTTTGTGAGCTCAACAACACTTCAAAATTCAATAGCGTCCTTTGCGCAAAACCTCTGCGCTCTTTGCGTTTAAATAAGTCCAGCATATAAACTTGAAATTTGAAGCGACAAGTTTCTTTGTTTCATGTTCCAAGTTTCATGTTCCAAGTTTCACGTTTCAAGTTTCAAGTTTCTTTGCGAACTCAACATACTTCAAAATTCAATAGCGTACTTTGCGCAAAACCTTTGCGCTCTTTGCGTTTAAATAAGCCCAGCATATAAACTTGAAATTTGAAGCGACAAGTTTCTTTGTTTCAAGTTTCAAGTTCCAATTTCTTTGTGAACTCAACATACTTCAAAAAACATTAGCGTCCTTTGCGCAAAACCTTTGCGCTCTTTGCGTTTAAATAAGCCCAGCATATAAACTTGAAATTTGAAGTGACAAGTTTATTTGTTTCATGTTCCAAGTTTCAAGTTTCAATTTCTTTGCGAACTCAACATACTTCAAAATTCAATAGCGTCCTTTGCGCAAAAACCTTTGCGCTCTTTGCGTTTAAATAAGCCCAGCATATAAACTTGAAACCTGAAACCTGAAACCAGAAACAAAATAAAACAAACAAAAAATTTCGTACTTTTATTCATAACAAACATAAAAACAAATAGTTATGAAAAAATTAACCGCAACCTTAGCAATAATAGCGCTGTGTTTTATTTCTTGTAAAAAAGAAATGAAAGAAGAAACGACAACTCCAGCAGCAACAGATTCTGTAAAAACCGAAGAACCTGTAGCCGAAGCGCCGCTAGATTCTGCCGCGCAAATGAAAGCTTGGCAGGAATATTCAACACCGGGTAATCCGCATAAAATACTGGCTGATGAAGTCGGAACGTGGAACTGTGATATGACATTTTGGTCTGATGCCAATGCAAAACCTGAAAAAGAAACTTCTGTAGCAGAAATCAAAATGGTCTTAGGCGGACGTTTTCAAGAAGCGATTTATAAAGGAACTATGATGGGGCAGCCGTTTGAAGGCAAAGGAACTGTAGGTTACAATAATGCCAGTAAAGAATACATCTCCACATTCATTGATAATATGGGAACAGGAATGATGGTTGGCAGAGGGAAATATAACGAAAGCACCAAGAGCATAGAATTTGATGGAGAAATGGCTGATCCAGTAACGGCAAAAAACATCAAGTACAGAGAAGTTTATACTATTGTAGATGCCAAAACCCGAAAAATGGAAATGTATGATACAAAAAACGGAACAGAATATAAAAGCATGGAAATTATCATGACGAAAAAGTAATTTTCTATTTTAGATTCAAAGAAACGAAATCGCAAAGGCACAAAGTGATAAACTTTGTGCCTTTGCGATTTCTATAAGAAACTTTAGCGAAGCTAAAAAAATACTATAACTTAGCGTCTTCGTGCCTTCGTGGCAAAAACAAAAGCAGAAATGGAATTAGAATGGAAAATAAAGCCTTTTGAGGCATTAACTGTTCATGAGCTATATGATTTGCTCAGATTGCGTAGTGAGATCTTTGTAGTCGAACAAAATTGCGTTTATTTGGACCTTGACGGTAAAGACAAGAAAGCGTTACACCTAATTGGAGAATTTGAAGGCAAGATCGTAGCCTATTCCCGATTATTTGATGCAGGGATTAGTTTTGACAACGCTTCTATCGGAAGAGTAGTCGTAGATCAGAATTACAGAGACAAAAAGTGGGGGCATGAATTAATGCGTGAAGCCATAGCTGGAATTAAATCCAATTTTGGAAAAGATAAAATTACCATTGGAGCACAATTGTATTTGAAGAAATTTTACGAAAGCCACGGTTTTGTGCAAACCAGTGAAATGTATCTAGAAGACGATATCCCGCATATTGAAATGATGAGGGAATAATTAAACGCAACAGATTTGCAATAGTTAAAGCCTTAGAAGCTTAGCAACTCAACACCTTAGAAGCTTAAACTAAATTTTAGTAATTAAAAATTCCACCCGTCGATCATAATTATCGCCTTTTCCTAACGGATATCTATTGCCGCAGCCAATATAGGTCATGCGGCTTTTGGATATTTTTTTGGACATTAAATAATAAAAAACAGTTTTGGCGCGGTTCCAAGAAAGTCTTCTTTCTTTAGTGTCTTTATCAATTCCGTCGCTGTAAATTTCGGGTGTGCAGCAAACGTGCCCGCGTATTTCAAAACTTAGATTTCTGTGATTTTGCAGCGTTATCGCAATTTTATCCAGCTCTTTTTTAGAATTGCTGGTGAGTTTTGCGCTGCCAATTTCAAATAAAATAGATTCTAAGTACACTTTATCGCCAACCTTTAAATTGTCTTTGAAAGAAGTACGTACTCCCTTTCCGAAACTATTTTTTTTAACAACGATTAAGTCAACCCGCCGATTTCGCAGACGTGTTTCGTACAGATTTTCAACAGTATCTGCTTTTACGACAACACGTCCTTTTCCTTCTAGAATAACAATTTTGCTTTCGCGAAACCCTTTGTTGATCAGTAGATTCTGAATCGTATTGGCCCGATTATTTGATAGTTTGAAGTTATATTCATCGTTTCCTCGATCATCACAATAGCCATAAATCTGTATAGACTCAACTTTTGCTGTGTCTATATTTTTTATAAAGTTTGAAACAACAGTAATCTGCTTATCTGTTAGATCATACCTGTCAAATTCAAAATAAATAGTTTCAACAGGTTTTTGCTGTGCCGTTACTGTATAAAATGAAAAAAGAGTCAGGGCTAGAGTTATCTTCATTCACTACATTTTTAAAATCGTTTTATATTCTGTCTGGTTATTTAATACACTAACTGCTCTTTTAATTTCTGAATTGTTTTGTAGATAATACTGGTACAAACCTTCCTGATACTGGTATCTTTTAATTAATTCTTCCAGAATCATGTTTTTAATTTCTTTTTGGTTTTTGTCCAGTAATGTAGTTTCGCTTTTCTCCAAAGCATTTAACAATTGCTGATATTCGGCAGTAATGGTCTCATCTATTTTTTCTTTTTTAGCTGCAGCCAAAGTGTTTTTCAAAGCCACTTCGGTCTCAGTATCAAAAGTAATTTTATTGGTTTTCAGATATTGTTTGAAGGCAGTATAATCTGCGTCAGTCAAAGTCGGAATCTTATTTCCCAAATTTGGATTTTTGTAATAATACGTTGTTGCATAATCAAAAACACCATCGTTTTTGATTAAAGCCGTTGCAATGGCACTCGTTTTGGCTTCTTCCAATTCGATATCTGGCAAAACTCCTCCGCCATCATAAACCGTTCTTCCTTTTCTGGTTTTAAAGGCATTATAATTTTTGGCATCTGTTTTTTGAGCAACACCATTTTTATCTTTATGCGCATAGTCCAAAGCCTGAATGCATCTTCCAGAAGGCGTGTAATATCTCGAAATAGTCACTTTCAGCTGTGTTCCATAAGTCAAATCTACAGAACGCTGCACCAAACCTTTACCAAAACTTCTGCTTCCTAAAATTACCGCACGGTCCAAATCCTGCAAAGCGCCCGAAACAATTTCAGAAGCCGAAGCACTTCTTCCGTTCACTAAAATTGCCAGCGGAATTTCAGTATCAACCGGTTCTTTCTGTGTTTTATAAGTGTTATTGTGCTTTTCAATTCTAGATTTAGTCGTAACAATTACTTCATTCTTTGGAACAAACAAATTGCAGATGTCAATCGCTTCATTCAATAAACCTCCTGGATTTCCTCTCAAATCCAAAACCATCTGTTTGGCTCCATCAGCTTTTAATTTTTCAAGAGCGTCTTTAACTTCTGCCGAAGCTTTTCTGCTAAAATGCGCTAAAACGATATAACCCGTCTTATCATCAATTTTTCCGTAAAAAGGAACCGATTTAATATCCACTTCGTCCAAAACCAAAACCGTAGAGCTTGGTTTTCCCTGACGAAGATATTTGATATTGATTTTAGTATTTTTTGTTCCCTTCAATAATTGCGAAGCATCATCTTTAAAATCAGCAATCAGAACATCGCCAATCTGAATAATTTCGTCGCCCGCTTTTAGTCCCGCTTTGTCTGCTGGATAGTCTTTATAAGGTTCACGAACAATCAAGCGGTCTTTTTTTCTAGAAATCAAAGCGCCGATTCCGGTATATTCTCCAGTATTATTGATTTTAAAATTGACAACATCCTGCTCGTTAAAATAAACCGTGTATGGGTCTAAGCTTCCAAGCATATTTTTGATGGCCTTATCCATCAGATCGCCAGGATTGGTTTCATCAACATAATTAGTGTTTACGGCCTTAAATAGGGTCGTAAAAATTTCAATCTGTTTGGCAATTTCAAAAAAATCTTCTCTAAAACTGGTTCCAACAAATAACATTCCCGCCGCAGCGACTGGTATAATAAATTTCCTTTTGAAATACGGATACATGATTATTCTTTTTTTCTTCTTTTTAATCTTCTTCTAATAAAATAGGCTAATACAACAAATATAATTACAAACGGCCAAACGCTGATTAACGAAATCAAAAAATCGGATAAACTAAAAAATCCTGATTGAACTGCGTTCCAAAGTTTGGAACCGTAAGATATTTTAACGCCTTCTTTTTCAGCCACCGTTTTATAAAATTCTATCGTCACAGTGCTTTCAGAAACACGGCTTTCGAGATATTTCAGCTGGCCTTCTTTGGCTTCGATTTCTTCGCGGATTGCTGAAATCTGTTTTTCAATTTCTAAAATCTCACTGACTTTAGTCGCTTTCTGTAAGATTTGCAGGTAACGTTCTTCTAGTTTTTTCTTCGTATTTAATCTAGAAGTTAAATCGATAAATTGTTCTGTTACATCTTCGGCAGATATATTTTTTACCTCAAAATAAGAAACGCCTTTAGAAACGTCATTTATAAAACGATCAAAATTTTGACTTGGCACTCTTACAGTAAGGTTTCTGTAGACACTGCTATAATCTTTTCCTTCAGAATCGTTTATGATTCTTGCCTTGTTGTCTGAAACCGCTTTTTGAATTTGATTGAAAGTCTTTTCTAAATTATCGGTTTCAAATCGAAGTGTGCCTTGTTTGATTATTTTCTGCGGAATTTCTGGTGCAGATTCGCTTATATCTTGATCTTTTCTAATAGGCTCGCTCGCTCCAGCAGGAGGGGGTGGCGGAACCATGACAGCACTTACTGCAAGATCACTACTTTCAGATTCTGATTTACTGCAGCCACAAAGGGTTAAAAATAAGAAAGATAGGAGGAAAAGTTGACGCATAAAATTTCAATTTAGAGCTAAAACTACGATTTTTTTGTCTAACTTGAATAATAATCTTACGTTTTGAAATTTACGCTTCGGTTTTTGTTTCAGAATCTTGAGGTTTGTTTATCTGCGCTGAAAATTTCTCAAACAATTGAATCATTTTGGTGTTGATTTCTTCGTATGATAAACGGTCTTTGGTTTGGTAAAAAAGCATTATCGAATACGGCTGATCCAAGTTATCCAAAAGCAGATGTTTGTTCAAACGATACGTTTCTCGCAAAACTCTTTTGAAATAATTTCGGTCAACGGCTTTCTTGAAATATTTCTTAGAAACCGAAACGCCAATTTTGGTCTGTTCTTCTGAATTTGCTTCCGCTTGACGGTAAACCAAACGAAGCGGATATTTAGACACCGATTTTCCTTCGGAAAACAGCAATCCAATTGTCGTTTTGCTTTTTAAACGCTCATTTTTAGGGTAAGTAAAGTTCATTTAATTCAGAAAAGATTTGCAAATACTAGTGCAAAGGTACAATTAAACCATAAAAACAGTTATTGTTTTCAATTTTAATAAGTCTAAAAATATATTTACTACTTTTGCGCATTAATTTTTGAAGCATGGAAAAAATTATTTCTTATCCAATATCGGTAATTTACTATTTATTATTTGGTTTATGTTTGGCTGTTTTTCACCCAATTCAATGGATTTGTTTAAATGTTTTTGGCTACCAGGCTCACAAAAAAAGTGTTGATTATTTAAATTTCTGCCTTTTAAAATGTACCAATCTTGTCGGAACAAGATATACAATTGAAGGCGTAGACATGGTTCCGAAAGGTGCGCCAATTATTTTTGTGGCAAATCACCAAAGTATGTACGATATCGTGGCAATGATTTGGTACTTTAGACGTTTTCATTGTAAATTTGTAAGTAAGAAGGAGTTAGGAAGCGGAATTCCGAGTGTTTCTTATAATTTGAAACATGGAGGATCTGTGCTAATTGACCGAAAAGACCCTAAACAAGCGATACCAGTTATCAAAGGCTTGTCTGAATATATCGAGAAAAACACAAGATCTGCCGTTATTTTTCCAGAAGGAACAAGAAGTAAAACAGGTAAACCAAAAGAATTTGCGCAAAGCGGTTTGAAAATTTTATGCAAATATGCGCCATCTGCATACGTTGTACCCGTGAGCATCAATAATTCTTGGAAAATGGTAAAGTTTGGTTTTTTTCCTGTTGGTTTAGGAAATCATCTGAAGTTTACAGCTCATAAAGCTTTGGCTGTCAAAGATTACAAATTTGAAGAGCTGATGGAGATTACTGAAAAAGCAGTTAAAGAAGGAATAAATGAGTATAAACAGGTTTAAGTTTTAGTCCGAGCTAAAACGTACAACCCAAATCTATAATAAGTAATGTCTATAAAAAACATTAGATTAGAAGTAATGCAGTTTTTGGAAAAAAACGTGGATAGCTTCGTTGAACAGTATTTAATTCCAGTGGAAAAAATTTGGCAGCCGTCGGATTTCTTACCAGATTCTCAAGGAGAAAATTTCTTTGAAGAGGTAAAAGAACTACGCGAAATTGCCAAAGAGCTTCCATACGATTTCTGGGTTACGCTTGTGGGTGATACCATCACAGAAGAAGCCTTGCCTACATATGAGTCATGGTTAATGGATGTAGAAGGAATAGATCAGCAGGAAGAAGGCCAAGGAAATGGTTGGGCAAAGTGGGTAAGACAATGGACTGGAGAAGAAAACCGCCACGGAGATCTTTTAAATAAATACCTGTATTTGTCTGGTCGTGTAAATATGCGTGAAATCGAAATGACTACACAGCATTTGATCAACGACGGTTTTGATATTGGAACTGGAACTGACCCGTACAAAAATTTTGTATACACTAGTTTTCAAGAATTGGCAACTTATGTTTCGCACAATAGAGTAGCACAGATGGCTAAGAAATTTGGCGATAACAAGTTGTCTAAAATGTGTAAAATGATTGCGGGCGACGAAATGCGACACCACCACGCCTATAGCGAGTTTGTTACGAGAATTTTCCAAGTGGATCCAAGCGAAATGATGTTGGCTTTTCAATACATGATGAAGCAGAAAATCGTTATGCCGGCTCACTTTTTGAGAGAATCTGGCCAAAAAATCAGCACAGCTTTCGAACAGTTCTCTGATTCGGCACAGCGTATTGGAGTTTATACCGCAAACGATTATGTTGAAATCATGCAGAAATTAATCAACAAATGGGAGATTGATAAAATTACCAATTTGTCAGATGAAGCCGAAAAAGCGCGTGATTACTTAATGAAACTGCCAGCTCGTATGGCAAAAATCTCTGAGAGAATCGTTATCCCAAAAGAATCGCACATCTTTAAATGGGTAGAACCAGCGAGACTTTAAATTTTAGATTTCTGATTTTAGATTTTAGATTGGAATTTGAAAAAAGCAACATTGTTGCCTTAAAAGATATTTGTTGATTGTTGGAGATTTAAAATCTTTGGCAATCAACATTTTTTATAAACCGTAAAAACTTCTGTATGAGCGACTCAGCATTAATCATTAAAACCATTGCTTTTGTAAAAGAAAAACTAAATGATGCCGAAGGAGGCCATGACTGGTTTCATATTGAACGCGTTTATAAAAATGCGCTGCTGATTGCAAAAGAAACAGATTGTGATCTCACAATAGTGCAGTTAGGAGCTCTATTGCATGATATAGCCGATAGTAAATTTCATAACGGAGATGAAACTATAGGCCCAAAAACAGCGAGGGCGTTTTTAGAAGCCGAAAATGTTTCTGAGGATATAATTGCCCATGTTGTCAAGATCATTGAAAATATCTCTTATAAAGGCGGAAATTTCGAAAGAAAGTTCTCTTCTGTCGAGTTGGATGTTGTTCAAGATGCAGATCGTCTAGATGCCATTGGCGCTATTGGTGTTGCAAGGGCGTTTAATTACGGCGGATTTAAGAACAGAGCGCTATATAATCCTGAAATTGAACCTGTGACCAATATGACAAAAGAGGAGTACAAAAAGAATAGTGCTCCAACGATTAATCATTTCTACGAAAAACTTTTGCTTTTAAAAGATAAGATGAACACAGAAAAAGGAAAAGAAATCGCTGCTGAAAGACATCGTTTTATGGAAACTTTCCTTGCTCAGTTTTATGCGGAGTGGGAAGGGGTGAAGTAGATTTTTTTTGTAAGCTTTGTAGAAGCGAAACGTTTAGAAAAAGGATAAGTGTCTACACAATAAAAGCTCCAGAAGCGCGACATATTTTTTGCATTCATAATTTATGTCGCGCTTCTGGAGTTTTTTTATTTGTCTATTGCAATTGCTGCTGAGGTTTTACAGATAAAATAAATTTATAAATAATCCGTCCAGAGAGAAGCTGTTTTTTATGATATAGCATCGTTATTTATTTGAAATACTATTAGTTTACAGTCTAGATTTTAAGAGACACATAATGGTAAAAGCACATAAAAATCCAATTGAAAACCACAATAACTTTGTAATAGTATTACTTCTAGCCATTTCCTTTTTTTCAAACCGTGTCATTTTGAAAGTGTTTTAATGCATCTCAAAAATAATTTTTTAGAGTGACAGATGGTTAGCATAAAAGTCTTTAAATCACAATGATAAGACTTTTTTACTCCGTTTTCAGTTAGTGTAATTCGTTAGCCCCCTTCTCAAATCTTTCCTCTCAAATCTTTCTTCTCACATCTTGCTTCTGAACAAATTTCTGAATAGTATTTTTAAACTCTTTATTCTGCTCGTAATACAAAATATGTCCGCCATTAATGATCTTTACTTCTTGATTTGGGAATTTAAACAAGCGGTAATGTTCTGGGCCAATATTATTGTCTTTTGTTCCAGAAATTATGAGTGTCGGTACTTTAATGGATGCCGTTTCTTTTGTAAAATCGCTAAAATAGATCGGGCCGCTTAATGCATTTTGCGCAAACGAAGAATTTCTTTTTTCACTGTTGTCAATGCTGTCCAGCTTTTCGACTGTTGCTCTATTGTCAGATAGCATTTTATAATCCAGATCGGCTTTTTTGATTTTTGTTTTAGCGGCAAAAAAAGTATTTAGTATTGAATCTTTGCTTTTTACTGGAAAATCTTCTCCAAGAGTTTTGCCCATAAAAGCAATTTGGTTGAGGAGAGAATCGTTGATGTCAAGAGTAGAATTCAATAAAATTAAGCCTTTTACGTGATCTGGATATTTTTCGGCATATTTAGTGGCTAAAATTCCTCCGAAAGAATGCCCCATTACAAATACTTTTGAGGTTTTAAGAGAAGCGCGAATTTCTTCAATATCCTCGATCATTCTGTCTATGCTGTAATTATTGTCCGAAGGAGATCCAGATCGGCCGCAGCCTCTTTGGTCGTAGTAACACATAGTAAGTTTATCTTCGAGAACATTTCCGCCAAACTCTTCAAAAGATTTGCTCCATGCTCCCGGGCCGCCATGCACAAAAATACATACTTCGCCTTTCCCAGAAACTTTCAAAAATAAAGGAACTCCGTCTGAAGTGATAAAATTACTGTTTGGCTTTTGCTGTAAAGCTGTTTTTGTTTGACTAATTGCGCTTGGAGACAAGCAAAGAAACAGAAAGAAAAGTAAAGGGGTTTTTAAATTCATTTTGAAAGTCTTTTTTTGATGTTTTAATAGGATAAAAATAGAATTAAAACAGCAGAGAAAAAACTTAAAGATTATTTTTCATTAGCAAATAAGTAATAATTGTCGCGCAGAAAAAACCTATCGCGAACCACAATAATCGAGCAACTCTATTGTCTCGTATTATTTCCATTCTGTCTTCTGGTGTCATTTTGTGATGAATTTAAAAACCCAAAATAACATTAGAAAATATACAAATAAGTTATTTTTAGGATTTAAAAACAACACAATAAGACATTTTTCTATAAAAAAAGCCGTTCAAAATGAACAGCTTTTATACTTAGCGCCTTAGCATCTTTGTAACTTTTTAAGAACAACCGCAATCAGTTCCGCCGCCGCAGTCTTTTTTCTTCTTCGATTTAAAAAAGAATTTTTTAATCAAAAAGGCTACAGCAAATCCTAATATGGCAAAGGCAATTATTTCCTGAAACATAACTTTTTATTTTAAAAGTTGATATGCAATTAATGCGGTAAAATAAGCGAGACCGCTCATAAAGACAAGCTGCATTGCAGGCCATTTCCATGAATTGGTTTCTTTTTTGGTAATGGCCAATGTGCTGGCACATTGCATGGCAAAAGCATAAAATAGCAGTAGAGAAATTCCAGTAGCAAAGTCAAATACCTTTTGTCCTGTGTCTGGGCGCACTTCTGCCTGCATTTTGCTTTTTATGGTCGATTCGTTGTCCGTGTCTCCAACGCTATAAATGGTGGCCAATGTTCCTACGAAAACTTCACGCGCGGCAAACGAACTGATTAAGGCAATTCCGATTTTCCAATCATAACCCAAAGGCTGAATTACGGGTTCTATTGCTCTTCCCATCAAACCGATATACGAATTTTCTAGTTTTTGAGAATTAACTTCGTTTTCAAACTGAGTTTCGTTTAAAGTAGTATTCGCAAATCTTTCTTTAACAATAGTTTCCGCTTCGTTAAATTCTTTTCCAGGACCGTAAGAAGCCAAGAACCATAATATTACTGATATTGCCAAGATAATTTTACCTGCGCCAACAACAAATGCTTTTGTTTTTTCTACAACATTGATCGCGACGTTTTTGAAAAGAGGCATTTTATAACTTGGCATTTCAACAACAAAATATGTTTTTGATTCCAGTTTTAAAACCTTATTCAAAATGTAAGCCGATAAAATGGCCATAAAAAATCCTAAAACATATAACGACATTAGGGTTAATCCTTGAAGATTCAGAACTCCAAAAACTCTTTTGCTCGGAATAACCAATGAGATAATAATGGCGTAAACTGGAAGCCTTGCCGAACAAGTTGTAAAAGGCGTTACCAAAATAGTGATTAAACGTTCTTTCCAGTTTTCGATATTTCTTGTAGCCATAATTGCCGGAATTGCGCAAGCCGTTCCCGAAATTAGCGGCACAACACTTTTTCCTGAAAGCCCAAATCGGCGCATGATTTTATCCATCAAGAATACAACACGGCTCATATAGCCGCTTTCTTCCAATATGGAAATGAATAAGAATAAAAAGGCAATTTGCGGAATGAAAATTATAACTCCTCCAATACCTGGAATAATTCCCTGAGAAAGCAGATCGGTTAAAATACCGCTTGGCAGTTCTGCTGCAACCCAGCTGCTCAAAGAAGCAAAAGTGCTGTCAATGAAATCCATCGGAATCGTGGACCAGCTGAAAATGGACTGGAAAATCAAAAATAAAATGGCAAAGAAAATCAGATATCCGAAAACTTTATGAGTAAGAACTCGATCAATTTTGGCACGGATATCTTTTGCCATTGAGGCATCGATTTTTAAACCTTCTTTTAAAACATCGTTGATAAACTGATATCTTTTGATGGTTTCTTTTTGCTGAAGACGTTTTAATTCGGAATGTGATTTGGTAAAAGTGCTTCGAATTTCATTTCGATCCAAATTCAAAAAATTGACATCCTGCGTAATTACCAGCCACAATTTGTACATCAATTGGTTTGGAAATGCTTTTTGCAGTTTTTCAAAATATTCAGGATCAATTACAGAAGCATTTAAACAAGGTTCGTGCGGAATGGTTTTATAAGAAACAATCAGTTCTTTCAATTCTTCGATTCCTAAACCTTTGCGCGAACTGACTAAAGCAATTTTTGTCTTTAATTTTTCTTCTAAATACGGAATATCCAAAGAAATGCCCTTGCGCGCCATGCGATCAGACATATTGATAACTAAAATTGTCGGAATTTCAAGATCTTTTATCTGTGTGTAAATCAGTAAATTTCGTTTCAGATTTTCGACATCTGTAACAACAACTGCTACGTCTGGGTAAAGCTTATCGTTTTTGTTCAGCAAAAGTTCAATGACCACACTTTCGTCCATCGAACTGGCGTTCAAACTGTAGGTTCCCGGTAAATCTAGAATATTAGCTTTTACATTATTGGGCAATTTGCAGAAGCCCATTTTTTTCTCCACCGTAATTCCGGGATAATTCCCTACTTGCTGGTTAAGGCCTGTCAATTGGTTAAAAACAGATGTTTTTCCGGTATTTGGATTTCCGATAAGGGCAACATTGATATTCTGAACGCTCATTACAAATTGGTTTTGATAAGTTCAACTTCAATTTCGCGAGCGGTTTCAATTCGGATTGCTACATGAGAACCATTTATGTCTAAATATAAAGGATCTCCAAAAGGCGCAACCTGCAATAATTCAACTAAGGAGCCAGGAAGACAACCCATTTCTAATAATTTAAGTGGAATAAGATCGATATCAAAATCTTTGATAATGGCTTTTTCGCCTTTTTTCAGAGTGTGTATTGTATTTTGCAAGCTTATTTAGATTGAATTTAGATTGCAAAAGTAGGCAATTATTCTTTATTTCAAGGCATTTAACACCTTCACAAATGCTAAATGTTTCTAAAAAGAAGGGATTTTACTCTTGCGAGAGGAATTCGATGTCTTCTAAAAGACGTTTTATGTCTTCTTTATTTGTTCCGTCGTAAAAACCTCTAACGCGACGTTTTTGATCGACCAAAACAAAATTCTCCGTATGTACCATATCATACAGCTGATCTGGTCTTCCCATTTTTACAGCCAAGTACGATTTTCTAGCCATTTTGTAAATCTGTTTTTTATCGCCAGTAACCAGATTCCATTTGCTGTCTACAACGCCATATTTAATAGCATAAGCTTTTAAAACCGAAACGCTGTCTACTTCTGGAAAAACGGTATGCGAAAGCAGCATCACTTTAGGATTGTTTAAAACCGCTTTTTGAACCTCAACAAGATTAGTCGACATTTTTGGACAAATCGATCCGCAGGTTGTAAAGAAGAAATCGGCAACGTAAATCTTTCCTTCGTAATTTTTCTGGGTAATGGTATCGCCATTCTGATTGATGAAAGAAAAATCGGCAATCGTGTGGTATTTGCTTTTATATTGAATCGTACTGTCTACCAACTCAGGATTTACATCGGATGGATTGTAAATCGGAAGCGTCTTTTTAGGTTTTAAAGCCGAGTAAAACAAAGATATCGTAACAACCGAAAATACTATTAAAACGATAAAGAATTTGCGGTATTTGTATAAAAGCGATTTCATAAAAATAATTTGGCGCAAAAATACAAAAAGCAGATGCTAAAAACTTTACAGAGATATTTTTTTAACAGGCTTTTGTAACTTTTATCTAGAGTTTGCAGACTAATACGCCAGTTTAAAATATCAACTTGTGAAATTTTTTCTCTTTTATCATTTCGCTGTTAGAATTTTAACACAATTTTAGAAATAATAACAATATGTTTGTATTTTCCATTAAACTATAACTTTTTATGAAAAAACAATTTGCAAAACCTGTGTTTGGTGTTATATCCGCAATGTTTTCTGTAACAGCGATGGCCCAAAATGCTCCAAAAGAACCAGGTATTAATGTATCTTACATGAATACTAAAATTAGTCCTAGCCAGGATTTTTTTAAATATGTAAACGGAACTTGGTTGGATCAGACAGAAATTCCAAGCGACCGAACAACTTGGGGAAGTTTTAACGAACTGATTAAAAGAACCGACAAAGATGTGATGGCGGTTTTAAAAGAGGCTTCCAAAAACCCAAAGTACAAATCGAATACAGATCAAGGAAAAGCGGTTAATTTATTTAACACTTATCTGGATTCTATAGGAAGAAATAAAAGAGGAATTGAACCATTAAAACCATATCTGAAAAAAATTGATGCAATTAAAAACATTGCCGATGTTCAGAAATATTTGGTTGACATGGAAAAAGAAGGAAACGCTGGCTTTTTCGGAATTTACATTGGCGCTGATGATAAAGACAGTTCTAAAAACTCGGTAAATTTAAGCCCAAGCCAATTAGGACTTCCTGACAAAGATTATTACACTTCTGACGAAAAAGATTCTAAAGATAAACGTGCAAAATACGAATTGCACGTGGCAAGAATGCTTCAGTTTATTGGAGAATCTCCAGAAAAAGCAAAACAAAGCGCTGCTGAAGTTTTAGCTCTTGAAACAGAATTGTCACAGCCAAGATTAAACAGAGTTGAAAGAAGAGACAGCCGTCTGCAATACAATCCGATGACAATTGCTGAACTTCAAAAATTGACTCCAGCTATTAAATGGAACGAATATTTTGCTGGTTTAGGAATTGCTAAACTAGATGTTGTAATTGTTTCTGAGCCAAAATATATGACTGCTTTAGAAACTGTTTTCAAGGAAAATAAAGTTGCGCAATGGAAAGAATACCTGAAATGGGATTTGATTAACAGCGCTGCAGGCAAGCTGACAGCAGAAATTGATAATGCTAATTTTGATTTCTACAGCAAAACATTAAGAGGTGCAATAAAACAGCTTCCTTCTGAAGAGAGAGCGCTTAATGTTGTGAATGGAAATGTTGGTGAAGCTCTTGGAAAACTTTATGTAGAAAAAGTTTTTCCTGCTGAGGCCAAAACCAAAGCGATTGATATGATTCACAATGTTATTACAGCGTATCAAAATCGTATTAACAATTTAACTTGGATGTCTAAAGACACTAAGGCAAAAGCAATCGAAAAGCTGAACAAAATAACGATTAAAGTCGGATATCCTGATAAATGGAAAGATTACTCCGCTTTAGAAATTAAAAGTATTGCAGAAGGAGGAACTTATTTTGAGAATGCTAGAAATTTAGCAGAATGGAGATTTAAGAAAAGCGTAGACAAATTGTCTAAACCAGTTGATAAAACAGAATGGCATATGTCTCCGCAAACAGTAAATGCTTACTACAACCCATCTTACAATGAGATTGTATTTCCAGCAGCAATCTTACAGCCGCCGTTCTACAATTATCAAGCTGACGAAGCAGTTAATTATGGTGGAATTGGAGCGGTGATCGGTCACGAAATTTCGCATGGATTTGATGATTCGGGTGCTCGCTATAATGCGGAAGGGAATTTAGTGGATTGGTGGACAGAAGATGATCTGAAACAATTTACAGCTTTAGGAACTGATTTGGCAAATCAATACAGTGCTCTTGAACCGCTTCCAGGAATTTTTGTTGATGGTAAATTTACGTTAGGTGAAAATATTGGAGACTTAGGCGGAATCAATGCGGCTTATGACGGTTTGCAATTGTATTTGAAACAGCATGGTAACCCAGGTTTAATTGACGGATTTACTCCAGAACAGCGTTTCTTTATTGCTTGGGCTACAGTTTGGAGAACAAAATCTAGAGATGAAGCAATCAAAAACCAAGTAAAAACAGATCCGCACTCTCCAGGAATGTATAGAGCTTACGTGCCAATTCAGAATGTTGATGCTTTCTACAAAGCGTTTGACATTAAGAAAGGCGATAAAATGTATGTTGAACCAGAAAAACGAGTTAAAATCTGGTAATCAATATTTAATGGTAAAAAAGGCGGTTCCGATTTTTCGGAACCGCCTTTTTTGCGTTATTATTTTGAGAAAATCACAGATGTTCCGTAGGAACATTTCATCGGTAGAAAAAAAATATTGACGACCGATTTATTTACGTTCCGTAGGAACGTTTGATATGCTAGACGGTTAAAATTTATATCAAATCAACGTTCCATAGGAACGTTATTGGTTAATAACATAATTTTCTAGCGACGAAATGCTCCTAAGAAACATCATCGTTTGATTATTTCAATTGGCTATAGATGTAAGCTTCAATTGCTTTTAATTCTTCTTCAGACATAGCCTGTGTTATGGCAAAATTGGTTTTCATAACCTCAAACTGGCTTGGGTCAACAATTGGTTCTGCATTTCCTTTAAGAAAAGTAATTATATCGCCATTTTTGTCTTTATAGATTTTGGCAATTTCCTTAATGCTTGGTCCAACTACTTTTTGATCTGGCTGATGGCAGGCAAAACAATTTCCAGCTCCTTCAAAAAGCTGTTTCCCTAGTTCTTCTGGGCTTTTGGCTTTTGCCGATTCTCCTTCAGAAACAGATTCGGTTGCGGTGTTTGTAGGCTCTGAAGTTTCTTTTTTGCAAGAAGCAAATGTTAAAACTGCAGCTAAAAATAAAATCTTTTTCATTTTACTTGTTTAATAAAATTGCTGCTTCTTTAGCAAAATAAGTAGAAATAAGATTAGCGCCAGAACGTTTGATGCACATTAGCTGTTCCATCATAATCTTATCATGATCCAGCCAACCTCTTTCAGAAGCCGCTTTAATCATGGCATATTCTCCAGAAACCTGGTAAACGGTTACAGGAACATGGACAGTGTTTTTGATTTCGCGAACAATATCCAAATAAGCAATTCCAGGTTTTACCATAACCATATCGGCACCTTCTTCTACATCTGACAAAGCTTCTTTGATTGCTTCGATGCGGTTGGCATAATCCATTTGGTATGTTTTTTTGTCTTTTGGAACAACAACATCAGCTTCTTTTGGAGCCGAATCTAAAGCATCTCTAAATGGCCCGTAAAAAGCCGAAGCATATTTTGCTGAATAGCTCATGATTCCAACATTCTGAAATCCGGCAGCATCCAAACCTTCGCGCAAGCGTAATACGCGTCCGTCCATCATATCGCTTGGCGCAACAAAATCGGCACCAGCTTCTGCGTGAGAAACGGCCATTTTTACTAAAGCGTCAACAGTGCTGTCGTTTTCTACATCTCCATTTGTTATAATACCGTCATGACCGTAGATAGAATAGGGGTCCAAAGCAACATCTGGCATAACAACCATCTCTGGGCAAGCCGCTTTTATGGCACGAATGGCCTGCTGCATCAATCCGTTAGGATTCCAAGCTTCTTTGCCAGTATTGTCTTTTAGATTTTCGCTAACTTTTACATAAATGTTTACAGCGCGAATCCCTAAATCAAAAAGTTCTTTTACTTCTTCAACCGTTAAATCTATAGATCTTCTGAAAATTCCCGGCATTGACGGAATTTCGACTTTTACATTTTCGCCTTCAGCAATAAACATTGGAAACATAAAATCTGATGGACTTAAACTGGTTTCGCGTACTAAAGAACGAATGGATTCATTTACTCTTAATCTTCTGCCTCTTTGTAATGGGAACATATAATTTTAGATTTATAAATTTTAGATTTTAGATTTTAACCTGAATTTGAAATCAGATTGACAAATCCTTATTCTAAAACTGCAGTTGTTTTTTATTTTTTTTGAAGTTTATCTCACTTTTTAATGAGTGGCGCAAAGTTAAAGAAAAATCAACAGAATAAGGCGTTTAGCTTGCTGCAGAATCCGTTAATATTATCTAAAAATTTAGATTTTTTATTGTTGGAACCAAAGCATGGTTTTTCAGAATATTCCATCTAAATTTGTATAATGAAGAAAATTCTCGCTTTATTATGCTGTCTGCTCTTAACAAGCTGTTTTGAGATTACAGAAAGAATCAAACATCACGATGATCAGAGTGGCGAATACACACTGATGATCGACTTTTCGAAATCTTGGTTTAAGACCAAATCTGCCATTTGGCTGGAAGAAGTCGATGGAGTTAAAATTCCGAATGAACAGGAAATTGCACAGAAACTGGAAGATTTTAAGTCGAAGGCTTTAAAAATTGACGGAATCTCAAATGTAACAACCAAAACAGATTTTCAGAATTACGTTTTCATTATCAAACTCAATTATGCCAATCTTAAAGCGCTAAATGCTGTCGTAAACACAATAAACAATCAGCGCGATCAGATTCACTTTAGCGGAAGCGCTAAAACTTTTGAAAGAATTGCTTCTTATCCAGTTCCCGAAAAAGTGGTAAACGACCCCAAGAAAAAGAAAGATCTGGAAGAAGCCAGCATTATTTCTATTTACACTTTCGATAAAGATATTCTGGCTGTAGACAACGTAAACAGCAAAATTTCAAAAAATAAAAAAACAGTTTTTTTAAAGCAAAGTATGTACAGCGTATTTAAAAAATCGACCTTAATGAACAACACAATCCAATTAACGCCTTGATTTTATGAAGCATTTTTACACTTTAATTTTTCTATTTGCCGCGTATTTCGGTTTCGGACAAACCAGTCCGGATAAATACGATTATTTTGTACAGTTTAACGGAAATCAGCTTTCTAAAAAAGTCAATATAAACGATTTGCTGAATCATCCTATATTGACCAAATACACCAGCAAAAAACCTGATTTTGATCTTCGCCAATATACTTCAATCATTCAATTAGATCAAAAAATTACGGTTCATGGGAATTTCTTAGACAGTGTTCCATTTTATCAAGTTACCATTCCGATAAAAAGCAAAGAAGCCGTAAGCCAATATCTGATTGAAAAACAAGGTGCAAACGGAAAAAACAGCACAATTGAAGAATTTGGAAAGTATGCTGTTTTTACGCCAAGCGGCTTAAAGAGATCTTTTGTTTGGAATGATAACTATCTTGTCATCTTTGAATTGACCAAGAGACTTCCTACCAAATTTTATGCTTCTCCAGATGGGCCTCCTGTTTTAAACGATTCGATTGCGGTAACAGAGGCGTACGAAGAAACAGCAATTGTAGAAACTCCAGCAGTATATGGAGCAGAAGAAGCACAAAATCCGCCAAAAATAGCCGAACCTGCTGTAATGCGTGACGAACCAGTTGCAGTTGATGCTCAAGCGGGTACTGAAAATCAGGATTATTTGTACGATGGAAATCCGTACGAAGAATACACGGCTGAACAGGCAGAATTTGATAAAAAACTTGCCGAGCAGCAAAGAGAAATTTTAAAAGCTTTATTTGAGAATGGTTTTACGGCGCCGAGCTTTTCAAAAATAAATGTTTCGGCAGATATTTCGTCTTGGGTAAATTATAGCGGTTTAATGTCGAGTTTCTATTCGCTATACAATTATCCCCTCGCGCTGTTTGGGGGTTATGATAAATACCTGCCTATGCAGAAGAACTTTGGGAATTTTATAAAAGGCATCAATTTGGATTTTTATTTTGATAATGATAATGCCCGAATTGAAGAAGTGGTTGAATATGCTACAGACATTGCGGCTGTTGTAAGCAAAATCAGCGATAGAAAAATCAACAAAAACATCTTTAATTATTTCCCTTCAGAAAAACCATTAGGCTACATTTCGTATCACGCCAATACAAAAGCGGCACTTGAGAACTTTCCGTCATTAACGGCAGAATTATTTCAAAATCCAAAATTTGTCAAGGAAGATATTACACTCATTACCGATTTAATTTCTACGATCGTTGACGAAGAAGCAACTGCAAAGCTTTTTGACGGCGATTTAAGCGCTTTTTTATACGATACTAAAGAAGTTGAGGTTATGACCAAAAAATATGATTACGATGAGAATTATGAAGAAAAAATAACGGAAGAAAAAGTAAAAAAAGATATCCCGCTGTTTTCTGTCATTTTTACTTCGACTCATCCGACTTTTGGAGACAAATTGCTGCAATTGGGCGTTCGTAAAAAAGTGCTGGTTCCAAATGGAAATTCATTTATTGTGGTTGGAACGCAGGAGTACGGCGATATTTTTATTGCCAAAGAGAAAGATGTTGTAATTGTTGCCAATACAAAAGATTATTTTGGCGCAGGAAAAGGTTCTTTTGCCAAAGAAGCAAAGAAGAATTTGAGTAAAAACTACATTTCTGGAAAGCTGGATATTGCACAAACCGTGAAAACATTTGGAAAAAATGCAAAAGATTCGGAATTGGATCGAATGGCCAAAATTTCATCTCAGTTTTCAGATGTATCGATAGAATCTCCTAAAAAGCTAATTGACAATAAATTGAAATTTGTTTTTAAACTAAACTCTTTCAAGTCTGATAAAAACATTATCCTACAGACTTTGGATTTAGCAGAAGAAATGACTTCTAAATAATCAAAAAAGAAAATCCCTGAAACAGTATTGCATCAGGGATTTTTTTATTCAAAAAAAACAATTCATTCCGTAGGAACGTTAGGTTATTTCAGTTTGCTAAGTAATTGAAGCCTGATAAATGCCTTTAATGGTTTCCTGTAATTCATTATTAAAATCTTCATCAGATTGATCTGCGCTGAGACCTTCAGACAATGCTCTTGAAAAACTGGCAATCAACCCGTGGTTTTGAGAGAGTTTTAGATTTGCTTCTTCACGAGAGTATCCGCCCGAAAGCGCTACAACGCGAACCACGTGCGGGTCTGAAATAAGGTCTTGGTAAAAATTGCTCACAGTCGGAATCGAAAGTTTCAGCATCACTTTAACGTCTTTGTCCAATAAATGAAGCTGTTTTTGAATTTCTTCTTTCAGAATCTGTTCCGATTTCTCTTTATCGGCACTGTAAATATCAACCTCAGGTTCTATAATTGGAATCAATCCTTTATTGAAGATTTGTTTTCCTATTTCAAATTGCTGTTTTACAACTTCCACAATTCCTTTAGGATTGGCTTCTTTAATAACAGAGCGCATTTTAGTGCCAAAAATGCTTCGTTCGACAGCACGATCCAATAATTCGTCTAAACCTGAAATTGGTTTCATGAGCTGTACGCCGTCTGCTAATTCCGCAAGCCCCTTATCTACTTTCAGAAAAGGAATAATATGTTTTTTCTCCCATAAAAAATCTGCTGTCCATTGCCCGTCGATTTTACGGTCCATTGTATTTTCAAACAAAATAGCACCGAGAATGTATTGGCGGTCAAAAGCTGGACTTTTAATAATTCTGGTTCTCATTTCATGTACAAGCGTGTACATTTCTTCGTCATTTGAATATTGATTTTCCTGTATGCCATATTGCAATAAAGCTTTTGGCGTGCTTCCGCCACTTTGGTCTAATGCCGCAATGAAACCTTTTCCTGAGTGCATGAGATTTAACTGTTCGCTGTTTATATTTTTCATAACAATGAATTTTAGTTTTTTATAAATCTCTGTAATTTAAGCATTTTAGTTGGGCTTACAGCTTATTTAGAGTTAAGATTTCTTATAGGCCAATTTTTGCATTGACCTTATCATAAATTTCTTTAACCTTTTTTGGAGGATCAAATCGGTAGCCAATAGAGAGCTTTACAGTAGCAATATTATCATTTAATCTTGGGTCAACTTTCTCGTCTTGTGCAAAACTGACTGTATTGAGACTCGCAAAACCAAAGAAACGGTCATTATTATAGGCCAGTTTTAAGTTGAAATCGGCTTGATACAATGCTGAGCTGTCACCATCAATATCATTGATTCCGGCTCCCAAAGCAAGTCCAGCACCAATTAAAACCCGATTGCTGATTACAAAATTGTAAAAATAGGCGGGAGCCAAAGTAAAAACATAAATATCGGCAGGAGACGAATCGGGAGTGTTTAAATCGATATTGGTATAATAAAAAGAGAACGATGGAATAAAACTGCCAGAACTCTTAGTCTGCCATTCGTTTTGGCTTACCAATGTTTTAAAGGAAAATTTATCATTAAAGACGTAAGAAGTAGATCCGCCAATTTTTGTGGTACGCATATTGGGCAGCTGGGCCGTAATGTTGTCATCGCTAATATAAAACCCTTTTTGATTGATAAAAGTAAACGACTGCATCCATTTTTTTAAGTAAAAACGGGTATTGAAATTAAAATGCTTAGAATGCGAATCGCCTTTATTCTGACTAAGGAATTTGGGCGCAAAACCAAAACCAACATCAATAATTTTATAGTTAAGATTAAAACCAATCTGTTCTCTACGATTCGGAATCAGATTTACATACATTTTTGAATCCTGACCTGTGGCAATCTGAAAGCTATTGGAAGTGTCTAAATAATAAATACTAGCAGTAATTTTATCATTGTATGATTTAAAATACGGATTCTGCACAGTGTCTTTTTGGGCAAAACACCCCAAAATGCCAGCAAAGAAAGTAGTGTAAATCAGTTTTAAGGTCATGTAAATAATAATTAATTATGGCATTGTAAAAAAAGTACCAGAGGAGCGGCATAAAAAATTAAACATCATCAAAAATATATTCTTCTTCGAATGTTTTAGTTCTATGGTGTTCTTCTTGATTTTCAATGTACTTTATAACATTTGTCAATTGCGAATGGCTATGTGAAAAAGCACCAAAACCAGCCTGCCATTCAAAATTCCCGTTTATCCATCTTTGTTCATTAATGAATTTGGAAGAACTCGATTTAATGTCTCGTACCAAATCTGATAATGCAATATTTGGTTTTATTCCAACTAAGATATGAATATGATCCGGCATTCCGTTTATTGCAATCAGTTTTTGTTTCTGATTGGTAATAATTCCTGTAATGTATTTATAAATTTCATTTTTCCATTTTTTGGAAATCAAGTTTTGTCTTCCTTTTACAGCAAAAACAATTTGAACATACAATTGCGAATAGGTGTTTGCCATTTCTTATTAAAATTATTAGGGAGCAAAGCTAATTAATAATTTTAAATTTGTAAGATAAGTATTGTTTTTTTTTGTGCTGAATAATATGTCGCCCCTCTGGGGCTTTATGTAGATGGGGATAATTGTTCTATAAACATTTCGCTCCGCTGGAGCTTTTGCTTAGGGTTGTAATTTGGATTCTATAAATATGCCGCCCTTTTAGGGCTTTATGTAGATGAACATTCATTTGTCCTATAAACATTTCGCTCCGCTGGAGCTTTGCTTAGGGTTGTAATTTGGATTCTATAAATATGTTGCCCTTTTAGGGCTTTATGTAAATGAACATTCATTGTCCTATAAATATTTCGCTCCGGTGGAGCTTTTACCTTGTGCTGTCATTTGGATTGTTATAAATATTTCGCCTCTCTGGGACTATTGAAATAAAAAAATGCTCCATCGGAGCAAAATATTTATAGCAATTGAAATGACAACCAAAAAAAGAAGCCCCAGCGGGGCGACATATTATTAAATAAAATAAAATTTTAATCTATGAAACCCACTCACGCGGATTTGCCAAAACGTTGATTAATTTCTCTTCTTCGCTTCCTGCTTCTGGATGATGATCGTACACCCATTGCACGTGCGGAGGAAGACTCATTAAAATACTTTCGATTCTTCCATTGGTTTTTAAACCGAACAAAGTTCCTTTATCATGAACCAGATTGAACTCGACATAACGTCCACGGCGAATTTCTTGCCAAGTTCTTTGCTCAGGTGTATATGGAAGATTTTTTCTTCTTTCCACAATCGGAACATACGCTTCAAGGAAACTATTTCCAACTTCAGTTACAAAATCATACCAGTTTTCCATTGACATTTGTTCATTTGCTTTGCAATAATCAAAGAACAAACCGCCAAGTCCGCGAGCTTCATTTCTGTGGGCATTCCAAAAATAAGTATCACATTGCTTTTTATATTTTGGATAAAACTCAGGATTATGTTTATCGCAAGCGGTTTTACAAGTCTGATGAAAGTGTTTTCCATCTTCTTCAAACAAATAATAAGGCGTTAAATCTTGTCCGCCGCCAAACCATTGCTCGATAACTTTTCTTGGCTCTGTACTGAGCGAAGACGAAGTGTCATACATTTCAAAATAACGCCAATTCGCGTGAACCGTTGGTACCATTGGATTTTTCGGATGTAAAACCAAACTCAAACCGCACGCAAAAAAGTCAGCTTCGCCAACGCCAAACATTTTTTGCATTGTTTCTGGCAATTTTCCGTGAACGGCTGAAATGTTTACACCGCCTTTTTCGAAAACCGAACCGTTTTCAATAACGCGCGTTCTTCCGCCTCCGCCTTCCGCACGTTTCCACAAGTCTTCACGAAATTTTGCAGTTCCGTCAACAGCTTCTAATCCAGCGCAGATCTGGTCTTGTAAATTTTGTATGTAGGCGTAAAATTTATCTTTCATTGTAATTATTTTTTGGCTTTCGCCGAAGCAATTTTAGCATTTATTCCAAAAGAAAAAACTTTGCTTTCTTGCTGAATATATTGATAAATAGCTAAAGCTTTATCAGTAAAATTATAATTTTCGTCTTTTGAAAGTTCCAATAAAATATCAGCAAATTGTTCCAGATGCTCCCAATCAAAATGAAGACGCATTAATAATGTGATTAAATCTTCATTGGAATAATTAATCAAACTTTCAAAGTTCAATCCAAATTCTTTGAGCAGATCTTCAAGATCTGACTTTTGCAGATGATTTAAAGGATAAGGCACAAAAACAAGCGTTCGTAACGTTTTGAGAACGTTATCGATTCTTATTTTTTCTTCGTCTCTTAAGCCTTTGTTTAACATATTTCTACGTCTCCTGCAAGGTTTTCAAAACCTTGTAGAAAGTCAATTTAATATTGAAATATTATTGTCCGTATTCCTTAACCGCGTCAATAAACGCTTTTGCGTGATCTACAGGGATATTTGGTAAAATTCCGTGACCTAAATTTACAACATATTTATCTTTTCCGAATTCGTCGATCATTTCGTGAACCATTTTCTTGATAGTCGGAATTGGAGATAGTAATCTCGACGGATCGAAATTTCCTTGTAAAGTAATATTTCCACCAGATAAGTAACGAGCGTTTCTTGCAGAACAAGTCCAGTCAACTCCTAATGCAGAAGCTTTACTTTTACCCATTTCGCCAAGAGCAAACCAGCATCCTTTTCCAAAAACAATAACTGGAGTAACTTCCGCCAAAGCGTCAACAATCTGGTTGATGTACTTCCATGAAAATTCCTGATAATCAACAGGAGAAAGCATTCCTCCCCAAGAGTCAAAAATCTGAACCGCATTTACTCCCGATTTTACTTTTTCCTTCAAATATAAAATAGTAGTGTCTGTGATTTTTTGCAATAAAGTATGTGCTGCAACTGGATTTGAAAAACAGAATCCTTTTGCAGTATCAAAGCTTTTAGATCCTTTTCCTTCAACAGCATAACAGAAAATTGTCCACGGCGAACCTGCAAAACCAATTAAAGGCACTTCATCGTTCAGCATTTCCTTAGTCAATTTCACAGCATTGAAAACGTAACCTAAAGTTTCATTTACATCTGGAACATAAACCTGATTTACTTGCTCCATTGTACGAATTGGATTCGGAATTATCGGGCCCAAATTGTCTTTCAATTCTACGTGAATTCCCATAGCTCGGGGCACTACCAAGATGTCTGAAAATAAAATCGCGGCATCTGGAGCAATTCTTCGAATTGGCTGAACAGTAATTTCCGCCGCTAATTCTGGAGTTTCACAACGCGTGAAGAAATCATATTTATCACGAAGTTCTCTAAATTCTGGTAAATATCTTCCCGCTTGACGCATCATCCATACTGGCGGACGCTGAACAGTTTCTCCTTTTAATGCTTTTAAAAATAGGTCGTTTTTTAACATCTCTTATTTGTTTTTCCTGCAAGGTTTTCAAAACCTTGTAGGTATTGTTTGTTGATTTATATTTAAACCTACAAGGTTTTGAAAACCTTGCAGGATGTTGTAAACATTACTTGTATTCGTGAATTACATCTTCAATCACATCCTCAATTGTAGGCTGATCTGCGACGATGATGTTTTTTGTGATTTTTGATAAAGCTTCTGCAGTGGTGTCGCCAATACAAAAGCAGATTTGTTTATTTATTTCGTTGTCTTTCAGGTAACTTTTAACGCCAGACGGACTAAAAAACAAAATCGCTTCTGGATTTGCTTTTATTTTCTGAGGCTGTAAAGAAGTTTCGTAAACCTGAATTTCGTTGAATTTAATTCCGGCTTCTTTTAAAGCTTCTGGCAAAGTGTCTCTCCTCAAGTTTCCGCTGAAAAAAGTATAGCTTTCATTTCTATAAATCAAAGTGATGATTTCAGCCAAATCCGAAGCGTAACCTGTGTAAGCTACAACGTTGAACCCGTGGTCTGTCAATAAAGTTTTGGTTTTCAGACCAACGCAGTATACGTTTTTCTTCTTCAACTGCTCTGAATACGGATTCGATAAAACGCTGTGAACAGCATTTTGGCTCGTAAAAATCAGACTTTCGTTGAGGTCTTTTAATTCGAAAGGTTTATTTGCGGTTTTGATGAAATCGGCTTCGATTACTTCGACTCCATATTTCATTAGTTCTTGCTTATGAAGAGGAGATAATATTTTAGTAGATAGTATTTGAACAGGGTTTGCCATTATTTTTTCAGGGATTCTTTGATTTGCTGCATTAATTCCGTTCCTCCATTATTCAAAATCTCCTGAGCCGAATTGAAGCCTAACTTTTTCCACTCTGAAATATCAACTATTTTGTCGATTTCCAATTTTTGTTTTCCATCGATAGAAAGTAAAACACCTTGAAAATGGAGCGTGTCTTCGTCTTCATTATAAGTAACCAAAGCTCCGATAGGGGCAGTGCATCCGCCTTCAAGCGTTCTTAAAAACTGACGTTCGATATGCGTGCAGATTTCAGTTTCTATGTCATTTAATTGAGAAAGCGCATCCAGAGTATAATTGTCATTTTCCATTGCCACCACAAGCATTGCTCCTTGTGCAGGCGCGGGAATCATCCAATCTAAATTGATGTAATTTTCAGGTTTTAAGTTAATGCGTTCTAAACCTGCAGCTGCAAAAACAGCTCCGTCCCAATTATTATCTTGCAGTTTTTGCATACGTGTGTTTACGTTTCCGCGCAAATCGACCACCGTATGGTTAGGATATTTATTGAACCATTGTGCCTGGCGTCTAAGACTTCCCGTTGCAATGGTGCTTGGGTTTGTGAAATCGGGATTTCCTTTATGGACTAAAATGTCCAGAACATTGGCTCTTGGCAAAACAGCTCCCTGGACAATTCCTTTTGGCAAGGCCGTTGGAACATCTTTCATAGAATGCACCGCAATATCAATATCGCCATTGATCATTGCTATATCTAAGGTTTTAGTAAAGATTCCTGTGATTCCTAATTCGTAAAGTGGCTTATCAAGAATAATGTCACCCTGAGATTTAACCGCAACAATTGAGGTTTTGTAGCCTAAGTCGTTTAGTTTTTTCTCTACAGTGTGTGCTTGCCAAAGTGCTAATTCGCTGTCGCGCGTTCCTATTCTGATTGTTTTTTCAGCCATGTTTTGTTTTTTTGAACCATATAAGTTATATAAGTAATTTAAGCTGTTTGGGTAAAATGGCAGCTTTTAAATGAACTTATATAACTTTTTTTTGAACCATATAAGTTATGTAAGTAATTTAAGTCGTTGCGGTAAAACACAGTTTTAAATGAACTTATATAACTTTTTTTTGAACTATATAAGTTATGTAAGTAATTTAAGTCGTTGCGGTAAAACACAGTTTTAAATGAACTTGTATAACTTTTTTTTGAACCATATAAGTTATGTAAGTAATTTAAGTCGTTGCGGTAAAACACAGTTTTAAATGAACTTGTATAACTTTTTTTGAACTATATAAGTTATGTAAGTAATTTAAGTCGTTGTGGTAACACACAGTTTTAAATGAACTTGTATAACTTTTTTTGAACTATATAAGTTATGTGAGTAATTTAAGTCGTTGTGGTAACACGCAGTTTTTAAATGAACTTATATAACTTATATGGTTTAAAATTTTATTTAAGATGCTTTTATTTTGAAGACTTTTTCGATCCATTCGATGCTTTCATCGACCATAGTGTCGTCGTCTTTTAAATGATTTGCAAAATGAGTAGTGATTTTCTGAATGATTCTGTTGCTGATGATTTCAGCTTGCTCTTCGTTGAAATCAGCGATTTTTTTGCTTTGAAAATCCAATTCTGAAGCTTTAATTGCGTTTAATTTCTCTTTTAAAGCATTAATTGTCGGAGCAAATTTTCGTCCTTTCATCCAAGTCACAAATTCTTCTTTGATTTCTTCGATGATGGCTTCGGCCGCTGGAATATGTAATTTTCTGTTTTCCAAAGTTTCATCCGTCAGCTGAGACAAATAATCCATGTGGATTAACGTTACGCCTTCTAATTCCTCAACATTTTCGTGTACGTTTTTCGGAATCGATAAATCCAGAATCAATAAAGGTTTTTTAAGATTCAGAATCGCTTTGTCAACTGTTGGGTTTTGCGCGCCTGTGGCAACAACCACGACATCGGCTTTTTGAAGTTCTAAATGCAGTTCAGAGTAATCTTTAACAATAAGATTTAATTTTCCTGCTAATTTCTCTGCCTTATCTTTAGTTCGATTTATTAATGTGATGTGCTCATTTTTAGTATGTTTTACCAAATTCTCGCACGTATTTCTTCCGATTTTACCAGTTCCAAAAAGCAAAATGTTTTTGTTGCTGATATCCTCAACGTTTTTAAGGATGTATTGTACCGACGCAAAAGAAACTGATGTAGCGCCAGAACTAATCTCTGTTTCAGTTTTAATTCTCTTGCTCGCCTGAATTACTGCATTCACCAATCTTTCCATAAAAGCATTTGCTAAACCTAAAGATTTTGAATGAGTAAAACTGGTTTTAATTTGAGATATAATTTCGAAATCGCCTAGAATCTGACTATCTAATCCAGTTCCTACGCGAAATAAATGATTGATTGCTTCTTGATTTTTGTAAACGAAACCAACTTTTTGAAAAGCGTCAACAGAACCATTGCTGTTATCGCAAATCAATTTTATTAATTGAAATGGATGTTCTGCAAAACCGTAAATTTCGGTTCTGTTGCAGGTTGAAGTTACAATTAAACTTTCTATTCCTTCGTTTTTAGCTTGTTCCAGCAGACGAGTCTTCGCAACAGCATCCAAACTAAATTGACCTCTGACCTCAGCATCAGCTTTTTTATAACTCAGACCAACTGAGTAAAAATAAAGGTGTTTCGGTACGTTATTGTTTTCCATAAATTCACTTTCATAAAAGTGCAACAAAATTATTACTATACCATCGATAAAAATAACGCTAAAAGTACTTTTTATGTCGCTGTATGTTTTTTTAAACCTAAATGGGTGTTTTTGACTAAAAAGGACTACTTTTGTAGCAAAATCAACTCGTTTGAAGCGATTAGTTTAGAGTCGTTCTAAATAACATTTGAACTTTGTTTTGATTTTAGTTTCAAAAAAATATCGCTATGGGTTCTCAAGAAATTATTAAAATTGAAGACGACTTTACGCTGATCCGTTTTCAAAATGACAGTCTGGAGCCATTTTATGCACAGCATGAAATAATAGGTACTGGTCTGATACAGTTTCACTTCGGGATAAAAGGAAATGCAAAATTCTTGTTCAATCAAGGCAGTTATGCTTTAGAATTGAAAGAAGAAAAATCACTGCTTTTGTATAATCCGCAGAAAGAATTACCGCTGAATTTAGAATTGGCTCCAAATTCTTGGGCAATTTCGGTAATTGTATCGATTAAGAAATTTCACGCGTTATTTTCTGCCGAAGCTGATTATATTACTTTTTTAAGTCCTGATAATAAGGATAAAAAATATTATAACGAAGGAAATATCAGTCCCTCAATGGCCATTGTTTTAAGTCAGCTGTTTCATTATAACCTACATCCATCCATAAAAAACCTTTATTATAAAGGAAAAGGATACGAATTGTTGAGTTTGTATTTTAACAGAACGGAAGATCCAAATGCAGAACAATGTCCGTTTTTGATTGATGAAGATAATGTTTTGAAGATCAGAAAAGCCAAAGAAATTGTAATTGCCAATATGGCCGAACCGCCAGGATTGCAAGAATTGGCAGACGAAATTGGCTTGAATTTGAAAAAACTGAAAATGGGTTTCAAACAAATTTACGGCGATACGGTTTATGGTTTTCTGTTTGATTACAAAATGGATTTCGCTAGAAAATTATTAGACAGCGGTTCTTATAATGTGAACGAAGTAGGCTTGAAAATTGGTTACAGCACAGGAAGTCACTTCATCGCAGCATTCAAAAAGAAATTCGGAACAACGCCAAAAAAATATTTAATGTCGATTAATGCGAATGTTTAATTTTTCTTTTGCCGCTAATTAGCACGAATTAAAAAATCTGCGAAATCTGCGTGGAAAATTTTGACAATATTGATTTTAGATATTCAACAATAATTAAAAAGTAATAAATATCATATTTCGATAAAGTATCATGAAATACTTTTGCCGAGATTTTTAAAAATAAATAAAAAGCTTAAAGCCCAATGCTTAAAGCCTAAAGCAAAAAATACATAATGAAAGGCGTATTATTAGTAAACTTAGGATCTCCAGAAAGTCCAACTCCAAAAGATGTAAAACCTTATTTAGATGAATTTTTAATGGATAAATACGTGATCGACGTTCCGTATTTATTGAGAGCATTATTAGTTCGCGGTATTATTTTAAGAAAAAGACCAGAAGAATCGGCGCACGCTTACGCGAAAATCTGGTGGGAAGAGGGTTCGCCGTTAGTGGTTCTTTCAGAAAGAATGCAGAAAAAGGTTCAGCCACTTGTAAATGTTCCAGTTTCTTTAGCAATGCGTTACGGAAGTATGACGATCGAAAAAGGACTTCAGGAATTAAGTGATAAAGGAGTTACAGATGTAATGCTTTTTCCTTTATATCCACAATATGCAATGGCTTCAACTTTAACTATTTTAGTAAAAGCAGAAGAAATTCGCAAGAAAAAATTCCCTCACATGAAATTTACTGATGTTCCAGCATTTTACAACAAACCGGACTACATCAAGAATTTAGCAGATTCTATTCAAAAACATCTAGTTGGATTTGAGTATGATCATTTGTTGTTTTCATATCACGGAATACCAGAACGTCATATCCGCAAAACTGATGTGACCAAATCGCATTGTAAAATTGACGGGTCTTGTTGTAATACGCCATCTCCGGCGCATGAATTCTGCTACCGCCATCAATGTTATGAAACAACAAGACAAGTTGTTAAATTACTAGGACTTTCTGAAGACAAATATAGTTTAACTTTCCAGTCTCGTTTAGCAGGAGATAAATGGTTAGAGCCATATACCGATGTCGAAATTGACAATATGCCAGCAAAAGGAATCAAAAAATTAGCAGTTGTAACCCCAGCTTTCGTTTCAGATTGTTTAGAAACTTTAGAAGAAATCGCCATGCGCGCCAAAGAAGATTTTGAAGCAAATGGAGGAGAAGAGTTCTTAGCAATTCCTTGTTTGAATGACGATGATGAATGGTGCCAGACAGTTTCTAACTGGATTAATGATTGGGCAAAATAATTTCAATTTCGTATAAATGAATAGATTAAAAAAAATTTCGATTCTACTTTTTGTTTTAGTAGCGATAGCTGGATGCAAAAAGAAAAACACTTTTGAAAACAATCGTTTTTTTGACAAAACATTCAATTGGGAGATTGCAATTCCTGATGATTATGAGAAGGTAATTCAAAAGGAAAAAGGAGAAGTTAAAGGAGATGACGCTTTATTGAAAAAAGAAAACGCTATTGTAGCTTTTAAGAGAGATGAAGCCAATTACTTTACGGCCAATTACGAAAATTACACTGCCGCAGATGCTCAAGGGGTTGATTTAAAGATGCGATTAAAAGATTTTCTTCTTTTAAAAGATGTTGGGAAAATTTATCCGAAAGGCAAAATGGGAGATTACTTGGTAAGCAGTGAGAACGTTTCGGGTTTAGAATTTAGAAAATCTAAAATCGAAATTACCGAAGAGGGCAAAAGAGTTGCTACAATGGTAATTTTTTCGAGAGGATTTGGAGACAAAATCTTTATCGCTTCAATAGTATATGAAAATGAAGATTATGGCAGAGATATGATTGATCTTTTTAAAAAATCGAGTTTTAAAAAATAATGGAATATTATAACTATTTAAAATCACTGCATCTCATTTTTGTAATCACTTGGTTTGCAGGTTTGTTTTATATTGTGCGTCTGTTTGTTTACCAAATTGAAGCCAATGAAAAGCCTTCGCCAGAAAAAGAAATTTTACAAGCGCAATACAAAATAATGGCCTACCGTTTGTGGTACATTATTACATGGCCATCGGCAGTTTTGGCAAGTATTTTTGCTTTTTGGATGCTGTTCTTTACAGATGCAGGCCATATTTGGATTAAAATGCCGTGGATGCACGTAAAATTATGTTTCGTTTTCCTTTTGTATTTATACCACGGAAAATGCCATCAGATTTTTAAGCAATTGCAGCGAGATGAAGTAAAATATTCTAATAATTTTATGCGTTTGTGGAATGAAGGCGCAACGATTATTCTATTTGCCGTTGTATTTTTAGTAGTTTTAAAAAGTGCCATCAATTGGATTTTCGGCGTAATAGGAATCATTTTATTTTCGGTCTTAATTATGCTGGGATTCCGTTTTTACAAACGAATCCGCGAAAAAAAATAAAAAGGCAGCCACGAATTACACAAATTGACGCTAATTTTATTTAACCACCGATTAAACGGATTATTTTTAGATTATGTTAAAAATCATTTTAATCTTGTCAATCTGTGACTAAAATTATCAAAATTTGATTCGTGCGAATTGCTGTAATTAGTGGCGAAAAAAAATAGTTTTTTAGTTTCAGGTTTCAAGTTTCAGGTTTCAAGTTGCCAAACGTAACAAAACCTGAAACTTGAAACTTGAAACTTGAAACAAATAAAACAAAAAGAAAATGCTAAACTTCAAAATGTCAATGCTGTCTCTTCGTACCAGGATTTTCCTGTCGATGATTGTATTGATTGTTGTAGCATCTTTTTTATTGGCTTCTATTTCGATCATTCAGTTTAAGACTGAAGCCAAAGAATACCATCAGGAACGTTTAGAACGTAAAGAAAATGCGGTAAAAGAACACATCAATTATGTTCTCGCAACTACAACGTATCCGCTCAAAACTCAGAATTTAGATTTGATCTTTAAAGATAAAATTCATGAGCTGGCACAGATTCACAAAATCGAAATCAATATTTACAGTTTGGACGGAAAACTGCTCAAATCTTCTAAAGAGTCGTTTGCCGTTGATAAAATTGCACCGCCAATTCCAGAATACATTCTGAAACTCGTTCGTTCTTCTATCGAAAAGCGTTTTGTGGACATTAAAACCATCGATGGCGTTAAGAACAGATCTTCGTACAGTTTAATTAAAGACGAAAAATTCAAACCACTCGGAATCCTTAATCTTCCCTATCTAGAAGATGATGGATATTATGACAATGAGCTGAATACTTTCCTAATCCGTTTGAGCCAGGTATATTCTTTTATGCTGATTGTGGCTTTTGCGCTCGCTTATTTTCTTTCTACTTACATCACAAAATCTTTAAAAACGATTTCTGAAAGATTGGAAGAGACAAATTTGGATCAGAAAAACGAAAAAATTGTTCTGGAAGCCAATAGCAAAGAAGTCAATTTCTTGATTGAGGCCTACAACGGAATGGTGGACAAACTGGAAAAAAGTGCCATTAAACTTGCCCAAAGCGAACGTGAAGAAGCATGGCGAGAAATGGCAAAACAAGTAGCGCACGAAATCAAGAATCCGCTTACACCGATGCGTTTGACGGTTCAGAGTTTTCAGAGAAAATTTGATCCCTCTGCGCCAGATGTAAAACAGAAAATGAATGATTACTCCGAAACCTTAATTCAGCAGATTGATACCATGACCGCTGTGGCTTCGGCATTTTCAAACTTTGCGTCGATGCCTGCCCAGCAGAATGAAACGTTAAATGTGGTTGAAGTTGTCGAACTGGCTCTAGATATTTTTAATGAAGATTATATTTCTTTTGAAAAGGAAGAAGACGAAATCATATCTAAAATGGATCGTACGCAATTAATCCGCGTTATTACCAATTTGGTTAAAAATGCGACTCAGGCCATTCCGGAAAGCCAGTTTCATAAATCGATTGTGGTGACCGTAAAAAGACAGGACAACAATGTTGAAATCGCGGTAAAAGACAACGGAATCGGAATCCAAAAGCAAGATATAGGAAGAATTTTCGAACCAAAATTTACAACCAAGACTAGCGGTATGGGACTTGGACTCGGAATTATCAAAAACATTATCGAAAATTACAAAGGAACAATTACCTTTGAATCAACTTACGGAAAAGGAACTACGTTTACAGTTTCTCTCCCTATCACCAACTCATAAAATTTACCGTCATGAATTACGAAAATATCTTAATTTCAATCGAAGAAAAAGTTGCTACAATTACGATTAACAGACCAACCAAATTGAATGCCTTAAACAAAGCAACAATTAGTGATCTGAGTGATGCCATCCAATCATTGGCTAAAAATGATGATGTTCGCGTTGTTATTTTAACCGGAAGCGGAGAAAAAGCTTTTGTTGCTGGAGCAGATATTTCGGAATTTGCCAATTATACTGTCGTTGAAGGCGCACAATTAGCGGCTGAAGGGCAAGAATCGTTATTTGATTGCATTGAAAATCTTAAAAAGCCCGTAATTGCTGCTGTGAATGGTTTCGCTCTTGGCGGAGGATTAGAATTAGCAATGGCTTGTCATTTTAGAATTGCTTCTGATAATGCTAAAATGGGGCTTCCAGAAGTTACTCTAGGGTTAATTCCAGGTTACGGAGGAACACAGCGTTTGCCGCAATTGATTGGAAAAGGCCGTGCAATGGAATTGATTATGACCGCAGCAATGATTACTGCCGAACAAGCAAAAGATTATGGTTTGGTAAACCACGTTGTGCCGCAAGAAGAACTTTTATCGTTTACAACTGTAATTGCTCAAAAAATAATTAAAAATGCGCCATTTGCTATCGGTAAAGCAATAAAAGCTATCAATGCGAATTTCAAAGACGGCAAAAATGGTTTTGACACTGAAATAAAATCATTCGGAGAATGTTTCGGAACCCAAGATTTCAAAGAAGGAACAACTGCCTTTTTAGAAAAACGTAAAGCAGAATTTACAGGAAAATAATTTTTTTTAACCGCAAAGGTCCCAAGAGATAACGTAAATCTTTGCGAACTTTGCGGTTAAATAATAAACAAAGGTTTTAAAAACTTAGTCCCGAAACTTCGGGATAGTATCTCAGAACCTTAGCAACTTAAAAAAATGTACGAACCAATATTTGCCCTTTTTTGTGAACGAGTTAAAGAAAGCATCCAATCAGGAACTTTCGCAAAACTGACTTTGGCCAAAACGATGGGAGACACAGAGCTTAAAAATGTCTATTTCAGATTGGTTCTGAACGAAGATAATACATTCTCTATTTCGCTGACTTTTCGATATAAAACAGAAGAGATTGAGAGCATTCACACTTTAGACGAAGCTTTACTGATTTTAGGGTCACACATCAAAAAACCTTTCTTAACAGCGCTTTTATTCACAACAGATGATGATGTGACTTTCAAAGTAAATAAAAAGAACGCAGGAAGCATTATTGAGCAAGCGCCAACATTTAAAAATGCTTCGCCAGTTATGCTGGAAATGATTGAAAAAGGGATTGTTTAAATAGATAACTAATTTGTCAGGCTGAGCGGAGTCGAAGCCAACGTTTGCTGAATCACTTTGCGTGGGGGGCTTCGACTCCGCTCAGCCTGACAAAGATTTCGCTCAGCCTGACAAAAAAATAAAACCTTTACAATTACTTAGCGTATCTCTGCGAAATTTTTTCCGCGTGTCTTTGCGGAATAAAGTGCTAAACCAGCTTCACAAACAAATTAGAAGCAATTTTATTAGAAATAGATAATTCTCTTTCATTCACTTTAATTTTAACCGATAAATCGAAAGATTCTTTAGAAAGGAATTCAATCTTAGAACCTAAAGCAATTCCTTGTTTATCGAGATATTTCAAAAACTCCGAAGAAGTGTCTTTTACACCAACACAAACACCGGTTTGACTTTCTTCTAATTCTGATAAAAGCTGTTTTTCGATTTTAATAATTCGTCCATTTGCATCAGGAATTGGGTCACCGTGCGGATCTTCAGTTGGATTTCCTAAAAAATCATCCAAACGGTTTATAAGCTGTTCCGATTTGATATGTTCCAATTGCTCGGCAATATCGTGCACTTCATCCCAGCTGAAATTTAGTTTTTCAACCAGAAAGACTTCCCATAAACGATGTTTTCTAACAATCATTTTGGCGGCCAGTTTTCCGTTTTCAGTCAAAGAAACCCCTTGGTATTTTTTATAATTAACCAAATCTTTCTCTGCCAGCTTTTTGAGCATATCGGTTACAGAGGAAGCTTTCGTTTCCATAATTTCTGCAATTGCATTCGTACTGACTTCTGTTTCTGATGCAGCAGTCAGATGATAGATCGATTTAAGGTAGTTTTCTTCTGAAAAAGTCATTTTTTTTCTTTTTGAGGAACAAAGTTGCAAAGGAACAAAGGTTCAAAGCAGTAAATCTTTGTGCCTTTGCAACTCTGAACCTTTGAATCTGGAAATTTATTTAACAATCAACAAAGGTATTGAAATTTTATGTCTCAATTTATCTACCGTTGTGCCGAAAAGAATATCTTTTAGTCCAGTGTGGCCGTGGGTCCCCATGACAAGAATATCGAACTGGCCTTCGTTTATGATTTTCGGAATTACGGTGTTTGGTTTTCCAAAACCAAGTTCTGTTTTGATCTTGAATCCTTTATCTGAAAGCATATCTTTGTATTTCAGCAATAATTTCTCATCGATTGTGGTTTCATAATCATGAACATTGACGCCATACATTAAGGCTCCGACTGTTTCTACAATGTGAATGAGGGTGTATTCTGTGTCAATGCCGCCCAATTCAAAGGCTTTGTTCAAAGCAGCTTCGTCAGCATTTGAGAAATCTACAGACACTGCAATGTTTTTAATGCTCTTGCTTTCTCTTGGCGAAAACTTCAATTTAAGATTGTGAGGCGAATGATTTATAGCTTTTGATTTGAATTTGGCTATAAATGGTTTGAAAACAATGTATAGCAATAAAGCCAAAAATCCGAAAGCTAAAGGAACAACCGTAAACCAAAGAACCATTGGGTGCTCCGAACTTGCCAGCCAGGAGGTAATTTCGTCATAAACCAATTTGGCATTCAGAGAAACAATGATAGACGCAATAATCCAAGAGACAACTTGGGTGGTTCTAGAAATATGAAAACCTTTCATTTTAGATTTATCACTCACAAAATGAATCAGCGGAATAATGGCAAATCCTAATTGTAAACTTAAAATAACTTGGCTGAGAATAAGCAATTTCCCTGTCACGCTTTCGCCATAAATCAAAATCACAATAACGGCAGGAATTATGGCAATCAAGCGCGTTATAATTCTACGGACCCAAGGCTGAATTCTAAAATGCAGGTAGCCTTCCATTACAATTTGCCCAGCAAGCGTTCCCGTTACCGTCGAACTTTGTCCTGCGGCAATTAAAGCCACAGCAAATAAGATAGGTGCCCATTTGGTTCCCAGCAACGGTTCTAGAAACTGGTGTGCGTCTTGAATTTCCGCTACTTCATACATTCCGTTTTTGTGGAAAGTTGCGGCGGCAAGGATCAAAATGGCCGCATTTACAAAAAAAGCGAGATTTAAAGCAATCGTAGAATCGATCAGATTGTATTTTAAAGCTTGTTTGATTCCTGCGGGCGTTCTGTCAAATTTTCGGGTTTGCACTAAAGACGAATGCAGATACAAATTGTGCGGCATAACGGTTGCCCCGATAATTCCGATCGCAATATACAAAGCTGCAGAATTTGGAATAGAAGGAATAAGCCCCGCTAAAACTTTATGCACTTCTGGTTCTGCAAAAATCATTTCGAAAATAAAGGAGAAGCCAATTATAGCCACCAAAGCAATAATGAAGGCTTCCATCTTGCGGATTCCTTTATTGATCAGGAAAAGCAGTAAAAAGGTGTCTAAAACGGTAATCAGAACGGCTTCCAGCAACGGAATTCCGAAAAGAAGGTTAATTCCGATCGCCATTCCGAGAACTTCTGCCAAATCACAAGCAGCAATGGCGATTTCGGCTAAAAAATATAAAATGTAGTTGATGTATTTGGAATAGGTTTCTCGGGAGGCTTGCGCAAGATCACGCTGCGTTACAATTCCGAGGCGCGCACTTAAGCTCTGCAAAAGCAAAGCCATTAAATTACTCATTAATAAAACCCAGACTAAAGTGTAGCCAAATTGGCTTCCGCCGGCAATATCGGTTGCCCAATTTCCTGGATCCATATAACCAACGCTCACAAGATAGGCGGGACCTAAGAAAGCTAAAATTTTTCTAAACCCTTTTTTTTTGTTTTCGGTCGAAACCGATTCGTGGACTTCTTCTAAAGATTTAGTCATTGTAAAAGTATTGTTTTCACAAATATAGAGAAAAATTATATTCGCGAAACAATATTTTTAGACGAGTCTAAAAGTTAAATGTTAGAATTTAAACAATTCGGACATAATCCTGATAGCGTAAAATTGATTTCGTTCACTTTGTAATTATGCGGCATAATATAACTTGGCTTTACATTTTCTAGGCAGGTAATTTCGTGACAATTTTCGCAGCTGAAATGTGCATGGTTATGAATGTGTACACGCTGGTGCGAATGATTGCATTTGGCATACTTTACCGTTCCGTCGAGATTTGAAATTTTATGGATAACATCTTCATTAATCAAACGGTCCAAAATTCTGTAAATGGTAACACGATCGCACAAATCATTTAATTGTTTGTGAATTTCGGTATGCGAAAGAGCGGTCTTAGATTTCTCAAACACCTCTAAAACAGCTGTTTTTGCTGCGGTATTACGTGTAGCTTTCATTTTTTGTCGAATTAAAAATTAAACGCAACAATGTTGCAATTGATAAAATTGTATATATTTGCAACAAAATTGCATTAAGCAAATGTACACGAAATGAAGAAAATAAGCACATCGTTTTACGATATTTTAGGAATTTCAAGCGCAACCATTTGTCTGGTTCATTGTTTGATTTTTCCTCTTTTAACGATTCTGCCTTTAGGGCTGAGTCACAATCCGATTATAGATTTACTATTTGCTTCGATAGGTTTATTTGCAATTCTCAAAATTATAAAAAAATCATCTCTTTTGGTATCGTCCATTTTAGTTGTTTCAATGGCGCTCATCTGGATTAGTGTTTTGACAGAACTTTTATTAGACATTCATCTGGATTTGATTTATTTCGGAGGAATCGGAATGATTATCGGGCATTTGATCAATTACAAATTACATAGAAATCAAAATCATTAAAATAACCCCTTGGGTGAAAGTAAAACTTAATCTAAACACGTAGAAACATAGATTTTATTGTTTCTTTTTAAGGGTACAGAAAAAGCAAGCTTTAAAACTCAACCGATTAAAATAAAAATATGGAACAGAAGCATTTTGAAGTGATTATCATTGGCGGCAGCTACAGCGGATTATCTGCTGCAATGAGTTTAGGACGCTCTTTGCGTCAGGTTTTAGTTATCGATAGTGGCCTGCCTTGCAATAGGCAAACGCCGCATTCTCATAATTTTATTACGCAAGATGGTGAAAAGCCCGCAGTTATTTCGGCGAAAGCCAAATTGCAAGTCGACATTTACAAAACGGTCCATTTTTATAACGGACTTGCTTTAAAAGCTCTTAAAACAGAAAAAGGTTTCGAAATTGAAACAGAATCAGGAGCTATTTTTACTTCGAGAAAAGTTTTGTTTGCAACAGGAGTCAAAGATTTGCTGCCAGAAATTGAAGGTTTTGCCAATTGCTGGGGAATTTCGGTTTTACATTGTCCGTATTGCCATGGTTACGAAGTTAAAAATGAAAAAACAGCGATTATAGCCAATGGAGAAATGGGATTTGAGTATGCAAAACTAATCTCCAATTGGACTAAGGATTTGAGATTATGCACTAACGGAAAATCGGAATTGACCTCGGAACAAAACCAAACGCTTAAAAATCATGGCGTTTTAATTTTAGAAGAAGAAATAGATTCTTTTGATCATACGGATGGACATATTGAAAACATCATTTTTAAGAACGGAGAAAAAGTTGAAGTAAAAGCGATTTATGCCAAACCGCCTTTTGAGCAGCATTGTCCAATCCCCGAAACTTTGGGATGTGATAGCAGCGAACAAGGATTGCTGAAAGTTGATGCGATGCAGAAAACAAACATTCCAGGCGTTTTTGCAAGTGGAGATTGCACAACTCCAATGAGATCTGTAGCAATTGCGGTTTCTACGGGATCTTTTGCTGGAGCTGTAATTAATAAAGAACTTATTGATGAAGATTTTGTTTTAGAATAATTGATTGAACCATATAAGTGATCTAAGTTCATTTCAGCATAAACTTAAGTTTTCTTATATGACTTATATGGTTTTAAAAAAAATATAACATCTTGATTTAAATCGGTTTCAAAAAAATTTGTTTTAGAATAGATATTTGTCAAATTTAATTTTTAGTTTTGTCTAAATTTAATTTTAAAATAATGAAATATTTATTTTTGACAATATTAATAATTTCAGCTAAAAGCCTATACTCGCAAAATATCTCAGGAAAAATAGAAACATCAATTCCTGTAGGTCAGGAAATTAATGTTGGTTTATTAAATACAAACTTTAAAACAAAGGCAGATTCGTTAGGATTTTACAGATTAGAGAATATTCCGAAAGGGAATTATAAAATCGCGATAACTTCGGCAGGATTTAAAAATATAACCCAAAGAATTTCTGTTTTGGAAAATGAAAATTTGAATCTTGATTTTGAATTAGAAGAAGACCAAAACGAATTGAACGAAGTGGTCGTTTCAGGAACTTTAAAACCTGTAAAAAGACTAGAAAGTGCCGTTCCTGTTGAGGTTTATTCGCCAGTTTTCTTCAAAAAAAATCCGACGCCAAGTATTTACGATGCGCTTCAAAACATAAATGGAGTTCGTCCCCAGCTCAATTGTGGGGTTTGCAATACGGGAGATATTCACATCAATGGATTAGAAGGCCCGTACACTTTGGTCATGATAGACGGAATGCCAATTGTAAGCAGTCTTTCGACGGTTTATGGTTTGTCTGGAATTCCAAATTCTTTGGTAGAGCGAATTGAAATTGTAAAAGGACCCGCTTCGTCTCTTTATGGAAGTGAGGCGGTTGGCGGTCTGATCAATATCATTACCAAAAACCCGACTAACGCACCCGTTTTTTCTGCCGATTATTTTACGACTTCTTATTTTGAAAGCAATCTAGATTTGGGAATGAAGTTTAATGCCGGAAAAAAGGCAATTTCTCTTATCGGAATTAACTATTTCAACTATGATCAGGTTATTGATAAAGACAAAGACAATTTTACCGATGTAACACTTTCTGAGCGAATTTCGGTTTTTAATAAATGGAGCTTTCAGCGAAACCATAACCGTCTTTTTACCATCGCCGCACGCGGTATGTACGAAGACCGCTGGGGAGGTGACATTCGTTGGGAAAAAAAATACCGTGGCGGAGATGAAATTTATGGTGAAAGCATTTATACCAAAAGAGCCGAATTAATTGGAAGCTATCAATTGCCATTTGAAGAAAAGCTGGTGCTTTCTTTTTCGGGAAATGTTCATTATCAAGACAGCCGTTATGGCACGACATCTTACATCGCCAATCAGAAAATCGGGTTTTTACAGCTGACTTGGGATAAAAAAATCGGAAGGAATGATTTGCTGGCAGGTGTTGCCAGCCGATACACATACTACGACGACAATACGACTGCAACAAAAGAGGCCGAAAATACATGGCTTCCTGGAATTTTTGTTCAGGACGAAATTACATTTTCTCCAAAAAGTCAGGTTTTGCTGGGAATGCGATATGATTACAATTCGATTCACGGTTCTATTTTCACGCCTCGATTTGCTTATAGATTTAAAGCAAACGAAAACACCATTTTTAGATTAAATGCAGGAACAGGATTTAGGGTTGTGAATTTGTTTACCGAAGATCATGCTGCTTTAACAGGTTCTAGAGATGTTATAATTAAAAACGATTTGAAACCCGAGCAGTCAGTAAATGTGAATTTGAATTATATCCAGAAAATCAATTTCGGAAACGGAACTTTTATGGGAATCGAAACAACAGCTTTTTATACGAGATTCAGCAATAAAATCATTTCAGATTATGAGACCAATCCAAACGAAATTATCTATGACAATATTGATGGTTATGCCATAAGCCAAGGAATTAGCACAAATATCGATCTTAATTTTCCTTCAGGATTGAAATTTATTGTTGGAGCAACGGTTTTAGACAACAAAAATGTTGAAAACGGCATTTCAGAAAGACCTTTTTTGACAGAGAATTTCACGGCAACTTGGAGTATTTCGTATAAAATTCAGCCGTGGAATTTGTCGATGGATTATACGGGAAATGTTTACAGTCCGATGAAACTGCCTTTGTTGAGCGAGACCGATCCGAGAAATCCAAATTCTCCTTGGTATAGCATTCAGAATATTCAGTTTACTTACACGGGTTGGAAGAATTTTGAAGTTTATGGCGGAATTAAAAATCTGCTGAACTTTACTCCAAAACAGAATAATCCGTTTTTGATTTCAAGAACCAATGACCCTTTCGACAAAAATGTGCAATATGATTCGGCAGGAAAAGTTCTGGTTACACCTGATAATCCGTATGGTTTGACCTTTGACACCACTTATGTTTACGGCCAAAACCAAACTATTCGCGGATTTTTGGGATTGCGATATACTTTTAGGTAATTTTATTAGCGATTATTAGCCACGAATTCACGAATTATTATTGAGATTCAACCAAATAAAATTACACCAATTTGTCAAAATTAATTTGTGTAATTTTTTTCTGTTGTTTTGCATTACAGATAATTTTTGAAATAATTCGTGAATTCGTGGCTAAAAAACAAAAAAAAATGAAAAAGCTAGTTTTACTTATTTTCTTCTTCGGAATAACTTCAATAGGATTCTGCCAATTAAAAAGCAGAACTTTTGAAGAAGTGGACAGCTTACAGCAAATTCAAAAACGAAAAACCATTGTCTTCATTCATACTGATTGGTGTCAGTTTTGCCAGCGAATGAAAGCCACAACTTTTAAAGATCAGGAAATTATAGAAAAACTAAATTCCGATTTCTATTTCATTAATTTCAATGCAGAAGAAAAACGAGATATTACTTTCCAAAAACAAACTTTTAAATACCTGCCTTCGGGCAATAATGTGGGCGTTCATGAACTGGCGCTACAATTGGGAACCATCAATAATCAGATTGCATACCCGACCTTGTGCGTTTTGAACGAGAAAAACGAAATCATTTTTCAGTATAATATTTATTTAAGCACAAAAGAGTTTAAAATTCTTTTGGAAAAACTGGAAAAATAAATTTTCTTATTTTTGAAAATGAACTCTTCGCAAATTCCACATTTCGATTACATTTTTACAGGAGCTGGACTCGCCTCTTTGATGACGGTTTATAAAATGGTTCTGTCTGGGAAATTCTCCGACAAATCGATTTTATTATTAGATCAAGATGCAAAGAGAACCAATGACAGAACTTGGTGCTTTTGGGAGAAAGAAGAAAGCGACTGGAATTCGGCGATTTCAAAAAAGTGGGACTTGGCTTTTTTTGCTAATGGGAACTTTAGACAAGACTTGGAGCTAAAACCTTATTCCTATAATAAAATCAATGGATTAGATTTTTATAATTTCGTTTTCGAAGCTATTTCAAAACAATCAAATATTACTTTTTTAAACGAAAAAGTAACCGATATCAACGAACTTGAAACACACGTTTTTGTCGGGACAGAAGAAAACCGATACACCTGCGAGTATCTTTTCAATAGCATTTATACTCAGGCTTTCGCAGAAGGTCAAATTAAATATCCCGTTCTGCAGCAGCATTTTGTGGGCTGGTTTGCGAAAACGCAGGAGGAAGTTTTTAATCCGGCAGAAGTCACTTTCATGGATTTTTCGGTTGAGCAAAAAGGAAATACAAGATTTATGTATGTGCTGCCAATTTCAAAAACAGAAGCTTTGGTGGAATATACTTTGTTTTCGGAAAAGCTGCTTCCGAAGGAAGAATATGAAAAGGAAATTCAAATTTATCTGGAGAAATTAGGCGTAAGCCAATATCAGATTCTCGAAAAAGAGGAGGGAAGCATTCCAATGACGTGTTATCCTTTTTGGGAAAGAAATACCAAACGTGTTTTGAATATCGGTACGGCAGGAGGCTGGACAAAAGCAAGTACGGGGTATACCTTTAAAAATTCAGACAAAAAATCATCAGAATTGGTTGGATTTATTGCTGATGCAAGCGCTTCTCCCGAAGCTTCGGGATCGCTCAATATGAAATCGTTTCATAAAAAGAATAGATTTTGGTTTTACGATTTATTGCTTTTGGATATTCTCTACCGTCATAACGAATTGGGAAGTTCTATTTTTTCTTCTTTATTCAGAAAAGGAAATCCCAAATTGATTTTCAAGTTTTTAGATGAAGAAACTAGTTTTTATGAAGATGTTCAAGTAATCTTGAAATGCTCGAAAGGGCCATTTATAAAGGCTTTATTTCGAGTAATGTTCAAATAATAGAAGATAGAATTGAGACTTTCAACTTTCTCAATCAAACTATAACAAAACTTTATACTTGAAAGTAACTAGTTGCGAGTAAACTTTGTAACTTTGCAGTTCAAAAGTAAAATTTTAAAAAACAAGAATATGTATCCACTAGACATGGTAAAACCAATGGAGGCTGAATTAACAGCTGCTGGTTTTCAAGACTTACATAGTGCTGAGGCTGTAGAAAATGCTATCAAAGCCGAAGGTACCACTTTAGTTGTTGTAAACTCTGTTTGCGGGTGCGCTGCAAGAAATGCACGTCCGGGAGCAAAAATGAGTTTGGATAATGCTAAAAAACCAGATCATTTAATTACTGTTTTTGCAGGTGTTGACAAAGAAGCTGTTGATGCTGCAAGACAGCATATGTTTCCATTTCCTCCATCTTCGCCATCTATGGCTTTGTTTAAAAACGGAGAATTGGTTCATATGTTAGAGCGTCACCACATCGAAGGACGTCCAGCAGAATTAATTGCTGAGAATTTACAGGATGCGTTTAACGAATTCTGCTAATTTGTAAGGTTCAAAGAAGCAAAGGTACAGAGGTACAAAGATTAAAAAAAGCACTATAAAATAGTGCTTTTTTGTTTTTTAGAATAGTTGAGAAACCTTTGTCACTTTGAACCTTTGTGCCTTTACAGACTCCATCCTCCGCCAAGGGCTTTATACAATTCGATCATAGAGCTTAATTGTCTTTCAGATAATTGCGCAAGGCTCAACTGGGCGTTAAAAAGGTTAGTTTCTACATCTAAAACTTCTAAGTAAGAAACGTAACCGCTCTCATATCTTTCGTGGGATAGTTTGTAGTTTATTAAAGCAGCCTGAACTTGTCTGTTGCGTGCTTTCCATTCTTCTTGATAAGTTCTAACGTTTTGTATAGACTGTTCAACTTCAGAAACGGCATCGATATATGCTTTTTGATAAAGGAATTTGAACTGTTCTGCCTGCTGTCTGTTTATTTCGACTCTTCTTTTGTTTTTTCCGAAAGCGAATATTGGTCCTGCAATTCCTCCAGAAGCATTTTGCAAATATGAACTTCCTAAAAACAGATTGCTTAAATCGGCACTGGCAAACCCAGCTATGGCAGCTAGGTTAATAGAAGGAAAACGCATGGCTTGAGCAACGCCAATTCTTTCATTTGCAGCTGCATATCTTAATTCGGCTGCTTTTACATCGGGTCTGTTTTCTAATAAGGCAGACGGAATTGACAACGGAATTTTACTGATTATCTGAAGTTCGGTATTGCTTTTACCTCTCGGAATTTCAGTAGGAAGCTGGCCTGTAAGCAATGCAATGGCATTTTCTTGATAGGTTATTTGTCTTTCAATGTTAGGAATTGCCGCTTCCGCAATGGCAACCTGCTGTTCAATCTGCACTTTGTCTACTTCAGAGATATAGCCTTTTTCGAACCTCTCGCTAATAATTTGATAGTACTTCTCTCTGGTTTCGAGAGTGTGCTTGGTTATTTCCAGCTGATCATCAAAATTTCGCATCTGAAAGTACGCTATCGCAATATTGGCAACGATATCAGATAATATTACTTTGCGAGCCTCTTCTGTAGCAAGGAGTTCATTTTTTACAGCATTATTTTCATGGCGAAATTTACCCCAAAAATCAAGTTCCCAAGACATACTGGCTACTGCGGTTGATGGCGTAATATATTTTTCGTTGCTGTTTATAGTGGCTCCGTATTGAATGCTTGGAAATAAATCTGCTTTGGTGTAACCCAATTGGGCACGAAACTGCTCGATTCTTGATACCGCAATTTTGAGATCATAATTATTCTCAAGACCTTTTTGGATCAGACCTTTTAAAACATCATCATTAAACAGATCAAACCATTTTAGATTGGTTACCGAAGCGAGACTGTCCAAATTTCTTTCGTTTCTGTAAGAGTCAGATTTTAATTGCTCCGGTTTTTTATATTTCGGTCCTACCATACATCCAGCCGGAAATAGGGTAAGAACCAATACAATAACGATTATTTTATACTTCTTACTCATGGTCTGTAGTATTTGATTCTACATTGTTTTCTCCTGTTGTGATTGTTTCTTCTTTTTTGTGTCCAATTTTTTCAATCATAACAAATAGACCTGGTACAATTAATACACCTAAAACGGTGGCGATCAACATTCCGCTAAATACGGCCATTCCCATTACAATACGGGCTTGCGAGCCGGCACCTGTAGCAGTCAGCAACGGCACAACCCCGAGAATGAAAGCAAAAGCAGTCATCAGAATAGGGCGAAAACGAAGTTTCGCCGCGTACATTGCCGATTCGTAAAGCGGTTTTCCTCTTTCATATTCTTCTTTGGCAAACTCAACGATCAGGATGGCATTTTTAGCTACCAATCCGATAAGTAAAACGAGTCCGATTTGGGCAAAAACGTTATTGACATAAGCATCACTTCCAAATCTTGCCAAAAGAAGCCCCAGAAACGCTCCAAATACGGCAAACGGAGCTCCAAGCAGTACGCTAAAGGGCAGTTTCCAGCTTTCGTATTGTGCGGCAAGGATTAAGAATACAAAGACCAATGCCATAACAAATACAGAAGATCCTCCAGGAGAATGTTTTTCCTGATACGATAAGTTAATGTAATCGTAACTCATATCTGCAGGCAAGGTCTGTTTGGCAACTTCCTCCAATGCGGTTAAAGCCTGAGCACTACTGTAGCCATCATTCGGACTTCCTCCAATTTCAGCAGATCGGAATAGGTTCAGACGATTTGTAAAATCGGGGCCAGAAACTTTGGTCGCTGTAACCAGTGTAGAAACAGGAAGCATATCGCCTTTGTTGTTCCTTACATAAATCATGTTTAGATCTTCGGGTTTCACACGATTAACAGCTTCTCCTTGCACATAAACTTTATATTGGCGTCCAAAACGGTTAAAGTCATTTACATAGCTTCCTCCTAAAAATGCTCCAAGCGCTTCGGTGACTTTAGAAACGGGTATTCCTAATTTCATTGCTTTATCATTGTCGATATCCAACTTAATTTGTGGAGTACCAGCATTAAAAGTGGTGTAAATTCGTTTTATTTCAGGACGCTGCTGTGCTGCAGCAATAAATTTTTGTGTCTGTTCTGCCAAATATTGCGGCGTATTTCCTCCGCGGTCTTGCAGCATTAAGCTAAATCCAGCAGAAGCTCCAAGACCCTGAATTGCGGGAGGGCCAAATGAAAAGCAGGTTGCCGTCGTAATTTGAGTAGCCAGTTTTTTATTGAATCGGTCTACAAACTGTTTAGCCGTTTCAGCTCTCTCTTCCCAAGGTTTTAAGGAAATAAAAATGAAAGCGTTGTTAGGCTGATAGGAGTTTGTAAGCATACTAAATCCGTTTATCGTTGTATAAGAAAGAATAGATTTTTCTTCTTTTAGGAAACTGTCTACTTTTCTGGATATTTCATCGGTACGCTGTAAAGACGATGCAGGCGGTAAAGAAATATTCACTAAAACATAACCCTGATCTTCCTCTGGAATAAATCCTAATGGAATTTTTTTGCCTAAAAAAACAATCGAAACGAGTATTACGGCTAGTAAAACAATAATGCGCATTGCTTTTTTGGCGAAAAATGTTGCTCCTCCAATATATTTTCCAGTAACATTTTCAAAAACTCTATTAAACCAGGAGAAGAATTTGGCAAGCCATCCTTTTTGCTGGTCAAGCGGTTTTGTCGGTTTTAACAGCATGGCACAGAGCGCGGGGCTCAAGGACAAAGCACTAAATGCCGAAAACGCGACCGAGACGGCAATGGTTATGGCAAATTGCTGATAAAAACGTCCTGTGATTCCGGGTGTCATGGCAACGGGGATAAAAACGGCACACAGAATTAATGCAATCGCAATTACAGGTCCAGATACTTCTTTCATGGCTTGAATTGTCGCTTCCCGCGGATTTTTTCCATGTTCGATATGATGTATTACAGCTTCTACAACCACAATTGCATCATCGACTACAATACCAATTGCCAATACTAATCCTAAAAGGGAAAGCGTATTGATTGAAAACCCTAACATTGGAAAAACCGCAATGGTACCAACAAGAGAAACAGGAACGGTAATTAACGGAATTAAAGTAGCGCGCCAGTTTTGAAGGAATATGAAAACTACTAAAATAACTAGAATAATAGCTTCAAAAAGGGTGTGCACAATATCATCGACCCCAGCGGTAATGGCAAGAGTGGTATCTAAAGATTCTTGGTATACAACGTCTTGCGGAAATCGTTCAGATAATTGCTTCATCGTTGCTTTTGCAGTCTCTGCCACATCAAGAGCATTACTTCCCGGCATTTGATACAAAGCAACAACGGCGCTAGGAGCACTGTTTCTTCTAGCAGTTGAGCTGTAATTTTCAGTTCCTAGTTCGATACGGGCAATATCGCCCAATAAAACCTGAGCGCCATCTTCCTTGCTTCGAACTACGATATTTCCAAATTCTTTTTCGGTCACTAATCGGTCCTGAAGTGTTACACCGTATGTAAATTCAGTATTAGGAGGTGCTGGCTCTGCTCCAAACTTTCCTCCCGGGCTAATCATGTTTTGTGCGTTCAATGCATTTTTAACATCTTCAACCGTTATGCCGAGTTTGTTCATCATATCGGCCTTCAGCCAAATACGCATCGAATAGTCGCTACCTCCAAAAAGCGCAACTTCTCCAACTCCTTTTATACGGGCCAGCTGGTCAACAACATTTATACTGGCGTAGTTATTTAAAAACTTGGCGTCATACTTCGGATTGGTTGAGGTAATGGTAAACAGCACCATCGGAAACGATAGCGATTTTTTTACAACCACACCTTGCTGCTTCACACTTGAGGGCATAAATGGAGCAGACTGGTTTTGTCTGTTTTGGGTAAGCATATTGGCATTATCCAAATTAGTTCCTACATCGAAAGTAACTTCAATGGTACAAGCGCCATCAGAAGTGTTGATCGATTTCATGTACAGCATATTTTCAACACCATTTACTTTTTGCTCAATAGGAGTAGCTACAGCCTGCTCAACATTCAGTGCATTTGCTCCAGTAAAAGAAGTCGTAATTTTTACAACAGGCGGGTTGATGTCCGGATATTGTGAAATAGGTGTTTTTTGTAATGCCAGTAATCCAAGTATCACAATAATAATACTAATTACAATGGCAACAATTGGTCTTCGGACGAAAAATTCTCCCATAATAGTATGTGATTTTAGATTACTTTGCAGCTACAGTTTCTGGATCGCCCAATTGCCATTGAACAATTTTTGGAGTGATGACGCTTCCATTTTTTAATAAAGAAGTACCTCCCATGGCTATCTTATCGCCTGGTTTTAGCCCTTCTTCAATAATATATCCGTTTTTAACAGCTGGACCAGGTTTCACAATCTGCATTTGGACTTTATTGTCATTGCCTACTACATAAACTTGATAGATTCCTTGGACTTCGATAACGGCACGCTGCGGAATTACGATTGCTTCCTTACGAATATCTGTTAGCAATGCAACTTTTACATATTGTCCAGGACGAAGCAATTTATCGGGATTAGGAAAGGCTGCTTCAAATGTGATTGCTCCCGTAGAAGGATCAATCTGTCTGTCGGCAAAACTTACTTTTCCTGTTTCAGGGTAGATAGAACCGTCAGATAATTTTATGGTAACAGTTGCTCCAGAGCCTTTTAATGCAGAATTGGGTTTGCTAAATTCTCTAAAAAGACGCAGAAACTCTTGTTCGCTAATAGTAAATCGTACTCTCACATCTCCCAAATCTGAAATGGTATTTAGGACTGACATTGCGCCGGGTCTCACATAATCGCCAACGCGAACTTTAGAAATACCGATTAATCCTGAAATAGGCGCCAAAATTTGGCAATAGCCCAGTTCAATCTTAGCATTGTCTACTGAGGCATCAGAGGCTTTTATTTGGGCTAATGAAGCGTTGTAAGCTGCTTTTGCCGAAACCAACTCTCTCTGGCTGACAGCATTCATCTTTGCTAAAGGCGTTATCATATCCAAATCTGATTTGGTTTTAGACAAACGTGCCTGCGATTCTGCTGCAACTCCTTGGGCTTCATTAAGTTTTGCCTTGTACGGTAAAGGATCAATAGTATAAAGCACTTGTCCTTTTTTAACAAAACTTCCTTCTTTGAAGTTCATGCTTTCGATAATACCATCAACTCGCGGGTTAATTTGTATATCCGATTGACCAAAAGTCTGCCCCGTATATTCAGACTCTAATTTTACATCTTGCTGTAAGACTGAAGTGACTGAAATTTCGAGAGGTTTGGGGCTTGGAGGAGTCTCTTTTTTGCAAGAAAACATAAAGAGGCTTAGTAAGATTGCTGAGGAGTAGATTTTGTTCATTGTTAAAATTCTTTAGGTGAAATTCATTAAATACAACTAATTAAAAACCAATAGAGTGCATGAGCTAAGTTAGCGTTTTTTTGGTTAAATGGATAAATATTGTTGGAATTTCGTTAATTTTAGTTAAAATTTTATTTATCTCACTTTCAGGAGATAGCATGAAGTAGGACGAAATGTAATATTCTATCGATGAACTGTGTTTTTGTAAGAAGATTTATTTCAAAAAATAGCAATGATAATTCAAAAAACCTTAATGATTATGTCTAAAAACAATAAGAAAAAAACCAAGAAAACAGATCAAGACGACAATGATTTAAAAAAAATAACCAAAAAAGAATTATTGCACCGAGCAAAAAAGTTCTCTGAGCAATATTGTGTAGGCGATGATAAAAATTTCACATTAAAAAATAAACCAACTTCTTATTTTGGTGATGAAGGGAAAGAGTTGATTAAAGAAACATTACAAATGGGAGTCAAAGCGCTTGCTGCTATGCAGGACATTTTGTATGCGCAGGATAAATGGTCGGTTCTTATCATATTTCAAGCCATGGACGCGGCAGGCAAAGACGGTGCAATCAAACACGTTATGTCGGGTATAAATCCGCAGGGCTGCCAAGTTTCTTCTTTTAAAGCGCCAAGTTCCGAAGAATTAGACCATGATTATTTATGGCGCTGCCAAAAGCATTTGCCAGAAAGAGGCCGAATCGGAATTTTTAACCGCTCTTATTATGAAGAAGTGCTGGTTGTTCGTGTTCATGAACAGATTTTAAAAAGTCAAAAAATCCCTGAAAAATTGATTACCAAAGATATTTGGGAGAATCGTTTTGAAGACATTCGAAACTTTGAAAAATATCTAAACAGAAATGGAACAGTTGTCATTAAATTTTTTCTAAATGTTTCTAAAGACGAACAAAAAAGAAGATTTATAGAAAGAGTTGACAATCCTGATAAAAACTGGAAGTTTAGTGCAGCCGATGCCAAAGAACGAGGATTTTGGAATGAGTATATGCACGCTTACGAAGAATTAATCAGAAACACATCAACCAAGAAATCGCCTTGGTATGTAATTCCTGCAGATAATAAATCGTATGCCCGAATTGCTATTGCTTCTGCAATAATTCATGCCTTAGACGAAATGGATTTGGAATATCCTAAAGTAAGCCCTGAGAAACTGGCTGAATTGAATGAGGTTAAAAAAGCGCTATTGGAAGAGAAGGAGTAACTTTTTTTTGCCGCTATAAAGATTGATTTATGCTTGTGAATTACGTACTATCTTAAATCTTTTTTCCAATATGATTTCTAAACTTTTACCTGCGGTAGACTGGATCAAAAATTATGAAAGGCAGAATCTTAAAAAAGATTTTATTGCAGGAATAACTCTTGCTGCGTACGGAATTCCTGTGTCTCTTGCTTATGCAACGCTTGCAGGTCTGCCTCCGCAGTATGGGATTTACGGTTACCTCATTGGCGGAATATTTTATGCTTTGCTTGGCACTAGCAGACAGCTTGCTATCGGACCCACGTCTGCCATTTCTTTATTGGTAGGCACAACAATATCTGGCATGGCGCATGGAGACGTACAGCGCTGGTCTGAAATTGCCTCATTGACAGCATTAGTATTCGCCGGAATGGCAATCATTGCTTATTTGCTGAGGTTGAGCGGCATCATTAATTTTATTAGCGAAACGGTTTTGGTGGGGTTCAAAGCCGGAGCGGCTATTACTATTGGTTTAACTCAATTGCCTAAATTATTGGGAGTTAAAGGCGGTGGAGATAATTTTTTTGACCGAATTATTATGCTCTTTCATCAAATTCCAGACATAAATACAGCTGTTTTTATTTTTGGAATAATAGCGATTGTAATTTTAATTGTGGGAGAAAAAATTGCGCCTCAGCTGCCTGTAGCCATTTTGATTGTCACTCTATCGATTATTCTTATTTCGACCACATCATTAAAATACGCAGATTTCAAAACAGTCGGGATTATTCCCACGGGGCTTCCAGAATTCCATCTGCCTTCTCTTCGAATTCGTGATGTCGAAGGAGTTTTGCCCCTTGCTATGGCTTGCTTTTTATTGTCTTATATCGAAAGCGTTTCAGCCGCGCGAACGTTGGCGCAAAAAAACGGATATGTTATTGATCCGCGTCAGGAACTACTGGCACTAGGAGTAGCTAACGCAGCTGTTTCTCTCGGACACGGATATCCTGTGGCTGGCGGTTTATCGCAATCAGCCGTAAATGATGCCGCAGGGGCAAAAACACCGTTATCTCTTTTGTTTGCTTCTGCTGCAATTGCCTGCTGCCTTTTATTTTTAACCCCATATCTTCAAAATCTTCCAACAGTAATTTTGGCTGCCATTGTTCTAGTAGCCATAAGAGGGCTTTTTGATTGGAAAGAAATGAGGCATCTTTATAAAATAAACAAACAAGAATTTGCCGTTGTCATGATTGCACTTGCAGGAGTATTAATTTGGGGAATTCTCGCGGGAGTTTTGCTTGCAACACTTGTAACCCTGCTGTTATTATTAAAAGCAGCTTCAAAACCTCATGTCGCTTTTTTGGGCAAAGTTCCAGGAACTAGAATTTATACTGATATGAAAAGGCATCCTGATAATGAGGAAATTGAAGGCGTATTGATTGTTAGAGTTGAATCTTCCATATTTTATTTTAATGCCGAATACATTAAAGAACGAATTTTAGAAAAAGTATACAGCGAAAACGGTTCTCTAAAAACAGTAATATTAGACCTCAATTCGTCTCCGCGCATCGATATAACGGGAGCGCGTTTTTTAAAAAATCTTTTTATTGACTTGCAGGCAAAGAATATTGCGCTAAAAATTGCCGAAGCCCGTTCTGATGTTAGAGACAGCCTTCGCGCAGAAAATCTTGAAATTCTCTTTGGGCATATTAGCCGCTCTGTATCAGTAGACGATTTGGTTCAGCGATCTGTAAAAGACTATCAAAAGGAATAGTTTAGGCTGGAAATCAGTATTTAAAGCATTGAGAGATGTTAAAAAAATCAGATAATTGGGGCTTGACCATTTTTAATCTCAAAATAAACTCTAAATTTGCCGCAGATTTTAAGGAAAATCTAAAAAATATATATTCTTAACTTAAAACTGTTTATAGCATGCAACTGTATAACACTTTAAGCGCAGAAGAAAGAGCCATCATGATCGATGATGCAGGTAAACAACGACTTACGTTGTCTTTTTATGCGTATGCCAAAATTCAAGATCCACAAAAATTTCGTAATGATTTATTCGTAGCCTGGAATGCCCTTGACGCATTAGGCCGAATCTACGTTGCTAATGAAGGAATTAATGCTCAGATGAGTGTTCCTGCCGAAAATTTTGAAGCTTTTAGAGAAACTCTTGAAGTTTACGATTTCATGAAAGGCATACGATTGAATGTCGCCGTAGAACAAGACGATCATTCTTTTTTAAAATTGACTATCAAAGTGCGTAATAAAATCGTTGCTGACGGTTTAAACGATGACACTTTTGATGTTACTAATATTGGCGTTCACTTAAAAGCCAAAGAATTCAACGAAATCCTCGATGATCCAAACACAATTGTAGTAGATTTTAGAAATCACTACGAAAGTGAAGTAGGGCATTTTAAAGGAGCTATTACTCCAGATGTTGAAACTTTCAGAGAAAGTTTGCCAATTATCAACGAACAGCTTAAAGATCACAAAGACGATAAAAATCTGGTAATGTATTGTACTGGAGGTATTCGCTGTGAAAAAGCAAGCGCTTATTTTAAACACCAAGGCTTCAAAAACGTTTACCAATTAGAAGGCGGAATCATTAATTACGCTAAACAATTGAAAGAAGAAGGTTTAGAAAGTAAATTTATCGGTAAAAACTTCGTGTTTGATAATCGTCTGGGCGAAAGAATTACAGACGATATTATTTCGCAATGCCACCAATGCGGAAAACCTTGCGATAATCACACCAACTGTGAAAACGATGGCTGTCATTTGCTGTTTATTCAGTGTGATGAATGTAAAGCCGCAATGGAAAACTGTTGTTCTACAGAATGTCTTGAAATTATCCATATGCCATTAGTTGACCAAGTTCGTCTTCGAACTGGAAAACAAGTTGGAAATAAAGTTTTTAGAAAAGGAAAATCAGAGAATCTAAAATTCAAACACTCAGGCGAACTACCTGAAACTGCTTTGGCTACAGCACAAAAGCCAGCTGATATCCGTCAGAAAATAAAAGTAAAGAAAGTTCTTCTTGGAAAAGCTGAACATTATTATGTAAAAGCGCAAGTTGGACAATTTACCGTAGAAAACCACGAATTAAACGCCGGTGACAAAATCCTTATTTCAGGCCCGACTACAGGTGATCAGGAATTGGTTTTAGATAAAATCATTGTTAACGGAGCAGAAACTCAATCTGCTAAAGTTGGCGATAAAGTTACTTTTGAGGTTCCTTTCAGAATTAGATTGTCTGATAAAGTATACAAGATTTTAGATTGAATTTAATATAAGTGTTGCGACATTTACATTAAATTTTAATAATATAGAACAAAGCCCACTGATTCAATCGTGGGCTTTTTTATTAATATACTGCGAATAATTTTTAAAATATATACTATGATATAAATCATAGGAATCTAATCTATACCTATATTATTTTTGTCATTTGAATAATAAATCAAAAATGACACTTACCAATAAAATTGAACTCATGTCTCCGGCGGGAGATTTTGAGTCGCTTCAAGCTGCTTTAGATAATGGCTGCGATTCAGTATATTTTGGTGTTGAACAGCTGAATATGCGTGCAAGATCGACAGTTAATTTTACTATTGAAGATTTAAAAGAAATTGCCAATCGATGCGAAGCTAAAAATGTTCGAAGCTATCTTACTTTAAATACGATTATTTACGATCACGATTTGTCGGTTGTAAAAACATTATTGACAAAAGCTAAAGAAGCAAACATAACAGCGGTAATTGCATCCGATCAGGCGGTGATTGCCATGGCAAGATCGATTGGAATGGAAGTTCACATTTCGACACAATTGAATGTGACGAATATTGAAACCATAAAATTTTACAGCTTGTTTGCCGATACAATGGTTTTAAGCCGAGAATTGAGTTTGCGACAGGTAAAGAATATTACCGATCAAATTGAAAAAGAACAGATCAAGGGGCCGAACGGGAATTTGGTCGAAATCGAAATTTTTGGGCATGGAGCTTTGTGTATGGCAGTTTCGGGAAAATGTTATTTGAGTTTACATTCACATAATTCATCTGCAAACCGTGGTGCGTGCAAGCAAAATTGCCGAAAAAAATATACCGTTATCGATCAGGAAACAGGTTTTGAAATCGAATTGGATAACGAGTACATGATGTCGCCAAAAGATTTGTGCACGCTGGATTTCTTAGATCAGGTTATCGATTCTGGAATTAAGGTTTTAAAAATCGAAGGGCGAGGACGTGCGCCAGAATATGTGGCAACAGTGACTAAAACTTATAGAGAAGCAATTGACGCCTATTATGATGGAAGTTTTTCAAAAGAAAAAATCACAGATTGGATGAAAGCATTAGAAACAGTTTACAATCGCGGATTTTGGTCAGGATATTATCTGGGTCAGGAATTAGGGGAATGGAGCGATATACCAGGATCTGCAGCAACTCAGAAAAAGGTTTATGTCGGTAAAGGAACACATTATTTCCCAAAAGCAGGGATAGGGCAATTTAAGATTGAAGCTTACGATATAAAAATTGGAGATAAAATCTTAGTAACAGGACCAAGCACAGGCGCACAGGAAATGATTATTAATGAAATGTTTGTGAATGATGCAGCGGGCGAAAAAGCAACTAAAGGAGATGACTGCAGTTTTAAGCTGCCATTCAGAATCAGGATGTCGGATAAACTATATAAAATTGTCGAAGCATAATGGTTGTCATTACGTTACAAAGAGATAAATGCATTGGTTGCAATTATTGTGTCGAAATGGATCCGACGCATTTCCAAATGTCCAAAAAAGACGGCAAATCGGTTCTTATCCATTCGCAGAATGCAAAAGGATTTTTTACGCTGAAATCTCCCAATCATGCAATCGTAGAAAGCTGTGAATTGGCGGCCAAAGCCTGTCCGGTAAAGATCATTACGGTTAAGGAGACATAAATTTATAATTTAATAAAAAAAACAAACCCTATTTGGAGCGCTGTAAATAGGGTTTGTTTTTATAAACGGAGGAAATTTTAAATTCCGATTTTGGCATTTATATTATGTTTGTCTACATAAGCCTGCGCAACATTCATCAATTTGGTAAATTTCGCATCTATATCGTTTTGAGTTGAAGCATCAAAATCGGCAATTGCTTTTTGGATTTGTTCCGTTGGAGCCTTTTCGTCTTTCAGTTTAGCAATTGGCAAATAACCTTCTTTTTGTTTCGAAATCGCATAAGTAAATAAATCTTTTGATGCCTGAAGCAGTTCTTTATTATCTTCATCTTCTGTTATTTCCTGAATCGTTTTTAACCGAATTTCTAAATTGCTAATGTCGTATTTGAAAGATTCTTGGTAAGTAGACGGAATCATTTTCTTTTGCGTTTCATCATAAACCTGAGGTTCAGATTGCAGCTTCTCATTAATTTCCTTACTTCCAAAACGAGATAATAAATTCGAGTTTAAAGCGGCAATTTCGAAAGTCTTTTCTGGCGAAAGATTGGTGCAGGAAGTAGAAATCAAACTACCAATGATTACTGCTAAAAATAGAATTGTGGCTTTTAAGATTTTTTTCATTTTTAAATTTATTTATTGTTTATCCTTTTAAAATTTTACTTTTTTCACTTTCAAATTCTTCCGAAGTTAAGATGCCAGTATCTAAAAGTTCTTTCAAATCGAACAATGCCTTTTTCTTTGCTTCCATCGAATTTGGCGTGTCTCCTTTAGGTGTTTCAGATTGATGCTGCGTGTTTATTGGATTTACAGCCATTCCCGAAGGAGCATATTTTAGAATCAGTTCGGTAATTTCATTAAAACCTTTTACATTCGAATAGTCAATCGCTTTTTGTTCTTTCACGTTTACGATTGCAGCATCAGCTTTGTTATCCAACAGGTACTTTACAGCATCTTTTTTTCCGTTTGCGGCGCTGTAATGCAGAGGCGTGTTTCCAGATTCATCTTGAATATTGATGTTGGCTCCAGCTTCGATAAGCAGTTTAACCATGCTGAGGTTGCCTTTTTTGGTGGCAATATGCAAAAGACTTTCCCCGCCGTAAGCATAAGAATCGTTAAGTGTAAAACTAGATTCGTTAGAAATAGTAGTCGCGCTGGCAATCCAATCCAGGTAATCATTCATTGAAGATGTATCGCCCGCAACAGGCTTGCTATAGTTGACATCCACTCCGTTTTCTAAAAATAGGGCAACAATTTCCTTTTGATTATTTGCGCAAGCGTACCAAATAGGAGAATGTCCATTATTACTTGAAGTAAATACGTCTGCACCTCTTTCAATCAATAATTTAGCTAGCATTCTGTTGGTTTCATAGCAGGCAATTAAAAGCGCAGTTTCGCCAGAATGATTGACATGATTTATATCGGCGCCGTTATCTAAAAGCAATGTCACCATCGGAATCGATTTGGTATAACACGCATAAATAAGCGGAGTATTTCCCTGTTTATCCGTAACATTAATGTCAGCGCCATTGTCTAAAAGGAGTTGGATGATTTCTCTATTTAATTTTGCTGAGGCTAATATTAGAGGTGTCTCTCCATTGTTATTCAGTAAATTAACATCGATTCCATCTTGAAGCAACTTTGTTGCAATTTCAGTTTGACCCGTCTGAACGACTAAATGCAGCAGACTATTTCCGTATTTATCATTTTTGGTGATTTCTGCTCCATTTTCTAAAAGATATAATGCAGTTTGTTTTTGCTTTTGAAGACAGGCAAAGTACAGAGGCGTTTCTCCCTGATGATCTTCGTAGTTAATATCAGCATCTTCTTCTCTTAGAATTTTCACAATATCAAGATAACCGCGATGCGCGGCATAATGAAGAGCAGTTCTTCCTTTTTCATCTGTGTATTTTACATCTACTTCTTTGTTTTGAAGTAGCAATTCGGCTATTTTGCGGTTCCCGTTTTCGCAGGCAACTATAAATGACATTGACATATTTGGGTAATTTTAAGTAAATGATCGTTTTATTGTTTCATCAAAAGTTCGACGGTTTTAATCTTCAGGTTATCTCCAGAAGCGAGCATCAAGGCGGTTTCGTCTTTATCGTTTGTAATCGAAATGTCTGCTCCCTGATCTAATAGCAGTTTTGTCTTTCTATAGGTTTCTTTTGCCATTTCTGCATCATAATTGACATCATAGGCGCAAACTTTATGCAAAATGGTATTTCCCTGATTGTCCTGTTCATTTACATCCAAAGAAACATTTTCTAAAACCGATTTAAGAATGCCTGATTTTTTCTCGACAATATAATCAATACCCGATTTTGGATTTCCATAATATTCAGCGCAGTGATTTAAATCGGCTCCATCTGATAATAGTCTCTGTAGTGAATTCAGATCGTATTCAGAATCAGACATCATTCGGATAAACTCTGTGAGTAAAGTTTTTCCATTTTTATTGATGTTATTAAAATTGGCTGATGATGATTCTGCCAAAATTTCATACATCGGAAAAGAGAACTGTTCAGCTGCGGCGTAATAAAACGAGTTATTTTCTTGGTTATCAGTTTCATTTGGATCTGCTCCATTTTCTAGTAAAAATGGCAAAACGTCTTTTCGATTTCTTTTAACAGCACAAATTAGTGGAGTAGTTCCAACAATATTTTTCTCATTAATATCAACACCATTGTTGGTCAAAATGCCGATGTATTCTTTTACTTTTTCTGCATCAAGACCATAAGTATTTAGAATAGTGTAGATGAAATTTTCTCCTGCATTGTTCTTATACTGAGTGTTAGCACCAAAATCATCAACTAAAACTTTAACTATTTTTGGCGAAGCTCCTTTTTCAAGAAAATAGCCAAGAAGAGTTTTATCGTTTATCTCATCGTTGATGTTTTCCATTTTTGACATTAGCTCCTTAAAGAAGGAAATCGACTCTTCATCATCTTTTAAGTATAAAGTTAATGGTTTGAAAATAGACTGATCAAAACTGTCCAATTCGTAAATATCGGTTTCAATAAATCCAGCTTTTATCAATTTTTCCACAAAATCTATTTCTTTAGCATCAATGATTTTGGCTACAATCTGCGAAAAATTGTTTTTTAGATATTGCTCGTTAAATTTTTCTCCGTTATTTAGGCATTCTCTGGCCTTGTCAAATTTTCCCTGAAAGAGGAAACTTTCAATCTGGTTTTGCATTATGATTGTTTTTAAATGAAATATTTAGTTGATTTGAGTTTAAAAGAAGGATATTTAAACTATTCTGTAAGATAAAACATAAAAATGAAAAATATATTTCAGTATAAAAAGTTAAATTATAAGTATATACTTTAAAGCTTGCAGAAAAAGGTTTTGAGAGCAAATTTTTTTAGAAGGAAGAAGCAAAAGAAATAATTTACTTACAAAAAAATGTGTTTTGTTATTTAACAGCCCTTTAGTTTTTATCAATAAAAAGCAAAATAAAAAAAATACTATCTTTACCGATCAAACGTTTATGAACTTAAGCTGCGTTTTAGCAGCACTACATATATAATTATGGCATGTACAAGTTGTTCAACCTCAGATGGTGGCGCACCAAAAGGTTGTAAAAATAATGGGACTTGCGGCACCGATAGCTGCAATAAATTGACGGTTTTTGACTGGCTTTCTAACATGAGTCCGTCTAATGGAGAGGCGATTTTTGACTGTGTTGAGGTTCGTTTTAAGAACGGACGAAAGGAATTTTTTAGAAATTCGGAGAAATTAACTTTAAGTATTGGCGATATTGTAGCAACTGTTGCTTCGCCAGGACATGATATTGGAATTGTGACTCTTACAGGAGAATTGGTAAAGATTCAAATGAAGAAAAAAGGAGTGAATTACGAAAGTAATGATGTTCCTAAAATTTATAGAAAAGCATCTCAAAAAGATATAGACATCTGGTCTGTAGCGAGAGATCGAGAGGAACCAATGAAAGTTCGCGCACGCGAGTTGGCAATTCATCATAAGCTGGAAATGAAAATTTCTGATATTGAATTTCAAGGAGACGGATCAAAAGCGACTTTTTACTACACAGCAAATGATCGTGTCGATTTTAGAATGCTGATTAAGGATTTTGCTAAAGAATTCAGCACCAGAGTAGAAATGAAACAAGTTGGTTTCCGCCAAGAAGCAGCTCGTTTAGGAGGAGTAGGATCTTGCGGACGCGAATTATGCTGTTCGACTTGGTTGACCGATTTTAGAAGCGTGAACACATCAGCCGCTCGTTATCAGCAGCTGTCATTAAATCCGCAGAAATTAGCGGGACAGTGCGGAAAATTAAAATGCTGTCTGAACTATGAGTTAGACACGTACATGGACGCATTAAAAGATTTTCCTGACTACGACACGAAATTAATTACCGAAAAAGGAGATGCTGTCTGCCAGAAACAAGATATTTTTAAAGGATTAATGTGGTTTGCCTACACAAACAACTTCGCAAACTGGCACGTTCTAAAAATTGATCAGGTAAAAGAAATTATCGCTGAGAATAAGCAGAAAAATAAAGTGTCTTCTTTAGAAGATTTTGCAGTTGAGGTAACTTCAGAACCTGAAAAAGACTTCAATAACGCAATGGGACAAGAGAGTTTAACTCGTTTTGACCAGCCAAAAAGAAAGAAAAAACCAAATCGCAAGCGCAAACAAAATGCAGAGGCGGCTGGTGTTGCAACTCCAGTAAAACCACAGCAGGAGAAGAATGCCAATAACGCGAAACCGGCAGGAAACAACAATCCGAATCCGAATAATGGTAATGCGAATAAGCCAAACAATCCAAATAAGCAAAATCATAAGAAGAAGCATAATTCGAATAAAAATAATCCGAATAAGCAGAATTCAAACGAAAATAAACCTGCTGAACCTAGAAAACCAATAACGAATACTAAAAATGAGAATAAAAAATAGCGGAATTCTTCTTTTGGCGGCAATACTTCTTTTTTCTTGTGATAAAAAAAGGGTATTTGACGAATACAAATCTGTTGGAAGTGCTTGGCACAAAGACAGCATTGTAAGCTTTGATCTGCCAGTTTTAGATTCTACAAAAAAGTACAATCTTTTTGTCAACATACGAGACAACAACAATTATCCGTTTAATAATTTGTTTTTGATCGTTTCAATGGAAATGCCAAACGGATTTACAAAAGTGGATACCTTAGAATACCAAATGGCGGAGCCAGACGGAACATTGTTAGGAAATGGATTTTCTGATATTAAAGAAAGTAAGCTTTATTACAAAGAAGATGTGAAGTTTAGAGGAAAATACAAAGTTCACATCAAACAGGCCGTTAGACAATCAGGCAAAATACCTGGTGTAGAAGCTTTACAAGGAATTACAGACGTTGGTTTTAGAATAGAACAAAAAGATTAGAAAAATAGTTATGGCTGCTAAAAAAAACAATCAATCAAACAAGGATATTAATTACTATAAAAAGAAATTCTGGAGGGTTTTTGCATACTCTCTTTTAGGAGTTTTGGCCTTCTTTTTATTTGCTTCTTGGGGTTTATTTGGATCTATGCCTTCATTTGAAGATTTAGAAAATCCAGATTCAAACCTTGCCACAGAAATTATTTCTTCTGACGGAGTGGTGTTGGGTAAATATTTTAAAACCAACAGATCTCAGCTTAAATATTCTGATTTGCCTAAAAATCTAGTCGAAGCGCTTGTTGCAACTGAAGATGCCCGTTTCTACGAACATTCAGGAATTGACGGTCGCGGAACTTTAAGAGCGGTTTTTAGCTTAGGAACAAATGGAGGAGCGAGTACATTAACACAACAGCTTGCAAAACAGCTGTTTCACGGAGAAGGATCTAAGTTTCTGCCTTTTAGAATCGTGCAAAAAATAAAAGAATGGATTATTGCCATTCGTCTAGAAAGACAATATACAAAAAATGAAATCTTAGCGATGTATTGCAACGTCTATGATTTTGGAAATTATTCTGTTGGAGTAAGCTCGGCGGCCCAAACGTATTTTTCTAAAGATCCCAAAGACCTTACCGTAGACGAATCGGCTATTTTGGTGGGAATGTTCAAAAACTCAGGTTTATACAACCCGGTAAGAAACCCAGAAGGCGTAAAAAACCGTCGTAACGTGGTTTTGTCTCAAATGGCAAAAGCAAAAATGATTTCAGAAGCAGAGAAAGAAAGACTTCAAGCGCTGCCTATCACATTAAAATTTAAACTGGAAAGCCACCGTGAAGGTATTGCAACTTACTTTAGAGAGTATCTTCGTGATTACATGAAAAAATGGGTTGCTGAAAATAAAAAACCTGACGGGTCTGACTACGATATTTACAAAGACGGTCTTAAGATTTATACTACGATAGATTCTAGAATGCAAACTTATGCTGAAGAAGCTGTTGCGGCGCATATGCAAAACCTTCAACAGCAGTTTTTTATTGATCAAAAAAATAATAAAAACGCTCCTTTCGTAAATATCACACAAGCTGAGACAGACAGAATCATGATGCAGGCAATGAAAAATTCTGTTCGTTGGGCTCAAATGAAAGAAATGGATAAAAGCGAAGACGATATTATCGCTTCATTCAAAGTAAAAACAAAAATGCGTGTCTTCACTTGGAAAGGAGAAAGAGATACTGTAATGACTCCGTTAGATTCTATTCGTTATTATAAACACTTTCTGCAATCTGGTTTAATGTCAATGGAGCCTCAAACAGGAGCGATTAAAGCTTGGGTTGGTGGAATTAACTATAAATATTTCCAATACGATCACGTAGGGCAGGGAGCTAGACAAGTAGGATCTACTTTCAAACCTTTCGTTTATGCAACCGCAATCGAAGAGCTGAATATGTCTCCTTGCGATTCTATTCTAGATGGGCCTTTTATGATTCATAAAGGACGCCACCACGTAACAGAAGACTGGGAGCCAAGAAACTCAGATTACAGATACCGCGGAATGGTAACTTTAAAGCAGGCTTTGGCAGCTTCTATCAATACCGTTTCGGCTAAATTAATCGACAGAACAAGTCCAGAAGCAGTTGTAGAACTGACTAAAAAATTAGGAGTTAAAACAGAAATTCCGGTACAGCCTTCAATTGCGTTAGGAGCGGTAGATATTACAGTTGAAGACATGGTTGCGGCATATAGTACATTTGCCAATCAAGGAGTTTATGTGAAACCACAGTTTTTAAGCAGAATTGAAAACAAAAGCGGTGAGGTGATTTATGAGCCAATTCCAGAGTCTCATGATGTTTTAAATAAAGATATTGCTTTTGCGGTGATTAAATTGCTTCAAGGGGTTACAGAAAGCGGTTCTGGTGTGCGTTTGCGTACGCAAGGCGGAGGAAGCGGAGATAATCGTTGGACTGGTTATCCGTATATGTTTACAAATCCTATTGCTGGTAAAACAGGTACAACGCAAAATCAATCTGATGGTTGGTTCATGGGAATGGTTCCTAACTTAGTTACCGGAGTTTGGGTTGGATGCGAAGATCGTTCGGCTCGTTTCAAAAGTTTGACTTACGGACAAGGAGCTACAGCAGCTTTGCCAGTTTGGGGTTATTATATGAAAAAATGTTATGCCGATAAAGATCTTCAGATTTCAAAATCTGAATTTGAGCGCCCGGCAAACCTTTCAATAAAAGTAGACTGTTATACTAGACCGGCAGTGGTAAAAGATACCACTCAAACCGAACAAAATACCGATGAATTTGAATTGTAACATTGTTGCAATAAAAGATATCTGATTATATTTCAATCCCTTTACAACTCTTTTTGGAAGAGAAGTAAAGGGATTTTTATTTTGGTTTTATTTTTACGAAATCGTTATAATTCAATCTAAAAATCTTATTTTTATCAAAAATATTCAGCAATAAAGATAGTTTGTTATGATAACAAAAAAAGTTAATAGCGTTCAGGAAGCTATTGAAGGAATTAAAAGTGGCATGACCATCATGTTTGGCGGTTTCGGATTGTGCGGTATTCCTGAAAATACAATTGCAGCTTTGGTAAACACGACAATTTCAGATTTAACTTGTATTTCTAATAATGCAGGGGTCGATGATTTTGGCTTGGGATTATTGCTTCAGAAAAAGCAGATCAAAAAAATGATTTCTTCTTATGTTGGAGAAAATGCAGAGTTTGAACGCCAAATGCTTTCTGGAGAATTGGAAGTGGAGCTGACCCCACAAGGAACTCTTGCAGAGCGCTGTCGTGCGGCTCAGGCTGGAATTCCAGCATTCTTTACACCAGCTGGTTACGGAACAGAAGTTGCCGAGGGAAAAGAAGCACGCGAATTCAATGGAAAAATGCACATCATGGAAGAAGCTTTCAAAGCCGATTTTGCAATCGTAAAAGCTTGGAAAGGTGACGAAGCCGGAAATCTCATTTTTAAAGGAACTGCTAGAAACTTCAATGCTTGTATGGCAGGAGCTGGAAAAATCACCATTGCAGAGGTGGAAGAATTAGTTCCAGTTGGTGCTTTAGATCCAAATCAGATTCATATTCCGGGAATCATGGTGCAGCGTATTTTTCAAGGAGAAAAATTTGAGAAGCGAATTGAGCAGCGTACCGTGAGACAAAGAGCAAATTAGATAATTAGAAATGCGATAATTAGATAATTATTTAGATTGCGCAAGTATGGCATTATCTAATTATCTAATTTCCTAATTGACACATTAAGAAATATGTTAACAAAAGAAGATATAGCAAAACGAATTGCAAAAGAAGTAAAAGACCGATATTTTGTCAATCTAGGTATTGGAATTCCAACTTTGGTGGCAAATTATGTTAGAGAAGATATTGCAGTAGAATTTCAGAGTGAAAACGGAGTTCTAGGAATGGGACCATTTCCTTTTGAAGGAGAAGAAGATGCAGATGTTATCAACGCAGGGAAACAAACCATTACGACGCTTCCGGGGGCCAGTTTCTTCGACTCGGCATTTAGTTTTGGAATGATCAGAAGCCAGAAAGTAGATTTAACTATTTTGGGAGCAATGGAAGTTTCAGAAAACGGAGATATTGCCAATTGGAAAATTCCCGGTAAAATGGTAAAAGGAATGGGAGGCGCAATGGATTTGGTGGCTTCGGCCGAAAATATCATCGTTGCCATGATGCACGTAAACAAAGCAGGAGAATCTAAAATCTTAAAAAGATGCACTTTGCCATTAACGGGTGTAGGATGCGTTAAAAAGGTCGTAACAGAGCTTGCGGTTCTCGAAGTGACTGAAAAAGGTTTTAAGCTCTTAGAACGAGCGCCAGGCGTCTCAGTCGAGCATATCATTGCCTCAACCGAAGCAGATTTGATTATTGAAGGCGAAATTCCTGAAATGAATATCAGCTAAAAAATATTTTTTTTCTTAAAAAATGACAAAGGCCAGCTTTTAAAAGAGCTGGCTTTTTTTGTAGGAATTAATTAAAGGATTTCTAGCTGTTGGTTTTGACAGATTATATAAGATTTAAAGTGTTTTTTAAGTATAAGTAGTTATAAGTCAATTGAATAATTATTTTTTGAGCCTTTTTATTACGAGATTATTATGGTTTGTTAAATAAAAATGGAATTAATGTAAAAAATGTTGCATTTTATCGATTAACGGCATATTTAATCGATTATATAACATAAATAAAATATTTTTACATCAAAATAAAGTATTTACTTACATTAAATATTTTGTTTGTAATCCATTTAACCAAAATTTAAATACCACATTATTATGGAAAGAAAATTACCCAAAATTATGGCTTCAGCCGTTATTATTCTTACATTTTCAGCTCCTGTACTTGCTCAAAATACAGACAAGCGGATAAGCCAGAAAAATTTATCAGAAAATGGACAACCAAGTCTAATCACTTTTAGTGATAAATCTACCTACAAGGGAACAGATTTTAATACTGTTTTTAAAGAGCAGCTGGGATTAAAAGATAACCAGACTTTTTTGAAAGTTAAAACCGAATCAGACAGAGAGGGGTTTATCCATGAAAAGTTTCAGCTGTACGAACAGGGAATAAAAGTAGAATTTGCCAATTATTCATTACATTCTAAAGAAGGCAAATTAGTTTCTATGAATGGTGAGTTTTATGCTTTTAAAAATGTAAAAACTACTCCAAAATTATCAAGTCAAGATGCATTTGCTCAAGCGATTGCTTACACGGGAGCAAAAGAATACTTGTGGGAAAAGCCTGAAGATGCCGCTGCAATGGATTATGAAAAACCAAAAGGGGAATTGGTTTTATTGCCAGATATGGAAGAACAAGGCGAGGATAGAAAATCAGATAAAGTTCGATTGGCTTATAAGTTTGATATCTATGCTACAAATCCGTTAAGCAGAGGTGATCTCTACATTGATGCTGAAAATGGAAAAGTATTGTTTTATAATGCGACCATAAAGCACCTTGGAGAATATAGTCACGGAGCGAAATTGAAATCTGCCAAAGCAAATCAAAAGGAAACATTTAATGCAAAAGCAGCAATTGTTTCAGCAAATGCAGCGACACGCTATAGCGGAACTCAGACCATTCAGACTACTTTAAGTGGATCTTCTTATATTTTATCTGATGGAACTCGAGGAAATGGAATTCAAACCTATAATTCTGCCAGAACAGCAACTTACCCAACAACCAATTTTACAGATGCTGACAATAATTGGACAGCTGCTGAGTATAATAATACGAATAAAGATAATGGAGCATTAGATGCGCATTGGGGGGCTGAAATGACATACGATTATTGGTCTGCTGTTCATGGAAGAAACAGTTATGACAATGCCGGAGCAAAAATTAAAAGTTATGTTCACTACAACTTAGTGGCCGCTGGATATCCAAATAATAATAATGCATTCTGGAACGGAAGCGTTATGACGTATGGTGACGGAACTGGAACTGGCGGATTTGATATCTTGACTTCTATAGATGTTGCCGGCCACGAAATAGGTCATGCAGTTTGTACTTATACAGCAAATCTTGCTTATCAAAAAGAATCGGGAGCAATGAATGAAGGTTTCTCGGACATTTGGGGAGCTTGTATCGAATATCGTGCTGCGCCAACAAAATCAACATGGTTAGTGGGAGAAGATATCGAAAGAAGAACAGGACATCTCGCTTTACGTTCTATGAGTAATCCAAAATCAGAAGGGCAGCCAGATACTTATGGAGGAACCAATTGGGTGAGCCAAAGCTGTACACCAACTAGCAGCAACGATTATTGTGGCGTTCATACCAATTCAGGAGTTCTAAATCATTGGTTTTACATTTTATCAGTTGGTAAATCAGGAACAAATGATATTGGAAACGCCTATAACGTGACTGGTATAACTATCGATAAAGCAGCAAAAATTGCCTTTCGTTTAGAGAGTGTGTATTTAACCGCAAATTCGACTTATGCAAATGCAAGAACATCAGGAATACAATCTGCAATAGATTTGTATGGCGCAGGTTCGGCTGAAGTGATAGCGACTACCAATGCATTTTATGCAGTAGGCATTGGTGCTGCTTATGTAGGGTCTAATGATACTGTTGCGCCTACAGCTCCAACAAATCTTGCGGCTTCTGGCACTACTGGCACAACGACTAACTTATCATGGACAGCATCAACAGATAATGTAGCTGTTACAGGGTATGATATTTACCAAGGAACCACATTAAAAGGTTCGTCTACAACAACAAGTTATACCGTAACTGGTTTGACAGCATTAACGGCTTATAGTTTTACTGTCAAAGCTAAAGATGCCGCAGGAAATGTTTCGGTAGCGAGTAACACAGTAAATGTTACAACTACTTCTGCCGCGTTAACATATTGTACATCTCAGGGAAATAGCACAGCAGACGAAAAAATTGGTAAAGTTGTATTTGGAACAATCAATAACACATCTGCGGGAACAGCAGGTTATGAAAATTATACTTCAATTTCGACAAATGCAGCAAGAGGAACTGCATATACCATTACGATCACACCGAGTTGGACATCTACAGTTTACAGTGAAGGATATGCTGTGTTTATAGATTATAATCAAGATGGTGATTTTGCAGATTCTGGTGAAACGGTTTGGACAAAAGCAACATCAACAGCAGCTTCAGCATCAGGAACTATTACAATTCCGGCAACGGCAGCGCTTGGAACAACAAGACTTAGAGTTTCTATGAAATATAATGGAATTCCAACATCTTGCGAAAGTTTTTCTTATGGGCAAGTCGAAGATTATTCTATAAACATAACAGCTTCAGGAACAGTTGCGAATGAAGAAATTGTTGCGGAATCGGGATTGGCAGACACTAATGAAAATCCGGAGTTTGCATTATATCCAAATCCTGTTGCAAATGAGCTAAATGTGTCATTTGTAAACAGTAAAGGATATACATTTAGAATTACAAATATTTTAGGACAGCAAATTAGTAAAGGTGAACTTTCAGAAAGTCCAATTGATGTAAGTGCTTTAAATAAGGGGATTTACGTTATAGAATTAGACAACGGCGCAAAAAGAATCGTTAAGAAATTCGCTAAAAAATAAAAACAAAATATTATAAAAAAGAAAAACCGCCAAAAGCGGTTTTTTTCTTTTTAAGTAAAAGCTTAGCATCTCAGAAACTTAGCGCCTTAGAAGCTTAGCATCTTTAAAAAACTATAAATTAAACGAAGCTCCTAAACTAAAAGTAGCCTGATTGTTTAAATGATAAAAGGGATCGTTGTTTGAACCGTATTTAGCAATTGGAAATCCGATTTCTGTGAAAACACCAAATCCTTCAGTAAAGAAATAACGACCTCCTACGTGTCCTCCGAAATTATGCAAACCTAAGCTTAATCCAGGGTAAACGTCTAATTCTTTCACACCAATTACACTAGATAAGTTAGCATTGATTCTTGCTTTTGCATCAAAACGATCTGAGAAATCTGGCTCAACATCGTGATAAAGATTGTTGCTGCCGTGGTAGTAACCATTAAAATTATCAAATCCTAAGATATAATTAGCAACAAAACCAAAAGAGAAATTTTCTCCTAACCCAAAATCAACAGAACCTTGAATTCCAGAACCACCATCTTGCAAATTAGCTCCTACGTTTACTTTAATATCTCCCTTTCCTGTGAAAGCTTCTTGAGCATTAACAAATCCGAATGTTACTAAAAACAAGAGTGTAATAACCTTTTTCATAAAAATTTAAATATTAATTATTTCGGCAGCAAATGTAACTTTTAAATAAATTAATTCCTACCTTTTTCGTTAAAATAGAGTTCGTTCAATGGCTCACTCTGCCAGTATTCCTTAGTGTCGACGTCTAAAATCGTAAGCGGACCTCTAAATGCGGCGCCAGTATCAACATTCCAGACACAAGCTTTATTTACAGGAACCGTTTCGCCAATTCGGGTAACTGGGGTGTGGCCAATATAAACTTCTTTATAAACGGTAAATCTTTTAGGATAGTGTAAGTCGTCTTCTTTTAATTTTGGGTCTAATGAAAGAGCTGTTTCCCAAAGTGTTCTATCCCAGTAGAATAGCTTCGAAAAATATTCCCATTTTACGCCGCTTAAATTGGTGAAACCAGCGTGAACAAACAAACGGTTCTGATCGTCAAGGTAATAATCCTGAAGATTTTCCAGAAATTCGATATGGGCTCTTTTTTTCTCTTCAGAAATTTTGGCATAACCTTCAACAGTCGCTTTTCCGCCATGTTTGTACCACATTTCTTCGTCAAAATCATCATGTCTATTTTCTAGCCAGTCCAAAGCAAGCTGGTCGTGATTTCCTCTTATGCAGATAATGTTTTGTTTGGTTTTTAAATCAATCAAATAGTCGATTACTTCAACAGACTGGCTCCAGCCGTCAACATAATCGCCCAAAAAAATTAGAGTATCTTCGGTAGTAACTTCAGCTCTTGCAAGCACTTGTTCAAGTGCAAGTAATCCGCCATGAATGTCACCTATAACAAATGTTCGCATTATTTAATTTTTCGAGTAGAAGAACAAAAATAGAAAGAATTATTGGTTTGGACTCATCGAATTCAGATTCTTTAAAAATTGATATGATTTATAACTATTTACAGGGCTTTTTTATTGTTTTTACTCTTTAAATTTGCAATATGTCAGAAACACCAACATATCGTAAAATTATTCACATTGATATGGATGCCTTTTATGCATCGGTAGAGCAGATGGACAATCCGGAATTAAGAGGAAAACCTGTTGCGGTTGGCGGTTCAGAGAATCGGGGAGTGGTTTCGGCAGCCAGTTACGAGGCAAGAAAATTTGGTGTCCGCAGTGCCATCAGCGGGGTTTTGGCCAAAAAATACTGTCCAGAAATTATCTTCGTTCGGCCAAGATTTGATCGCTACAAAGAGATTTCATCCAAAATCCATAAAATTTTTCATGAATATACCGATCTGGTTGAGCCTCTTTCGCTTGACGAAGCTTATTTGGATGTGACTAAAAATAAAAAAGGAAATCCGAGCGCAAGCATTCTCGCGCAGGAGATTAGAGCAAGAATTTTTAATGAAGTAGGACTTACAGCCTCTGCTGGCATTTCAGTCAATAAATTTGTCGCCAAAATTGCCAGTGATTACAACAAGCCCAACGGACAGAAAACGGTAAATCCTGACGAAGTGGAAACTTTTCTTGAAGATCTCCCGATTCGCAAATTTTATGGCGTTGGAAAAGTCACAACAGAAAAAATGTATCAGCTTGGAATTTTTACAGGAACCGATTTGAAAAGCAAGTCATTAGAGTTTTTAGAAAAGCATTTCGGAAAATCTGGCGCATTTTATTATCATGTTGTTCGTGGTATTCATAACAGTGAGGTAAAATCTTCTCGAATTGCTAAATCTGTGGCTGCAGAACATACTTTTGATGTGAATTTGTCTTCTGAGATTTTTATGATGGAGCAGCTGGAACGAATTGCCGGCTCGCTAGAAAAACGCCTAAAGCGGTACAATGTTTCAGGAAAAACCATTACGCTTAAAATTAAATACAGCGATTTTTCGCAGCAGACAAGAAGCAAAACGCTGCCTTATTTTATTTCTGATAAAAGCCTGATTATGGAAAATGTCGAGGAATTATTGTATCAGGAAAAAATGAAAGATTCGGTAAGATTGCTTGGAATATCGTTAAGTAACTTAAACACAGAGGTTAAGAAGGCGGTTGTCGTCCAGCTGAAATTTACATTTTGATAACGCTTTTTAATCGTATATTAAGACTTCTGACTTTTTATAACAGGATTTTTCTTGTATCTTTGAGAGAAAAGATTCATTCATCTTCTGAATTATTTTAATATGAAAAATAAAAATTTTGATGATTTAGTGCAGCGAAATTCGGTTCCAATCCTATCTTGGGATTTTCATTACGAATATTTAAATGAGCTAAAAGCTTTAAGCACTGATTTGGAGAGAGTCAGTAAGATTTCAACTGAATTTGTCTGGGATGAAGAGAAGCTAAACATTCAAGAAAGAATTAAGCAAGAAGTTGTTTTGGTGACTGATTTGGATTTGAAAATAGTTTTCGCGTCAAGCGGAATAAAAAAAATGACGGGTTACAAAGAAGAAGAAATCTTAGGAAAGACGCCAAAGATGTTTCAAGGTCCGGCAACTTCTCAAAAAGACCTAAAGGAAATCAGAGAAGCAGTGAAGAAGCAGATTCCTTTTGCGAAAACACTCGAAAATTATAGAAAAAACGGACAGACCTACAAATGTAAAATAGATGCTTTGCCGGTTTACAATCTTAAAGGCGAAATATCACATTTTATAGCTTTTGAAAAACAAGATTTAAGTGCTTAATTTGTCGCAAAGGCACTAAGACGCGAAGATGTTTTTTTAAGACAAAAAAGAAAGCCACCTATTGGTGGCTTTTATTATAAAAATTTTGTGTCTTAGTGCCTTTGTGGCAAATAACCTTTATAGATTTGCAAAGAAATCATTTCCTTTATCATCAGTAATAATAAAAGCAGGGAAATCTTTAACAGTGATTTTACGCACAGCTTCCATTCCTAACTCTTCAAAGTCAACCACTTCTACTTTTAAGATGTTATCTTGAGCAAGAATAGCAGCAGGGCCTCCGATAGAACCTAAGTAGAATCCGCCGTATTTGTTGCAGGCATCCGTTACTTGTTTAGTTCGGTTTCCTTTTGCAAGCATAATCATGCTTCCGCCATTTTTCTGGAACTCATCTACATAAACATCCATACGGCCAGCAGTTGTTGGTCCAAAACTTCCAGAAGCCATTCCGTCTGGAGTTTTTGCAGGACCAGCGTAATATACTGGGTGATTTTTGAAATAATCTGGCATTGGTTTTCCGGCGTCTAGCAATTCTTTGATTTTTGCGTGAGCAATATCACGGGCAACAATTACAGTTCCGTTTAGTTTTAGACGCGTTTTCACTGGATATTGAGACAATTTTGCCAAAATATCGGCCATTGGCTGATCTAAATCAATTTCTACAGGAGCTTCTAAGTGTGGAGCTGTTTCTGGCAAAAATTGTTTCGGATTGGTTTCTAATTGCTCAACAAAGATTCCGTCTTTGGTGATTTTTCCTTTGATGTTTCTGTCTGCAGAACAAGAAACTCCTAATCCCACAGGGCATGAAGCTGCGTGGCGCGGCAAACGGATTACGCGTACATCGTGAGTGAAATATTTTCCTCCAAATTGCGCACCGATAGCACTTTCCTGACAGATTTTCTGAACTCTTTCTTCCCATTCGTGATCACGGAAAGCCTGGCCAGCCATGTTTCCAGAAGTCGGAAGGTTGTCATAATATCCCGCAGAAGCCTTTTTAACAGCGCTTAAGTTGGCTTCGGCAGAAGTTCCGCCAATTACCAAAGCTAAGTGGTAAGGAGGACAAGCAGAAGTTCCTAAGTCTTTGATTTTTGTGCGAATGAATTCATCTAACGATTTTTCATTCAATAAAGATTTTGTCTGCTGATATAAATAAGTTTTGTTTGCAGATCCTCCGCCTTTTGCCATAAACAAAAAGTCGTAAGAAGTTCCTTTTTTAGCGTAAATATCAATTTGCGCAGGAAGATTTGATCCTGAATTCTTTTCTTCAAACATCGAAATCGGAACAATCTGCGAATAACGTAAGTTTCTTTTTTGGTAAGTATTGAAAATACCGCGGCTCAACCATTCTGCATCATCTGCGCCAGTAAAAATACTTTCGCCTTTTTTAGCCATTACAATTGCAGTTCCTGTATCCTGACAGCTCGGCAGCTGACCTTCAGCCGCTACAGAAGCGTTTTGGAGTAAATTGTAAGCTACAAATCTATCATTGTCTGTCGCTTCTGGATCGTCTAGAATTTTTCTCAGCTTTTGCAAATGCGTTGTTCTCAACATAAACGAAACATCTGTCAAAGCTTCTTCTGCCAATAACTCTAAACCTTTTGGATCAACGGTTAAAACTTCGCGTTCACCAAATTTTTCAACTTTCACAAAATCAGAAGTGATTTTGCGGTACTGCGTATCATCCTTTAAGATCGGATAAGGATCTTGGTATATAAAATCAATCATTAGTTTTGTTTTTTTACAAATTTAGAAATTATTTACCTAAGAAAGAATTTGAATTAGGGGTCTTTACCTAATTTTATGATTTTTATTCTACGCTATTGAATTGGTCAAACGTCATCTTTTTTTCAAAGTACGGTTTGTCTTTAGCAGACAGCAGCATTTTTTTCCATTTATTGTCTTTTAGCTCGAAAGATATTGAGTCTGAGTGCGAAAGAATTCCCATGTCAAGGTTCTCATCTTCATCTGCAGGCACAAATGCAACAGTTTTGCAATAAAAAGATTTTGGGTCAGAGTTAGTAGAAGGATTAACAATTTCAACCCAACTTCCCCAGCCGCTGTCAGACATGGTGCTCCATTGGTGAACGAGCTGCAATCCGTTGTTTTTTAAATAATACAAATAGTTGTCATGCGAATAGCCGCAAGCAGGATACCCAACTGAAATCTGTATAAATGGAGAATTTTTTGAAGTTTCAGAGGTTAGTCCGTAAGAAGCAATCCATTCAGAACCTTTCTCAAAACCTTTTATCGCAATTTTTGAAGAGGCTGTTTTAGTTTTATTCTGATAAAAATCCAATCGGTATTTTACCGTAACGATACTGTCTTTGTCTGCCTGCTGATCTACCAAATGTGCCAGAATATAATCTGTAGAAGATTCTGTTCCGTCAGTATAAATGGATACAGTGTCAGTTTTAATGATCTTTTCATTTGCTGAAACCTCTAAAGTTTCTTGCGGTTCGATGATTTCAACTGTTTCTGGTGCAGCATCTGTAGGTTTTGTTTTTTGGCATCCGACTAAAATAAGCAGGAAAAAAAGAGTGTGGATTTTCATAAATATAAATGCAAATGTAGTTATTCAACAGATAGGACTAAAAGCTTCTTTTTTTGATAAAGTTCTGCCAATGAGATTTTTTCTCCGTTAAGATAAAAAAGCTGGTCTTCGTACTTGACTTCATTCGGGTCTATTAAAAAGCAATAATTATCTCTGTCATTTAGAACACTAAGGTTTTCATGATTCAATTCTACTACTTCAACATAATTTATCATGTTGAGTTTATGGGCTTCTTCGATAGTCACGGGAGTACTCTCGTCATATCTGAAAAAGAATTTTTCGCCTCCTCCAGGCATTCCAAACCATGGCATGGCCTTTCCTGAAACCAGCGATATATAATCTGGCACCTCGTTGAGCACAAATAATTTCTTTTCCATAGTTTCAAAAAAACCAGGAAGCGATTTGTTTTCAAAAGCTTCTTTTTCTTTCCAAAAATACAGACCCTGATTTTGCCAGGAGGGATCCTGAGGGTCTTTTGCAGTATTGGAATCAGAATAGTGCATAAATAATTCGCGAGGGATAAAGGCAAGAAGCGAATCATTAATGAGCCAGTCAATTTTATTAGAATCGATGGCGGTTTGCACAGATTCAGCGTTTTCGGTAGGTTTTGCTTCTTCTGCGCATTCAATTTTTTGGGGACTCTTAGAGTCCTTCTTTTTACTTAAAAACCATTTAAACATATTTGGGGGAATATTTAATTGTTTTATTCTTTTAGAAGGCTCTAAAATATAAAATTCTAAGAGGTTTTTACAAAAAAAGAAAAAATATTGTAAGATAATGCGCCTAATTCATGTCGCTGTCTTGTATTAAAACTTTAATAAAAAAGCCTTTAACGATTGTATTAAAGGCTTTTGTAAAAATAAGTTTATGTTTTTTGCTGTCTCTTAGAAAAACCAAGTGGCCACAAAAATTGCTGTAATAACGCAGATTAAATCTACCAGAAGCATTGTGCCCAGCGCATAACGCGTATTTTTGATGTTTACAGAACCAAAATATACCGCAATTACATAGAAAGTGCTCTCTGCACTGCATTGAAAAATACTGCTTAATCTAGCGGTTAAAGAATCGGCTCCAAAGGTGTTCATAGAATCTATTAAGAAACCTCTTGAACCTGCAGAACTAAATGGACGAAGCATGGCAACTGGCAGGGCATTGGTAATTTCTTTGCTGACACCTAAATTTGAAAAGACGAATCCGATGGCATCGCTTATAATTTCGAATAAACCGCTGTTTCTAAAAAGCGAAATTGCAACCAGCATTCCTAAAACGTATGGGAAAATTGTAACTCCAGTTTTAACTCCGTTATTAGCGCCTACTACAAAAGTGTCAAAAACAGTGGTTTCGGCATCTTTGAATTTCTTTTCATGCTTAAATGAAAAAATCAGGGTGAAAGCAATAATTGCAACCAATATTAATCCAGAAAGGTTAGAAGTAAAGTAATTTTTTCCGATTAGGTCTAAATGATTTACATACATCAGCAAACTTACAATTGCAGCAATCAGAACCATAAGGCCAATAAGAAGCGAAGCGCTCTTAAAATTGATTTTCTGTTTGATTCCAACAATTAAGAAGGCAGCGATCGTTCCGATAAAGGAAGTAATGATGCATGGCAGCATCACATCTGCAGGATTGCTTGCGTTAGCAGCCGCACGATAGCCAATAATCGATGTTGCAATTAAAGTTAATCCAGAAGCGTGGAGACACATAAACATAATTTGCGCATCGCTCGCTTTATCTTTTTCGGGGTTTATTTCCTGTAAACTTTCCATGGCCTTCAATCCAAATGGAGTTGCGGCCGAATCGAGTCCTAAGAAATTGGCAGCGAAGTTTAAGGTCATGTATGAAATAGAAGGGTGGTTTTTAGGAATGCTAGGAAATACTTTTACAAAAACAGGGCTTAAAGCTTTTGCTAAGTTTCCAGAAGCTCCAGAAACGATCAAAAGTTCCATCAATCCGCAGAAAAAAGCGAGATAGGCAATAAGCGGAAGTATTAAATCGACCAAAGTGCTTTTGCAAGTTGGCAGCAAGCCATCAGATTTTTGAAGACCGCTGTAAATTTTTACGGTTTTGTTTTTGTAAACATAAGTCGTGTCGGCATTTAGCGTATCACGATTAATGATCATGGTCTGGTCTGGAGCTTTTTTGATGCTGTCTTTTAAGAAGGCAGGCAGGTCTTCAACGTATTTTTCAGAAACCAAAATCGGATCGTCTTTCTTTCCATTTAAAATAGAATCAATGGTATAGGTGTTGGCAGTAAACAAACTGACTACAATAAAAACAATCGAAGAAATAAAAATAACTAACCAAAATCTGCTCAATACCATAATTACATTTTTTTGTAAATGTAATTATTTAGCAATAAAATGCATAAATATTTTATGTAAGAGGCGGGAATTTGAGTTTATGTGTCGCCCCGCTGGGGCTTTTTAATTATAGCCAGAATCATTTCTATAAATATTTCGCTCTTCCAGAGCTGTTTCGCCAGATTAAAATTCAAAAAGAGCTCTGGAAGAGCGAAATATTTATAGCATATGTGATTTCCCAATTTCAAAAGCCCCAGCGGGGCGACACAATTATTCAATTACAACTTTTGTATCCAAGTACGTTTCAAAAGATTTAATTGCTTGAAATAGAATTTCTTTTTTCGAATTTTCAGTTTCATTAAAAAATTCCGTTTCAATTTTAGCATGATCTTTTTTGATGGTTCTTTTCCAAATTCCGATTACTTTACCGTTTTCTAAAATTATGGGTTTAAAAATCCCATTGTTGGTAAAAGTTTTGGATTGATGATCTCCTGTAAATGAAGCTTCGCGTGTTTTGTATGAAATTAAAATTTCATCAAAAGCTGGAAGAAAATGTACGCTTTCGCGAAATTTATTCTCACTTGAAAAGTCTTTTCCAAACCAATAGGTCTGATTATCAATGGTAATAGTGTTTAATTGCAACTCAATTGCATTAATTGCTTTTTGGCAAATTGTGGGAGCAAAACCAGACCACCACGAGAAATCGAGTACTGTAGCAGGGCCATGACTTTCAAAATAACGCCGAGCCAATTTTGCCAAAGCTTCTTCTTTAGTCAATTTGGTTTTTGGCTTTAGAACTCGCTCTTCGAGCAAAGCATAAGTGATTTGCTTGCCTTTCATTTTGCCGTTACAGACTAAACCATCCAATTCTGCATTCATCATGATGGCAGCGCTCAAAAAATCTTCGCTTGAAGTTTTTTTTATGCCAAGTTCTTGCATGATTTCGTCTCGAGTCAAATGATTATTTCCGGCCAATAATTTTTCAATGGCGGCATTGGTTTGATTTAGCTTCTTTTCATCATAACCAAATTTTTTCGCTGCAGATGCCGTAAAGCGCTTCACTTGCGGAGCAGAAAGGTCAAGCATCCAATAAATATCATCGGCGGAAACAAAATGCCAAGTTGGGCGCAGAATGTGTGTTCTGATAATTTTTGCTGAATTGACGGCTTCTTCGATTTCTTTTTCGCTAGAATTGCAGCGAGAACCGATTGCCCATTTTGCCATGGCATAATCCTGAGCCTGCATCGCACCAAAATGATGTACAATTTCCTGAGGAGAACATTGATTTTCCTGATAAAGCTTCTGAGAAGCCATGCGATAATGTGAAATTTCAGAATGAATCATTTTTTAAACCCTATAAGTTATTTAAGTTTATTTAAACATTGTGCTAAAAACGTAGTCTCTTAGAATCTTATCAACTTAGTAGCTCAAATTTACACATGAATAATTTCGTCGTCAATCAATAAATCTTCACGGCGCAAGCGCAAGAAAATCTGGGCTACGGCGATGGTGTCTTTTTCGCAATAGGTAATGATTCGGTCAATATCCTTTTCGACATAATAGACATGAGCAACCTGACTTCCGTCTATATCTCCTTTTGGCGAGGGGATTCCTAAGATTTTGGTCAGTAGCTTTAAAGAAGTGAAATGCTTGTAATCGCCAAACTTCCATAACTCTAAAGTATCTAAGTGCGGCACTTCCCAAGGTTTTTTGCCGAATAAATTCAGTTTGTCGGGAATGGGCATTTGGTTAATGATCATTCTGCGGGCAATAAACGGAATATCAAATTCTTTTGAATTATGTCCGCAAAGCAAATGCTGCGGCTGATTAAAATGATTGCTGATCAGATTTGAAAAGTCTTTTAAGATCTTTTTTTCTTCTCCAAAAAATGAAGTCACTCGGAAATTGCGGACATCTCCTTTGATGGTAAAAAAGCCAACCGAAATGCAGATAATTTTTCCGAATTCGGCCCAAATTCCGGCACGTTCGTAAAATTCTTCTGGAGTAAACTCATCTTTTCGCTGATATTGCGTTTTTAAGTCCCAAAGCGATTGCATTTCAGCGTCAAGCGAATTGAAGTTCTCTTCTTCAGGAACGGTTTCTATATCAAGAAATAGAATGTTATTGAGGTTTATCTTTTCAATCATATTTTTTTGCTGTGGTTTTTTGTCACGAATGACACGAATCGCACTAATTTTTTATTTTGCATAAATGTACACAAATTTGATTTTATTAGTTTTGAAAAAATACAAATTGAATGAAATTTCTTAAATAAGAAGAAATTCGTAAAATGCTTCGTCTGTTCGCTATCGTTGGATTGTGGCTATAAAACTAAAACAAGCTTTGCTGAGCAGATGGAGACTCATGTTCTAAAAGCCATTTCTTGCGAGATAATCCGCCAGCGTAACCGGTTAAAGAGCCGTTTGTACCAATAACGCGATGGCACGGAACTACAATCCAAAGCGGATTTTTTCCATTTGCCGATGCCACTGCGCGAATTGCTTTTACATCGCCCAGTTTTTTGGTCTGATCCATGTAGCTTACCGTCTTTCCATACGGAATTTCAAGAAGTGACTTCCAGACTTTCTGCTGAAATTCGGTTCCTTGCGGATTCAGTTTGAGATTAAAATCGGTTCTTTTGCCTTCAAAATATTCGTTTAACTGCAAAACGGCGTCTTGCAAAACTGCTGGAATTTCTTTAGAAACTTCATTTGTCCCAACATCAGAAACGGAAATTACAGATATGCCGTTTTCATCTCCAATAATTTTGGTGATTCCTAAAGGTGAATTGATGAAAACTGTTTCCATAATTTTTAACCGCAAGGTTGCTAAAATTTGCGCTTTTGCGCCTTTGCGAGATTTTTCTAACCGCAAGGCGCAAAAGTTTAACGCGAAGTTCGCAAAGTTTTTTTTATGATGAAAGCAATTTAAGTTTTAATCGTTTTTGAAAGCGGTTTACCAGCCACCGCCTCCTCCGCCACCGCCACCGCCTCCAGAGCTTCCTCCGCCAGAACTTCCGCTGCTAGAGGAGCTTGAATAGGTAGTGTATGAGCTGCGGAAATTCATGAAAAATTTTGGAGAAGAAACATAAGTGCTGCCACTTGTTTTGATCCAATTACTGGTGTAGTTTAATTTTTTTAAAATATCAATGAACTTGAGATTCCATTCATCTTCAATTCCTAATGCAAAAGCATAAGGCAGATTTTCTTCATAAACGCTTATTGCAGTGCTTTCTTCTGGTTGATAAGCTAATAGATATTCTTTCAGCTTTTCGATTTCAGCTTTTGTTTCAAGTCCGAGTTTGGTGTAAGCGCCAATTAGACCTAGGTAAATGCTAAATCCGACAATTATTAAAAAGAGTACCAGCAAAGTTAGGACAGAATAACTTTTGTCAGCATTGCTTGTAATATACCAGCCGAGAGAAAAAACACCTGTAAAAAGGGATAAGAAAAGACAGGCCGCCATTGACTTATAATCTTTTTCAATAAAGGTTTGCACTGCACCTTTGAGCAGTAAATAAGTAAAAACCATCATCGTAAATCCGACAATAACACCCCAATAAATCGTTCCTTTCGAATATTGGCAGTAACCCAATAAAGCAGCTACTGTAATTGCAAAACCAATTAAGATTTGTTTGAAATTAATGGAATAATAATCGTCCAAATTATGCTGCTCTTCTAACGGGGAGTTGAGAGCGTAGTTTGCTTCTTTAAAGATTTTATACGTTTCTTGGTCTAACTCAAAAGAATCTTTTTCACTAAACAAAGTATTTAAGACGGCACTTTCCTCTTTAGGCAAATTGGCTGTTTTGTTCCCAATTTTAAGCGAATATTTAAATTCATCTGCCCAAGTTTCTTTTCCATTATCTGAAATTTGAAGAGCGCCTTTTAAGGCCAGATTAATTATAGTAACTAAAAGCGTTTGAGAGTTGACAATTTGATCTTTTATGTATTGCAACGCAGTAGGCGTATAAAGGCTTTTTAAATCGATGCTTCTGTTTTCATTATTTAATTTCGGATCTTCGCCATATCTCTTCCATGAAAAATAATAGAATGCAAAACAGATTGCAACTACAGCAATTGCCAATAGTATTTTTTCAGCGTCTAAAAACTCCTCCATTTTATAGTGAGGTCTGAAAAAAGGCTGATTAACAATGCCTTTAGGAAACCCAGCGGCAATGGTAAAACCTTCTTCTTTTTTTAGATTTTTAGAAGTGAAAAAAACAGTATTGTCTACAATTTTTGAATCGCATTCTCGCGCTTTTGAACCAAAAACACCAGTGTAGCAAGCTGTCTGGAATACTTTTGCAGATTTTGGCAAGGTCAGTTTTGCCGTAACATTGTCAATTTCAAAATCCCAGTAGTTTCCGGTGACATTCCAGTAAATTTCATCAAAGTCATTATAAGAATGCAGTTGGGCTTCTACTTCATAAGTTATTTTATAAGTATGGTTTCCTTTTGCAATAGGATATTTTTTGTTACCAATACGGATTTCAAAGTTTTCAAATCCTGCAGATACGTGATATGGCTCATTTAAGCCGTTTCGGGTAACGCTTAAGACAGTGTAGTAATTGTTCTGAGAGACTTTTGGAGAAGCGTTCTTCATAGGAAGCTCCCTAAAGATGCCGCGCTGTATTTGTACACCACTAGCGTAAACTTTAATAGTTTCGGTAACAATTAGATTTCCATTTTCTTTAACAACAATATCGGCATGAAATTTTTTTATTTTTTCTGCTTCCTCAGGAATAGAGTCGTTTTGGCTGTAACTTTTAGTAAAAGAAAAGAATAAGATGCAGGCAAATAATAGAAAATGTAATCTTTTTGTCATAAAAACCGCTTGTTTTTGGTGGCGGAAAAGTAGTAATTTTTGTTTAAATCCTATAAGTTGTATGGGGAATTTAAAGATTTTATGTTCTATTTTAACCAATATTGCCCTGAGCGTCACGAAGCTTCGGGGTCGCTCAGCCTGATGTTTGGCTAATAATCTTCTAATCTAAATTTATAATCTAGAATGCTTTCTATTTTTTCGCTGGAGATTACCTTTTTTATGTTCGATTGCTGCAAACTGAATTTTGGCAAGGGCAAGTTCTTTTGGGCTGCTTTTTGAGTATAATATTCGGCTCTTGTTGGATGATAAGGCGCAACGGCATTAAAAATCTCCTTCCATTTGGACTGACTTAGGATTGCTTCAATAATACCGATGCAGTCGTTTTGGTGAATTAGATTTACGGGAGCGTCTGGATTTTCAATGTTTTCTTTTCCTGCGAGAAATTTTACAGGATGGCGATCTTCGCCAATTAGGCCGCCGAAACGCAGAATTGTCGTTGTGAAGTTTAGATTTTCTAGCAGAAGATTTTCGGCTAGAAGCAGCTGTTTGCCGCTTTCTGTTTCGGGATTCGGATTGGTTTCTTCTGTTATGAAACCATTATCATCACCATAAACAGAAGTCGAGCTCACAAAAAGAACGCTCTTAACCGCTGATTTTTCTATGAAAGGAATCAGATTCTTGATTTTGTTTACAAATGTCATTTCAGATTGAGACGAGGAACTTTGGCTCGCTCTCAATTTTGGCGGAATGTCTACAATTAAGATTTCGCTTTCTGCTAAAAAGGATGCTATGCTTTCAGAAATTCCTTCGCTTTCAACATTTACCAAAAACGAATTTATTCCTGCCTCTTTTAAGATTGGGAGTTTGTTTTCTGAAGTTGTCGATCCATTTATTGCAATTCCTTTTTTAAGTAATGCTTTCGCTAAAGGAAGTCCTAGCCAGCCGCAGCCCAGTATGCTTATTTTTGTCATTTTTTCAGATTCAAAGGAACAAAGTTACAGAGTAGAAAAGGTTTTTTTAGCTATGAATCAAATAAAAGAGCAGATTGACAAATCTGCTCTTTTATTTACGATTCTACTATAGCTTTTAATGCTTGCAGAATTGGATTTTCTTCTCCTTGCGGTTTCTCCTGAACCGCTCCAGGACGATTATCTTCCTGAATTATTTCGAGTTTCGTTTTCTGATTCTCTTCGGTTAGGACATAATTCATTATAAAATAATTCTCGGGTTTATCTTCTAATCCTGGTCTAGGGAAAAAGAGAGAATATTTAATTTTCTGATTTGGAATAACATCTAAGATTGTTCCCCATTGCTCAAAGACTTGGCTTTCCCATTCATTTCTAAATCTGATTTCGTTTCCCGGTTTCCAATCGGTAATTAAATCGCTTCCGTATTGCCATTGTTTGACTAATTCTGGTTTGGTCAATGCATTCCAGACTTTTTCTGCCGATGCATTCAAAACTATTGTAGAAATATTTGTTGCCATAGCATTAAGTTTTTAGACTTTATTAAGGTTGTGGTGCAGTTACGGGCTTGATGCTGTCTTTTGGTACAGCCAGACTGTCTTTTACTGCAACTGGTTCAATAGGTTTTACTGGCGGCGTATAGCGTTTAATTTTCTGCTGAATCATAACAGCATCATTCAATACAAACGGTGTAGGCATCATCCAATTTTCTCTTGGCTTAACATTTAACAGAGAGTTGCTCAATAAATCGAACGAACTTTCAATTAAATCCATATCAAAAACAGTCGATTTGTTGATGTAGAATTCCATTTCTAGCGGTTCGTTGCCTACTACGTAGTAGCATAAAATTTTGCTGTCAACTCTTTGCAGACGGTTGCCTTTTTCTCCAGAAGTAGCAACTCCGTTTGCTTTAAAGTTATAAAACGTCATTTTTGGATTGGCATAAATGTCGTAGCGGTTTACTTTTCTGTTCGGCGTAATTCTGATTTTTAAATATCTGTTGCTTCCAATAACGCTGTCTCTTAAAAACTGAATGGTTGGTTTCTGAACAGCTACAACAGGGGCGATTGCGCTATACGTAAAGGTCGTATTGTATTTGCTCGTTAGCGGAAGCGTATTTAATCCCACTGCTTTTTGATTGGTTTCGCCTAAGTAAGATTTGGTCCATTCGTCCAAATTAGTGTCATAAGTGGTCCAGACTGCAGCATTGTTGTCGGCATTGTAAACATATAATAAACTGTTTGATTTGGCCTTGCCATATTCGTAACCCGAATTGTATCCCGCGTAAACGAAAAATGCTATTGAGGTAAGAAAGAAAACCACTATCCAAGCGCCTTTTTTAGGAAATGCTCCAAATATTGGGAGCAGCAATCCGAATAACAAAACAGTCAAAATAGCACTGCCGTATAGTATTTTAAGCCCCAATCCGATAGGGAACATTACGATGAAAGGCGCCACAATTGCTAGAGCAGGTATAGAGAATATCAAATTCATTCCTAAACTGTAGTGCTGCGTGAAAACAAAGATTCCGAATAATAGTATTCCGAAATAAACTGGAATAATTAAAAACCCGGCACCTGTTAAGCTGTTGGCCAAAAATGCATTAATGATGATCCAAAGCAGTAAAGGAGCCACGAAATGGTTCATGGTGGTTTTAGCTTCAGAGAAATGATGGTAGAAAGCAAAACAGATTGCAATGCTTAGCGTAACAAAAGCGCCAATATAAGCGTGTCCGTTGTATGTAAATCCGTTTAGAAGGTCAGAGTATTGCGGGTAAATTTCGAGAATAAGTTTCCATCCTAAAAATGTTACCAATCCTGCAATTATGATAGATCCTAAAAGCGGAACAAAGCCTTTGAAAATTTCTGTGAAAGTGATGATTCTTTTTACCCTTCCAACGAAAATGAATAAAACCAATAATCCGAAAGCAACCAGAGTCATTGGCATTACCCATGCAAACGGATAGCTGATGAATGTAAAAGGAGCGCTGAAATAAACATCATCTTCTGTAGATTCTGTTTGGTTTAAATCGATGTTTGTGAAGTATTTCAGCAAAGGCATGATGTAAGTGCCCTGATGCGCTAGCGTAGTTTTGTTTAAATGCTGAATGTCATCTTGCTGGGTATGGTAGTTGAAGTGGCCATCGATGAAGGCGAAATTAAACCCTTGAATATTTCCCTGTTCTCTAAAAACAGTCAGATCGGTATCATTTGGAAGCATTTTGTAAATGCTGTACATGAGAGAGTTTGAAACGGGGTAAGAAGGTTTTGCTTTAGTAAATTCTTTAACCAGAGCCTCGTTTCCTTTGTTGGTTTCCATTAGCATATAGCTCGGTCCAGAAGTTCCTCTTGCTTCAAAGTTTAAAACCAAACCAACGTCTTTGGCCCAAGGATGCTGGTTTACAAATAGCGCAGCGCCGTTTAACCCTAATTCTTCTGCATCAGAGAATAATATGATGATATCGTTTTTTTGAGGATGTTTTGAGTATAAAAAGGCACGTATGCCTTCTAAAATTGTGGCAACGCCAGAAGCGTCGTCGCTTGCGCCTTTTGAGAAAGAATGCGGGGCGCTGTCATAATGAGAAAGAAGTAAAAGCGCTTTGGTATTGTTTGTTCCTTTAATGCGGGCCAAAATATTTTTTGATTTTACCAAAAGCCCTTTGTCATTTAGTGTAAAACCTTCCTGAACACTCGTTTCTAATCCAATTCTGTTTAATTCTAGTTTAAGATAATTTGCAACAAGCTCATGATTGGTCGATCCTACATAGTGCGGTTTCTGTGCTATAATTTCGACCTGATTTAAGGCTCTTTCAGTCGAGAATTCAGCAAGAGCTTCATCGTCTTTAGAGATTCCTTGCGGCATCATCGTGGCGTATATAATGCCAAGTAAAGCTAAAACGCAGACTATGGCTAGAATTGAGGTGGGGTTTTTTCTCATGGTAAATAATACTAACTATATTTCTTTTTTAACAAGCATAAAATAATCATTGTCCAAGGAACGATAGCCTTGATCGTACAAGAAATAATATGTATTTCCTGTCTTGGTTTGCAAAATGTTTGTAAAGAACTCAAAATCAAAACCTTTTGTTAGTAATTTGTCTCTCGAAGCTTTAGATTTTCCGTCTACATTTAACTCTGCCAAAATACGGTAATTTTTGCGTAACTTGTTGTTTATATTTCGCATGAAATTCGTACTATCTTTATTTATTTTGTTATTGTAGGCATTTCGACAGCTGTCGGAGCAGAATTTCTTGTCTTCTCTGCCGAAAATTTTGGCTGAACATTCGAGGCACGTTTTCATGAATTCAATTTTTTAATTTCGTAAAGGTCAGATCTTCTGTCTTTTAATGTTTTTACGCTTCCATGTTCATGAAGTTCTTTCAGCAGATTTAAATCAACATCAACAATAAGCGTCATTTCGGTGTTTGGAGTGGCTTCTGCCTTGATTCCGTTGCTCGGGAAAGCAAAATCGGATGGGGTGAACACAGAAGACTGCGCATATTGAATATCCATATTGTTTACTTTCGGAAGATTTCCAACGCAACCTGCTATGGCTACATAACACTCATTTTCGATGGCGCGCGCTTGCGAGCAATGCTTTACGCGAGTATATCCGTTTTGAGTATCGGTCAAAAATGGCACGAATAAAATATTCATTCCTTCATCGGCTAAAAGTCTTGAAATTTCTGGGAATTCGACATCATAACAGATCAAAATTCCGATTTTACCGCAGTCAGTATCAAAAGTTTTAAATTCTGATCCGCCTTTCATTCCCCAATGAACAACTTCGTTGGGTGTGATATGAATTTTGGTATACATTTCTGAAGTTCCGTCTCTTTTGCATAAAAAACCAACATTGTAAAGATTCCCGCTTTCTACATAAGGCATACTTCCAGTAATGATATTGATATTGTATGAAATGGCAAACTCCTGAAAACGCTTGCGAATTGGATCGGTATGGCGAGCAAGTTCGCGAATAGCTTCGGCTTCAGATAAATGATTGTAATCGGCCATTAAAGGCGCGGTAAATAATTCGGGAAACAAGGCAAAATCTGAACCATAGCCAGAAACGGCATCAATAAAAAATTCGGCTTGCTCAAAAAGGGCTTCGACATTGTTTAACGGACGCATCTGCCACTGAATTAATCCTAGACGTATAATTTCTTTCTTAAGATTAATCAGTTTTGGACTGTCGTCGTAGTAAATATTGTTCCATTCCAGCAATACGGCAAACTCTTTCGATTCTTCGTCGCCTTCCAAATAATTCTTAAGAATCCTCAAAACGTGAAAATCATTGCTTAACTGAAAAGAAAGAACCGGATCGTACAATTCTTTGGTGCGTACTTTTTCTATATAAGCTTTTGGAGACAGTTTCTTGGCGTGTTCTCTGTAGTTCGGAATTCTTCCGGCAAAAACAATTGCTTTCAAATTCAATTGCTCGCAAAGTTCCTTTCTAGCATCATATAATCGGCGTCCTAACCGAAGGCCTCTATAATTAGGATGAATAAAAACATCTATTCCGTATAAAATTTCGCCATTTGGGTTATGTGTAGAGAAGGTATAGTTACCGCTAATCTGCTGATAATTGTGTCTTTTTTCTACCAGCTTTTCGTCAAGAATAAGAGACAAGGCAGAGCCAACCACTTTCCCGTCAACCAAAATCACCAGCTGCCCTTCGGGAAAAATAGACAAAAGCCTTTCTATATCGTCAGAGCCCCAATACGAATCGGCCATTTCGGGATACGATTCAATCATGGATTTCTTCAATTGTCTATAGTCCTCAATTTCAAGGTTTCTTAACTCTACTTTTTTAATATTTGCCTTCATATCGTAAGATTTATCTCAAATATACAAAAAACAATTTCCATTTACAAACGGTTACAAATAGTTACAGTCGATAGTAAATAGTTAACAACCGACTGTCAGTGCTGAGGTTCGCCATCTTTGCAGTGTTGAATTTGATAAACGATTCAACTTATTCATAACATAAAAACAATATACGCCATGAAAAACAGAGTTCAGTTAATTGGGAATGTAGGAAACGATCCAGAAGTTAAAACATTAGAAAACGGAAAAAAACTAGCGCACGTCTCAATCGCAACAAAAGATTATTATAAAAACGATAAGGGAGAAAGGGTAGAACAAACCGAATGGCATCGAATAACAGCCTGGGGAAAAACAGCAGAAATTATAGAAAAGTATGTTGTGAAAGGAAAAGAAATTGCCGTTGAAGGAAAACTGACGCATCGCAGCTACGATGATAAAAATGGCGAAAAACGTTATATAACCGAAGTGGTTGTAAATGAAATTTTATTGCTGAGCAAATAAGGTTTAATATTCCGCTAGGAATATCTCGTCGGTCGTAGAAAAAGAAATGAATTTTATTGCAGAGCAAATAAGATTTAATATTCCGCTAGGAATATCTCGTCGGTAGTAGTAGTAGAAAAAGAAATGAATTTTATTGCAGAGTAGATAAAGGTTTAATATTCCGCTAGGAATATCTCGTCGGTAAATGTTAAACCATAATCCAAATCGAATTCAACCATGGGACATTCCTACGGAATAAAATGCTTTTAGGATTAAAGGATGATTAATTAAACCCGACAAGTTTTTATCCCGTCCCGATCCCGTCCCGATCCCGAAACTTCGGGACGGGATCGGGACTGTCGGGTTTTATACTTTTTAAAAAGTGGTTTTATAAAATAGAAACCCCGTTAGCATCAGTCGTAAGAACTTCGCTCATGTAATCGAAAAAAGGTCTCATGTTTTTGAAAGCGTCTAAAGCCAGTTCTAAAAATTGCGGACTCAATACTTCTTCATCAGTAAAGCGTTTTATCACCAAAAATTGTTTGAAGCGAAGCAAGTCAATAGCGGGATGATCCACATCAAAGCCTTTTGGTTTTGTTTTGAGCTGTTCGCCTTGCAAAACGCCAAAATTGCTTTTGAATGATTCTGAATTCAATATTTCTTGAAAAGTTTCGGGATCATGGGCAAACTCAGTTCGTATTCGTTTTAAATCTGCGGCATTTGGTCCCCAAAAACCCCCGGCAAAAAAGCTGTTTCCTTTTTCCAGATGAAAATAATAGCCGCCGCGACGCGCTGCTGTTGCGCGCGTATAACTTCCGCCCCAAAATGTCTTAAAAGGAGTTTTATCTTTAGAAAAACGAATGTCGCGGTAGATTCTGTAGACACTTTTCTTGCCCGAAGCATTTTCTAAAACATCTGTTTTGGAAAGTTCTTTCAGTAAGGCGCCCGCAAAATTTTCGATATGATTGAGTTCTTTCAGATATTGCGGTTTATGCGCTTCAAACCAAGCTTTGTTGTTGTTTTCTTTTAGCTGAACCAAAAAATCAAGACTAGATTTGGGAATTGTTATGCTGTTTTTCATATATGGACTTTAAAAATCGGAAATAGACTGCAATTTAAAACTAAAAAACCCACCAGAGAAATCTGATGGGTTTTTCTATATCGCGTTAAGCAGTTTTTTTGAATAAATCGAACATAGGACAGCGCGAGCAGCGTTTCTTTTCGCTCTTTTTATATTTCTCACAGCAAGAAGATTTACAGTTCTCAATCTTCTTAATTTTATCAAGGATATCTTTGTTTTTCTTTTTCTTTTTATCCTTTTTTTTGTCCTTGTCTTTTTCTTTCTTGCTCACTTTTCCTCGGTGTATTAAAAACAGAGACAAATATAAAAGAAAAAAGTTATTTTTAAATGTTCTAAATAAACTTTAACTTTTTTATTTAGGATTGATAGCGATTGAACTCGTAACTGTTAATTGCTGAATATCACGATCAAACAAGTAAAGTCCGCCTTTATCATCGCCAATCAAGTTAATTTTATCTAAAATAGATTTAGCAGTAGCTTCTTCTTCAATTTGTTCAGAAACGTACCATTGCAAGAAATTGTGTGTAGCATAATCTCTTTCTTCAAAGGTAATGTGCACCAATTCGTTAATAGATTTCGAAACAAAAAGTTCGTGGTTATATAGCTCCTCAAACATCTCTTTGAAAGTGGTGTAAGTTGTTTTTGGCGCTTTAAGATCTGTTACCTGAGCGTGCCCTCCACGTTCGTTTACATACTTTACCAATTTAAGCATATGCGCTCGCTCTTCGTCTGACTGTGTGTACATGAATTGAGCAATTCCCTCTAATCCTTGCACTTCAGCCCAACAAGCCATAGAAAGATAAGTTTGTGAAGATTCTGCTTCTATGCGGATTTGCTTGTTTAAAGCCGATTCAATATTTTTTGCTAACATAATAAGTATCTTTTTTGTAAAATTAAGAAAAATTATTCACTTCATTTTTTCGAGAGCTCGAAAACATTAGACTTTTGGATTAACTCTTACTAAATTTAGAGAATAAGAAATATCCCATCAACCGGTGGTTTTGCAGTATGCTTTTAAAAACGAATTTATTTAGTCAAATCCATCTGCGAATTTGCGTAAAACTAGCTGTTTTGCAACAATGTCGTAATAACTTAGAATAATGTAATTATTAAGTTTGAGCGTACTAGAAAGTGCCGCTTCTTTGTGAGAATCTAAGAAATAGTACACTTTATCAGCAGCAAAAGGTTCGTGCGTTGCTTGGGTTAATTCGAGTTTTTTGGTCCAAATGCTTTCAAGAAAGACAGAATAGTTGGTTTGAATATTGTAATAGCTGTTTGAAGGGAAATCTCCAAAAGGATCATTAAAATTAAAGCCATTCAATGAAACCGATTTTAAATCACTGCCCGAACCTCCTAAAGTGATAAAGAGATTTTTTTGGTTTTTATAAACCGAAAGCCCTGCATCAAGAGAAGACAATGCTTTTAAAAACTTTGCCGTATTCTTTAATTGTTTAGGTGCGCGGTCCTCAATCTGCATCAGTAAAGGAGAATTGGCAAAACGGATTGTATCTTTTTTTGTAATGGCAAATGATTTTATAGATTCGCCAGATTCATAATCTTTTATATCAAACAAAAGTTCGTCAGCGTTAACATTGATCTGATACAATTTATTTTCATGGTAAAAAGAATTGGAGGTCTTTGGATTTTTCTCTCCAACAGGTTTCATAAACGTCTTCTCTTTTATTTCCTGATTTTCTAAATTAATGTCAAACAATTGCGTTTTTCTAAAACTTTGGTCTAAAGTTAGAATCAAACGGTTAGGAAGCGTGTAAATTTTGCTTTTGGCAGTAACTTTATTTAACGCATTATATTCGCCAGAATCCATTTTCTCGATCGGGTTTTCATACAAAATCTGGCTGAATGTTCTCGGCTGGGTTTTCCTGTCTATGAATTTGAAAGAACTGAAATCCAAAAATCTTTCCTCTGCCAAACCATTTTTAAAAACAAAAGCAGTCAATGCCTGTTTTGTTTTGCTCTGCAGTAATAAATAGAAATTATTGTCTCTCTGATATTGTGTTAAGAGATAGTTGTCTTCTAGCGGAATTTTAAATTTTAATGCTCTTGTAGTTTTATTTTCCAGATAATATTTAATCAGAATGATGGATTTTTCTTCTTCCGAAAACCAATATAAAGTCGGATTTCCGTCTTCGCTGAAACTATACCCCATCAACGATCTGTTTTCAATGTACTGGCGGGATGTGGCAAATTTATCTCTTAAAAATAAAGCGCTATTGTATTTTAATATGGAAAGGCTGTCTGCGCTCGCTGCAAAAACAAACACATCATGAGTAGCAGTATTTTCGCCAGCCATGATTTCAGATTGTCCTATTTTGTTTTTTAAATCAATCGCATAAGAAGACAGTACCGTCTGACTTAATAGAACAGTACTGGAGATTAAAAACAAAAAAAGAAAAGTTCGCTTCATATGTTTTTTAGGGCGCAAAAATCATTCCGTTTATTATTGATTCATAAGCTCTTGAAAAAGATCTACAAATTGGCCAACGTGCATTCCGTCCATCAAAGCATGATGTACATAAACCGCCATCGACATGGTTCTTTTCCCCGTTTCAGAAACCATCATTTTTCCAAATGAAATTTTAGGACAGCTGTCTGGATACGTAAAACTGCGCGCATGGGTTATCGAACTGAAATTCAGCCACGGAATTGCCGAAAAATGAATCAGATTATCATCATCAAAAGATCGGGTGAAAAGTCCGGTTGTATTCTGGATGCGTTCAATTTCAGTTAAAGCTGTTTGCTCAAACGTTTTAAAATCTGGATGATATTCAATTAGAGAAAACCCAAAAGTGCCATCTTCACGTCCAATAGTTGCCGAAGCGTCGATACGGTCGTTGATGTAAATCTGGTTTTCTGAAATGCGATATTTAAAATTTTCGATTGCGTTTACCGCTGCTAAAGTTTTATGCAAATAGAAAATGAAAAAAGAAGCATTGATGCTTTTTGCGGTTTGATACGCTTTGGTGCAATCAATTTCTACCGTTGCGCCAAAAAAAGGCTCTTCCATTTGTTTAAAATGGAAAAAATGCTCTTTTCTATTCCAATTTTCTAGGTCAAAAAGTGTTTTCATTATAATAAATTCGGAACCACTTCTGCAATAGTTTCAAATGAACTGAAATGCTCGTGTTCTATAGTGTGATTAATTTTTTCGTGCTCCCAAGTGGTGTGAAACGGAATATGGACCGCATAACCGCCAATTCCTAAAACAGGCAGAACATCTGATTTTAATGAATTTCCGATCATCAAAAACTCATGCGCCTGAATATCCAAACGGCCAAGCAATTTTTGATAATCAATTTCTTGTTTGTCTGACATTACCTCAATATGGTGGAAATAATGACCCAAACCAGAACGATGCAGTTTGCTGTGCTGATCTTTTAAATCGCCTTTTGTTGCCACAACCAATTTGTATTTGCCTTTTAAAGCTTCAAGAGTTTCTTCGATACCGTCCAGCAATTCGATTGGTTTTTCGAGTAATTCTTTTCCGTATTGAATGATTTTTTGAATGACTTCCATCGGAATGGTATTGTTGGAAATATTCATTGCCGCTTCAATCATCGAAAGAATGTACCCTTTGATTCCGTAGCCATACAAAGGCAGATTGGCAATTTCAATTTTAAACAGTTCTTGCGAAATGCCCTGATGCGAAAGATAATCTTCCATCAAAGCGCAAAATTTATGTTCGGTTTCTTGAAAATAAGGTTCGTTTACAAACAAAGTATCATCGGCATCAAATGCGATTACTTTTAGGTTTGGTATTTTAGATTTATGTAACATGGTGTTTTTGTTTCAAGTGTTTTTTGTTTCAGGTTTGTTTTTTGCCACGAATTAAACGAATTGCACGAATTTTTTTCGCCACTCCCGATAGCTATCGGGATATTAAGATTTAAATGATTTTTAAAATCTGCTAAAATCTGTATTATCTGCGTGAAACCTTTTATTTAATCTTTAGAAAAAAGCCTTTTCAAAGAAATCGTTTTATCGTAAAAAGTAATCCGGATTCCGAAAAGAAGAATAATTCCGCCCAAAATCATCTGTAAAGTTATTTGTTCTTCCAAAAACAACCAAGCCAAAATTGAGGTAATTACAGCTTGACTCAATAAACTCAACGAAACTCTAGTCGCGCGCATATGTTGCGTAGCATAACTGATCGAGAGCCAGGCGCACAATTGGCAAATAACCGCTTGAAGCACCAGAACAAACCAGCCAGCATTGGTAAAACCAGTAAAAGGTTCGTTTAGCGAATAGCAAAGTATTCCTAAATAAATGCTTGAAGCAAATAAACTAATGGTCATAAAAGAAAGAACATCAACCTCTGAAAGCACATTTTTGCTGACCAAAAGGTAAATGGAATACAGAATGCCAGATAAAACAGCAAATAGAAATGCTTTATCGAAGTTTAAATCGATGAAAAATTCAAAACCGACCAAAGTGATCATTCCAAATAAAGCGACCAAGGTCCCGATCCAGAAATTCGTGGCAGGTTTTGCTTTCAGAAAGAAGAAAGAGCCAACGCCAACCCAAACTGGAGATAAATTGGTCAATAAAGAAGCCTGAGTCGCGCTCGATTCCTGAATGGCGATATTCCAAACCGCAACATCAGACGAGAACAAAACACCGCAAAGCACCGCCAAAAGCGCAAATTTTGGTTTTGGAAATTTAAAGTTTCCGCTAAAAATAACATACGGCAAAAGCAACACTACAGCAAAAAACATTCGGTAAAACGCCGAAATCAATCCCGGCGTTAAACGCAATTTTACCAATATCGGAAAAATAGATATGCAGAGTATACCGCAGATTAGAGCTAATCTTGGTTTTGTGAGTTTCATTTTTAGTTTAATAAATAGATTCTGGTTTAATTCTTTAAAAGCTTCGTTGTTTGTTCAATGTAAATCCCAAATTATTAAATTTTCATTTTGAAAAAATAAGTTTGGGCAGCTTCTCCTACTACATTTGGTTGATAAGTTTTACAGGTAATTATAGTGTTGTCATCAATAAACAAAATGGATTTCCTATTATCATCTAATGGAAATGGGGGATAGCTGAAAATAACAGAAAGATTATCATAGTTATATACTTTTTCTAGATCAGATAAATAGATATTTGACGGACTTGCGGCTATCATTTTCGTATTAAATTCTCTTTTTACTTGAAGACCTAAATCCAATTGATACTTTTCCCAAAAAATGGATTCATTATCTTCTGAAATAAAAAGAAACGGTTCCGGATATAAAACTCCATTAGGAAATACCGGATAATTCTTTTCAATTTTTAATTCCTGATTAATGTATGTATTAGCATAAATTACTCCGGAAGAAGTATTACTTTCTCCCATATATAATTTGCCGTTTTTACTATTAAATTCTATATCTCCGTGTATATATGCATTGTAACTAATGTTAATTGCATCTCCATTTGCTCCATTAATTGTATAAATACCCGTAGCACCTGAGGTTGGAGGTGTTCTATGGCAGAATAAAACATTATTATTTCCTGCTTCAATTTTATGAAAACCCCAGCCGCCTGTTTGTGTTGGAAAGTTATATACAGACATTGTCGATAAGTCAACTTTCGTTAATTTGTCGATATAACGTTGTGTTAGATATAAATATTGACCATCAGGTGAAATGTCCAAATCTGAAAACCTTTCATTGGTTAAAATATGGGATTCAATTTTTAAATTTTTACTATCAATTATCAATAGACCATATTTGTCAGCCTTATCAGAGTTATATTGAGGCGCAACAATTGCATATATCTTTGATCTTTGAGCGTCTTTAATCATTTTCGGAATATAGTATTGAAATTCTATGAAATTACCCGTTATGATTTCGACAATATTGCTTCCTATAACTTCGCTTGGAGAGCTAGAAGTTTTAACTACAATTTGATATTTCTGTTTTTCGATTAAGGATTTTGTTTCTAGATATTCGTAAGTTAATTTATTAATATCCGTAATTTCAGCTAGTGGTTGGGAGTTATTACCATACACTAAATAAGAAATAAAGTTGTTTCCTTCATATTTAGACCATTTTAAATTTATCGATCTGCCTGTATCATTGGATGCCTCAAGTTTAATTGCATTTGAAATTGTTATGGAGTCCTTCTTAATCAAAAGGTTGTTGTTATTGTAAACCTCAAAGAAAATTTTATGTAATCCTTTAGTCAAATTGATATTAATTTCACTTTCTAAATTGTTGTCTGGTTTTCCTTCATAAAGTGATCCGTCGATATTGCTTCTCCACTTAATTGCTAAATTAGTTTTGGAATTGCTATCATCAGAGAGTACTATTTTTGCTTTTAATTTTTTTTTAACTGTTGGATCTTCAAAAATGCCCGCAGTACCATTATTATAAAAAGATAGATCCCTCTCTTTTATAGGTTCAATAATAGTTGCAGTTAATTTTACTTCGGATATTTCAGTTTCATCAACAGTATTTTTGTCACTGCTGCAATTGTATAAAACAATTGATAATAGTAGAATAAGAATTTTTTTCATTTTAATTTTTTGAGGAACATTTTATTTTGAGGGAATAAATTTACATTTAATTAAACAAAAAAGCGTGAATCAATTTGCATTAACTGATTCACGCCATTTATAAAATGTATAAGATTAATTTACCGTAGCTCCATTTGGTGCATCAGCATCTGGATTTACAAAAACCAATTTTCCTTCAGCATTTGTTGTCATCAAGATCATTCCTTGACTTTCAACACCGCGTAAAGCTCTTGGAGCAAGATTTGCCAATACAGAAACACGTTTTCCGATGATTTCTTCTGGCGAAAAACTCTCTGCAATTCCTGAAACAATCGTACGAACATCGATTCCAGTATCTACTTTAAGAACCAAAAGTTTGTTTGCTTTCGGCATTTTTTCAGCTTCCAAAATAGTTCCGATACGAATATCCATTTTCGCAAAATCCTCAAACTGAATTAAATCTTTTTGCGGATCTGGTTGTTTGCTTTCAGCTAGATTAGCTGTTTTTGTTGCTTCCAATTTATCTATTTGTTTTTGTATTTCTTCGTCTTCGATTTTAGCGAAAAGCAATTCTGCTTCGCCAATTTTATGTCCAGAAGGCAATAAATCTGAGTTTTCAGAAATATCGTTCCAGCCTAAAGTTTTCTCGATAAAGATATCTTTTGCATCACGATTTTTCTCTTTCAAGAATTTGCTGAAACCTTCAAAATGTTCTTTAAGGTCAGCTAAATTCAATATTTTAGAAAGTTTTGCAGCTGTAAAAGGTAAAAACGGTTCTGCCAAAACGCTCAACGCCGCAGCAATTTGCAATGCTACATACATTTGAGTTTTTACGCGCTCTGGATTGTCTTTCATTACTTTCCAAGGCTCTTCGTCAGCAAGATATTTGTTTCCTAAACGAGCCACATTCATTAATTCGCCCAAAGCTTCACGAAATCTATAACGCTCAACTGAACTTGAAATTACAGCTGGATAGGCTTTTAATTCTGCTAAAGTTTGCTCGTCAACTTCTGTAAATTCGTTTGGTGTTGGGATAACTCCGTCGTAATACTTGTTGGTTAAAACCACCACACGATTCACGAAGTTTCCAAAAACAGCAACCAATTCATTATTATTTCTAGCCTGGAAATCTTTCCAAGTAAAGTCGTTATCTTTTGTTTCAGGAGCGTTAGATGTTAAGGCATAACGTAAAACATCTTGCTTGTCTGGGAATTCTTCTAAATATTCGTGCAGCCAAACCGCCCAGTTTTTAGAAGTCGAAAGTTTGTTTCCTTCCAAGTTCAAAAACTCGTTTGCAGGAACGTTATCTGGTAAAATATAGCTTCCTTCGGCTTTTAACATCGCTGGGAAAATGATGCAGTGGAAAACGATATTGTCTTTTCCGATAAAGTGTACCAATTTGGTGTCTTGATCTTTCCAATACGGTTCCCAGTCTTTTCCTTCGCGCGCTGCCCATTCTTTGGTAGAAGAAATGTAACCGATAGGAGCGTCAAACCAAACATATAGTTTTTTGCCTTCGGCACCTTCAACAGGAACATCAATTCCCCAATCCAAGTCACGTGTTACGGCGCGAGGCTCTAATCCTGCGTCGATCCAAGATTTTACTTGTCCGTAAACGTTGGTTTTCCAGTCGTTTTTATGTCCGACCAAAATCCATTCTGTTAAGAAATCGGTATATCTGTCTAAAGGTAAAAACCAGTGTTTTGTTTCTTTTAAAATAGGAGTTTCGCCCGTAATTGTCGATTTTGGGTTGATCAAATCAGTCGCGTTCAAAGTAGATCCGCACTTTTCGCACTGATCTCCGTAAGCTTCAGGATTGTCACATTTTGGGCAAGTTCCAACCACAAAACGATCCGCTAAAAACTGATTCGCTTTTGCATCGTACAATTGTTCTGTAACTTCTTCAATAAAATCTCCTTTATCATACAATGTCCTAAAGAATTCTGAAGCCGTGTCGTGATGAATTTTTGCAGAAGTTCTTGAATAATTGTTGAATGAAATTCCGAAATCTTCAAATGACTTGCGGATAATCCCATCATACTTATCAATAACCTGCTGTGGTGTAACTCCTTCTTTTTTGGCTTTCATCGAAATTGCAACCCCGTGTTCATCGCTTCCGCAGATAAATGCTACATCTTTTCCTTGCAATCTTAAATATCTCGAATATATATCTGCAGGCACATAAACCCCAGCCAAGTGACCAATATGAATAGGTCCGTTGGTGTAAGGCAATGCCGCTGTGATCGTATATCTTTTTGGATCTTGTATCATAATTCAATTTTATTGAGTGCAAAAATAAGCAATAGAATTGAGATTTTAATATGGCACGAAGATTCGTATGTAATTTCACAGCGTTGCACAAAGAAAAAGCTTAAAGATTCGTTAAGTATTTTGTTTTTGGGATTGAGCAGATTCAGGTAGAATTTTTGCTTTTTAATTTTGCTGAGCAGCAGAACCGTAAAGTTTTTAAAGTAGTTGAATGATCTCGAACAAACTTTTAGATTGTCAGGCTGAGCGGAGTCGAAGCCCCCACAACGTGATTCAGCAAACGGGGCTTCGACTCCGCTCAGCCTGACAGCAAATTTGCTTAGTTTCACTATAAGATTAAAAAAATAAAACTTTGCTTTTCTGTAACTTTGCGAGATTATTTCGTCAAAATAAGTATCAATCTTTGCGGGGCTTCGACTCCGCTCAGTCTTATAATCTAGTGTATCTTTGCATAAGACCTCTGCGCTCTTCTGCGTAATTCCTCCATAAAATAGAACCAGTTTAAACTAGCCTTCCAAGCAAAATCTTCAAAATATATTTCGCAATCTTTGCATCCGAAAAAAAACAAATTTTATGAGCAAGACTAAATTAATCATCAATAAAAACGGATCAATCAAAATTGAAGGCGATTTTGAAATCATGGATCCAGAAGGAGCGCTTTACGGTTTACAGGGAAGAACTGCTCTTGGACTTTGCCGTTGCGGACATTCTTCAAACAAGCCATTTTGCGATGGAGCACACAGAAACAACTTTGAACACGATTCTGTTGCGTTTGATTTACCGCCAATGAAAACGAACTAAAAAGTTTCTTTTCTAGGTTTACATATAAAAAAAGCTGCATTTTCTAGATGCAGCTTTTTTTATTTAGATATAAAGTTCTCCTTTCATAGTTATAATTGAAGAGCCGCCTACCAAAATATCTTCTTCACGATTCATAACCTCAATCATAGAAGCTTGTTTTAGCTTTACGCCTTGAAGAATTTTATATTCCTTATCCGATTTAGTAAATTTTTTTTGCGTTAAAAAACCAATTAATGGTCCTGCCGCCGTTCCAGTTGCCGGGTCTTCGATTATTCCGATTATAGGGTTAAAAAATCTTGTTTCTACTATATGTTCTTCACCTTCATCTGCGGGAGTGAAACAATAAAAACCTTCAAAATTATATTCTTTTGAGATTTGAATTAAAAGCTGGTTGTCTGGAGTAAAGCTATTCAATATTTGGCTGTTTTTTATCGGAACCATTATATGTGCAACTTCCGTCTTAACTATTGTAGGCACAAAAGAATTTACATCCAAATCCTCAATCTTTAATCCCAGAGCTACTGCAATTTTATATGTTGGGATTTCTTGTTTGATAACTGCCGATTTTTGGTGCATCTGAACCACTGGGTAAAGAGTAGTCAAGTCAAAACTTACGGATACAGGAATTGCCGAATGTTTCATAATTACAAAGGGCTCACTTTCGTTTTGCTCATCAAAAATAGCCAATCCTTTTAGTAGAGCACCGCAGACTGCACCCAATAAATTATGCCCTGCACCATCGATTTCGATTCCGGTTGGAGTAAAAGAACGAACCACAAGCGCTTTTTCTCTTGTGGAATAATAGACAAATGAGGTTTCAGAATAGCCAAATTCTTTAGAAATATCTTGATAAGTTTCTAGTTTTAGATTTCCATCTGTAAAAACGACTGAAAGCGGATTTCCCCTGTAGCTTTCGTTTGAGAATACGTCTAAAACGTAATATTCTAATGCTTTTCTTGCCCTCATATTTTTCTATTTTGCTGCTAAACCAATTCTGGATGCAATAAAATTACGGTTTATTCTTGTATTTCGTCGACAGGTTTTATTTTTAATAAATATTTTAATGTTGTTTGCGGATTATCAGGTTTCTGGATAAAGCAAAGTTTAAAGATTTTGATGCAAAGAAATTTTTAATGCTCTACGAATATGTCTCGCATATTGAAACCAAAGTAAAAATAACGCCAGAAGAAAAAGAAATATTAGTGCTTTCTGGACGTTTAGCAATTTATTTAAAAACTAATGAATTGAAAGAATTGCTGTTGGAGAATATAAGGAAATGAATATGTTTTCTAGATTGTAAACTTATTGTTCAAAAACCACTTTTTTGTCTGTTTTTGCTGTTTTCACAACATCATAAGGTCTTGAGGATTTCTTTGTGAGATTACCGTTTTTCAGCTTTTCGACTTTTACGATTATCGTATTGCGGTTTTCGGTCATTTCCACAATATCTATTGAATGCCCGTCATTTGGCTGGGTTTTATCAATAACAGCAATAACCTGATATTGGCTAAAATCAATATTCTTTTCTATCGAAAAGTTCATTTCTTTCATGAATTTATTCCAAGTCTTGGCATCTTTAATAACCAAATGCCTTTGGGCAATACTTTGGTCATTAGGAAAAGAATCTCCTTTGGCTACTAATGCAAATGGAACGTCAGACTGCGGCAATTCATCATTGTCACAGCTCACCAGCAAAAGCAGGATGCTAAAAATTAATAAAATCTGTTTCATGTTTTTGGTTTTAGCTAGGAGAACTTTGGTGTAAAGTCTTATTTCTTAAACAGATATGCTTTTTTATAAATGGTTGCTTAAAGGTAGTCAATTTTTGACGAACTTTTTAATTTATATTGATAACGGGAATTTTTGTTAAAGATTGTAAGGGCAAACGATGAAAAACCAGAAAAATTGTATTTAGGTTAAAAAAGATTACAGTCTCAGGCGTTTATGGAGATCAAACTAGGCGAAAAATAACTCAAAACATTCAATTATTTCCCGCAACTTTGCAAAACAATCTTTTAAATAAAATTCAAATGGAATTCGGTAAAATCATTATTTCAGAAACGGCCGCAAATAGCGAAAACCCTCAAGACGTTGTCAATTCGAATATTTCGGTAATCAATTTAATGCGTGAAGAAAAAATTGACGACGACTTAATTCACGAAGATGCTTTGATGAGCTATTATTTAGACTTTTATGCTTCAAAATATGCCGAAGGGAATTTTTCGAAGTTTGTTCATGATTCGGGTTGGAACAAAGAATTGAACGAATTGATTGAAGAAGGCTTGGCTCTGATTGGGGCAGAAAAGCATTTGGAGTTATTTAAAGAACAATGCCGAAAACTGCGTTTGCAGAGCAATATTAAATTAGGGAAATTTCTAAAAGACAAGTATGAAGCCCCAAACGCTTTTAAAGATTTGCTGAATAATAATGCTTATTTTGAGTTGGATGAAAATCTGGCCGAACTAAATGCCGCATTTTTAAAATCGCATCCCGATACAGAAGTGCTTTCGGTTGAAGAAATGTTTAAAACACTGGAAGAGTTTGTTGGACACGAAATCAAGAGAGATTAAATTTTGTTTTTTCTGCTGAGGTTTGTAAGAAAATTATATATTTGAAATGCCCTAAAATTTCTAACAAATCAAAACCTATGAAAAAAACGATTCTTTTAAGCGGAGTCTTAATGTTTCTGTTTTCCTGCGGGAAAAATGAAAAGGTTCCAAACGAAGCAGAAATTCAGAATCAGGAGCTGTTTTCGCAGACAGAAAAAGATTTTGGACAAAAACAACTGAAAAAACTCATTTTTAAAAATCTGGATGAAATTGAAGATTCAAAAGAAATGAATCTGCAGCTGCTCTCAAAAGTGGCGTCAAATCTCAATGTGAAATATTCAGATATTAAAGTCAACGAGTCAAGTTCAATCAACTATGATGATCAGACGGCATTTTTTGTCCTGACCATGGTAACGCACGATAAAAAAGCATTCAAATCGGGCGATGATGACGAATTGGGAAATTATTATCAGCGCAAATACTTGTTTGTAAATCGTGAAAACGGAAGTGTAATTGCCGAAGAATTTGATGAAAATCTAGGCTATTATGATAATGAAGCCATTCAGTTTTCGAAATCACATATTTTAAAAGACTTGGTTTACCTAAACGAAAATACGCCAGCGATTGCTTTTTATACCGAAGCCAGCGCTAGAAGCAGAATCGTTTTGTATTCGGAAAAGAAATTTACTCTGATTACTCTGGGAGATAAAGAAATTAAAAAGGTTTTGTACGAATATCCTATCCGATTGACCAATGGGGATTCTAACGGAAGCGGGACTTTTCAAATAGAAACTTTAGAAACCGGAATGAGCTTTTCTGACCATAAAACAAACGGCTATTTTGACTTGATCATAACCAAAAACTTCTCGTATGAAGAAGCGGTCGAAAATGATTTGGAAAACGGAATTTCAGAAAAAAGCGATCTCAAAATCAAAAAAGAATTCGAAAAGCTAAAGTATAACGGTAAAGATTATGCTTTTCATAGAGACGACAGGCTTCGTTTTTTGGAGTAAACTTGACAAAACAGAAATAATAGCAGAAGCACTTTTAAGGTGCTTTTGCTGTTTATAAGAGATTTCGGTTTTCCTGAAAAACTTTGTCCTTTTGTTAACAAACATTTCCTTAAATTTGCTTCCGTTATAAAAATACAATAGTTATAAAAATCAAGCTATGTTACAAATCGCATTTATTAGAGACAATCAAGAGAAAGTAATCAAAGCTTTAGCAAAACGAAATATCGATGCTAAAAGCGTTGTGGAAGAGGTGGTTCAATTAGACGAAAATCGTCGTGCTGCACAGGTAGAATTAGACAATACTTTATCAGAATCTAATAAATTGTCCAAAGATATTGGTGAATTGATGAAAGCTGGCGAGAAAGCTAAAGCGGCAATCTTAAAAGAAAAAACAGTTTCACTAAAAGAAAAAAGCAAAGAACTGAGCGAAAAGGCAGAAGCTTTGGCTGTTGAGTTAACCAATAAATTATATACTTTGCCAAACCTTCCGGCAGATATTGTTCCTGAAGGAAAAACTCCAGATGACAATTTGAATGTTTTCCAAGAAGGAGATATTCCTGTTTTACATGAAGGCGCACAGCCGCACTGGGAATTGGTTAAAAAATATGATATTATCGATTTTGAATTGGGTGTAAAAATCACTGGAGCTGGATTTCCTGTTTACAAAGGCAAGGGAGCAAAGCTTCAACGTGCTTTGATCAACTACTTTTTAGATAAAAATACTGCTGCAGGATACAACGAAGTTCAGGTTCCTCATTTGGTAAACGAAGCTTCAGGATACGGAACAGGACAATTGCCAGACAAAGAAGGGCAGATGTACCATGCGGGAGTTGATGATTTATATTTGATCCCGACGGCTGAGGTTCCAGTTACAAACTTATTCCGTGATGTTATTTTGAACGAAAGCGAATTGCCGATCCTGCAAACTGCGTATACGCCATGTTTCCGCCGTGAAGCAGGTTCTTACGGAGCGCACGTTCGCGGATTAAACCGTTTGCACCAATTTGATAAAGTAGAAATCGTTCGCATCGAGCATCCTGATAACTCTTATGCGGCGCTTGACGGAATGGTTGAGCACGTAAAAGATATTTTAAAAGAATTGAAATTGCCTTACAGAGTTTTACGCCTTTGCGGAGGAGATATGGGATTCACATCTGCGTTAACGTATGATTTTGAAGTGTTTTCTACAGCACAAGATCGCTGGTTAGAAATCAGTTCTGTTTCTAACTTTGAAACTTTCCAGGCAAACCGCTTGAAATTACGTTTTAAAGACAAAGAAGGAAAAAATCAGCTGGCGCATACGCTTAACGGAAGTTCTTTGGCGCTTCCTAGAGTTTTGGCCGGAATTATTGAAAATTACCAAACTCCAGAAGGAATCGTAATTCCAGAAGTTTTACGTCCTTACTGTGGATTTGATATTATAAACTAAAAAAAATAGTTTTTAAGATATAAACCTAACAGCCCCGAAGCTTCGGGATAAAATCTGTTAGGTTTTCTTAATTTATAGAAATTAAAAAACGGAGCATGATGAATGGAATTTTAAATTGGAACGTAGATCCGGTTATTTTCTGGATTACAGATAGTTTTCCTCTTAAATATTACGGAGCTCTTTTTGCCTGCGGGCTTCTTTTAGGTTTTTATATTGTTAGAAACATTTATAAAAAAGAAAACCTTTCTTTGGACAATCTCGATTCTTTATTGATTTATGTTATTGTCGGAACTGTTTTGGGTGCCAGACTTGGGCATTGTTTCTTTTATGAGCCCGATTATTTCTTCAAACACCCGATAGAAATTCTTTTGCCAATCCAGAAAATTAAAGGAGCTTACCAGTTCGTGGGCTATCAAGGTTTGGCAAGTCACGGAGGATCGATTGGAGTTATTACAGCAATGATTTTGTACTGCCGTAAATACAAAGTGCAATTTTTAGGGCTTTTAGATAAAATGGCAGTTGCAGTTCCTGTGACGGGGGCATTTATCAGAATGGGGAATTTTATGAATTCTGAAATCTACGGAAAACCAACCAACGGAAATTGGGGAGTAGTTTTTCAGAGAGACGATCTGATTCCGAGACATCCAACACAATTGTATGAAGCTTTTGCTTATGTATTGATTTTCGTGATTCTGTTTTATATGTACAAATCTGAAAAAATCAGAAATGCAAAGGGATTAATCTTTGGAACTTTCTTAACTTTATTATTTACAGCTCGCTTTATAATTGAATTTTTCAAGGAAAATCAAGAAGCTTTTGAAAATGATATGCTGATTAATATGGGACAGATTTTAAGCGTTCCGTTTATATTGATCGGTTTAGGCTTGATCTTTTGGAAATCGAAAAAAGAAGTAGCAATTTAAAGTCTTAAGTTTTTAGTTTAAACTTGGCTAAAAACTTAAAAAAAACTGCAATATGAAAAACATATTGATTTATATAGTTTTGTTATGTTCTGGTTTTGCGTTTGGCCAAAACGAGCAGCTGGCTCAATATTACTATGACAAAGGTGATTTCGAAAAAGCTAAAATCAGTTACGAAGAGCTTTTGCGAAGTGCGCCATCCAATACGCAGTATTTTTTAAGAACCGTCGATTGCTATCAGCAATTGCAGCAATTTGCCAACGCAGAAAAAGCTATTCAAGATCGTTACAACCGCTACAAACAAGGCGTTTTTTTGGTTGAGTTGGGATATAATTTCCAGTTGCAGAAAAACGATTCGAAAGCTAAAAATTATTACGAACAAGCCATCGAGAAAATAAAAGCAAACCCAAATGACGTTTACGGAGTTGCCAGTTCGTTTGAGAAAAAAGTATTGCTGGAATATGCCTTAAAAGCGTATCAGACCGCAATGCAGGTGCAGCCCAATTTTAACTTCAATTTTCAAATCGGAATGCTGTACGGACAATTGGGAAAAACCGATTTGATGATCGATTTATTGTTGACAGAATCTTTTACAAATCCTCAAAACACCAATCTGATCCAGACGCAATTGTCCCGATTCATGAATGGCGAAACAGACAATACAGCTTTTAAAGATGCAATGCGTAAGGCGTTAATTCTGAAAACTCAAAAAGATCAAGATGTTTTCTGGAATCATTACCTAAGCTGGTTTTATGTGCAGCAGAAAGAATTTGGAAAAGCATTTATTCAAGAAAAAGCCATTTACAAGCGTGAGCCAGAATCGTTGATGAGCATTGTCAATTTGAGCCAGTTTGCGATGAATGAAGGAGATAATGATACAGCAGAAGAAATTCTGAACTTCATTCTCCAAAACACAAAAGATTTAGGCTTGCAGATTCAGTCAAACGCCTATTTAATGCAGATTAAAATTGATAAAGCCCAGGAAAAAGATTATCCAATTATCGATCAGGAATTAAAGCAATTGCTGGCAACTTACGAAATCAGTCCTTTTACCTTATCTTTGCAAATCATTCAAGCCCATTTTTTGGCTTTTAATTTAAAAAAGACAGAAGAAGGAAAGGCAGTGGTCAAAAAAGCTTTAGAATTAAATCTAAACGAATATCAAAAAGCCGACGCCAAAATGGAACTGGCCGATATTTTGCTTTTGGAAGAAAAATACAATCAGGCGCTGATTTACTATTCGCAGATTCAATTGGATTTAAAGAATGATGTCATGGCGCACGAAGCAAGTTTGAAAGCAGCAAAGACGAGTTATTACAAAGGCGATTTTGAATGGGCGAATAAACAATTCAAAGAGTTAAAAGCAGCAAACACGCAGTTGATTGCCAACGATGCTCTAGAATATTTTTTACTGATTAATGACAATACTGCCGCAGACTCGACTCAAGTCGCTTTGAAGCAGTTTGCAAAAGGAGATTTTTTAATTTATCAGAATAAAAAACAAGAAGCGATAGCACAGTTTCAGAATATCCTAAAAAACTTTAAAGGTCAGGAAATAGAAGCTGTAACGTTATTGCGTTTAGGAAAAGTTTACGAAAGCCAGAAAGATTTTGCTTCTGCTTTAAGCCAATATCAGCAGATTATTGACAATCACAGCGACGGAATTTATGTGGATGAAGCACTGTTTTTCTCAGCCGAAATTTACAATGACGAGCTAAAAGATGTAGAAAAAGCAAAACCGCTTTATGAAAAGGTAATTTTTAACCATCAAGACAGTATTTACTTTGTTGATGCTAGAAAAAAATACCGCGAGTTAAGAGGGGATAAGAATTTATAAATAAGATTTTTAGATTGTTAGATCTTTAGACTTCTTAGATGAAAAATCGGAAAGTCTAAAAATCTAAGATGTCTAAGGAGTCTAAGAAAGTCCAAAAAAAAATGATTATTTACAACGTTACCACAAACATACACGAAAGCGTTCACGACCAATGGTTAAAATGGATGCAGGAAAAACACATACCAGAAATTCTGGCGACCAATAAATTTTCTTCAGCACGAATTGTAAAAGTTCTCGTTGAAGAAGAAATGGGGGGAATTACTTATTCTGTTCAATATGTTACAGACAGCAAAGAAACGCTTGAGAAGTTTTATATCGAAGACGAACCAGAATTTCATAGAGAAGCTTTAGGTTTATTTGCCGATAAAATGCTTTCTTTCAGAACAGAATTGGAGGTTGTTTCGGAGCACTAATAATTTTTGATTATCAGTTTTCATTAAAAAAAATATGATGGAGATTCGATTTCAAACAAAAGAGGAACGTAATAAACCGCAACAAGAAGATTTTCTAAAACTGTCAAAATTGAAAGATTTTATAGTTTTTTGCGTTTACGTGAAAGGATGTGCAAATTTCCCGTTGAGAAAAATAGAATAAAATAAAGACCAATTTTCTTATTGTAATCGAGAGAAAAGAATAAAACTTTGGGTCTTTGTGCCTTAGTGGCAAAAAAAGTAGTAGAAGCTTAGTGCCTTTGCAACAAAAAGAATACTTTTGCAGCCTCGTGGCAAACAAGAAATGAAATGGAAAAAGTAAAAGCAAAAAAACATTTAGGACAGCACTTTCTTAAAGATGAAAGTATCGCAAAAGCTATTGCAGACACTTTGACCTTTAAAGGATATGATGAGGTTTTAGAAATAGGACCAGGGATGGGTGTGCTAACTAAGTATTTGCTTGAAAAACCAATCAACACGCACGTTATTGAAATCGATACCGAATCGGTAGCGTATCTGGATGCCAATTATCCGAAATTAAAAGACAAGATTATCTCTCAGGATTTCCTGAAGTATAATATAAATGAAGTTTACCACAATAAACAGTTTGCCATAATTGGCAACTTTCCGTACAATATTTCTTCTCAGATTGTTTTTAGGACATTAGAGCTTAGAGACCAGATTCCAGAATTTTCAGGAATGTTTCAAAAGGAAGTAGCCGAACGCATCTGCGAAAAGAAAGGCTCAAAAACGTACGGAATATTATCAGTTTTAGCTCAGGCTTTCTATGATACAGAGTACCTGTTTACGGTTAATGAAAACGTTTTTATTCCTCCGCCCAAGGTGAAGTCGGGTGTGATGAGAATGACCCGAAAGGAAGATTACAGTCTTCCTTGCAGCGAAAAGTTGTTTTTTACAGTTGTAAAAACCGCTTTTCAGCAGAGACGAAAAACATTACGTAACAGTTTGAAAACATTAAATTTATCAGACAATTTGCGAGAAGACACTATCTTTGATAAACGTCCGGAGCAGCTTAGCGTAGATGAATTTATTGAACTAACTCTAAAAATAGAAGCCAATGGAGTTCAAAGTTAGTAAAGAATTTATACATCAGTTAGAGGAGCTAATCAATAAGAAAAACGACAGTGAACTGGAAGTTTTGCTTAATGATCTGCATCATGCCGATATTGCCGAAATTTTAGACGAATTAGATTTCGATGAGGCAACCTACATCTTTAAGGTTCTAGATAGTGATAAAACGGCAGAAATTCTTCTGGAACTGGAAGAAGATCTGCGTGAAAACATCTTAAGCCGCCTTTCGCCAAAAGAAATTGCAGAAGAGCTTGATGAGCTTGAAACCAATGACGCTGCCGACATTATCGCCGAACTTTCGCAGGAAATAAAAGCAGAGGTAATCTCTGAGCTTGTCGACGTTGAACACGCTAAAGACATTGTTGATCTTTTGCGCTACGACGAAAACACTGCTGGTGGTTTGATGGGAAAAGAGCTTGTAAAAGTGAATGAAAATTGGACTGTCTTAACCTGCGTGAAAGAAATGCGAATTCAGGCAGAAAATGTTTCTAGAGTACATTCAATTTACGTAGTAGACGATGAAAACCGATTAAAAGGCAGATTATCGCTTAAAGATTTATTGACTTCTTCGACCAAAACGCAAATTGGCGACGTTTATATCCGAAAATTAAATTTTGTAAAAGTTGATACCGAAGACGTTGAGGTAGCTCGTATCATGCAGAAATACGACTTAGAAGCTATTCCGGTAGTTGATGAGTTAGGCCGATTGGTGGGAAGAATTACCATCGACGATATCGTAGACGTAATCAAGGAAGAAGCTGATAAAGATTACCAGTTAGCAGCCGGTATTACGCAAGACGTTGAATCGAATGACAGTGTTTACGAACTGACAAAAGCGCGCCTGCCTTGGCTTTTGATAGGAATGGTGATCGAAATTGTAGCATCATTTGTTTTAAAAGGAAACGAAAGCACTTTTCAAAAATATTCTACTTTAATCATATTTGTGCCATTGCTTTCTGCTACTGCAGGAAATATTGGGGTTCAAGCTTCGGCAATCGTTGTGCAAGGTTTGGCCAATGGAACTTTAAAAGATTTCAGCCGTGGTTATTTTACCAAAGAAATTACCGTTTCGATGATTTCTGGAAGCATCATTTCGCTGCTTTTATTAGGGTATCATTCTATTATGTATCAGCAGTATTTAGTAGGATTTGCGATTTCAATTTCGATGATTGTGGTAATTCTTTTTGCAGCAACTTTAGGAACTTTAGTCCCGCTTTTCTTGAACAAAAATAAAATCGATCCCGCAATCGCGACCGGCCCGTTTATTACAACGACCAACGACGTATTCGGAATTATGCTCTACTTTGGAGTGGCAAACCTGATTCTTGGATTCTAGATTTTTGCCACAAATTAGCCGTTTGCAGTGATTTAAAATCTCTAAAATCTGCGTAATTTGCAGACGGAAAATGCTGTTTACCAACCAGAAATATTTTAAAGCGAACCAAAATGAAAGTACACATTATTGGAGGAGGAAACCTTGGGGTTTCTATTGCCTTGGGAATTGCTAAATTCTCGAAAAACAACCAAGTTACTGTCACAAGGAGAAACACTGCAAGTATTCAATATTTATCAGAATACGGAATTACGGTTTCTAACGATAATAAACACAACATTCAAGAAGCTGATGTTGTAATCTTAACCATTAAACCTTATCAGGTAGATACGGTTTTGGCCGAAATTCTGCCCGTTATCCAAAACAAAACAATTGCTTCAGCTGTTAGCGGATTGTCTTTGGATATGCTTCAGTCTAAAACTAATTTTGAATACCCTGTAGTGCGCATTATGCCAAATATTGCTGCGCAGTTTGGAGAATCGGCAACTTGTATTTCCTTCCCAGAAAAATACAAAGAAAATGCCTCGCCGGTTGTTGATCTATTTCAAGATTTAGGAACAGCTCCTGTAATCGACGAAAAATTAATGGATGCAGCGACAGTTTTGGGCGCGTGCGGAACGGCGTATGCATTGCGTTACATTCGTGCGTCTATGCAAGCAGGAATCGAAATTGGATTTGATTCTAACACGGCTTTAGCAATTGCGGCTCAAACGGTAAAAGGAGCGGCAAAAATGCTTCTGGAAGAACGAGTGCACCCAGAACAATTAATCGACCGTGTAACAACACCGCAAGGCTGTACAATCGTTGGTTTAAATGAAATGGAGCACAATGGTTTCAGTTCATCATTAATTAAAGGAATCAAAACTTCTTTGAAACAAATCAAAGGTTAGATCTATTAATATTCAATATTTTAAATTACAAATTCCAATTTTATCCTGAGTTTTCGGGAAGATTGGAATTTTTTTTGCAGTTTAACGATTGTCAGTCTGAGCGAAAGTCAGTCCAAACAGGAACAGGCATAATGGCTAATCTGTAATTGCTGGTCATTTTTTGCTAGTTTTTTTATTCAGAGTATATTTTAAATACACAAATCCCAAAAGCCCGGCTAAGAAAGAAGCGATTAGAATCGCGATTTTAGAAAAAACAACAATTTCAGGATTTTTGAAAGCAAGAACCGTAATAAAAATTGACATGGTGAAACCTATTCCGCCCAGCATTCCCGCACCCAGAATGTGCGACCACTTTAAATTTTTAGGCAAAATGCATAAACCTGAGGTGACACCAACAGAAGAAAAAAGTAAAATTCCAAGCGGCTTTCCAACTACAAGACCCAGAATAATTCCGTACGTATTGACATGATCAAGACCTTCGTGCCAGTTTTCGGTAATTGTTATAGCAGTATTGGCTATTGCAAACAAAGGCAGTATAAAAAAAGCAACCGGCTGGTGTAAAAAATGCTGTAATCGATATGATGAAGTTTTTTCTCCACCATCGCCAAACGGAATTACAAATGCCAAAATCACTCCCGTAATGGTTGCATGAACACCAGAATTAAGCATAAAATACCACATTATTGCTCCACCAATAAGATATGGAATCAGATTGTGGATTTTCATTCGGTTTAACACAAATAAAAGACCCCAAATTCCGAGAGCAATTCCAAGATTCAGAAAAGAGATTGATGTGGTGTAAAAAACGGCAATAACAATTATAGCGCCCAAATCGTCAATAACAGCCAAAGCAGTTAAAAACACTTTTAACGAAGTCGGAACTTTGTTTCCGAGAAGCGATAAAATTCCGATTGCAAAAGCAATATCAGTTGCCATAGGAATTCCTGCTCCGTTTTGTGTGGTTGTTCCGTAATTTAAAGCCAAAAAAATTGCGGCCGGAACCAGCATTCCTCCAAAAGCTGCCATAATTGGCAGAGAAGCATTCTTAATATTGGATAATTCACCATGATAAATTTCGCGTTCCAGCTCCAATCCGATCAAAAGGAAGAAAATAGTCATCAATCCGTCATTGATCCAATGCGTTAGAGAATGTCCCGAAATTTCTTTTTCCCAAAAAGCAACATACGGAATATGAAAAGAAGAGTTGGCTAGATAGAGAGATAAAATCGTGACAAAGAGCAAGATAATTCCTCCCGATTTTTCGTTTTCAAAAAAGGCTTTAAAAGTCTTGGTAAGTTTCATTAGGGAAAATTTTCTGGAGATTGATATGATGGATTCTGGAATCCTTATTCTTTCAAAGTTAAAAAAAAATCTCCGCAATAAAAAGTTTAGGAGCAAAGGCGTAAAGATTCAGTGATTCAAAGTTTATTGCAATAAGAAAAACTTTGCGGCTTTGTGACTTTGCGAGATTAAATTAACCGTATTTTTGTTTGTATAAAAATTCAATTAAAAATGAGTGTAAAAATTCTTCATATCGATAGTAATAATCCAATTCTTTGGAATCAATTGGAAGAAGCCGGTTTTGAAAACCACGCCGATTTTAAATCTTCAAAAGAAGAGATAGAAGCAAAAATTCAAGAGTATAATGGTATCGTAATTCGAAGCAGATTCAAGATTGATAAGGCTTTTTTGGATAAAGCAACAAAGTTGCAATTTATTGCAAGGGTTGGCGCAGGCCTTGAAAGTATTGATTGTGAGTATGCTTCTGCAAGGGGAATTCACCTGATTGCCGCTCCTGAGGGAAATCGCAATGCTGTTGCAGAACATTCGCTTGGCGTAATTTTATCTCTCTTTAATAATCTGAATCAAGCTGATGCAGAAGTGAAAGCAGGGCATTGGAATCGTGAAAGCAATCGCGGTCATGAATTGGATTTAAAAACAGTTGGAATCATTGGCTACGGAAACATGGGAAAAGCTTTTGCTAAAAAACTGAGAGGTTTTGACACAGAAGTTTTATGCTATGATATTTTGGACAATGTTGGTGATGAAAATGCGAGACAAGTTTCGTTGGAAGAATTACGCGAAAAAACAGATGTTTTAAGCCTTCACCTTCCTTGGACACCAGAAACGGATAAAATGGTTAACAAAAGCTTTATAAATGCGTTTAAAAAGCCATTTTGGATCATCAATACTTCTCGTGGTAAAAACATCGTTACAGCAGATTTGGTTGAAGCCATGAAAGAGAAAAAAGTGCTAGGAGCAGGTTTGGATGTTTTGGAATATGAAAAACTTTCGTTTGAGACTTTATTCCAGGAAAATAATACGCCAGAAGCGCTTCAATATCTTATGGAGGCCAAAAATGTCTTGCTGACGCCTCATATTGCAGGTTGGACTTTTGAAAGTCATGAGCGTCTGGCACAAGTAATTGTAGATAAAATTAAAGCTGTGTACGGTAAAATCTAGGCTACAGCCTTTAGGATTTAATAACGAGTTTTTTCTTGTAAATTTTATTTAGTGAGATTAGCTTTATTTGTTAATTTTTAATAATATTGTCTCCGAATTTTAAAAGAATGAGTCTAAATAGGTTCTGTTTTTGAAGTTTGGAGAAAACCGAAAATCCTAAGAGTAGGTGTAAGAATAAATTATCCTAAATATGATTGAATGGTATAAAATTGCCATGTTTGAGAACTATGCAAATTTTAGCGGCAGGGCTAGAAGAAGTGAGTATTGGTATTTCCGTCTTGCAACAACATTAATCTTTTTTGTATTTATTTTTTTAGCGGTCATAGCTTCAATACTTGGAGGCGTAACTTTAGGTCTTCCAATTGCAATAGGATTGTTTGTTCTTTATGCGATTGCTTCTATAATCCCTTCGTTAGCAGTAACGGTGCGAAGAATGCATGATTTAGGCAAAAGCGGTTGGAATATTTTAATTTCTTGCATTCCGCTAGTAGGTCCTATCTGGTTTTTGGTTTTATTGGCTACTGAAGGAGAACAGGGAGAAAACTATTACGGTCCAGATCCTAAAAGTACGATTGAAGAAATTGATGAAATAGGAATTAATAATTAACTAAATAATATAAAAAATGGAAACTACAAAACCAGAAAGCTGGAATACTCCTTCTCAGCCAAAACAGGAGAACAAAAAAGTATTAGCAGGACTTATGGGTATTCTTTTTGGATCTTTAGGGATTCATAAATTTGTCTTAGGTTATACTCAAGAAGGAATTATACAAATCGTAATTAGTGTAGTTACTTGCGGAATTGGAAGTATTATCGGATTCATTGAAGGAATTATCTACTTGACAAAATCAGACGAAGAGTTTTACCAAACATACCAAGTTGGTAAAAAAGGCTGGTTCTAAAAGAAAAATATATTTAGATGTTAAATCCCGTTCAGAGATGAATGGGATTTTTTTTGCTTAAAAAGGCATTTTGATGCCATAAAAAAAGCCGTTTCAAATTTTGAAACGGCTTATGCTTTGTATTAATTATTAATCTTCTTTCTCAGATAATTTCTTTTCCAGTTCAATCTGAAACTCTTCAATTACGGGTTTCATCGTGCTTTCTGGAATGTCTGCAATTCGAATGTACATTAAACCATCAATGGCATTGTTGAATAACGGGTCAACGTTGAAAGCGACCACTCGCGCATTCTGCTTGATGTATTTCTTAATTAAAACTGGCAGACGTAAGTTTCCAGGTTCCAATTCGTCAATGATTTTATCAAACTTATTCAAATCAGACTCTGCTTCGTCAAAAATGAAATCTTTATCGGCATCTTTCAGTTTTACTTTGTAAGCCTTTTTCGGGTGTATGTATTGCGCAATATATGGGTCGTAATAGTTAGATTTCATAAACTCAATCATCAATGATTTAGAGAAATCTGAAAACTGATTGCTGATGCTTACGCCTCCAACCAAATATTTGTGTTCAGGATGACGCAAAGTAGTATGGATAATACCTTTCCACAACAAGAATAAAGGCATCGGTTTTTGCTGATATTCTTTCACGATAAAAGCGCGCCCCATTTCGATCGACTTGTGCATCATATCATGCAGTTCTGGTTCGAATCTGAAAAGATCGGTCAGGTAAAAGCCTTCAATTCCGTATTTTGGATAAATTTCAGAACCTAATCCCATACGGTATGCCCCTGCGATCTTTTTAGTTTCATCGTCCCATAAAAACATATGGTGATAGTACTGATCGTATTCGTCAATATCAATAGATTCGTTTGTTCCCTCGCCAACTTCACGGAACGTGATTTCGCGCAAACGGCCTATTTCGTGCAAAATGTTCGGAATTTCTTTTGCACTTGCAAAGAAAACCTCATAGTTTTTGCTCTGTAAAAATCGGCTGTCGCTGTCACGCAATGCTTGAACTTCGTCTATTAGTTTTGACTCGTTTGCAGGAGTAACTATTTTCTTAGGAGCTTTAGGTATTTTTAAGCTCGCTGTATCGATCAGTTTGGTGTCTTTCTCAAACGGATTGGCAAGCATATAGGTTTTCTTTCTTAAGAATTCTGAATATTCTTCAAAAGATTCAATTTCGTTCTGTTCACTTACAGAGATTGGTTTTCCGATACGAACTTTAATTACACGATCTTTCTGCGTAAGCAATTCAGACGGAAGTTTTGCAGTGCGCAAAGTGTCGTCAATCTTAGAAAGCCAGTAGAATAATTTACTGTTTTTGGCATGAAAGTAAATGGGAACAACAGGAACTTTAGCTTTTCTGATCAATTTCAGAGCACCTTCTTCCCAAGGTTTGTCTACTACTAATTTACCGTCTTTGTAAGTCGAAACTTCACCTGCAGGAAAAATTCCTAAAGGCTTGCCGTCACTCAAATGGCGTAAAGTTTCTTTAATGCCAATTACGCTCGATTTTGCATCCTTATGGTTTTCAAAAGGATTAACCGGCATAATGTATTTTTTCATCGGAACAATTCTATGTAATAAGAAATTGGCAATGATTTTGAAATTTGGCTCTCTTTCAAGCATCAGTTTCAAAAGCAAAATTCCGTCAATTCCTCCAAGCGGATGATTAGAAATGGTAATGTACGCACCATCTTTTGGCAGACGCTTTAAATCTTCTTCTGGGATTTCGAACTTAATTTCCATTTCGTCCAAAATTCCATTCAAAAAGTCAAGGTCTTCCAAATGTTTATTGCGATCGTAAATTTTATTAAGGGTCGAGATCTTAAGAACCTTCATAAGAATCCAGCCAGAAAAGGTACCGAAAACTCCGTACTTTTCAACATTTATTGCTTTTGCAACTTCTTTCGCGGTAACTAAACCCATGTACTACTTTTAATTTATTAGAACAGCGAACAAAGATAACAAAAAAGTCTACTTTTCGCTGTTTCCAAGACAAACTTTGCACTTTTTTATTACATTTGGAATCCTAAAAAAATCACTGATGAAAATAATTTCTTATAATGTAAACGGAATTAGAGCGGCAATAAACAAAGGGTTTATCGAGTGGCTGCAACAAGCAAATCCTGATGTAATATGCCTTCAGGAAATAAAAGCGACACAAGATCAAATTCCAGTTGATGATATTACGGCAGCCGGCTATCCGTTTCAATATTACTATCCTGCAACCAAAAAAGGGTACAGTGGAGTAGCGATTCTTTCTAAAACGAAACCGAATAATATTGTTTACGGAACAGGAATTCACCATATGGATTTTGAAGGCAGAAATCTTCGTGCCGATTTTGATGATGTTTCTGTAATGAGTCTGTATCTTCCATCTGGTACAAACATTGAAAGACTGGATCATAAATTCATGTTTATGGATGATTTTCAGAATTACATTAACGAATTGAAACTTACGATTCCAAATCTAATTATCTGCGGAGATTATAATATTTGTCACGAAGCGATAGACATTCATGATCCGGTTCGCAATAAAACCGTTTCTGGTTTTCTTCCGGCAGAACGCGCTTGGCTAGATGCATTTATGAAGTCTGGGTTTATTGATAGTTTCCGTCATTTCAACAAAGAACCGCACCATTATTCTTGGTGGAGTTACCGCGCAGGAGCAAGAGGAAATAATAAAGGCTGGCGTATCGATTACAATTTGGTGAGCAATGTGTTAGAAAGCAGACTAAAAAGAGCTGTTATACTTCCAGACGCTATGCATTCAGATCATTGTCCTATTTTAGTCGAGATCGATTAATTTTTGGTATTGTTCTTGCTGAAAAGTTTTAGTTTCAAAATTGATATTGCCATTGGCAGTGCATTTTAAAAACTTAAAAATTATTAAATGCCTAAAATAAAAACCAATTAAAGAGATGATTAAAAAAGCCTCCATTGGATTATTAGCACTAGCTTTATCCACGACGTCATGTGTTTCTAAGAAAATTTACAATGATTTAGAAACCAAATATTCAGATTTAAAGAAAGAGAACCGTTCTATTGCTGATGAAAATGAAAATTTGAAGAAAGCGAAGAATCAGCTGGAAATCGATCGTGATAAACTGACAAAAGATTTAGCAAATGCTAATGATGATTTGGCAAAACAAAAAGCAGATTTAGCAGCGGCTCAAAATAAATACAAGGTTTTACAAGATTCTTATAATGCATTGGAGAAAAACAGTAATGATGCATTGGAGAAAAACTTGGCTAAAAATCGTGAATTGCTGGCGCAATTGGAAGCAAAAGGTAAAGCTCTTGCAGAGGAGCAGGCTCGTCTAGACAAAACGGCAAACCGTTTGAAAGAACTTGAAGATATGATTGCGGCCAAAGAAGAAGCAATGCGCAAATTGAAAGAAACTTTGTCTAAGGCTTTGACTGGTTTTGAAGGCAAAGGTTTGACAGTAGAACATAAAAACGGAAAAGTATATGTTTCTATGGAAAATAAATTGCTTTTCAATTCAGGAAGCTGGGCTGTAGGGGCAGAAGGAAGAAAAGCAGTTGTGGAACTTGGAAAAGTCCTAGGCGATAATCCAGATCTCTCTGTTTTGATTGAAGGGCATACAGACGATGATCCGTATGCGGGTTCTGGACCAATTGCAAACAACTGGGATTTATCGACTAAAAGAGCAACTGCAATCGTAGCTATTTTAAGCGAAAACCCAAAAATCAATAAACAAAAATTAACCGCAGCGGGACGCAGTGAGTTTTCTCCTCTGGCGAGCAATGCAACTCCAGAAGGAAAAGCTAAAAACCGTAGAATCGAAATTATCTTGACACCAAGATTAGATGAAATCGCGGAGATGCTTAATAGTATAAATTAAGGTTCAAAGTCGCAAAGATACAAAGGCTCAAAGATTTTATTTTTGAGCCTTTTTTTTTCTGCAAGGTTTATAAAACCTTGTAGGTATAAATATTTCATCTCAATATAAAAAAACAAACCTACAAGATTTTAGAAACCTTGTAGGAGAACCAAAAAATCTTGTACTTTTTTTAACCTTTGACAAATTTAAATTTGAAAAATCCCTTTGTACCTTTGTGACTTTGCAACTTTGAACCTATAAAAAAAATGAAATACACTACATTACCTAACACCGATATAAAAGTTAGTAAAATATGCCTCGGGACAATGACTTTCGGGCAGCAAAACACAGAAGCAGAAGGACACGAACAAATGGATTACGCCCTAGAAAGAGGAGTTAATTTTTTTGATACTGCCGAAATGTATTCCGTTCCAGCGAGTGAAGCGACTTACGGAAGCACTGAAAAAATTATCGGGACTTGGTTTAAGAAATCAGGAAACAGAGATAAAGTGGTTTTGGCTTCTAAAATCGCAGGTCCAAATCCGAATTTTGGTTATATGCGCGAAAAACTGGATTTTTCTCCAGCAAGCATTAAATATGCTGTTGAAAACAGTTTAAAAAGGCTTCAAACAGATTATATCGATTTGTATCAAATGCATTGGCCAGAAAGAAAAACCAATAATTTCGGCCAGCGCGCTTTTCATGGACATGATGATGTTTGGGAAGATAATTTCAGAGAAATTCTTGAAACATTCGACGGACTAATCAAAGAAGGCAAAATCAAACACATTGGGGTTTCAAATGAAAATGCTTGGGGAATGATGCGTCTTTTGGAAGAAAGCAAATACAATAATCTGCCAAGAATCAAAACCGTTCAAAATCCGTATTCTTTATTGAATCGTTTGTTTGAAGTGAATTCTGCAGAAGTTTCAAAATATGAAAATGTTGGATTGTTGGGATATTCGCCATTAGCCTTTGGAGTTTTAACGGGCAAATTCTTAACTGGAGAAAGTCATCCGAAAGCGAGAATTAATCTTTTTCCGCAATATAAACGTTACAGCAGTGAACAATGTACGCAAGCGACAAAATTGTATCAGGAAATCGCTAAAAAACACGGTTTAACGCTAACGCAGTTGGCAATGGGATTTGTGTTGCAGCAGCCATTCTTGACAAGTGCCATTATCGGCGCTACAACTATGGAGCAGTTAAAAGAAAATATCGATACGATTGATGTTAGGCTTTCGAAACAGATCTTGGCAGAAATTGATGCGGTTCAGGCTATAATTCCAGATCCTGCGCCTTAAGTTTCTTATTATTAAGACGCTAAGTTTTTTTTGCCACGAAGGCGCTAAGGCACAAAGTTTTTTATCAATAGCCCCTAGCTTTAGCTAGGGGAATAAAATTGACAAAGAAAAGGGCTTTAGCCAAACTAGTAAAGTTTGGCTAAAGCTCTTTTATATTTACGCATATATTCAATCCAGCTAAAGCTGGACGCTATTGAGATTAAAAAACAAAAACTTCGTGCCTTAGCGCCTTCGTAGCAAAACACTTTATAAATCAAATTCATCATCAACAGCCAGAGAATCTGTTTTGATCGCTGTTGAATCTGGGACTTTAATTTTGATTAGCGAACGTGCATTTCCAGAAATGTAAACCGGCAATAAGCCAATTGTATCCTCAGGAACCAAAAGCCCTCTTCTAAACATCAGATTCTTTAAGAATTTTTGGTTTTTAATGGCGTAATCTTTCAAATTGCCTTCATCATTAAACTGATACATGAATTTTCTCGGCTTCGGAATAATGGTTGCTAAGTACAAGCATTCGTCTACATTTAAAGCCGAAGGACTTTTTTGGAAATAGAAGTGGCTTGCTTCTCCGATTCCGTAAACATTTGGTCCCCATTCGATAATGTTGAAATACACTTCCAGCATTCTTTCCTTGCTTACAATTCGGTTGTTTTCTAAAATGTAAACCAATAATATTTCTTCGAGCTTTCGCGAAAGCGTTTTTTCACGAGTTAAAAAGACATTTTTAATCAGCTGCATACTAATTGTACTAGCCCCGCGCGAGAATTTTTTGGTTCTGATATTTTTTAGAATCGATTGTTTGAAAGCTTCATTAATGAATCCGCGGTGTGAGAAGAAAGATGGATCTTCAGTCGTTAAAACGCATTTTCTCAAATAAGGAGAAATCTGATCTAAAGGAGTGTAATTCGGATTTGCATTTCCAACTAAAATAGGTCTTTGCAATACGTTTTGAATAATCGCACGATAAACAAACTCGCCATTTAGCTTATTCAGATCGGCTTCGCCGTATTTGGTGATTCGTAAATCTTCTTTGTTCAGTTTGCTGTCAAAAACAAGAGTGTTTGGCTTGTTTTTATTGAATTTGAAATCCAGTTTGTAATCAAAATTTCCAGTGGCCTGCATTCCTTGAAAATGTGTAAATAATCCGTCTGGAAGCGAAACGATAAAATCCTGCGCTTTCATTTTCGGAATGTTTACTTTCAAAGTATAAACAGTATCTTTTTCAGTATCATAAGAAACGTATGGACGAACTTTGATCTTATTCAATTGCATTGTCGAACTGCTGTCAATAGAGATAAAGCTATCGCCCAATAAAAATCGGTAATCAAAACGTGCATTTTTTATGACCACATCTTTGCTGGCAATTTTTGGGTGATTGATTTTAAGGTTGGCAATTGAAGTGTAGCCGTCAATATGAAGTTCGCTGCCGCTTTTGTCAATATTTTCAAGATTTAATCGAATAGAATCAAAACTGGCTTTAAGGTTATAGCGTTCATCGAGATAAGGCACTCGAATTGCGCCTGTGTCTAGATTGAAAAATCGAATATCGGCTTTTTTATTTCTTGGGTCGGCAAATCCTTTAATGTTCCAGCGCTGGTCAAAATCTTTTGCTCGAACGTGAAGATTTGTCTCTAATTGTTTATTGCTCAAAACCAGTTTGTCTACATCAATAGTGGTTTGTTTTCCGTTGTCATCGATTTTGAATTTGAAATTTTTCAAATCCATATCGGTTGGAACCAAATTCAATACTTTAGAAATAATTCTGTAGGCAAACGAAGCATATTTGCGTTTTTCATTAGATTCTGTTTCTTCTCGATCTCTTTTTAGAAAAGCGTCAAAATTTCGTTTTTTGCCTTTTTTGACTAATTGGATGTAGCCATTATCAATTTTTAAAGTGCCAACCTGAACATCTCCAATAAGCAGATTGCTTAAACTGATGCTGGTTTCTACGTTTTTTACTTTTACGAGCGTGTCAGCGTTTATAGGAGCCAAAACAACATCTGTCAATTTTATGGTCGATAAGCCATCAAACGAAGCCGATTCTACAGAAAAGTTGCTGTTGTATTGCACCGCCATTTTATGGGTTACTTTTGCAATGGCTTGTTTTAAGAGCGAATCGCGAAAGTAGTAAAGCGCGATGCAAAGCAATACTAGTATTATTCCGAGTATTTTTAATGCTTTATATATTTTTTGTTTTGGAATATTCATAGTGTTTGGTTTTTTGCCGCGAATTAAACTAATTTCTCGAATTAAGCTTCGGGCGAATAAAATTCAATAAAAAATAAAAATCGTGCAAATTTGCGTAATTCGTGGCTAATATGAAATCAGCCAAAAAGTATGCTTGCAACATCTTCAATTTTTGCGACAAGTTCAATTTTGATTCCTGTATTTTTTAAAGCAATTTTGTTGTATTTGGAAACAAAGATGGTATCAAAACCTAATTTTTCAGCTTCCTGAATGCGCTGGTCAACGCGATTTACAGGACGAATTTCGCCAGAAAGCCCCACTTCGCCCGCAAAACAGAAACCTTTTCCAACCGGAATATCTTCGTTCGAAGATAAAATTGCGGCAACAACGGCCAAGTCAATAGCAGGATCATCAACAGAAATTCCTCCCGTTACATTTAGGAAGACGTCTTTTGCGCCAAGTCTAAATCCGGCTCTTTTTTCTAAAACAGCCAAAATCATATTTAGCCTTTTGGCGTTGTAACCTGTTGTGCTTCGTTGAGGAGTTCCGTAAACAGCTGTGCTTACAAGAGATTGTATTTCGATCATCAAAGGGCGCATACCCTCTAGCGTTGTGGCAATTGCTGTTCCCGAAAGTTCTTCGTCTTTGTGCGAAATCAGAATTTCTGAAGGATTGCTGACTTCTCTCAAGCCGCTCCCGAGCATTTCATAAATTCCAAGTTCTGATGTAGAACCAAAACGGTTTTTAAGCGAACGCAAAATTCGATAAATATGATTTCTATCGCCTTCAAACTGAAGAACGGTATCAACCATATGTTCTAGAATTTTTGGTCCAGCGATATTTCCGTCTTTGGTAATATGTCCAATCAAGATTACAGGAATGTTGCTTTCTTTGGCAAATTTGATCAATTCTGCGGTTGTTTCGCGAATCTGAGAAATACTTCCCGCAGTAGATTCGATATAATCGGTGTGTAAAGTCTGAATCGAGTCAATAATGACCACTTCAGGCTGAATGGTTTCAATCTGTTTGAAAATGTTCTGCGTTTTGGTTTCGGTAAGAATATAACAGTTGTCACTGTTCGGTGTAATTCTTTCTGCACGCATTTTTATCTGTTTCTGACTTTCTTCTCCAGAAACATATAATGTTTTGTAAGGTAACTTTAATGAAACTTGAAGTAAAAGTGTGCTTTTTCCGATGCCGGGTTCGCCTCCCAAAAGTGTCAATGATCCTGGAACGAGTCCGCCCCCTAAAACACGATTCAATTCGCTGTCGGTAGTATCCATTCGGACTTCTTGGGTAGAATCAATTTCGTTAATTTTTAAAGGCTTTGGAGCTTTGCTTGTTGGAGTAGGCTCGCTTTTCCAAGCTACTTTATCCTGTTTTTGGATAATTTCTTCGGCAATCGTATTCCATTCTTTGCAGGCGTTGCATTGCCCTTGCCATTTGGCATATTGGGTTCCGCAGTTTTGGCAGAAAAAGGAAGTTTTAACTTTTGACATTATTTACTTTTTTTAGCAAGTGTATTCATTTCGTCAATTTTCTCATACATCAAGTCCTTGTTCAAATCTCCAATTGGCTCCATTTGCGAAGCATTCTGGTATTTTTTTGAAGCGTGTTTAGGATCACCCATTTTTTCGTACATCAAGCCCAATTCATATTCGCCTAACATGGCTTTTGGATAATTTACATTTCCAATTTCGGCCATTTTTCCTAGCTCATCGTAGGCGTTTCTTTTTAGAATAAGATTTTCCATTACTTTAAAATCGCTCATTCTAACAGGAATTTGAACCCCTAAAACTTCAGACATTGTAGCGTATTTTTTTTCTAAATATTCAGCATAACCTGTTTGAAGAACTGCAATCTTGTCGTTGTATTCGGCAGAATTTATAGGTCTGTATACTTCAAAAATTTGATACAATGCACTTGGTATAGAATGCAGAACTTCTGTATAATGTGTTGCTCCTTTGAATACATCGTATTTATAATTCACTAACGGATTATTTGCAATTTTAATATTGCTGTTCAATTTATCTATAGGTTCTTTAATTTTCTTAATATCTCCTTCTCCCGCAGAAAGGTAATAGAAAATTGGGCTTTTTATTTTAGCAAACTTCTCCGCAATACGCACTTCCATCTTAGGCGCAAGTTCTGGACTCAAACAGATGTAGGCATTAAAAAGCGGAATTTCTTTATACAAATAAAAATTGGCAAAACTTGCTGTTACATCATGACCTGCAATAAGTCTGAAAGGTGAAGTGCGATATTTTTTTTCGATATAAGGAATTAATTCTGCTCCGATAAATTCAAAAAATTTGGCCCCTTTTTCAAAAGGAAGACCTTCATTTTGATCTATTGTGGTGTCATCATAGCGTTCTTCATCTTTATTTTGATGAATTCCGATGATGATCATTTCTGGAATGTCATCCCAATAAGTTCCATAGCTTACAGCTCCAGAAAACGGATCGAATAAATAATCTCCATCCAATAAATAAAGAACTGGATATTTTTTGTCTTTGTTGGCTTCGTAAGAAGCTGGAAGTCCGATCGTAATTCTACGCTCTTCTCCCAATTTTTCCGATTTAATGTTATCGAACGTTTTTTGGGCAAACGACGAGAACGAAATCAAAAGTAGTAGGTAAACTTTTTTCATGATTGGTGGCATTTCAGTAAATTAAAAAAGTATTGAAAATAGTGTAGCAATATACTATTTTATTTGCTTCTTTGCTAAGTAGGGTAAAAATTGAAGCAGAGCATTTTAGAGTCAAAACCATTTTGGGTTAAGACAAAAGAAAGGCGCTTTGTGCAAAAATAACTTTTGACAAAGACAGTAAATTCTTAAAAAGAAAGAATTGATTTAAGTTAGTGAATTATCGTTTTCATTAGGGAAAATAATCCACGGTTTGAAGGTTTTAGCTTCTTCAAAATCTAAGGTTGCGTAAGAAATAATAATGATGATGTCATCTTTCTGAACTTTTCTTGCTGCAGGGCCGTTTAAAGTGATTTCGCCTGAATTTTTTTCACCTTTAATAGCGTAAGTTTCAAAACGTTCGCCATTATTAATGTTAACAATAGATACCTTTTCGCCTTCAATAATGTTTGAAGCCTCTAGTAGAGTTTCATCAATAGTAATGCTGCCAATATAATTTAAATCAGCTCCCGTTACTTTAACGCGATGAATTTTTGATTTTATAACTTGAATTTGCATGCTGCAAAGTTAGATTAATTAAATGAAATGGTGTCTATCAGTCTTATAGAATTAACAAATACCGCTATAAATGCGCGATATTTTTTATCATTCTCTTTCTGATCGATAGATAAAAGTGTAGATTCGTCAGCAATAACAAAATACTCGAGTTCAAACTCCTTGTTGTCTTTGAAAGAATTTTCTACAAATTCGATTGTTTCTTGCGGACTGTGGTTTTGAAAAATCTCTTTTGCCTCCGTTAAAGTTTTAAAAATAATCGAAGCATCTTTTCTTTCTTGAGAAGTCAAACGTTCATTGCGAGAACTCATGGCAAGCTGATTTTCTTCTCTAAAAATAGGACAGCCAACGATGTTTACCGGCAATTCTGTTTTTTCGACTAATTTTTTAACGATTTGAAGCTGCTGGAAATCTTTTTCTCCAAAATAAGCGTTTGTTGGCGTCACGATTTCAAATAATCGCTTAACAATCGTTCCGACGCCGTTAAAATGACCAGGTCTGAATTTTCCTTCCATCTGGTTTTCTAGTCCATCAAAATCAAAAGTCTGCGAAACGGTATTTCCTTCATAAATATCATCGACAGAAGGTGCATATAAAATGATTTTATCACTTAATGTACGCATTTTCTTAACATCTTCTTCTAGTGTCCTAGGATATTTTGCTAAATCTTCTGGGTTATTAAATTGTGTTGGATTGACAAAAATGCTCACTACGGTGTCATCGTTTTCTTTTAGCGAACGTTGCATTAAAGCCAAATGGCCTTGGTGTAAAGCGCCCATTGTAGGTACAAATCCGATGGTTGAATTTGAGGTTTTGATAGTTTTAAGATAGGCTATCAACGCTGCTTTACTGTAGAAAATATGCATTGAGGTATTATTAAAATTTATGCAAACATAATATATTAGTTATAAACTGCATAAAATTTTGTAATTTTGCGACGTTTTTATTACCAAAATTAAGTAAAATACTATTATGAAAGATAAGAGGATATTATATGTATCATCTGAAGTCGTGCCATATTTGGCTGAAAATGAGGTTTCTTTAATGTCTTATGACGTTCCGAAAATGATTAATGACCAAGGCGGCCAGATAAGAATTTTCATGCCTAGATATGGGAATATCAATGAGAGAAGACACCAATTGCATGAAGTGATTAGACTTTCAGGGATGAATTTGGTAGTGAATGACTTAGATATGCCGTTGATTATTAAAGTAGCATCGATTCCGAAAGAAAGAATCCAGGTTTATTTTATTGATAATGATGAATATTTCAAACGTAAAGCTACTTTTACAGATGAAGAAGGTGCTTTATATCCAGATAATGACGAGAGAGCCATTTTCTTTGCAAAAGGTGTTGTAGAGACCGTTAAAAAATTAAACTGGGTTCCAGATATCATACATGTTCACGGCTGGCTTGCAGCAATGCTTCCAATTTATATGAAGCATTTTTATAAACATGAAGCATTGTTTTCTGAAACTAAAATTATCACTTCTGTTTACGGACAGTCGTTTGATGAAAATTTAGATTTAGAAATGATCAATAAAGTTAAATTTGATGGCGTTCCTCATGAAGCTGTATCAGATTTAGAAACTCCAAATTACGAGAATGTTTTAAAAGCTAGCATTTTACATTCTGATGGTGTAATTATTGCATCAGAAAATGTTTCTCCAAGTTTAACAAAATTTATAGAATCTTCAGGAAAACCTTTTTTACCTTTCGCCGGGAAAGATGGATTTGCAGATGCGTATACAAATTTCTACAGAACATTTGGACTTTAAATTTTAATTTTATTATTAGACATGTATAAAACTTCTTTTTTTAAGAAATCTCTTTTGGCTTTAATGGCTGTTTTTCTATATTCTTGTGACAAAGATTTTAATGCAATTGGTGATGGTTTGGTTGGTGATGATCACTTTGGACTTGAATCTGAAAAATACGATGTTCTAGCTTTTAATCAAGAAGTTACTCCTATTCAGTCAAATAATATGACACCAAATGCGCTTGGTATTTTTAATAATCCGCTTTTTGGAACTACAACGGCAAACTTTGTGACTCAGCTAGGGCTTACGTCATATAGTCCTACAATTGGTGAGGCTCCAGTTGTTGATAGTGTAAAAGTTGAAATTCCTTATTATAGCCATATAACCGCTACTGACAAAGAAGGGAATAATACGTACGAGCTTGATTCTATTTATGGTGATAAAAACGGGAAACTTAAACTAAGCGTTTACGAGTCTGGCATCCAGATGAGATATAGTTATTTTAGTGGTGGTAACCAGTTGCCTCAGTTGTATTATACAGATCAAAATACTGATTTTTTCAACAATAAAGTGGGAAATCGCTTGAATGATGAAAAAGCGGCAGATGGAACTTTTAAAGATGATCAATTCTTTTTTGATGCAAAGGAAGTGGTTATAAAAACTACAGATCCTACTACAAAAGTGGTGACAACAGAAAGAAAAAAACCTCAAATGACGCTGCATCTTAAAAAAGAATTTTTTCAGGATAAAATTTTAAATGCTGCTGCTTCAAAACTTTCTTCAGAAGATGTTTTTCAGGAATATTTTAGGGGGCTGTATTTTAATGTTGAAAAATCAGGGTCTAGCCCAAGCAATATGGCGCTGATAAATTTTAATGAGGGTAAAATTACAGTTTATTATACCGCTAAAACTGCCTCTACTGCAGATGATCCGGAGAATAGGGAAGTGAAACAAATAGTGTTGCCATTAAAAGGTCTTTCTGCAACAACATCAAACACGGCCAATTTCCTTCAAGATGTAAGAAATCCTGATTATGAAAGTGCTATAACCACAAATGTGAATAAAACAGAAGGAGACGAAAAGCTTTATCTAAAAGGAGGGCAAGGATCTTTAGCTGTCGTAAGGCTTTTTAATCAGACGGATGTTTTGAGTTATGATTCTGCTGGTGTACCTGTTAGTGGAGCAAATGGCGTTCCGGACCAATTGGATGAAATTAGAAAGAATGTCGTGCTTAAGAATTGGAAAGTTAACGAAGCAAATTTAGTGTTCTATATTGATGCTGATAAAATGGTTGGCACTGAAGAGCCAAATAGAATCTTTTTATACGATTTGACAAATAACGCCGTTTTATTAGATTATTCTACAGATGCTTCTTCAACTTATGGAGGATTGATTACTGTGGGGTCTGATAAAAGAGGAAAGAGTTATAAAGTTAGAATCACAGGCCATATTCGTAATCTGATTAAGGATGCGACGGCTAAAAATGTTGATTTAGGACTGGTTGTTTCTCAGAGTGCAACAACGCTTACATTTAATGCGTTGAAGAACAAGATTCAAATTAAAGATAATCCAATTGAATATTTTTCTGCAGCACCAAGAACATCAGTTATGAATCCTTTGGGGACAATCTTATTTGGAGGAAAAGCTTCTGTTCCAGAAGATAAAAGATTGAAACTGGAGGTGTACTACACGAAACCAAATTAATAAATATATATGTGTGGAATTGTTGGATATATCGGTCATCGAGAGGCTTATCCTATTGTAATAAAAGGATTAAAGCGTCTTGAGTACAGAGGATATGATAGTGCCGGCGTTATGTTGTATGACGATGAGTCGGGCATTAAAGTTTGCAAAACAAAAGGTAAGGTTTCTGATCTTGAAGCTAAAGCCAATGAAGGTTTTACGACAAACGGAAATATTGGAATTGGACACACGCGTTGGGCAACTCATGGGGTTCCTAATGATGTGAACTCACACCCTCATCTTTCTAATTCTGGAGATTTGGCAATTATCCATAACGGAATTATAGAGAATTATGCGCCTTTAAAAGAGGAGCTTATCAAAAGAGGCTATACTTTTAAATCGGATACAGATACTGAAGTTTTAGTTAATTTAATAGAAGAAGTTCAAAAGAAAGAAAATATTAAGTTAGGTAAAGCTGTTCAGATTGCATTGAATCAAGTTGTTGGGGCGTATGCTATTGCTGTTTTTGATAAAAAAAATCCAAACGAACTTGTAGCAGCTAGATTAGGAAGTCCGTTGGCAATTGGAGTTGGAGAAGGAGAGTATTTTGTTGCTTCTGATGCTTCGCCATTTATTGAATATACTTCTAATGCAGTTTATTTGGAAGATGGCGAAATGGCAAATATCAGACTGCATAAGCCAATTAAAATTAGAAAAATTCAGGATGACTCTTTAGTAGATCCTTATATTCAGGAACTTCAAATGAACTTGGAGCAGATTGAAAAAGGCGGGTATGATCATTTCATGCTTAAAGAAATCTACGAACAGCCAAGTGTAATTAAAGATACGTACAGAGGAAGGCTTCATGCAAATGAAGGCATTGTTCAGATGGCTGGAGTTGAAGACAACCTAGAGAAATTCTTAAATGCAAAAAGAATCCTGATTGTTGCGTGCGGAACATCATGGCACGCAGGTTTAGTGGCAGAATATATCTTCGAGGAATTTACACGTATCCCGGTAGAAGTAGAATATGCTTCTGAGTTTAGGTACAGAAATCCAATTATCAATAAAGATGACGTGGTTATTGCGATTTCACAATCTGGTGAAACTGCAGATACTATGGCGGCTATTAAATTGGCCAAAGAAAACGGAGCGTTTGTATTTGGAGTTTGTAATGTTGTTGGTTCTTCTATTTCTAGAGAAAGTCATGCAGGTGCTTATACACACGCAGGGCCAGAGATCGGGGTGGCTTCTACAAAAGCATTTACTACTCAGATCACTGTTTTAACAATGATTGCTTTGAAATTAGGAAAGGCTAAAGGAACATTATCAAATACAGATTTCCATACGTATCTTCAAGAATTGGAAATTATTCCAGATAAAGTTTCAGAAGCATTAGAAACTAATGATAAGGCAAAAGAAATTGCTGCTGCATTTAAAGATTCGCCAAACTGTCTTTATTTGGGTAGAGGATACAATTTCCCTGTTGCTTTAGAAGGAGCATTGAAATTAAAAGAAATTTCATACATTCATGCAGAAGGTTACCCAGCTGCAGAAATGAAACACGGTCCGATTGCTTTAATTGATGAATTTATGCCAGTTATTGTTATTGCTCCAAAACAAGGGCATTACGATAAAATTGTAAGTAATATTCAGGAAATTAAATCAAGAAGCGGTAAAATTATTGCTGTAGTTACCAAAGGAGATACTCAAGTTCGCGAATTGGCAGATTATGTAATCGAGATTCCAGAAACTTCTGATGCATTATCGCCATTGGTTACAACAATTCCTTTACAATTGCTTTCGTATTACATTGCAGTTATGAGAGGATGTAATGTTGACCAACCTCGTAACTTAGCGAAGTCGGTTACAGTAGAATAGATTCTATTTTAAAATATTAAATATGTTAAATAAGCGAGATTTAGGTCTCGCTTTTTTTTATTGTCAAATTTTTTTTTGAGCATATGTATTTTTATGAATTTTTCAATTTTTTGATAAAAAATTATATGTATGCATAGTAAATTGATTTTTCTTCAGGTTTTATTTGTTTTTATTTTAATAAATTGAATTGATGAATAGTTAAAATATTGTCTAAAAGAGTGATGAATATTAATTTTATTTAACGTTTTTTTATGCATATTAAAATATTTATGTATTTTGGCTATATATACTAACAAAAAAACTAACCCAAAATGAGAGTCTACTTGCTAATTATGTTGTTATTCAGCGGAATATCCTTTGCGCAGAATACAATTACAGGTTCGGTTACAGATAGTAACAAACAATCTATTCCAGGTGCTAATGTTGTTGTTGTAGGAGAAAATACCGGTGCTTCTACAGATTTTGACGGATCGTTTAAATTGACTACCAATACTAAATTGCCTTTTTCTGTAAAGGTTACTGCGGTAGGATTTGAATCTAAAACGGTAAACGTAACAGCGGCAAATCAAAAAGTAAATGTGATTTTAAAAGGTGAAGAAACTAAACTAGATGAAATTGTTGTTTCAGCATCAAGAACGCCAGAGAGAGTTCTAGAATCTCCAGTGACTATTGAACGAATGGGAGTTCAAGAAATCAAAAAAACGGCATCTCCTTCTTTTTATGATGGTTTGGAAAATATGAAAGAGGTTCAGATGAATACGAGTAGTATGTCGTTTAAGTCAATCAATACTAGAGGATTTGCTACGGTTGCCAATACTCGTTTTATGCAGTTGGTGGACGGAATGGATAATGCGTCTCCGTTATTGAACTTTGTTTTAGGAAACATGATTGGGGTGTCAGAGATAGATGTTCAAAGTGTCGAATTGCTTCCAGGAGCATCGTCTGCATTGTATGGAGCTAATGCTTTTAATGGAATTTTATTTATGACAAGTAAAAGTCCGTTTACAAATCAAGGCGTTTCTACTTATTTTAAATATGGAGCAACTTCGCAAGAAGCTGCGGGTACAAATAGTTTTTATGATTTTGGTATTCGATTCGCTCATGCATTTAATAAATATTTTGCTGCCAAAGCAAACTTTACTTATATGCAGGCTACAGATTGGTATGCTACAAATTATGATGATAAAACAAGAGCAGGTATTGACAGGACAAATCCTAGTTATGATGGAATAAATGTTTATGGAGATGAGGCTGCAACAAATATTAAAGGTGTAGGTCAGAAATTAGAAGCAATGGGATTGATTCCAGCAGGAGCCTCAAACCTTTTGCCAAACTCTATGGTTAGTAGAACTGGGTATAATGAAATTGATTTAACAGATAATAAAGCAGCAAATAAAAAAATCGACTTCTCTTTGCATGGAAGACCTTTTGGAGACGAAAGATTGGAAATTATCTGGCAGAGTAAATTTGGTACAGGAAACGCTGTTTATCAAGGAGCAAATAGATATTATTTAAATGACTTTTTTATGCAGCAGCATAAATTAGAGTTTAAGGGGAAAAACTTTTTCTTAAGAGGCTATATGACTGGTGAAGATGGAGGCCACTCTTATGATATGATTTTTACGGGTATCAACGTAAATAGAAAATGGAAAGACGACAATACTTGGTTTGGCCAATACGCAGGAGCATTTATTCAAGGAACGTTAGCGGGTATGACGCCAGCACAGGCTCATGCAGCTGCGAGATCTACTGCTGATACAGGCCGTTTTTTACCTGGTACGCCAGAGTTTAAAAATGCATTTAATGCGGTTATAAGTGATCCAGATGTTTTGACAGGATCAAGATTGGTTGATAATTCTAAAATGTATCACTCAGATGCAAATTATAACTTCAGAGATATTATAAAATTTGCTGAAATTCAAGTGGGAGGTTCTTTTAGAGCGTATGAGTTAAATTCTCACGGAAGAATCTATACAGACGCTAACAGTCAGATCAATTATAATGAATATGGCGCTTATGCACAATTGATGAAGAAATTTTTAGACGACAGATTGAAGTTTACAGGATCTCTTCGTTATGATAAATCTAAAAACTTCGATGGTAATTATTCTCCTCGTTTGTCTCTTGTGTATTCTGCAGGAGAGAAAAGAAATCATAATTTCAGAGGATCTTTCCAAACAGGTTTTAGAAATCCTACAACTCAGGATCAATATATAGGGTTTAATATTGGAAATGCTGTATTGCTTGGTTCTGCTCCAGATAACTTAGTAAGATTTAATGAGACATTTAATCTTAGCGCAGAAGGGCAGTCATACACAGGAAGTCCGACAAAAGTTATGAATGGGAACGATGCTTACGGGAACTCTTACATAGCTAGTTCAGTATCTGCGTTTTCTGCAATGGCGGGAACTGATCCGGTTGCAGCGGCAGCACTGTTAAAAAAATCTAGAGCTAATTATGTTAAGCCAGAAGAAGTGAAGGCTTTTGAGTTAGGGTATCGTTCTGTTTTTGAAGGTACATCAATAGATATTAATGGATACTATAATATTTACAACAACTTTATTGGTAATTTAAATGTAATTTCTCCTTTCTACGGAACTGCTCAGGATAATCCTAATATTGCTGCAGGAACTGGCGATCCAGGTGTTCAGTCAATTAGAGCGCTTCAAAACGGAGAATATAGAACGTATCAATTGTATACAAATTCAGATGTAGAAATACATTCGTTAGGATTTGGAGTTGGACTTTCTAGAAAAATTATTGCTGACTTCGAATTAGGGTTGAATTATAACTATGCCCAGTTTGATTTTGATCAAGAAAAAGACCCAAGTTTTGAGGCTGGATTTAATACGCCAAAACATAGAATTAAAATGTCGATTGGAAATGATAAGCTGTTTAAGAATTTTGGATTTAATGTTAGCGGAAGATGGAACAGCGAATATCTATGGCAAGCTGGTTTTGCTGATGGTATGATTAAATCTGCTACAGTAATTGATGCTCAGGTTAATTACGGAATCCCAAAATTGAAATCGGTTGTAAAATTGGGAGCGGCTAATATCGGCGGTAAAGAATATTATCAGGTAATTGGAGCCGGATTAATCGGACAGCAGTATTTTGCTTCTTGGACTATTAATCCATAATTGATTGTTAACTCTAAGTCAAATTCATTATTTATGTTTCTAAATGCCAAGTTTAGAAGCGGATAATTATAAAAAATATAAATTATGATAAAAAATTTCAAGTGGCTTTTATTGGTTTCGTTAACCTTTATGGCTTGTAATAGTGATGATGATGTGGCTCCGGTAGTAGAGTCATCTGATGGTAAGCCTTTAACTGCTGGAAGTGCTGACTTTTCTAAATATGTTGCTTTAGGAGATTCTTTTGCGGCGGGATTTAGCGATAATGCTTTGTTTATTAAAGGACAGGAAGGCGCTTATCCGAATATTTTAGCGCAGCAATTTGCATTAGTTGGCGGGGGTGACTTTAAAACGCCTTTGGCTAACGATAATATAGGAGGATTGCTGTTGGGAGGAAATGTTATTGCTGGACCGCGTTTGTATTTTAATGGTGCGCCTGTTCCGGTTGAAGGAGTGCCTACAACAGAAGTTACGGCACATTTGTCTGGGTCTTTTAATAATTTAGGAGTGCCAGGAGCAAAAAGTTTTCATTTGCTGGCGCCTGGCTATGGTAACGCAGCAGGTGTTGCAACGGGAACAGCAAATCCTTATTTTGCACGCTTTGCGTCTAGCGCTACAACTACAGTTTTAGCAGATGCTTTAAGTCAGAACCCAACTTTCTTCTCTTTGTGGATTGGAGGAAATGACGAATTAGGCTATGCAACTGCAGGTGGAGATCCGGCAGTAAATCCATTAACGCCTCCTGCAAATTTTGAAGCGGCATACAAAGGTTTGATTGCGCAGCTTGTTACGGGCGGAAGAAAAGGAGTGATAGCAAATTTGCCAAATATTACAACGCTTCCTCATTTTCATGTGATAACTTATAATCAGCTTACTCAGGCAAATTTAACGGTTGGAGGTGTTAGCATGGTTAGTACTTTAAATGCTCAGCTGTATGGTCCTTTGCATAATGCATTAGCTTTTTTGGGACAAGGAGATAGAATTAAATTGTTGTCTGCAACAGGAAACAATCCGTTATTAATTGTAGATGAAACGCTGCCAGACTTATCTGCAAATTTAAAAGCCGTATTAATGGGTGGCGGATTAGATGTTAACACCGCTACAGCAATGGGGATGGTTTTTGGAAGAGCAAGACAGGCGCTTCCTACTGATTTGATTGTTTTAGGAGCTTCTTCAAGAATTGGAAAAGTGCCAACAGTACCAGCTGATGGTGTCGCTTCGCCTTCGCCTTCTCTGTCTCAATTAGGGATTACCTTTCCATTGCCAGACAGATATGTTTTACTGCCATCTGAAGTGGCAGAGATTGAAGTGGCTACTACAGCATACAATGCTGTGATTAAAGCGGCGGCTGAAGCAAATGGCTTGGCAATGGTGGATGCTAAATCGATTATGGATGATTTGAATAAACCAAGTGGAATATCAATGAATAACTTTACATTGAAAGCGACATTTGTTACAGGCGGAATGTTCTCTTTAGATGGAGTCCATCCTTCTCCAAGAGGATATGCTTTTATTGCCAATAAATTTATTCAAGCTATAAATGCTAGGTATGGTTCAAATTTAAAAGGAGTGGATATTGGTAATTATCCAGTTTTATTTCCAGCGAAATTATAATCAAAGCTATTTCCAGTTTTCAAAAAAAAACCGCTCATTTTTAAGAATGTTGCGGTTTTTTTCTTTTACTAAAAAAAATGCCGTTTTTGTTGTTTTTTGGACAAGTTTTATGAATCAAACAAAATCATGCTATTTTTTATGAAAAAAAAATTGATTTTATATTTTAAAAAATTATCTTTGCGCTCTGAAAAAAGAGGTATTTTCGATAAACCTAAATAGCTATTTAATAAATACATAAGTAATGTCAAAAGTAATAGGAAAAGTTGCTCAAATCATTGGACCAGTAGTAGACGTAGTTTTCAACGGTAAAGATGTTGAACTTCCAAAAATTTATGATTCACTAGAAGTCACTAAAAAAGACGGGACTATCTTAGTTCTAGAAGTACAATCTCATATTGGTGAAAACACTGTTCGTACAATCTCTATGGACTCTACAGACGGTTTGTCTAGAGGATATGAGGTAGTTGGAACTGGAAGTCCAATCCAAATGCCAATCGGTCCAGACGTATATGGAAGATTATTTAATGTTGTTGGAGATGCAATTGATGGTTTAGGTGATTTGCCAAAATCTGGAGAGAACGGTTTACCAATCCACAGACCAGCACCAAAATTTGAAGATTTATCAACTTCATCTGAAGTTTTATTTACAGGTATCAAAGTAATCGATTTGATCGAGCCTTACGCAAAAGGAGGTAAAATTGGATTGTTCGGTGGTGCTGGAGTAGGTAAAACTGTATTGATTCAGGAGTTGATCAACAATATCGCAAAAGGTCACGGTGGACTTTCAGTATTCGCAGGAGTAGGTGAAAGAACACGTGAAGGAAATGACTTGCTTCGTGAGATGTTAGAGTCAGGAATTATTAAATACGGTGAAGATTTCATGCACTCTATGGAAAATGGAGGATGGGATTTATCTAAAGTAGATATGCCAGGAATGAGAGAGTCTAAAGCTACTTTCGTTTTCGGACAAATGAATGAGCCACCTGGAGCTCGTGCACGTGTAGCACTTTCAGGATTATCTATCGCTGAGTATTTCCGTGATGGAGCAGGATCTGACCAAGGAAAAGATGTATTATTCTTCGTTGATAACATCTTCCGTTTTACACAAGCAGGTTCTGAGGTATCGGCACTTTTAGGTCGTATGCCATCTGCAGTAGGTTACCAACCAACTTTGGCAACAGAGATGGGTGCTATGCAAGAGCGTATTACATCTACAAACAAAGGATCTATTACATCTGTACAAGCGGTTTACGTACCTGCGGATGACTTAACTGACCCTGCGCCAGCTACAACTTTCGCGCACTTAGATGCAACAACTGTATTGTCTCGTAAAATTGCTGAGTTAGGTATCTATCCTGCGGTTGACCCGTTAGATTCTACTTCAAGAATTTTAACTCCACACATCTTAGGAGATGAGCACTACAACTGTGCACAAAGAGTAAAAGAAATTCTTCAAAAATACAAACAATTACAAGATATCATCGCGATCCTTGGTATGGAGGAGTTATCTGAAGAAGATAAACTTGCAGTAGCAAGAGCACGTCGTGTACAACGTTTCTTGTCTCAGCCATTCCACGTAGCAGAGCAATTTACAGGTATCCCAGGTGTATTAGTTGATATTAAAGATACTATCAAAGGATTTAACATGATCATCGATGGTGAGTTAGATCACCTTCCAGAAGCAGCTTTCAACTTGAAAGGTTCTATTCAAGATGCAATCGAAGCTGGAGAGAAAATGTTAGCTGAAGCTTAATATAAATTATGAATTATGGGTTATAAATTATGAGTTTCTGCTCACTTATAACTCATAACTGATAACTCATAACTCAAAAAAAATGATTTTAGAAATAGTATCACCAGAAGCGAAATTATTTTCAGGAGAGGTAACATCAGTTAGCTTACCGGGAGTTAATGGAAGCTTTCAGATTTTAAATCATCACGCCCCAATTGTTTCTATTTTAGAAGAAGGAACAATTAAAATTGCAGCTCCAAGCTTCAGTTTTTCTAAAGAGGCTGCTGATAAGTTTACGAGAGTTAACGACCAAACTTATACTTTAGAGATTAAGTCAGGAACAATCGAAATGAAAAACAATAAGATAATTGTATTAGTTGACTAAAACAATTTCAAAATAAGCCAAAAAAGCCAGACAGTATTGTCTGGCTTTTTTGTTTTTTAGATTGACGATTTCCCATTATTTTATGATTCCCCAGAAACCACTCGAAACATAAGCATTTACTGTAGATGCTGAGATAATTATCCAAGAGATAATTCCGAAAGCACTTACGGAAAAAGCTTTTAATAACTGAAGTTTGGTGCTTTTATTTATAAACTTGTAATAAAAGAGCGTAAAATAAAAGAGTTGAAACAGTAGAAAAAACAAAGCCTGATAATTGGTCGACAGATGGAATGATAATGAAATCGGCAAGATTAATAGCGCATTGACTAAAATGCAAAAACCAAGCATATACATGCCCGCAACAAGATGTTCTGTATAATTGTAGTTCTCTTTTTTGTAAAACAGCCAAAAAAAGAATGCTGTGAGAGGCAAAGCCATCATTGCCATTAAATTGGAATATTTTCTCATGAAATGAGTCATTTTTTCTTTTCTCTCATAAAGATGCGCGATTTTTTCTTTTTGAATAGGGTCAGAAATAGCACTAAGTTCTTGATTTTCTTTTTGAATGTCAATTGGAGGTGTTTCTTTGGGTATATTGGAAATGAAAACAAAGACAGCAGCAATTAACAAGAAAAAATTAAGAGGAGGAAAGTATTTTTTTCTTTTGCCATTGATGTATTCCTTAGCAACAACTCCACTTTTTAAAGTCAAACTTTTGATGAGTTGAAAAATGCCTTTGTCAGCATGTGTAAAATAATGAATTGCTTCATGAAAAATCTCGTGCGGACTTATGCGATGCAGATTAACTTTTTGACTGCACTCAGGACAATAATTAAAATTTGGGTAATTGTGTGTTTCACAATTTTTACAAATGATCTCCATTTTTTTTCTTTTTTAATGCAATATACAAATTAGTGAGAATCAGTTTATAATTTAAAAATTAGAGATATTAATGTTTTAATTAACAATACTATTCATGCTAAGGTGAGATAATCCAGAAGAATTTTAAAATAACCTGAAAGGCATACAGTGTTGTCTGCCTTTTTTTATTTTATTACTTTTGAAGTATTAAAATCTCTTTATAAAATATTTGGTCAATAGTAAAAGCTCAGTAAGCTTTTGCAGTTTTGCTTCATGATTAGCTAATGAAGCACAATTTTTTATGTCAAATTTTATAAAGAATATACAATGAAAAATATATCAAAAGTTGCCGTTCTTGGCGGCGGAGGAAGAACTGGGAAATATCTTGTAAACCAGTTATTAGAAAACGGATTTAGTGTAAAACTTTTAGTAAGGAATCCAGATAATTTTACAATCCAAAATTCAAAAATAGAAATCATTAAAGGCGATGCGGTTAATGAAGAATCTATAAAGTTATTGCTTGCAGACTGTCAAGCGGTAATCAGTACTATTGGTCAGAGACCTGGAGAACCAATGGTGGCAAGTCGGGCAACAGAGAATGTTCTGAAGGCTATGAATGAATATGGAATTCAAAGGTATATTCTTCTTGCAGGACTGAATATCGATACTCCATTTGATAAAAAAAGTCCAAAAGCAATGATGGCAACCAACTGGATGAAAACTAACTTTCCCGAAATCCAAAAAGACAGACAATTTACGTACGATCTTCTGAGCGAGAGCAAGGTGGATTGGACGCAGGTTCGTGTGCCTTTAATCATTTTTTCTGATGAAAGTGCTGAAATTTCGGTAAACCTTGAAGATTGTTTAGGAGAGAAAATCACAGCACTGGATATCTCCAAGTTTCTAGTAAAAGAAATGGTAGAGTCAAATTACATTAGACAATCACCTTTTATAAGTGCTATTTGAGTTTAGAAAAACAGCGGATTACTTGAATCCGCTGTTTATTTTATTTGCCTAACTTTGCTTTTATGGAACTGCCAGAAAATCTTAATCGGAAAATAGAAAGCTGTAAACAGGCAAAGCTGTTTAGAAAACTTCCTGTGTTTAATAATCTGATTGATTTTTCTTCTAATGATTATATCGGATTTTCTAAGTCAGAAACATTGTATAAACATACTCATGCTTATCTGCTGGAAAACGAGATTTTTCAAAATGGAGCCACAGGTTCCAGATTAACCACGGGAAATCATTTGCTTTATCCAATTGCAGAAAGTTTTATCGCTCAATTTCATGAAGCAGAAGCGGCTTTAATTTTCAATTCGGGCTACAATGCCAATTTGGGGTTTTTTAGCGCTGTACCGCAAGAAAATGATGTTGTTTTGCATGATGAATTATGCCATGCTTCCATAAAAGATGGCATTGCCATGTCTAAGGCCAAATCATTTCCTTTTATTCACAACGATTTTGAAGATTTGGAAAATCATATTCTTAAATTTCCAAATTCTACAATTTACATCGTGACCGAAACGGTTTTTTCTATGGATGGCGACAGTCCCAATTTAGAAGAATTGGCGCAGCTTTCAGAAAAATACAACTGTTATTTAGTTATTGATGAAGCTCACACGGTGGGTGTCTTTGGAGAAAAAGGAGAGGGCTTAACTCAGCATTTGCAATTGCATCATAAATTTTTTGCCCGAATCGTAACTTTTGGGAAAGCTCTAGGATGCCAAGGCGCAGCCATATTGGGAAGTGTCGAGCTAAAGGATTATCTAATCAATTTTTCCCGAAGTTTGATTTACACTACAGCATTGCCTCCTCATGCTATCGCTTCGATTTTTATGGCTTATCAGCAGCTGGAAATTGAAAAAGAAGCTATTGAAAAGCTTCGAGAGAATATCATTTTCTTTAATCAGCAGAAAAATTTACTGGGTTTAAAACCAATGTTTGTCCATAGTAAATCTCCAATACATTCTGCTATTGTTCCAGGAAATGAAAATGTAAAAGAATTGTCCGAACAGTTGCAAAGTAAAGGATTTGACGTACAGTCTATTCTTTCTCCAATTGTTCCAGAAGGTCAGGAACGTCTTCGTTTCTGTATTCATAGTTATAATTCACAAGAAGAAATTAATCAGGTTTTAGAATTGGTTAGAGACTTTGTTTTTTAGATTTGATTTTCTTCAAAATTCAAATTTCAAAAAATAAGCAAAGTTTTTTGTAACGTTTTGTTTATTTGATTACTTACAAGCTGTAACCAAATTTATTAAACCATGAAAACCAGATTTCAATTTATATGTGCCGTAGTTGCATTTTTCTTTTTTGTTTGCAATGATATTTCGGCACAGACAAAAACTTCAAAACTAGAAAACAGTCTTCTTTGGGAAGTTTCGGGAAACGGATTAAAGAAACCTTCTTATTTGTACGGAACGATTCATATGATTTGTGCCAAAGATTATTTTTTATCAGAGAAAGCCAAAACTGCTTTTGAAAAATCGGATAAATTAATTTTAGAAATCAATTTTACAGATCCGAACGAAATGAGCCAAATGCAGCAATTGGCCATGGGAAAAGAGCCTTTGAGCAAAAAGCTGACTCCAGAACAGCTTGCAAAATTAGATGTGATTTTAAAAAAGAGTACCGGAATGTCGGTGCAGCAGGTCGACAGTTTTAGTCTTTTGACTGTTTTGAGTTTGATTTCGATGAAAAGCTTTGGGTGTTTAGATTTGAAGTTCTATGAAATGGAATTTTCAGATGCGGCCAAAAAAAGAAATATTCCCATTGTTGGATTAGAAACTGTTAAATCTCAGTTTGAAATTCTTGAAAAAGCGTATACAAATGATGAAATGCTGGGGCTTTTGGAAGAATCGACTCCAGAAGAAGCGGTGCAATTGGTTGATGCATATAAAAGTGAAAATATTGAAGCGATGTATGCCTTTAGTACAGATAAACGATTTACAAGCGAGAAAACTAAAAAGCAGATTGTTGACGATAGAAATTTAGATTGGGTAAAGCAAGTGCCTGAGTTAACAAAGCAAAATAGTGTTTTTATGGCCGTAGGAGCAGCACATTTAGGAGGTGAGTTCGGAATTATTAATTTATTGAGAAAAGAAGGATATACTGTAAAACCTGTAATGAACTAAAGCTGCCTTGAAAGAGAAAGAACAAGAGTTTTTAAACCGTATAGAAAACCATAAAGGAATTTTGCATAAAGTTTCTAAGATGTACATGGACAATTCTGATGATCAGCAAGATTTGTTTCAGGAGATTGTATGCCAGCTTTGGAAGTCGTATGAGTCTTTTCGAAATGAAAGCCAGTTTTCAACATGGATGTACCGGGTTGCGGTAAATACAGCAATTGTTTTTTTGAGGAAAGAAAAACGGAAGGTAGACAAATATGAAATACCTTCAGAAAATGTGAAAGATGATGAAGGTGATTCTCAAATAAAAGAAAGTCAGCTAGACCATTTTTATAAAGCGGTGCAAAAACTCGAAAAAATAGATAAGGCTATAATTTTTTATCAGTTGGAAGGTTTCTCTCATAAAGAAATAGGGGAGAATCTTGGAATTTCTGAGGGGAATGCCAGGGTAAAATTGAATAGGGCCAAAGAAAAATTAAAAGAAATTATTAAAAATCAGGGATATGGATTTTAACGATATACAAAACGCTTGGAACAACGAAAAAACTCAAGATGTTGTTCTGCCAACAAATTTAGAAAAGATTCAATCTGCCAATACGCCATTAGACAAAATCAGAAAAAACCTTAGGAATGAATTTGTGTATCAAATTGTATCGATGCTTTTTATCGGAACGATTCCGTTGATTTGCCATTTTAACGAGCAGATGTTTTTTTTGTATTATTTAATTTACAGTTTGTTTTTAGGAGTTTGCATTTATTATTTAGCGAAATTATATTTCTTTTTTAAAAGGCTAAATGCAACAACTTTAAGAACAAAAGATAGTTTGTATGAGACTTATTTTGATATTAGGCTGAATATGGAATTATACAAAACATTTGGGTTTTCGCTAACGCCTTTTTTAGTCATTTATTTATTGGGCTTTTATTTTTATGGCATTTCTAAAACCTCTAATTTATTAAGCCATGAATTCTCTAAAGGACAATTATTTGGGTTTTTTGCCATTGTAGTTTTTACAGTAGTGTCTATGGGAGTTTCTTTAGAATGGTGGGTTCAAAAGTTTTATGGCAAATACGCCAAAGAGATCAAAAAAGTAATAGACGAATTGAAAGAAGAATAAAAACAGAAAAACCATCAACTGCTGATGGTTTTTCTGTTTTTAAGCGCTAAGAAGTATAATTTTACTAATTGAAAATAATCTTTTTAGTAACTGTATGTTCGTTTTCTAAAATTACTTTTACCAATAAAACCTGATTGCTAGAATGCAAGTTTGCTATTTCTAATTCTTTTGCATCAATTTTAGCTTTATTGTAAAGCAATTGTCCGCCAATCGTGTAGATTTGAACTTCTTTAATGTTTTCTGCTCCGCTCGTTACATTTAAGACTTTAGATTTTACAGCAACTAGAACTCCGTCTTTTGCATTTTCAAAATCATCTGTACCTAATGTTTTGTTGGTATAACGCAATGAAAAACGTGCTGTAAAAGTTCCGATAGCAGTTTTAAAAGTATAATTCTCTTTTCGCAAGTCTATTATTTGACCAGTTGTTTTGTCTTCTAAGTAGACAGCCTGTGCACCAAAGAATCCGTCAGCGTGATCAATCGAGATCGTAAGATTACCCTCTATAGTGCTCTTATAGCCTAAAGGTACAGTGTCTGTATTGTCAAAAGGCAGGGCACGGCCTTGAACAGTTAATTTTTTAGCTTCGTTGATGCTGTAAAAATCAAGGTAAGTATTGCTTCCCATTGAAGTTGCGTCGTAATTGTAATCCAGACTGTTGGTTGCTCCAGTTGCATAACCAACCAGTATTTGTTTGAAAGCCCCATCTGTATTGGTCAGATTTAGCCATAAACGATTTTTTTCTATGTCACTAGTCTTTTCAGTTACTTTAAAGAACGAAGTATTATTGGCCTTAACTCTTTGAGAGTTTTTAAATAAAGCAGAACTCACTTTTGGCAGAATAAAGAAACCTTGGCCAGCACCAATATATCCCGTAGGAGCTTGCCCTTTTGGAGACGGCTGAGTTTCTCCCATCAGTGTGTAGACAGCAAAATCTGCGCTATCATAGGTAAATGTATTTGTTCCTTCAATTTTTTTCGGAGGCGTATTATGTGACCAGAAATATAAAGGTCCAATATCTCCATTGTTTCTAATGAATTCTGCTGCATCAATAGAAGAAGGATAAGGGTTGCCTAATAAATTCAGTTTTCCGCTTGTAAGCTGAACTGGAATATCTCCATTGTTTGGTGCGCCTGTAAATTTTGCAGTAAAATCTTTTGGATTGGTAAGATCATACGTCTGTGGCGCCCTAATGCTGTATCCATTTCCAGCGATCATCGTTTTCGTTCCATAATTGTTAGGAACCCATGTGTTATTTGTAGAATTCCAATAATGAAATTTGTCAAACAAAGTTTCTGGCGACAAATCATGCATTGATAAGCCGCTTACTGGCGATGACCAATATGTTACGTCATAACGAACGACATTGACCGTTCTTTGGATTTCAAAAGCATTTTTGCTTCCGGTAAACAATTTATCACTGGTCGAAGTTTGAAGCAATGATCCTCCATTTAGAATGAGCAGTTTTCCTTCTCCAAGAACCTTTATGTCTTCGTCAACCGTTAAGGTAATGTCTTTTGGAACAGTCAAAGTGATTTTGTCGTTTATTGTACAAGAACAAACGGTAAGATCAGCTTTTAACTCTGTATTTGTACTTATTACTAGTGCGCTGCCATTTGCATTGCCGCTTCCATTATTTGGAACGTTAATAAAAATAACAGAAGATTTTGCTCCGCCACCATTCTCTTTTAAGCGTATTTCTATTTCGGTTTTGCTGTTTAAAGAAAAAATCTTTCCATTTTTGACCAATACAGGCGTATCTGTGTTGCCTTTTTCGTAGAAAACTTCAATGCCATCTACAAAAATTTGAAGATCGTCATCGTAATTCGCCACTTGTATTTGGTATTGGCCACAAGCAAAACCTTTACGTTTTGAAACTACAGTAAAATAGTCATTCGGCATTGGAGCTCCTTGCCAGTTGCTTGCTGTAGAAGGAGATGTTGCAGTTGTCCAGAATGCTGTTGAATTAGCATTTGGATTAGGATCAACGTAATATCCTGCGTAGACTGCAGACTGTAAAGTTATATCGCTTTTATTATAACCGTACACATTCCAGACTTTATCTCCAAATACTGTTGGATCTCCTTTTGGCAAGCCAAATGAAAATGCAGCTCTGGCATCGTCTTTTACTTCATAATAATCTATAACAAAGTCATAATCTTTGTTTGCTTCAAGGCTAAATAAAACAGAGTTGACCGTCGGATTTCCTCTGCCCCATCTTTCCAAAACGATTTTGCCATTAATATATAATCTGATTGCATCATCTCCAGCTATCATGAAATTGTAAAGGCCCGCTTCTGTAACTTTTGTGCGCATTTTGTAGCGCACCAAGAAATTGTCGATAGGAGGCGTTTCGCATGGGAAATTTTCAGTTACACCTGTTATGGCTCCTTTTTTAACATCTCTGTCAAAGTTTTGGTTTTCAGTTACAGTTCCAATATAGGTTGCCAAAGAGGTGTTTGGCGTTTCATTATAGCCAATAGTTGGAACAACATCAGTATCTGCCCATTTGTAAACATATCCAATCCATTTGTTGTCTCCAAATACAGAAGGATCCTGAGTTGGTGCACACGGGATAAGTTCATGTGCTCCCATATATGGTTTTAGCCTTGTGTTGTTGTCAATATCAGCTGGTACAATTGCTATTGGAGTTCCTACCAGTGTTTTATTAGCGGCATTATTCGCATTTAAATACAAGCTGTTGTTCAGAAACAGAGGGTTTTCATTTTTAGAATTAGTCTCTTTGTTTGTCGCTTGTCTCCACTCTTCAAAAGTGGTTTTTTTGTTTGCCGAACTGTAATAGCTTCCCAATGTGCCCACATATTGCGAGCTGTAGTAGTTATTATAGTTTAACGTTGGTATTTTTGAAATATCTGCTGATTCAAAATAAACGGCAAAACGTTCGCTTCCCGAAGTTTGCGCATTTACAAAAATATTGTTTCTGATGTCAAGTCCAGAAGCACTTCTTACATATAAGGCAGAAGAACATCCAGTAGGCTGGTTTGTAACAAGTTTTACGGTGTTGTGATATAATTTGACAGTAGTGCCATTATCGATATAAATACCAAAAGCATTCTGGCTGCTTACACCGCCGCCTCCAGCAGAAGCTACATCGAGTACAAAGTTGTTGTATATTAATTGATTGTTTCCTGTGGTGTAAATTCCGCTGGCAGTTACTGCTTGATCGGAAATTATAGAACTGATTTTATTGTTAAATATCGACGCATCATCTCCTTCTACTTTAATTCCTAACGCACTTCCAGCGTTTGTGAAAAAATTAGAAACTATGTTTTGAGAAACAATCGCACTATTTCCTTTAATGTAAACGGCATAGCCAGTAGGGTAGCCTCTACGGTTTTCTATATTTGAGACCGTATTATTTGAAACAGTTCCATTATCGGCGTCTTCTAAATATATCCCAGAGAAAGCAGACGATCCATCAAAATTTGAAGGTATTTTTATTCCGTCTACTATATTTCCAGTTACCGTATAATTAGTAACGTTTGAAATTGAGATACCTAAAAATGGTCTCGTAGTCTGAGTTGCAGATGATATTTTGTTGTTTACAATTTTCCATCCTGTATTGGTTTTGTTTTGGCCCTTTACAACAATAGCTTGCTTGACATTTGCAAAAGTGACATTTTGGATGGTATTGTTGGAGTTATTTCCGTTACTGTCAAAGCTATCTCCAGAAGCTAAAATTCCAGTTGATATGGTTCCAATTTCAGCTCCTATTGGGTTTAATTCGACAGTTAAATTCTGAAATTTATTATTCTCAGACTTTTTGTAAAGCCAAATGCCAACTCGTTTTGCATAGTTGTTACTATTGTCATTAAAATTGTTGTAAATCTTTAGCTTATTGTCTGCAGTTCCATTATTTCCGTCAATAGTAACATTGTCCGCATTATTAAGCGCGATCAATCCGCCATCACGAACTTTTCCAGTTATGATAATGTCTTTCCCTGCATTTGGTTTTATAGTAACCGTGTTGCCGTTTTTATTTTTAAAGCGGGTAATGGTTAACTGGGAAGTTAAATTTTGATTTTCATCTAAAAGAAACTGAACATTTCCTTCTATTCCAACATCATTCAATTTTGCAATTGCTTCTGTAAGGGTTTTGAATTGTGAGTCAGTTTTAGTCGAGCTAATGACATAATTGCCGCTCAACTGAGCAAATCCAAAAAAAGGCAACAATAAGAATAAAAGTAAAGTTTTTTTCATGTTAAATGTTTTCTATCAATTTGTTATGCTGGCATAGGATTTTTTGAACCGCCGCAAAGATAGATACATCTACGAGCTCAAGATCGGCGAGGTTTTGAGAACCCCGATATAATCGATGAACTGAAAAAATAGTCGATGAATTGCATTAAAAATTTTAATGTTCGGCAAGTATTCTTATAAAACACTAAAAAATATTATAGGAATAATCTCAAATAATGGCTTTTTTTGAGACTCTTTTTTGAACTTTTAGACTAAAAAACGTCTAGTTTGGTATAAATTCTTCAAAAAAGGAATATTTTATAACTGAAAGTTGTTTTAGTTTCTGTGGAGTAATTTAGGATTTTTAAGAAGAATGATTGAAGTGGTTTTGGCGAGAGGTAAAAACGTTTTTTTAAAGTAAAAATCGAAGATTATTTTTCTTCTAATTCCTTAACTTTTTCATACACGAGACCGCTTTCGTAACCTCTTCGCAGCATATAGTCGCAAAACTTTTTGCGTTTTTTAAGAAGATTGTTTTCTGAAATACTATTCCAACATCTTTCCGCTAAATTTTCAAAAGTTTCAAAATACTCTTCAGCTGAAATTTCTTTCAAAGCCAAGGTAATATTTGTTGAAGAAATATTTCTTGCTTTGAGTTCATTGGTGATTCTGATTTTTCCCCAATGTTTGATCCTGTGTTTGCCTCTTGCAAAGCTGCAGGCAAAACGGGTTTCGTTTAAAAAATTTCCTTCAATGAGCTGTACGACAATACTGTCAATCTCGTCTCGAGTCATTTTTAGGGTGTATAATTTGGCCACTACTTCGTCATGACAACGTTCTTGATAGGCACAAAAATGCTCTAACTTTTGTAAAGCTTCTTTGATGGTAAAAGTGCTATTCGTCGGGTTTTTCATGCGTTTTAACGTTTAAATTGAGTAATGGTCAAATAGTTATAAATTAATTCTGAAATTTGTTAATATTTTATAAAAAGAAATAAATTATAACCTTGTGTATTAGGCTAATTTAAATATTTTTGTACGGAATTTTAACATTTTTAAGTTTTGGCAAAAAGCCTAAAATCTAAAAATTTGGAATCCAATATAATACCACAGGAACATTTAGTTTCTTGAAAACAATGCCATTTTGCTTTAAGCAAACCAAAAACAAATTTAAAACAAATACCTACTGTTATATGATGAGAAAATTACTTTACTCGTTTTTATTTTTCATTTCCTCTAAATCTTTCCTCAAAAGATTAAGTACACCAAGTTTAGGATTACTTTGTGTTGGGATGTTTTTTGTGTTTACGCAGACTATTTTTTCTCAAAGCAGAACAAGTGCTACTTCTGGAAATTGGAGTGCTGCGGGAACTTGGGTTAACGCTAATTTAAATAGAACAGGTACTATTACTTCTTCTACAGGTACTAATACTGTTACAGGAACTTCAACGCTTTTTTTAACTCAGTTGTCAATAGGTTCAGTTATAACCACTCAAGGGGGAACAGCAATTGGTACTGTTGCATCTATAGCGAGTAATACAAGTTTAACCTTGACAGCAAATGCATCATCTAATAATACAGGACAGACTTACCGCACAACCGGAGGGCCTCCAAGTCCAGTTGACAATGTCCTTATAGTTTCAAATCATAATGTAGTGGTTGATGGAACATTTACTTGTGCGTCATTATCTATGTCTCCAACTAGCTCTAATACTTCAACGTTATCATATACTGGCTCTACAGGCCGACTTACAGTAAATGGTATTGTAACATTAGGAGAAAGTAATGCTAATAATAGAAGAGGAGCTTTGAATATGACAAATGGAGGATTACTCGTTTGTCAGGGCTTTGCTCTCGCAAATAGTAGTAATTCAAATAGTTTTATTCCTGGATCAGGAACAGTTCAATTAACAGCAACGAATACTTTACCTACTAATATATTTGATACTTTTAATAATTTAACGATTAGTTCTGGAACCACTACATTCAGTATAGGACTAACAATAACTGGTACTTTGTCTATCGCCTCCGTAGCTAACTTAGGTGGGGGTTTAACACATACTGCCAATAAACTTATATTAGGAGGAGCCGATACAATAGCAGGATCATGGGGTAGTACAAGTTCAGTAGCAACGAATCAAAACAACACCTATTTCTCAGCAGTTAGTGGAATTGTAAATGTAAGTGCTTCAAATTGTTCATTAACATCATTTACAATGACTGGAACTAGTGGAGGTTACTGTAGCACAGTTGCAGGAACGCCAATAGGGTTATCAGGATCAGAAACAGGAGTTAGTTATCAGTTATATCGTGGGACAACTGCGGTTGGGTCTGCTATTGCAGGAACAGGAAGTGCAATAAGTTTCGGGACGTTTAATACTACCGGTGATTATACAATTGTGGCAACAAAATCTTTTTGTAAGCTTACTTTCGGACCTGTTTCTATTTATAACTATAGTACACCGCCTACACCTACAGCAACAGTGGGAAAAACAACCTGTCCAGCATCTGCTGATGGATCGATTACAATTACAAATGCTTTAACGCCAGCTTCGTTGGCTTTTACAAGTGCAAACAATCAATATGTTAATTTAGGGACTTCATTGCTTTCAAACAGAGCGGCCTTTACTATTGAAGGGTGGGTAAAATTTGATCGAGCTACAGCCATAGCAGCAAACAGGATGTCACTTTTTGGACAAAATGATGCTGTAGAAATTGGTTTTATAAACGGAAACTTAATTTGTTATACTCTTAATGGAGGTCAGGTTGATATGTCTTTAAGCGCTAATTATCCTAATGATAATGGTTGGCATCATATCGCAGTAACAGCAGATGGAACAACAAACGGAATTAAAATTTATGTCGACGGTTCTAAAAAAGTTGAAGGGGGTTCGGCCGTTACAAATTACGGATCAAGTAGTGATCCTACAAGATTTGGCTGGGGAACAGTGGATGCAACTGGTGGAGGTTATACAGGAGAAGTTTTTAAATTAGGATTTTGGAATAAAGCTCTTTCTCAGGCCGAGGTTACTAGCATGGCATCAGGTTTTGTTGTTTATAATGCATCACAAACTGGTCTGCTAGCGGGTTTTAGTTTTAATGAAGGTACGGGAACAACAGTTGCGTCTGTTGGAAGTGCGGGATTGCCAGCATCAAGCCTTGTTAACTCTCCAGTTTGGACAGATCCATATTCTTATTCTTGGACTTCTAATCCAGCAGGTTTTACTGCAACGACTAAAAATATAACAGGTTTAACTGCGAGAACTTATAATTTGACAACTTCATTAAAAGGTTGCACTAATACGGGGACTTGGAATGTAACTTCAAACAATTCAAACAACACAATAACGTTAAGTTCAGCTACAGGCACAGATACGCAGATAGCTTGCCTTAATACACCCATTACAAATATTAGGTATGCTACAACAGGAGCAACAGGAGCAACTTTTTCAGGTCTGCCATCTGGAGTTACAGGAAGTTGGACGGCAAATGTGGTTACCATAAGTGGAGCCCCAACAGTAAATTCAGCAAGTCCTTATAATTATACAGTTACTTTAACAGGAGGATGCGGAACAATAACAGCTTCAGGAACAATAACGGTTAATCCGAATAATACAATAGCATTAAGTTCAGCTGTAGGTACAAATGCACAGACAAAATGTATTAATACACCGATTACAAATATTACGTACAACACAACTGGAGCAACAGGTGCAACTTTTACGGGTCTGCCATCTGGGGTTACAGGGAGCTGGGCCGCAAATGTGGTTACAATAAGCGGAACTCCAACAGTAAGTGTTGGAAGTCCATATAATTATACAGTTGCTTTGACAGGAGGCTGTGGAGGTGGTTCTGTTTCAGGTACAATAGCGGTTACTCCAGACAATACGATAACATTAAGTTCAGCTACAGGTACAAATGCACAGACAAAATGCATTAATACACCGATCACAAACATTACGTACAACACAACAGGAGCAACAGGTGCAACTTTCTTAGGTCTGCCATCTGGAGTTACAGGAGGCTGGGCGGCGAATGTGGTTACGATAAGCGGAACTCCAACAGTAAGTGCTGGAAGTCCATATAATTATACAGTTACTTTAACGGGAGGATGTGGAAATGTATCAACTTCAGGAACAATAACTGTTACTCCAGACAATACGATAACATTAAGTTCAGCTGCAGGTACAAATGCACAGACAAGATGCATTAATACACCGATCACAAACATTACGTACAACACAACTGGAGCAACAGGTGCAACTTTCTCAGGTCTGCCATCTGGAGTTACAGGGGGCTGGACTGCAAATGTGGTTACGATAAGCGGAACTCCAACAGTAAGTGCTGGAAGTCCATATAATTATACAGTTACTTTAACGGGAGGATGTGGAAATGTATCAACTTCAGGTACAATAACGGTTACTCCAGACAATACGATAACATTAAGTTCAGCTACAGGTACAAATGCACAGACAAAATGCATTAATACACCGATCACAAACATTACGTACAACACAACAGGAGCAACAGGCGCGACTTTCTCAGGTCTGCCATCTGGAGTTACAGGTGGTTGGGCGGCGAATGTGGTTACGATAAGCGGAACTCCAACAGTAAGTGCAGGAAGTCCATATAATTATACAGTCACTTTAACGGGAGGATGTGGAAATGTATCAACTTCAGGAACAATAACTGTAAATCCAAACAACACCATAGCATTAAGTTCAGCTGTGGGTACAGATTCGCAGACTGTATGTGCTAATACAGCAATTACAAGTATTACATATGCTACAACAGGAGCAACAGGCGCGACTTTCTCAGGTCTGCCATCTGGAGTTACAGGAGGTTGGTCTGGAAATGTAGTTACAATTAGTGGAACTCCTACTACAGAAGTTGGCAGTCCATTTAATTATACGGTAACTTTGACTAATGGTTGCGGAAATATTTCGGCAACTGGTACGATAACAGTAAACCCACAGCCTACAACCCCATCAGTTTCACATACCAATGTGTCTTGTGGTACTTTAGGAAGCATAACACTAAATAATTTGCCAACAGGAAACTGGAGGGTTAATCAAAGTGGGCAAAGATCAAATCAATATTATCGCGTAAACATAGAAACGACACTGGTTATTGGTCAATTACAGGCAGGAACATATGATTTTACGGTTACAGATATGAATACAGGATGTGTATCAAATGTAGCATCTGTCGTAATACTTGACACTAGTTCAAGTACTGAGTGGGATGGTAATGGATGGACAAATGGAGCCCCAAACCAAAATTCAAGTGTGACAATTTCTTCAGTTACACCAAATCAGCCATTTGAAAGTATGGTTGGAGCTGATTTGACAGTATGTTCTTTAATTGTTAATGTTCCAAATGGACCATCAGATCCAGATGTAATTATTCCGCCTACAATGACTTTAACTGTTACAAACGATATCACAAGTAATGGTAAATTGTCATTTGAAAGCGGTTCAAGTTTACTGCAATCAGAAAGTGCTGTAAATACTGGTACTATTTCTTATAAGAGAAAAGTTAGTATGCGTCGTTTCGATGTAGTGTATTGGGCAACACCAGTAACAGATGCTGGCCTTACGATGAGAAAGTTTTCTCCAAACACCTTGTTTGATAAATACCATTATTGGAATGCGACCACTTCGCAATGGGTTCTTAGTAATTATGGAATAGAGGTTATGAAAAAAGGTCAAGGTTATAGTATCAGAGGGCCACAGAATTTTGACTTAGTCACTCCTTCTACATTTGAAGGGATATTTGTAGGTACACCAAACAATGGAGATGTCTCTGTTCCAGTAGTGCAAAATAAATTGAATTTATTGGGTAATCCTTATCCTTCTCCGATAAATGCAAATAAACTATTGCTGGAGAATAAAGATGAAATCGGAGCATTATATTTTTGGACGCATAATCAGCCTCCGCAAGTTATTCCAGGAACTAATACCTTCAAATACAATAGCTCAGATTTTGTTGTTTACAACGGAGTAGGATCGACAAGGGTAAGTGGTGATCCTGTTACAGGTCCAGATGAGTTTAAGGGCTATATTGGAGCAGGTCAAGCTTTCTTTTCAACAACACCAGGAACTGTAATTAAATTTAATAACGGTCTTCGTGAAAAAAGCACACAGAATACCCAGTTTTATAAAACAGCCAATGAAGTTGAAAAAAATCGTCTTTGGTTAAATATTGCCAATACTCAAGGTGCTTTCAAGCAATTGTTAATTGGTTATGTTGAAGGAGCAACAAACGGTATTGACCCAATTTTTGATGCTACTACAATGGGAAGCAACTCGTATCTTGATTTTTATAGTATTAACGAATCTAAAAAACTTACTATTCAAGGCCGTTCACTTCCTTTTAATAATGCAGAAGTAATTCCTCTAGGATACAAAAGCGGAGTTGATGATAAAGGTGATCGCAACTTTACGATCTCTATTGACCATGCAGACGGATTATTTACTACTCAGCCAGTATATTTAGAAGATAAAGAAACGGGTAAAATAGTAGACTTACGAAAAGAAAATTATACTTTTTTCAGTGTAGCAGGTACAAATACAACTCGTTTTACACTTCGTTATACAAATAAAACTTTAGGAACAGATGATTTTGAGAACCTAGAAAATACGGTTTTGGTTTCGGTTAAAGACAAAACACTAAAAATCGTTTCATCAAAAGAAACCCTAAAAGAAGTGCGTATTTACAATGTTGGAGCACAGTTATTGTATAGCAAAGACAAAATAAATGCTTCAGAATTACAGATTGCAAATCTGAATTCTTCTGATCAGGTAATACTGGTGAAAATCACTTTAGAAAATGGTCATACCATTACTAAGAAAGTTATTTTTTCTAATCTGTAGAAAATAAACCAGCAAATAATCACAAGCCCATTCATTTACGAATGGGCTTTTTTTTGCCTAAAATATCCCTAAATCTGGGTATTGTATGTGTTATGGCAACTTTTTAATTTTAGTCTAATTCTTACAATATTAATTTAAATACCATTGTTTTGATTAGAAATTTATTTTATTGCCTAATTCTCTTTTTGTTTTTACCGAACACAAAAATTCTATCGCAACAAGGAAAAGTCGATTCTTCTTTTAATGTTTTTGATGATGGACAAATTGGAGATGGTTTTGATGGAGCGGTGCGCACGCTACTTTTGCAAAGAGATGGCAATTTGATTGTTGGAGGCGATTATCTCAGTTTAAATGGCTCTCCTGTTTCTTATCTTACCCGCTTAAACCCCAACGGATCTATAGACGAAAGCTTTAAGACCGGAACCGGTTTTAATGGCAAAATTTATGCGTCATATTTGCAGCCGGACGGTAAAATTATTTTAGGAGGAAGTTTTACAATGTATAACGGAATTATCGTTGGAAGGCTCATCCGTTTGAATTCTGATGGGACTTATGATGCTACTTTTAATACGGCCGTTGGAGCCGCAACCGGAATCGTTTACGATATTGCAATGCAGGCCGATGGCAAAATTATAGTCGTTGGAAGTTTTGCAAAATATGCAAATGCTACGGTAAATAGAATAGCGCGCTTACTTCCAAACGGCACGCTTGATGCTTCATTTTTAACAGGCTCAGGTTCGATATTAAATATTACCCACGTCAAGATAACTGAGAATGAGAAAATAATTCTAACAGGAAATTTTATAACGTTTAACGGAGCTCAGGCAAATAGAATTGTGCGTTTAAATAATAATGGAAGTTTAGATTCTACTTTTAAATGCGAAAAAGGCTTTAATGATGATGTGAATGCCATAGCGCTGCAATCTGACGGGAAAATGGTTGTAGGAGGAAACTTTACCGCTTTTAATGATGGTATGGCCAATCGTCTTATTCGTTTGAATGCTGACGGAACAAGAGACGAAAGCTTTTTGACGGGAACAGGCTTCAGCAAGGAAGGAGTTCAAACAATCAAAATAAATTCGAGCGGAGATGTAATGGTGGGCGGATCTTTTACGGGTACCTATGACAACATTGATGTTAACAGACTGGTTTTTCTGAATGGGAACGGAGCTTTAAAATCAAGTTTTGATATTGGCTCAGGACCTGCTTCGGCTTCTGTACTAACGTTGGAGTCTGACCAAGATGGTTCTTGGTTTGTTGGCGGTTCTTTTGCGGTATTTGACGGACAAAATCAAGGCAGGTTAGCCAAAATTGATAGCGACGGAGAACACGATACTGGGTATTTGTCCTCAGGGATAGGTTTTGATAATTCTGTTTTGAGTATTTTGCCCCTTCCCAATCAGAAAGCTATTATTGGCGGGAATTTTAATCGATTTAATGGCAAATCGGTTTCCAAAATTGCCTGCCTTTTAGAAGACGGTTCTATCGATGAATCTTTCAATAATGGAAATTCTGGGGCAAATGGCTTAGTGAAGACTGTCATATTGCAAGCAGATGGAAAAGCAATTATTGGAGGAAATTTTACAAAATACAATGACAAACTCAGTAATAGGACCGTTCGAGTTTTATCAACAGGAGAAATTGACAATTCATTTAATAGTGGAGACGGATTTAATGGACAAGTTTATAAATTGGCAGTTCAGTCTGATCAAAAAATAATTGCAGCGGGTGCGTTTACAAAGTACAATGGATCAAATTTAAATGCAAATAGGGTCGTGAGACTTCTTCCTGATGGTACAAAAGATATGGATTTTAATATCGGTTCTGGTGCTGATGGAACTGTTGAAGTAGTGGTAATACAGTCTGACGGGAAAATTCTCCTCGGCGGCCACTTTAAAAACTTTAATGGACAGCCATTTTCGGGTATGGTTCGTTTAAATGCTGACGGAAGCATTGACCCAAGTTTTAATATTCGAAATGGATTTGATAAAAATGTCTATGCAATCGCACTTCAATCCGATCAAAAAATTATTGTTGGAGGTTCATTTTTGGCCTTTGATGGTATTTCCCAAAAGAAAATACTTCGCCTAAATAGCGATGGAAGTCTTGACACTACATTTGAATCTGGAACTGGTTTTAGTAAAGGCGATGTGCGTTCTATTTTAGTCCAGCCAGACGATCGAATTTTGATTGGCGGTTCTTTTTCGGGCACATATAAAAATGTCGCATCTTCTAGACTTATTCGATTAATGCCTTCGGGAACTATTGATAATTCCTTTAATGCACCACTGAACAATACCCTTTTTGATATGAAATTTACTGAAGATTATAAATTGCTTATTGGTGGTAATTTTAACTCGGTGGCAGGCATTTCCAAACATAGAATCGCTCGTTTGAAGCTTTGTGTAAATACTACAGTTTGGAATGGTGTTTCTTGGTCAAAAGGCCCACCTTCAGCTGGAAAGGATGTCTATTTTAAAGAAAATTTTCCGCAATTAACTACAACTGCTGTTTGCGGCTGCAATATTGATCAAGGTAAGACTGTAACCTTGTTAGAGAAAAACACGCTCGCTGTAGAGTTTGCGTATACTGGTTCGGGAACTTTGGTTTTGCAAGATGGAGCAAGTCTCTATCAGTCAGATGATGATATGATCAATACAGGAGTTATTCAGGTAATAAGAAAAACAACGCCTGTAATTCGCTATGATATTACGTATTGGTCTTCACCGGTTGACAATCAGACCATGCATGATTTTTCGCCAAACACGCTCAGTGATAAGTACTATTGGCATGACCCAATTTCTCGATGGAATATTAACTATAATGGCACTATGACTATGGTTCCTGGTCAGGGCTACTGTATTAGAGCTCCGCAAAACTACTCCATTACTGAACGAACAATATTTGAAGGAGTTTTTAAAGGAATTCCAAACAATGGAAAAATTGAGGCTAAACTTAAAGCGGCAAATGCTTATCATTTAATAGGAAATCCATACCCATCAGCGATAAGTGCTGATCTTTTTATAAAAGCCAATTCTTCCAAAATAAAAGGAGCGCTTTATTTTTGGACCCATGGCACACCGCCTGTAAATGGCAAATATTCAGAAAATGATTGCGTGGCATATAATCTTTTAGGCGGAGTTGGGACGACTTCTTCTCTAAATTCAAATAATTACAATACTGCGCCTGATGGGACAATAGCTTCTGGACAAGGATTTTTTGTACAAAGCAGTTCGGAAGGTTTTATAGAATTTAATGGGAAAATGAGAATTAAAGGTCGAAATAGTGCTTTTTTTAGACCTGCTAACGCTACTTCTGTGACTGAAAAAGAAACTGAAAAGCTTCGATTCTGGTTGAATCTTCATAATAATGGAAATGCGTTAAAACAAATATTATTGGGATATGCTAAAGAAGCCTCCAATTCTTTAGACTATTACGATGCATTGTCTTTCAGTTCAAGTCAGGAAATAGATTTTTATAGCATTTTAGAAAATAATAAACTGGCAATTCAAGGAAAAGCTATGCCGTGGCTGGAAGACGATTCGATTCAATTAGGATATAAGTCAAATGCAAAAACGACATTGAATGTAGAAATCGATCATCAGGATGCTTTGTTTAATGAAATTAATATTTTTTTGGTGGATAAAGCGCTGGATAAAGTTCATAATCTTTCTGAAAGCCCTTATCAGTTTGATTCTGAAGCAGGAACTTTTGACAATCGTTTCTCAATTGTGTACAATAGCAAAACCTTAGACAATAAGTCTTTTGATGCAAATTCTAAAGGAGTTATAGTATCCGTTAAAAATCATGTTATAGCTGTTGAATCTTTTAATCAGAATATAAAAGAGATTAAAATATTTGATGTTTCCGGAAAGCAATTATACAAAGAAGATAAACTGGGAACTAAAAATGCTTCTGTTCAGAATTTGTTCTCCTCACATCAGGTTTTGATGGTAAAAGTCATTTTAGAGAATGGCCAATCAGTCTCAAAAAAGGTAATTTTTTAGAGGTTGAGAAAAAATGCTCTCATTTATGGTTTTTTATTTGTAAATAATTGATTTTTAGTTTATTAAGTTTAGTTGTTTTTAAAATTAACAGTTTTTTCCTATTTTTTATGTTTTTAGCATTTTAGGTGTTAAAATCAGCTGGTTATTAGTTTATTACGGGTTTTAATGTAAATAAAATCGTACCTTGTAGTTGTGTTTAGTCGATAAAGCGCATATTAAATCGACAAAACGTTCTCACTACAAGCCTTTCAATTATTTTTTTTCTTCAAAAGGGGCAGTTTTAAAAACTGTCATGTATCAGCCTTAAGTTGACTGTTAAGCTGGAATACTTTTTAGTTCTATAGTGAATATGGTCTTACTTGTATTTCCTTAAAAAGATCTTCCCAAGCCTACAGTTAATCTTGTTTTGAGTTTGAATTTATTTTTCAATTACTAAAATGCCACAAGATGAAAAAAGATTTACTTACTATGCTGAATTTCTTCAGCTTTTCAACTTTAGTAACTTATATTGAGAAACCCTTAAAATCTAGTAGAAAATTTAAAATCCTCCTGATTTTAGCTTTATCATTTTTCTATACCGTTTCAAAAGCGCAAACTTTAGCGCATTCATTAACAGCTAGCAATTCGTCTTTCCCTCTTCCAGCAGGGATGGACGAAGTTACGGTTGAAGCTTGGGGAGCTGGAGGTGCAGGAGGGGGCGCCACGGCTGGCGGAGGAAACGGAAGAGGTGGAGCAGGTGGTGCTGGAGGGACTTATGCTTTAGGAAAGATTTCTACAGTTGGAAGGCAAAGTTTAAATGTTGTTGTTGCCAAGGCTACAGCGGGAGCATCAGGTAATGGAGCTACAGGAGAGGCGTCTTATGTAACAAATTTTGAAGGTGTTTTTTATGCTCCTGGTGGTCATGGAGGTAATGCTAACCCAGCAACAGGACCTACTCCAAGTGCCGTTGCAGGAACCACAGGCGCTATTGGAAGTATAAGCACAATGAATGGCGGAGCTTCAACTGGAGGTGCTACTACTTTATTAGGTTTACTTCTTTCATCAGGAAATGGAGGTCGAGGAGCTAATTTTGGAACTGGACTAGGAGGAGCTGGAGGAGTAGGTTTTGCGAGTGTCTTAGGCGCAAATGGTCCAGGAGATTCTGGAAAAGAGTATGGAGGGGGAGGTGCTGGAGCAGCAAGCTCTGTAGATGCGCAAATTGGAGGAAGTGGCGCAAGAGGTCAAGTTAATATTACATACACTTGTAAAACATATAGTATTACGTCAATGTCAGCGACAAATGTTTGTACGTCGGTTGGAACTAGCTCTCAAGTGCAATTGATAAGCACGCCAGCCAATTTACCGATAGGTAAATATACGGTTAACTATCATAGGAGCAATCCTTCGGCTACAAATTTAACAACAACAATGGTTGTGACAACGGCCGGATCTGGAAGCTTTACGGCAAGTGGATTTACCAACACAGGAAATAGCAATATTGTACTTAATTCCTTAACATCTGTTGATTGTACGTCTTCAATAGGGCTATCAACGCAAATTGTAATAGCAGCTCAGCCAACAATAACTTTGGGAACCGTTAATGCAGTATGCGAAAGTGCTAGTGCACAAACAGCTAATTTGAGTTATAGCGGAACGACAAGTTCGCCGACAACTTACAGTATAACTTGGAATGCATCTCCGGCCAATAGTTTTTTGCCAGTTTCAAATGCTGCTTTACCTGCAACTCCAATTAGTATTGCAGTTCCTGCGGGAACGGCTGCAGGAACATATACAGGCTTATTAACCGTTACCAACGCGGTTGGGTGTGTATCTGCTCCAACTAATTTTACCGTAACGGTCAATCCTTTGCCGACCATAACATTAGGCGCGACTACCGCAGTGTGTACAAGCTCAAGTGCGCAGACCACACCTCTGCCTTATAGTGCAGTTACAAACTCTCCAACAACTTACAGTATAACTTGGAATGCTAGTCCAACAAATAGTTTTTTACCGGTTTCAAATGTAACCTTGGCCGCGAGTCCGATTACTATTTCGATACCTGCCAATACAGCAGCGGGAACTTACACAGGAACATTAACAGTTAAAAATGCGGCTGGATGCACATCAGCAGCGAATAATTTTACTGTTGTGGTAAGTGGGCCTCCTACAATTACGCTTGGTACAGCATCATCAGTCTGTTTAAGCGCTTCAGCTCAAACTTCAAGTTTGAGTTATAGTGCGACAACGAACTCCCCAACAACTTACAGTATTACATGGAATGCCAGTCCGACAAATACTTTCTTGCCAGTTTCAAATGCTACGCTAACATCTAGTCCGATCAGCATCGCAGTTCCTGCGGGAACAGCCGCGGGCACGTATACGGGCACATTAACGGTAAAAAATGCAAACGGCTGTGTGTCTGCGCCAAGCAATTTTACCGTAACCGTCAATCCATTGCCAACCATAACATTGGGAACTGCGGGACCAGTTTGTTTTAGCCCCTCAGCTCAAACGGCCAGTTTAAGCTATAGCGCTCCAACAAATTTGCCTACAAGTTACAGCATTGTTTGGAATGCAAGTCCGACCAATAATTTTGCAGCGGTTACAGATGCGGTTTTAGGAGCAAGCCCGATTAGCATTGCGGTTCCTGCGGGCACGGCTGCGGGCACGTATACGGGAACTTTAACGGTGAAAAACGGAAACGGCTGCGTTTCTGCTCCGAGCAATTTTACCATAACGGTCAATCCATTGCCATCGATAACGTTGGGAACTGCGAGTGCGGTTTGTTTGAGCGCCTCAGCTCAAACCGCAAGTTTAAGCTATAGCGCTCCAACAAATCTGCCAACTTCTTACAGCATTGTTTGGAATGCAAGTCCGACCAATAATTTTGCAGCGGTTACAGATGCGGCTTTAGGAGCAAGCCCAATCAGCATTGCGGTTCCTGCGGGAACGGCCGCGGGCACGTATACGGGAACTTTAACGGTGAAAAACGGAAACGGCTGCGTTTCTGTTCCGAGCAATTTTACTATAACAGTCAATCCATTGCCATCGATAACATTGGGAACTGCGGGAGCGGTTTGTTTTAGCGCTTCGGCTCAAACCGCAAGTTTAAGCTATAGCGCTCCAACTAATTTGCCTACAAGTTACAGCATTGTTTGGAATGCAAGTCCGACCAATAATTTTGCAGCGGTTACAGATGCGGCTTTAGGAGCAAGCCCGATCAGCATTGCGGTTCCTGCGGGCACGGCCACGGGCACGTATACGGGAACTTTAACAGTGAAAAACGGAAATGGCTGCGTGTCTGCTCCGAACAATTTTACTATAACAGTCAATCCATTGCCATCGATAACATTGGGAACTGCGGGTGCGGTTTGTTTTAGCGCTTCGGCGCAGACGGCAAGCTTAAGCTATAGCGCTCCAACAAATTTACCTACAAGTTACAGCATAGTTTGGAATGCAAGTCCGACCAATAATTTTGCAGCGGTCACAGATGCGGCTTTAGGAGCAAGTCCGATTAGCATTGCGGTTCCTGCGGGCACGGCTGTTGGAACCTATACAGGAACTTTAACAGTTAAAAATGCAGTTGGATGCGTGTCTACAGCAAACAATTTTACCGTAACAGTCAATCCATTGCCATCGATAACATTGGGAACTGCGGGTGCGGTTTGTTTTAGCGCTTCGGCTCAAACCGCAAGTTTAAGCTATAGCGCTCCAACTAATTTGCCTACAAGTTACAGCATTGTTTGGAATTCAAGTCCGACCAATAATTTTGCAGCGGTTACAGATGCGGCTTTAGGAGCAAGTCCGATCAGCATTGCGGTTCCTGCGGGCACGGCCGCGGGCACGTATACGGGCACATTAACGGTGAAAAATGCAAACGGCTGCGTTTCTGCGCCAAGCAATTTTGCCATAACGGTCAATCCGTTGCCATCGATAGCATTGGGAACTGCGGGTGCGGTTTGTTTTAGCGCTTCGGCTCAAACGGCCAGCTTAAGCTATAGCGCTCCAACAAATCTGCCAACTTCCTACAGTATAATTTGGAATTCAAGTCCGACCAATAATTTTGCAGCGGTTACAGATGCGGCTTTAGGAGCAAGTCCGATTAGCATTGCGGTTCCTGCGGGAACGGCTGCGGGCACGTATACGGGAACCTTAACGGTGAAAAACGGAAACGGCTGCGTGTCCGCTCCGAGCAATTTTACCATAACGGTTAATGAAGTTCCCACCATCACAACATCAGGAAATCTGACTTCAATTTGTCAAAGTTCATCATTACAAATGGCTTCTTTGCCTTATACTGCAACGACAGGTTCTCCAATAAGGTATTCAATAGATTGGGCAACACTAAATGATCAAGGCATCACTGATTTTTCTTTTGATTCTGGAGCAGGAAATATCAACAACATTTTTATTCCAGCGAATACTGCAGCTGGAACTTATAGCGGAGTAATGACAATTTTTACTGCAGCTGGATGTTTGGCAACTCAAACAATTTCATTAACCATTAATAGTGTTCCGACTATAAGCACAGCGGGAGTTTTTACCCCAGTTTGTCCAAGTCCATCTGCACAAAATACTACTTTAAGCTATAATTCGACTACTGGTTCGCCAATTAGCTATGCTATTGATTGGGTTGCTTTGACAGATCAAGGAACCACACCATTTCCTTTTAGTTCCGGGTCTGGAGATATTATAAATGTGAATGTTCCTGCAAACACCGCTTCGGGAACTTACAACGGTATAATGACTATTACAACTTCAGGCGGATGCCAAGCCAGCCAGAGCGTTTCTTTAACAGTAAATCCAATAGTAGCAGCACCGACAGCTTCTGTTACTCAATTGCCAACTTGTGTAAATAATACAGGCGTGATTACGGTTACTTCGCCTGCGTCTGGAACTGGATATACGTACAGTATAGACGGCATAGATTTTAGCAATACTTCAGGAGTGTTTGCAGGTTTGTCTTCTGGGGTGTACAATGTTCAAGTGAAAAGCATTTCGTCAGGCTGTGAATCAGATTCGACACCAGTCACAATAAATGCTTTTGTTACGAAAGCATGGAATGGAAGCGCTGATGCCAATTGGGGAAATCCTGCAAATTGGACACCGCCAGGCGTTCCTATTGCTACTGATTGCATAGATATTCCCGATACGGCAGTTGATCCAATTATTTCGGGAACTAATGCTAATTTTTTTGTCAGCAGATTAACCATTGAAAATAATGGTTCTCTAATCGTAGAAGGAACGAATACAATTACCGTTACCAATGAAGTAAATGTATTGGGTAATGGTACTTTTATATTTGAAAACAATTCGAGTTTAGTGCAAATTTCAGATGTAGCGAATACAGGAAATATTATTTACAATAGAAATACGACACCGGTAAGACGTTACGATGTTACCTACTGGTCTTCGCCAGTAACTCGTGATCCTGCGTTTACCTTACATGATTTATCTCCCAATACATTATTTGATAAATTTCATAAATACAATCCATCAACGGGTTGGGTTTTAATTAATAATGGAGCAGGAGAAATGGTAAAAGGGAATGGATACAGTATTCGCGCTCCGCAATTTTATGATTTAAATAATCCCTTGATTTATGGGGGACAATTTAAAGGGACGCCAAATAATGGTTTGATTACGGGACCGCCTATGGTTGCTGAAAAATTAGTTCTTTTGGGAAATCCATATCCTTCAGCAGTTTATGCAGATCAGTTTATTCATGATAATGCAGATCGACTTTATGGGACATTGTATTTTTGGACACATAATACTCCTCCTTCCAAAATTCCGGGCACTAATACCTTTGCTTATACGAGCAGTGATTTTGCTTATTATAATTTATCTGGAGAGATCGAAGTAGGACAAATGGATGGAACAGGAGCAACATCCCCAGGAAATCAGGCGGCACCGTTAGGCTATATTGCCGCTGGACAGGGCTTTTTTGCAAAAGCGATAACAGGACAAAGCGTTGTTTTTACAAATTCGATGCGTGTTGCGAACCGCAACAGTCAGTTTTACAAATCGGCAGCCGCTTCTACCGATATAGAAAAACATCGCTTATGGCTGAACTTAACGAATACAGAAGGAGCCTTCAAACAATTGCTTATCGGCTATGTAACAGGCGCCACTAATTCATGGGACAATAGTTACGATGCAATAACGTTGAATGCAAACCCTTATGTTGATTTTTATAGCATTAATGAAGGCAAAAAATTGGTCATTCAAGGGAGAGCGGTGCCTTTTGTTGTGTCCGATACGATTCCGTTAGGTTATAAATCTACAATTCCAGAAGGGCGCTTTACCATTGCGATAGATCATACTGATGGAAGTTTAAGCACTCAGGATATTTACTTGCAGGACAAAGTGACCCATACGATTCATAATCTTAAAACTGGGGGGTATACATTTACATCGGCGCCGGGAACTTTTCTAAATCGTTTTGTATTGCGTTATACTAGTCAGGATGGAGGCAAACCGTTGGGTAATCAAGATTTTGAGAATCAGGATCAGCAGATCGTTGTTTCTGTTAAGGATAAAAACATCAAACTGCAATCTATTTCGGAGCAGGACAATCTTAAAGAAGCCACGATTTATGATATGGAAGGCAAACAGCTATATCTTAAAAAACAAATCGGAAGTAAGGAATGGCTCATCACAAACTTTCAATCGGGGCCACAAATCTTATTGGTCAAAATGACTTTGGACAGCGGAAAAACAGTCACAAAGAAGATCATATTTAGATAAAATAAAAAAGCGGTTGGATTTCTAAAAATCCAACCGCTTTTTTATTAAAGGGAACGCTGCAGGTACTGATGCGTATCTTTAAGAGCCTTTTCATTTTTATAGTCAATCCACTTCTGGCCTTGGATTTTTCGCATCATAATATCAAAATGGCGCATAATAAAAACATTATATGCCGCTTTAGACAAGTTGACAATGTTTTTTGGAAAAGAGCGTAGGCTCATCGAAAATCCAGGCGTTAGATATTTCATATAGTGCCAATATCCTTCGGGCATATAAAGCATTTCGCCATGTTTTAGATTAGTGATGTAACCTTCAACATTTTTGAGCGCAGGAAATTTTTCATAATCGGGATTGTCAAAATCGATGTCTTCTCTTGAAATTAACGCGTGAGGCACTTTATACATAAATTTTGATTGATTGGGAGGAAAAATCATGCATTGTTTTTCGCCATGAAAATGAAAATGGAGAATGTTTGAGTAATCAATGTCATAATGCATAAAAACTCTCGAATTTTCACCTCCAAAGAACAGCATCGGCATTTGTTTTACCAATTTTAAGCCAATATCGGGCCATAAGAAGTCATTTTTTAAGGAAGGAACCTCTTTCATTAGATTGTAAAGAAAAATGCGGTAGTTGGTAGGCTTTTCTTCTAATAAGTCGATATAATCACTCATTTTCATTGTGGTGTGCGCCTCGTTAAAACCGTCTTCATGATTTACAGGTCTGTCGTCGTACAAAGGAACGATAGAATCTCCTGCTATTTCTTTTATATAAGATAATTTCCATTTGTTGTAAGCTGGCCAGTCTTCGGTCAATTCTTCGATAACAACAGGAATTTGTTTTTTTACATATTGGGAAACAAAATCGTCTTTTGAGATTTTTTTTACCCTTTCAATTTGCTTTAACTTCATTTTTCAAATAAAAAAAATTGCTTATAACTCTCTGCTATAAGCAATTTAAAAATATTTCTTGAGATTTGAGATCTCTTTTGACTAAAATTTTTGATTCGATCGATGCCCAAAAGAGGCATTAAAAAGATATGTCTTTAAATTTTGCTGCAGCATTTTTTTAAATTAATCGGCTGCATATTTGTTGTTCCAATACAGCATCATCATCAAAGTAACAATTACAGAAGAAGCAATTCCTTCAAATAAAAGACAAATGCAATAAGTTGGCACAGATGGATTTCCTCCGAACATAAATGTTTCAGATAAAGTTCTTACGTAAGCATCTCCACCTCGGGCGTAGCTATACACCAAGAGCCCCAAAATGCTTAGCGCCACACCAACCACAGAAGTCGTCATTGCAGATATTGCATTAGAAACAAAATTGGTTTCTCCCTCATGAAGATTCATCTGCATTGTCCTGTTAACACCGTAGAATATAAAGAAAACGTTGAGTGTTCTCAAATAAAACAAATCTGCTAAACCTAGTACATTCATTAATAAAAAATAAATGCCAATTCCGAGGAATATCAAAAACCCGTTGGTAATTTCTTTAGGTAATTTCATAGTGGTTATTTTTTAGAAGTTAATAGTAAATATTTGAAAAACAGTGTTCTATCAAATTTACTAAAAAAATAACTACGATGATTTAAAAACAGTAAAAACTATGCAGTCTGGTTTTTTGATGAAGAATGTATAAAAGCCAAAGAATCGGTCTGATCTTGATGAAGCTGCGCTTTTAAAGCATCTACCGAACTAAATTTTTGTTCTTCACGTATGTAATGAAGCAAAGAAACTTCAATATTCTGATCGTAAATGTCTTTGCTGAAATCAAACAGATGCACTTCGATGGTTTGCTTATCGCCATTAACAGTTGGGTTAAAACCAATATTCATCATGCCAAAAACGGTTTCGCCATTTATAGTGGCTTTGACAACATAGACGCCAATTTTTGGTATTAGTTTATAATCTTCTTCAATATGAATATTAGCAGTAGGAAAACCAATAGTTCGCCCGAGCTGTTTTCCTTTTACAATAGTTCCGTTCAAGAAATAGCTGTAGCCTAAATATTCATTGGCCAAATCCATCTGGCCTTCGTTTAAAGCTTTCCTGATTTTGGTTGAACTTACCGAAACATCTTGGATTTCTTCGGCAGAAATTTGTTCAACTTCAAACCCATACTCAATTCCAAAAGCGATTAAATCGTCAATATTTGCAGTTCTATTGCGGCCAAAACGATGGTCATGGCCAATAATGATTTTTTGAATCTGAAATTTTTCTACTAAAATGGTTCGAACAAATTCTTCCGCAGTCAGTCTCGAAAAACTTTCGTTAAAAGGATGGACAACAAGGTTTTCTATACCTGTCGCTTCCAAAAGTTTTATCTTTTCATCAATGGTATTGAGTAGCCTAATTTCAGATTTCTCTTGAAGAACCATTCGCGGATGCGGGAAAAAGGTAAGAACCAGACTTTCATACTTTCCGTTTTCAGTTTGCTGCGTAATTCGCTCGAGAATTTTTTTATGACCAATATGCACGCCGTCAAAGGTGCCAAGAGTTAAAATTGTTTTCTTGGTTGACTGAAAATCGTTTATAGAATGAAAGAGCTTCAAAACAAATTATTTAAGATGCTGCAAATTTATACTATTCTCTTTTAAATTTAATACTATGCCAAATCGATTTTTAACAGATACTATATCTTTTTGTAAAAATGAGTCGACTCGTCGATTAAAAAACAATAATTGTCGTATAGATAATATGATTTCAAATTAATTGAAGTAATTTTGATATTATATTTTAAGAGTATGAAAAAACAGCTACTTTATATATTTTTAATTTTTTGTTCTGCAAATATCAATGCACAAGATGCTCTATGGCAGAAAGTAACTTCTTCATCGCTTATGCGAAAAGCGGATGGCGCAAGTTCCAATAAATTATACTATAAATTAAATGCAAATCTCCTAAGCTCTAAATTGGCTTCGGTTACAAATAAAACAGCAAAAATTGCAGCATCAGAAATCACCATTCCAAATGCTGACGGAGTTTTGGAGCGTTTTTCAGTTTGGGAATCTTCTAATTTTGATCCAGAATTACAGGCAAAATACCCAGAAATCAGATCTTATGAAGGGCGTGGAATAGATGATAAAAATGCTAAAATACATTTTAGCGTTGCTCCAATCGGAATTCAGACGATGGTTTTTAGAGCAGCAAAACCAACAGAATATATAGAGCAAAATCCTGATAATAAATTGGAGTATGTTTTGTTCAAAGCGCAAGACAATGCAGAGTCAAGAAAGTTCTTAGATTGCAAGACAACTGGTCTTGTTTCTGAAAATAAAAATGCGGCTACAGCAAAAATAGCGTCTAATGCCAAACAATTTAAAACACTTCGATTGGCATTATCCTGCACGGGAGAATATGCCGCTTATTTTGGCGGAACAAAGGCAGGAGCTTTAGCCGGAATGAATGCAACTTTAACTCGAGTAAATGGTATTTTTAATAGAGATCTTGCTGTAAAGTTAATCCTAATAGCCAATAATCAGGCTGTTATTTATACAGATGCTGCTACAGATCCTTATTCTGCTGCATCAGTTGGCGCTGCAGACGGAGGACCTTGGGCAAAAGAAGTGCAGACCACCTTAACCAATGTTATAGGTGAGGCCAATTATGACATAGGCCATTTGTTTGGCGCTTCTGGCGGAGGAGGAAACGCAGGCTGTATTGGCTGCATATGCGAAAGTCCAACATCTAGTGATCCAATTGGAAAAGGCAGTGCATTTACATCTCCAGCTGATGCAAAACCAGAAGGAGATAATTTTGATATCGATTTTGTTGCACACGAAATGGGGCATCAGCTTGGTGGCACACATACTTTTTCTTTTCAAAATGAAGGTTATGGAACGTGTTATGAGCCTGGAAGCGGTTCGACCATTATGGGTTATGCAGGCGTGACAAAAGGTTATAACATTCAAGATCATTCAGATGACTACTTTTCTTATGCAAGCATAAATCAGATCCAGAGCAATCTAGCAGGAAAAACCTGTCCGGTGACATCTCCTATAGCTGATAATAATCCGCCTGTGATAAATGCAGGTTCAGATTATACAATACCAATTAGCACGCCATTTGTTTTGACAGGAACTGGTTCTGATCCTGAAGGCAATTCTATAACCTACACTTGGGAACAATATGATAGTGCAACAACAGCTTTTGCGGGCAATAGTTTCGCATCTGCAGCAAAACCAGATGGGCCCATGTTTAGGTCCTTCTCGCCAACAGCTTCGCCCGTTCGTTATATGCCAGCTTTGAGTTCGGTATTAAATAATCAATTGACGACAACTTGGGAGTCTGTTTCTTCTATTGCAAAGACTATGAATTTTACGCTTACAGGAAGAGACAATGCAGCTGAAGGAAAGGCGCAGACCAACACAGATGCAATGATTGTGACAGTAACCGCAGCAGCAGGGCCATTTGCCGTAACGTCGCAAACAGAAGATAATCTTGGTTGGGCAAAAGGATCTGTACAAACGATTAATTGGAATGTAAATAACACAAACACGCTTCCAGGATCATCAAACGTAAATATAAAATTGTCGCTTGACGGAGGAACAACATTTCCTATTGTTTTAGCTGCTAATACTCCAAACGACGGTTCAGAATCTATAGTAGTTCCGTCAGAAATTGAAGTTTCTACAAATTGTAGACTTTTAATAGAGCCAGTTGGCAATATTTATTATGCTTTAAATTCTAAACCATTTGCTTTAGGATATACGGTTTCAACATCTTGTGCGTCTTATAGCTTTGGCGGAGGATACTCTACTGGCGATAATGTAAATGTTAATAAAACGGTTTCAGTGCCTGCTTCTACTGGATCAGTTTCAGATGTCAATGTTTCGGTAAATGTAACTCACGCAAGATTTTCAGACTTGACTATGCAAATTATAAGTCCAAAAGGAACAACAGTGACTTTGTTTAACAAAAACTGCGGCAGTACAAATTCAACTTTTGCTTTGCAGTTTGATGACAGCGGAACTGCTTTAAATTGCAGCACAACGACTAGCCAAATTGTTATTCCTTCAACAGCTCTAAGTGCTTTTAATGGAGAAAATCCTGAGGGAGCATGGACCTTTAGGGTTCTTGATGATACTGTGGGAGCTTTGGGGACAATAAATGCTGCGTCGGTAAATATTTGCGCTAAAACGTACACATTAGGAAATAAAGATTTTGAGAATGTTGCTTTTGTCGCGTACCCAAACCCAAACAAAGGGACTTTTACCGTACAGTTTGATAGAGATTCGATAAGCGAGATTAAAGTCTACGTGAATGATATTAATGGTAAATATGTTTACGATAGAGCTTTTCAAGGTTCAGGATATTTTATTCAAGATATCCAATTGCCAGATGTGCCTTCAGGTCTGTATTTTGTAACAGTTACTGATGGCAATAGAAAAGAGGTGACAAAAATATTGGTGAATTAGTTTTGATACGCAAAGCTTAATGTGCCATTGCGATACAAATTATGCTAATCTTAGCACCAGGTATTTTTAGCAGAGCTCTCGAACACGCTTCGAGTGTTGCGCCTGTTGTAAGCACATCGTCAACAATTAAAAAATGTTTGTTGTGTTCAGATTCGCTGAATTCAACGTCAAAAATGTTTTCGATATTTTCAGATCTTCCCAAAAGGTTTTTCTTGGACTGAGTTTTGGTATATAATTTTCGGATTAATACATTTTCTATAAAAGGAATTTCAAAACCCGACGCGATTTCTTTTCCAAAAGCAGTAACCTGATTATAACCCCGTTCCTTAAATTTTCTTTTGTGCAGCGGAACAGGAATTACAGCATCAAAAGGAATTTTCAATTGAAGCCCTTTTAGATCTTCTGCATACCAGCTTCCAAGTACGGTTCCGATTTCCTGATGGCCTTTGTATTTTAAATTGTGGATGAGTTCCTGAACGATTCCTTTTTTATTAAAATACAGCAATGCGGCCGCAAACTGTATGTCAATCTTACCGTAGAATTTTTTTACCGCTTCGTTTTTTGGATCGACATGATATTGAGTCAAAGGCAATTCGTGTCGGCAGAGGGTGCAGAAAACGGTTTCATTTTGAAGCAAAAGTTTATGGCATCCGCAGCAAACTTTAGGAAAAAACAAATTTATCAGGTAATTAATCACAAAAAGAGAGATTTTATTTACAAAAGTAACAAAATCAGCCCTTCAATCTTTATAATTTTTCTTTTTTATAAAGCTAGTTTTTATATTTTTGCATCACTATGGCAAAACAAGAAGATATATTTAAGAATGTGGTTTCGCACGCAAAAGAGTACGGATTTATTTTTCCGTCAAGCGAAGTTTACGATGGTTTAAGTGCTGTATATGATTACGCACAAAACGGTGTCGAATTAAAAAAGAATATCCGTGAATATTGGTGGAAATCAATGGTTCAGATGAATGAAAATATTGTCGGCCTTGATGCTGCAATATTGATGCATCCAACAACTTGGAAAGCTTCTGGTCACGTTGATGCTTTCAATGATCCATTAATTGATAATAAAGATTCTAAAAAGAGATATAGAGCAGACGTTTTGGTTGAAGATTTTGCTGAAAAAATTCACCAGAAAGCTCAAAAAGAAATCGAAAAAGCAAAAGCTCGTTTCGGCGATGCATTCAACGAACAAGAGTTTGTTACTACAAATGCTCGTGTAGTTGAATATTTGGCTAAAGAAAAAGAGATCAGAGAGCGTTTAGGGCGTTCTTTGGGAGCTGGAGATTTGGCTGATGTTAAAGCTTTGATCGAAGAACTTGAAATTGCTGATCCTGAAACTGGTTCTAAAAACTGGACTGAAGTAAAACAATTTAACTTGATGTTCGGAACAAAATTAGGTGCATCTGCAGAAAATGCGATGGATTTATATTTGCGTCCAGAAACGGCTCAAGGTATTTTTGTCAACTTCTTGAATGTTCAGAAATCGGGACGTATGAAAGTTCCTTTTGGAATTGCGCAGACAGGTAAAGCGTTTAGAAATGAAATTGTTGCAAGACAATTTATTTTCCGTATGCGTGAGTTCGAACAAATGGAAATGCAATTCTTTGTGCGTCCAGGAGAAGAAATGAAATCATACGAGTACTGGAAAGAAACTCGTCTGAAATGGCACTTATCTTTAGGATTAGGAAAAGAAAATTACCGTTTTCATGATCACGAAAAATTAGCGCACTACGCAAACGCAGCGGCTGATATCGAATTTAACTTCCCATTCGGATTTAAAGAATTGGAAGGAATTCACTCTCGTACAGATTTTGACTTAAAAGCGCACGAAGAATATTCTGGAAGAAAATTGCAATATTTTGATCCTGAATTAAACGAAAACTATGTTCCTTATGTAGTAGAGACTTCTGTTGGTTTAGATCGTATGTTCTTGGCCGTTTTCGCAACTTCATTAAAAGAAGAAACATTAGAAGATGGTTCGACAAGAACAGTTTTAAAATTGCCAGCAGTTTTAGCGCCAACTAAAGCAGCGGTTCTTCCGTTGGTTAAAAAAGATGGTCTGCCAGAAGTTTCAAGAAAAATCATTGAAGATTTGAAATGGGATTTCAATGTGGCTTATGATGAGAAAGATGCTGTAGGACGCCGTTACAGAAGACAAGATGCTTTAGGGACGCCGTTCTGTATTACAGTAGATCACCAGACGCTTGAAGACGATACGGTAACTATTCGTCATAGAGATACAATGAAACAAGACCGTGTAAAAATTGCCGAATTAAGAGGTATTATCGAAAACGAAGTTTCGATGAAAAACTGGTTAATGAAAATGTAATCTTTACAGTCTACTATACAAATCCCAAATTCTCCCGAAGCTTCGCGAGAGTTTGGGATTTTTATTTTTCCAAACAAGTATTTTATCGGCTTTTTTTGCATTTCGTCCTTATGTATCAACATTTTAGGTTAATGTGTTAACAATGAGGCGTCTAAAATATTTAAATATGTAATTTTAAATTTGTATTACCGCAAAAAGCAATTTTTTTCTTTACATAGCAGTTAAAAGTATTTTTTTGATTATGATTGCGATGTGAGAAAACCAACAAGACCCGAAATTGAAAAAGTATTCGTATATTATAATTGATGATGATGCTGAGAGTATTTTGAAAACCAAAACAGCCGCTTCAGGTTTTTCAGAATTATCTTTTGCGGCGTCGGCATCAAATTTTCAGGACGGTTTAAACTTGGTTTTAGAACATAAACCGGCTTTGATTTTTCTCGAAATCGAACCCAGGGATTTGTCCAGTCATTTGTCTCTGACTTTTATTAGTGAATTGCATCGCTATTTTCAGGACATTCCAAAAATTATTATTACCACAGATAAAAAGGACAGCGCTTTTGATGCCATTCAATACGGTGTGTTTGATTATCTTTTGAAACCCGTTGCGCATATTGACCTCTTAAAAACAGTTTTGAAGCTTAAAAAGGCCAATTTAGAGTCAAAATCATCCGATTTGACCGAAGAGCAGCCTTCTATTGTAATCGATAATGCCAACAGCGTAACGATTCCTCAAAATATCCAAAAACCATTGACCATCTGCATAAAATCGTATGGAGATTATCGTTATTTGAATGCGGAGGATATTTGTTATTTTCAAGCCGATAATAACTCAACCGATATTTATTTGAATACGGGCGAAATGATTACGGCGTTTAAAACTTTAAAGCATTTTGAAAGCGTTTTGACGTATCCTTTTATTCGCATTCATAATAGTTATGTGATCAATCGAAACTATATTTCGCGAATTCATAGCGGAAACTCAATCTGTTACATAAAAAACTCCACAAAAAAGATTCCTTTTTCTAAAACCTACCGAGCAAATGTAGAGCAGATTATTGCCGATTTTGCAGCGGGTAATTATCTAGAAGTCTAAAAACTAGATAATTACACTGATTTGCTACCCATTGACTATCAATTGGGTATGATTGACCACAAACTCAATTTTTTGTATAAATTTTTTTTCATCCTGGTGTTAGTTTTACACTCTCGATTCGCAAGTAAACGGCGGGTCATCTCCAAAAATTAAAACAAATTAAAACCCTCAGGTCATGAAAAAAACAGCTTTAACAATCGGATTATTTTCTTTAGTAGTAGTAGCAACTTCTTTTGCATCAACAGAAGTTCCAGCATATTTAGCAACAAACGATACTATTAAAACATTACCTATCGATGGAGGAGTAAAATCAGATATGGGAAGAAAACATGATTATACAAATCTTGGCGGATTTAGCTCTGATACTCAATTCTCTACTTTAAATCGAAAAATTGATTAAATTTAGAAAAAACAAAATATAAGAGAGGCTATCAATTATTGGTAGCCTTTTTTTGTATTTATACTTTTGCTATTTTTGGTGAAAATCAGAAATCTATTGAAAAAATATAGCCAAATAGTATTGCTTCTATTCTTAATCTTATTTGGTTGTACCAAGAAAGACAACTTATATAAAAATTCAAATTCTTCTAAAGACAGTTTGTCTATTTATCTATCGCAGGCAAACGACATTAATAGGCCTTATGCCTTAAAGCAACAGGATGCAAAAAAGGCATTGTCAATTATTTTAACTGAAAAAGACGACTCATTAAACAAAGTAAATTTATTTAAGGTTGCAAACAGGTATTTTAATATGAATGATTTAGAATCGTATGGGCGCATCTCTAAATTAGTCATCACAAGATCAATCAACAGCAATGATTCAATAAATTTAGCAAAGGCTTATACCTATCTGGGAGATTATTATAGCAGAAAGTCAATTTCAGACAGTGCTTTCTTAGTTTATTTTAAGGCAGAAAAAATGTATAAGCAGATTAATGATAAAAATAATTTGGCTAAAACGTATTTAAGTAAAGCTGATCTTCAATTTAAAGAAAGTGATTTGTTTGAAAGCGAGATTACCATTTTTAAAGCTTTAAAAATACTTAAAGATCAGAAAAATGTAAGCGACCTGCTATATCAATCGTACAATTTGTTAGGCATATTATACAATGAGCGTGAGGAATATAATAAAGCTTTAGAGTTTCACAATAAAGCATTAAATATTCTGCAAGACCAATCAATCCCATCTGATCTCCAGCTTAAAGCAACATCATTGAATAATATCGGTTTTGTTTATTTAACCATGAAGAACTACCAAAATGCAAAAATTAATTTTTCTAATGGTCTTCAGCAAAAAGATTTATTTAAGGAAAGCACACCATTGTATGCCATGTTGTTAGACAATCTTGCCTATTCAAAATTTAAATTAAACGACTTTGAAGATCTTCCCAATCAATTTTATCGATCCTTAAAAATTAGAGACAGCTTAGATTTGACATCAGGAATAATCTTGAATAAAGTGCATTTGTCTGAATTTTATGCCGTCAAAAAAGATACTGTCAAGGCAATTCAACTTTCTAAAGAAGCTTTGTATCTTTCTAGAACATCCAATAAATTAAGAAATACACTCGAAGTTTTAAAGCAATTGGCTGTCGTTGACCACAAAAATGCTTCAGAATACTCGAGAGAATATATTCAATTGAATGATAAATTGCTGAAAGCAGAGCGAAGAATGGGGGAAAAATTCTCCCGCATTGAATATGAAACCAACGAAATTAAAGATCAAAATTCTAGTCTCCAAGAAAAAAATAAAACCTTGGTTTATGTATTTAGTATTTGTACATTGCTCGGATTGTTTTTTTATGTTTATAAAACACAACAGGCCAAAAACCGAGAACTTCTTTTTAAGCAGCAGCAGCAGATTGCAAACGAAGATATTTACAATTTGATGATTTCACAGCAGAACGAAATTGAACTTACGCGAATAAAAGAAAAGAAAAAAGTTGCTCAGGAATTGCACGATGGGGTTTTAGGACGAATGTTTGGCATTCGAATAAGTTTGGACAGTTTGGATAAGCTGGACGAATCTGAAGCTATTTCTAAGAGAAAAAAATATCTTGCCGAATTGAAAAATGTTGAACAGGATATTCGAGAAATTTCACATGACTTAAATAGAGAAAAATCGGAATTAATTAATAATTTTGTCTCGATTCTGAATAAACTATTTGAGGATCAGAAGAATACGTATAGTTCGAAGTTGATTGCTGTTTTTGATCCCGCGATTAAATGGGATTTAATAAGTAATATCGTTAAAATCAATTTGTACAGAATTGTTCAGGAAGGACTCCAAAATTGTAATAAGTATGCCGAAGCTGATATTATTAGAGTGGAGTTTAAAAATGAAAATGATGATTTGGTTCTAACTATCGAAGATGACGGAATTGGATTTAACAGCTATAAAACTAAAAACGGAATTGGTCTGCACAATATAGAGTATAGAGCAAATGAGTGTAAGGGTACAGTTACCATAAAATCTGCCAAAGGAGAAGGAACCATTCTCACCATAAAAGTCCCAATAGAGCCAAATAACAACCTGCATAATAATGACATTTGATTTAACAGCTTCAGTTCCACAATTAGTTAAAAAGAATATCTTGATAGTAGATGACCATCCGTTTATTATTGAAGGATATAAGAATGCTATAACCCGCTATAATCCAAAACAATACGAGTTTTTAATTTCGCAGGCGCACGATTGTAAATCAGGTTATGATATAATAGAAAACAACAACACGCCAAACTTTGATATTGCTTTTTTGGATATCAGTATGCCTCCTTACGAAGAAAAAGAGATTTTTTCGGGTGTAGATCTTGCTAAGCTGCTTTTGAAAAAAATGCCTTCATGCAAGATTGTGCTTTTGACGATGTATACCGAATTGCTGAAAATAAAAACAATTATCAGAACCATTCAGCCCAACGGATTGATTATTAAAAACGATCTTACTTTTGATGAACTCCTTTTGGCTTTTGATAAAGTAATGAAAAATGAAAAATATTACAGCCAATCAGTTGTAAAAATGCTTAATCAATCTACGCACAATGCCATTGAAATTGATCAATACGATAAACAGATATTAGTTAATTTGGCAAAAGGAACTCCAATTCATGAGATGCTGCAAAATATTCCGATTTCTTTAAATGCAATCGAAAAACGAAAGAAACATTTAATGGAATTGCTAAAGGTAAAAAGCGGTTCTGATCAAGATTTAGTCAAAGAAGCAAAAAGCAAAGGGCTTTTTTAGAGGTAAAACTCCAATTAAAAAATTCCAAATTCCAAAACAATAATCAGTCTTGGAATTTGGAATTTTTTTATATCATGATTTCACTCAATTATTCTGTCAAGGCATCCCATCCGCGTGCTTTTAAAGCGATTTTTGTGTTAGCGCGGGTTACAAGATGGATTCCTTCATTTTCTTCCGTCATATGCCCGATAACAGAGAAATTAGGGTTTCCTTTTATTTTATCAAAATCATTAATGTCAATTGTAAATAAAAGTTCGTAGTCTTCACCGCCGTTTATGGCAACCGTTGTACTATCGATATTAAATTCTTCGCAAGTAGAAATAAACTGAGGATCTAAAGGCAGTTTATCTTCGTACAAATTACACCCTACTTTTGATTGTTTGCAGATATGAATAATTTCAGAAGACAATCCGTCTGAAATATCGATCATTGCAGTTGGTTTTATATCTAAAGCATGAAGTAAAGTGCGAACATCTTTTCGGGCTTCAGGTTTCAATTGGCGTTCTACCAAATAAGTATAAGGATCCAAATCGGGCTGATTGTTTGGGTTAACTTGGAAAACTTGCTTTTCGCGTTCCAAAACCTGCAATCCCATATAAGCAGCGCCAAGATCTCCAGTTACAACCAATAAATCTGTTTTTTGGGCTCCGCTTCTGTAAACCAACTCATTTTCGTCAGCTTCACCAATTGCAGTTATGCTAATGATTAATCCTTTTTGAGATGAGGTAGTGTCTCCTCCAATAACATCTACTTTGTATTCTTTTGCGGCAAGCGTAATTCCTGCAAACAATTCTTCTAAAGCCTCAAGCGGAAAACGATTCGAAACGGCAACCGAAACTGTAATTTGAGTCGGTTTTGCATTCATGGCGCAAATGTCAGAAACGTTTACCACAACCGCTTTGTATCCTAAATGCTTCAATGGCATATAAGCCAAGTCAAAATGAACTCCTTCAATTAATAAATCGGTAGAAACTACTACTTTTTTGTCTTTAAAATCAAGAACAGCAGCATCATCGCCAATACTTTTTAGAGTCGATTCTTGAGTAACATCAAAGTTTTTGGTTAAATGGTCAATTAAGCCAAATTCGCCCAATTGCGCTATACTAGTTCTCTGCTGATTTTTATCTTCAATCATTTCTGTTAAGTTCCAAAGTTATTAAGGCGCAAAGGTACAAAGGTTTTTTCTTTTTAAGTAACAAAGTAATAAAGGCTCAGAGGTGCAAAGGTTTTTTATGCACGAATTGCCTGTAGAGGCGCACCGCAGTGCGTCTAACGCCCTGTATATCCTCATTGTTTTGTACATCCTTTGTGTAGACGCACAGCAGTGCGTCTCTATGTTTGTCTGCGCAGCTAAGTTTTTTTCCAGCAGATTTAAATCAATTGCCTCCTGCTTTAGCTGGAGGTCAGTTTAATGTATATATAAAAGGCTTTAGCCGAACATTAAAATTTTGGCTAAAGCCTTTTTGGATAATCATTTTTCTCCCCAGCTAAAGCTGGAGGCAATTCAAAAAAGCAAATTAATGCAGTATCTCTATGATGCATTTCTACGTCAGCAAAAAATATTTTTTAAATTATTTTTTGCTGCTGACAAACTGTTGTCACCGGCCCATTCTACTTTTGAAGTATTAAAAATATTTAAACTTTAAAACCATGAAAACATTAGCTGCACAAGTTATTACGCAAGAAGATTTATTGAAACATTGGCAAGGTCACAGAGCTTTGACACGTCGTGTAATTGAAGCTTTTCCAGAAAAAGATTTCTTCGAATTTTCTATTGGAGGAATGCGACCTTTTGCAAAATTAGTTGATGAACTTTTGGCAATTGCTGTTCCTGCATTGAAAGGAATTGTAAATCGAGACGCTCAGCCATACAAAGAGGGTGAGGAAAAATTGATTTTTAAAGCACAGTATCTTGAAAAATGGGACGAGGCTACAGAAGAAATCAATAAATACTGGGAACAGTTATCGATTGAAGATTTTAATGAGACATTTAATTTATTTGGCCAGTACGAATTTCCTATTATCCATAATATTTTGTATTTTATTGATAATGAAGTGCATCATCGTGGGCAAGGTTACGTATATCTACGAGCTTTAAATATTGAGCCGCCGTTTTTCTGGGAGAGAGATTAATAATTTTTCACTAACTTAATATCACATTTTAAAACAAAGGCTATGAGTTTAAAAAGGATAATGTCCAATTTTGCAGATTATAATTTATGGGTAAACCAGCAATTCATAAATTGGCTTTCGCCAAAAGCTGATGAATTGCTTTATGCAGAAGTTCAATCGAGTTTCTCTACGATCATGAAAACACTAGATCATATCTGGTCTACAGAAGAATATTGGTTTTCTGTAATTTCTGAAAATGATATGACAGAAAAGAAGCCCGAAAACGAATTGTCTAAAGAAGAAATATTTACAGGATTGCTCCATTCGTCTACGAGATTGAAACACCTTATCAATTCATTGTCAGAGGAAGATTTGATGAAAGAAGTTAAAATTACAAATCCGTGGTTTGAGTGCGAACTGCCAATTTCTGAGTATCTGATTCAGGTTATCAATCATGGAACTTACCATAGAGGGCAAATTGTAACAATGGGGCGAAATATCGGAATCACAGATGCTTCAAACACCGATTACAATTTTTACAATGTGGTAAAACAGAAATAAATGAAAAAAACTCCTGTAGATAATTCTATCAGGAGTTTTTTCTATAAAAGCCTTTGTTTGTTGATTTCCAATAATTTCAGAACATTGGTTTTTAATGCGTCAGGTTCCAAAATCTCCGCGTAGTCACCAAACATAAGAAACCATCTCGGAAATGCATTATTAATATCTCTTGACATAAACGTCATTTCGATTTTTTCGCCAACATCTTTTTGCGAAATAAAACCATGATATTTTCTCTCTGTTGCTAAATATCTGGCAATTTTACGGTCAACTAAAAGACGGACTTTTGTTGTCGGGCAGGTTTCAGTTTTAGTTAAATAGGTTTCCAGAGCATCGTGTTCGATAGTAAAATCAACATCTGTTTTTTTAATTCCTTGAATTCTGTCGGTCCTAAACTGACGATAATCTTTTCTAAGATGGCAATAACCCAAGAAATACCAATTATTATTGTCGTGAAAAACGCCGACAGGTTCTAAATTTCGTTGCGTAGTTTCGTCTTTGTCAAAAGTTTTGTAGGTCAGAAGGATTTGTTTTTTCTCTGCAATACCTTCAAAAAGAACGGCCAAAGTATTTGGCGAATTATCATTAAACATCGGTTCTGCATCCTGCATTACGATTCTCGATTCGATGTTCGAAAGATAATCTTTGTCGTTGCTTCTTAAAACCGATTTAAGTTTGTACATCGCCGAAGCATAATGTGTTCCCAAGGATGGATCGGTAAATTTTTGCATTAATTTTTCGGCCGCAATAAAACTGCTGACTTCTTCGCGAGTGAACATCACGGGCGGAAGGCGATAGCCGTCCATCAGGGCGTAACCAACGCCAGCTTCGCTATAAATAGGAACGCCAGATGCTTCGAGAGTTCTAATGTCTCGATAGATTGTTCTCAAACTGCATTCAAAACGATTGGCTAATTCTTGCGCTTTTACAATCTTCTTAGATTGCAATTGAATGAGAATGGCAACAATTCGGTCAAATCGTTTTGGAGTTTCGTCGAGCATTTTCTTCTAGGTTCAAAGGTTTAGTGGCTCAAAGTTACAAAGGTTAAATGTTTAAAGAAATAAAAAAGCTGTTCCAAATTGAAACAGCTTTTATGTATAATCTTGGATACGTATTAAAATCTAAACAATAATCCGAATTTTGGTTGGTCAAAGATGTTTTCAAATAAATTGATGTTTAATTGAAAAGTGTCAGATGATGGGCCATTTTCTGGAGAAACACTGTTGTATGATAATAAATTAGCAAGAGTAAAAGTAACGGCAATGTTTTTAGTTACGAAATAATTTAAACCAACATTGATATTGGCTGTTAGACTATTGCTATTATCTGTACCAGTAATTGGACTTTCGTATTTATTTCTGCCGTATCCCAAACCTACTTCTCCGTAAGCTTTGAATCGTTTTTTATCGAGTTCCAATACATAATATCTTGCGAAACCACCTATTCCAAAAATGTTAGTTTTTTCATCGGTTGCTTCAACTTTATTACTAGAATAGCTCAATTGTCCTCCAACGGCAAATTTATCATTAAGAAAATATCCAAATTTGGGATTAAAAGCATAATAGTCGCGATCTCCACCAGTAGTGATCTGGATAGAACCTTCTATAAACATATCTCCATGTTGAAAAGTAATACCTTTTGCAGAATTCATTTCTGAATCAACTTGGTCTTGCTGTGCATTTGCAAAGTAAAATGTAAATAACGCTAGAATAACAGATAATTTGGTTTTCATAATCTTTTATTTTTTAAAGTTGTAAGATTAAAAATACAATTTTATCTTAAAATTAACTTTGAATTTATCTGAAAGCGTTAAAAAACAAGTGATTAAGTTAATATTTTTATAATTTGTAAGTTTTTAATTACGATATTTTTTCACCCTCAGATATGTCGCTCTGCTGGAGCCGTTTTTGTGTTTTATACAATTTTTTGGATTGTGATAAAAGCCCCAGCGGGGTGAAATATTTATAGAATCCCGATTACGAAAAAAAAGAGCCCCAGCGGGAGCGACATATTTATTGTAAAAAAATCATATGTCGCTCCGCTGGAGCTTAAATATTGTAGATGTCTATTCTGTTCTATAAATATTGGGCTTCTCCGAAGCTAGTCTAAAAATAAAACCCAACAACTTTCGTCATTGGGTTTAGTATATATTCTTGTTTTTTTCTTCTTTTATCTAAAGAAAACTTAGTCATTCAATTTCAAAACAGCCATAAATGCTTCTTGCGGAATCTCAACGTTTCCTACCTGACGCATACGTTTTTTACCTTTTTTCTGTTTTTCAAGAAGTTTACGCTTACGCGAAATATCTCCACCGTAACATTTTGCGGTAACGTCTTTACGAAGTGCTTTAATCGTTTCACGAGCAATAATTTTAGCTCCAATTGCCGCCTGAATAGGAATATCAAACTGCTGTCTTGGAATTAGCTCACGTAATTTTTCGGTCATTTTTTTACCAATGTTGTAAGCGTTGTCCTCGTGAATTAATGCTGAAAGCGCATCGACAGTTTGAGCATTCAAAAGAACGTCAAGTTTAACCAGTTTTGAAGTACGCATTCCAATTGGAGAATAATCGAAAGAAGCATAACCTTTAGAAACAGTTTTTAAACGATCGTAGAAATCAAATACGATTTCCGCCAATGGCATATCAAAGTTCAACTCAACTCGTTCTGTTGTTAAGTAAGTTTGGTTGGTAATCAAACCACGTTTTTCGATACATAAACTCATAACGTTTCCAACGAAATCAGCTTTTGTAATGATCGTAGCTTTAATAAATGGCTCTTCAACTCTGTCAAGTTTTGAAGGCTCTGGCAAGTCTGAAGGATTGTTTACAACGATTGGCGTTTCTGGATGTTTCTTCGTGTAAGCCAAATACGAAACGTTAGGAACTGTCGTAATTACAGTCATATCAAACTCTCGTTCCAAACGTTCTTGGATAATTTCCATGTGAAGCATTCCTAAGAATCCGCAACGGAAACCAAATCCTAATGCCGCAGAACTTTCAGGAGTAAAAACTAATGAAGCGTCGTTCAATTGTAGTTTTTCCATCGAAGAGCGCAAATCTTCGTAATCTTCTGTATCAACGGGATAAATACCGGCAAAAACCATTGGTTTTACATCCTCAAAACCAGCAACCATATTTGTTGTCGGAACTTTTGCGTCTGTAATGGTATCACCAACTTTTACTTCGCGAGCTTCTTTAATTCCAGAAATCAAATACCCAACGTCTCCTGCCGAAACTACATTTTTAGGAACCTGATTAAGTTTTAAAGTTCCAATTTCGTCAGCAAAATATTCGTTGTCTGTAGCCATGAATTTAATTTTCTGGCCTTTTTTGATTTCACCATTCACAACTCTAAAGATTACCTCAATTCCGCGGAACGGATTGTAAACCGAGTCAAAAATTAAAGCTTGCAAAGGCTCTTCTGGATTTCCTTTTGGAGCAGGAATTTTTTCGATAATGGCAGCAAGAATGTTCTCTACACCAAAACCAGTTTTTCCTGAAGCATGAATAATATCTTCCAATTTACATCCTAATAAATCGATAATATCATCGCTAACTTCTTCAGGATTCGCACTTGGCAAATCGACTTTATTCAAAACCGGAATGATTTCTAAGTCATTTTCTAGTGCTAGATATAAGTTTGAAATCGTTTGTGCTTGAATACTCTGTGCGGCATCAACAATCAATAAAGCTCCTTCGCAGGCAGCGATAGATCTCGAAACTTCGTATGAAAAGTCAACGTGTCCAGGAGTATCAATTAAGTTTAAGATATATTCTTCACCTTTGTATTTGTATTCCATCTGGATGGCATGACTCTTAATGGTAATTCCACGCTCACGCTCCAAGTCCATGTTGTCAAGCAATTGCGCTTTTTCTTCACGAGCTGTAACGGTTTGTGTAGCACTTAGTAATCGGTCAGCCAATGTACTTTTACCGTGGTCAATGTGTGCAATAATGCAAAAATTACGTATCTTCTTCATTTGTATATATCAGTTCTCTAAAACGAGTTTTAAGTATTTTTGGGTGTAAAAACAGACTAAAGCAATTGCTTTAAAGGATGTTATTAAGGCGCAAAGATAGCGCAAAGTTTTGGATTCTGGAATGCTGATCTTCGATAGTTGAAAGATGTGAATTAAAATTGGGGCTAAAATTCGAAATTAAACCCTTTTTCAGTTAATTTTTTGTACATCTGGTCATCAAATTTATAAAGTTTTGCTGCTCTGTGCGAAACGTCTTTTTGTTTTTCTTCTAATGCCGTGAGGAGTTTCATGTGCAGAATTTTTCTTCTGAAATTCGATTTGTCCAATTCGATTCCTAGAATCTCTTCGTATAAATGCATCAATTGCAGCAGAGTAAATTTTTCTGGCAGGAGATTAAAGCCTATCGGAGCTTGGCGAACTCGGTTTCTAAGCTGTAAAAGGCTGAAATTTAAAATTTCATTATGGTCAAAAATCAGCTCGGGAATTTCATTGATTTTATACCATTTTGCTTCAATCACCCGTAAACTGGCTTTAATATTATAATCTTCACGATTGACCAAAGTATAATAGCCAATAGTCACAACACGTCTTTCTGGAACACGCTTTGGATCTGTAAATGCCTTGAGCTGTTCCAGATAAATATTTTCGAGTCCTGTAAGTTCCTGTAAAATACGCTGTGCGGCATCATCGGCACTTTCTTCCAGCTGAAGCCACCCGCCTAGAAGACCCCATTTGCCTTTGCTTTCGCCTTGTGCGTGCTGAACCAAGAGCACTTCTAGACTCTCTTTATTAAATCCGAAAAAAACACAGTCAATCGTGATTCCGTCTACAGCTGGTTTATGATGATTGGTAGTTATTTCAGTCAATTTATTATGGTCGTGTTGTTGTTATATATTGAAAATCAGAATTCAAAATTGAACCCTTTTTCAGTTAATTTTTCATAGATTTCTGGATCAAACTTATACAATTGCGCAGCGCGATGAGAAACGTCCTGCTGTTTTTCGTCTAAAGCAACCAATAGTTTCATGTGCAGAATTTTTCTTCTAAAGTTGGGTTTGTCCATTTCGATCCCTAAAATTTCTCCGTACAAATGCATTAACTGCAACAAGGTGAATTTTTCTGGCAGTAGATTAAAGCCGATAGGCGTTTGGCGAACTTTATTTCTAAGATGTTTTATGCTGTAATCTAAAATTTCATTATGATCGTAAATCAGATCGGGAATTTCATTGATTTTGTACCATTGCGCATCTGAAGCGGTAAAACCTGCTTTAATGTTATAATCTTCTCTTTTGACAAGAGCGTAATACCCAATTGTGATAACGCGTCGAAGCGGAAAACGATCTGGATCTCCAAATGCTTTCAGCTGTTCCAGATAAATATTATCCAGTCCAGTAAGTTCGTTCAATAAACGATGGGCAGCATTATCTGTACTTTCTTTTTTATAAATCCATCCCCCAGGAAGCCCCCATTTTCCTTTGCTGATACCCTCGGCGTGCTGCACCAAAAGCACTTCAAGGCTGCCTTTATCAAAACCAAAAATGACGCAGTCAATCGTAACGGCATTCATCGGACTGTTTTCATTTTTTAGAGCAGTTTTGTCGTCTACATTTTCAACCATATATGAGATAAATTTTGACAAATTAAATAAATAAAATCATTATTAGCCTTTTTGAAAGGCTTATATTTTTCTTAACTAAACAAATTTTTGATAATCAGATGCTTAAAAATGGATCAGAAAAAGCCCTGTTTGAGAGCTGTTTTTAAGTGTCTGATTGTCAATTTTATAAAACACTGATTTTTTTATAATTTTCATTTTAATTCTAATCATGATTTTACAGTATTGCTAAAAATGGGTTAGGATTTCTCAGAATCGCAGAAAAATATACCTAATATTTTGTTAATATATAAAATTGTTTTACACTTGTGGTCAAGTTTACCATAAGTAAAAAAGAACAAAACTACCCTTTGCCGGAAAATATACTATTTATTACACCGCTTAACCGCAAAGCAAAAGGACAAATTGAATTGGTGATAATTGGTGTAATTCGTGGCAAAAAAAATAGCCACAGATTAAAAGGATTAAAAAAGATTAAAATAAAAATCTGCTTAATTCTGCGAGAAAAAAAATAAACAAATAGAAACAGAGGTTTTTGTTTTGAATAAAAGAAATTAGAAAGAAACTAGTTTCCCACACATAGAAAGCTATGTGAATTTAAACAAGTGAAACGCCTTTTTAAAATTCCAATAAGCTATGTTTCTATGTGTTTAAAAATATAGTCACAGTTTTAAAATCTATATAATCTTTTAATCAGTGGCGAAAAAAATATAATACCAAAAACATGAAAAACTATCTAATTCTTCCGGCTGTACTGTTTTCAATAGCAGTTGGCTATAGTCAAAAAACGAAAAACGCTTACGAATTGGCTTCGCCAAACGGACAAAATAAAATCAAATTTGAGCTGGTAAAAAATGCTCCTAAATATGCCGTTTCTCACGGAAAGACTGAAGTGATTTCTCCGTCAGATATGGGATTTGTATTGAAAGGAAATGAAGATTTAAGTTCAAACTTTGAAATTAAAGGAGCCAAAACTTCAACGTTTGACGAAACTTGGGAACAAGTTTGGGGAGAAAAGAAAAACATCAGAAATCACTACAATCAATTGGTAGTTGATTTGCAGCAAAAAACAGGAAACAAAAGAAAATTGCAGATTCAGTTTCGTGCTTTTGATGATGGAGTCGCTTTCAGATATGTTTATCCGAAACAAAATGTGAAAGACAGTATTTTTATCATGGATGAAAAAACGACTTTCAATCTTAAAGAAGATGGAAAAGCTTGGTGGATTCCAGCCAATAGAGAAAACCGTGACGAATATTTGTTTAAAGATGCTCCTGTAAGTACGCTAGATACCGTGTTAACTCCATTAACAATCGAAAGCAAAAGCGGATTGGCTCTAAGTTTCCACGAAGCAAACTTGTATGATTTTGCAAGTATGACTTTGGTAAACACAAAAGGAACAGAATTAAAATCAGATTTAGTGCCTTGGGCTGATGGCGTAAAAGTTCGCGTGAAAGATTCGTTTACTTCATCATGGAGAACCATTCAAATTGGAGAAAATCCAGGCGAATTAATCACTTCTTATCTGGTTTTAAACCTAAACGAACCAAACAAATTAAAAAATACCAACAGCTATTTCAAACCATACAAATATTTAGGAATATGGTGGGGAATGCATATTGGAAAATATACTTTCTGGGAAAGCGACAAACAAGGCGCAACAACCAAAAATGCCGAAACGTATATCGATTTTACAGCAAAAGAAGGTTTTCACCATTTATTGATCGAAGGATGGAATAAAGGCTGGACGCCGGGTTGGTACGAAAACCGTATGCATATGTTCAGCTTCACAAAAAGCGCTGATAATTTTGACTTAGAAAAAGTGGTTGAATACGGAAAGAAAAAGAATATCGAATTAATAGGATACCACGAAACAGGTTCGAACTTAATTAACTACTTAAAAGAAGTCGACGAAGGTTTTGCTTTGTACAAAAAACTAGGCATCCATACGGTAAAAATCGGCCATGTAGGTTCTAAATTGAATATGAAGCAAATGCACTTCGGACAGTTTGGAGTAAATTATTTCAGATACATTTTAGAAAAAGCGGCACAATACGATTTGGCAGTTTTATACCACGAATCAATAAAAGATACGGGAGAAAGGAGAACTTTTCCAAACATGGTTTCCAGAGAAGCAGCACGCGGACAAGAGTATAACGCTTGGAGCGAAGGAAACCCGCCAAATCATTTAAGCATTATTCCGTTTACAAGATTGCTTTCTGGTCCAATGGATTTCACGCCTGGAATTTTTGATGTTGAGGTAAAACAAGGTTACCCAGGAAAAAGAATTCAAGGAACCGTGGGTCAGCAATTGGCATTGTACGTTACGATTTATTCACCAATTCAAATGTTGGCCGATCTTCCAGAAAACTATGAAGGAAAACCAGCTTTGCAATTCCTAAAAGACGTTCCGACAGATTGGGAAGACACTAAAATCTTAGAAGGAAAAATTAGCGAATATATCACAACAGCAAGAAAAGACAGAAATAGCGCCGACTGGTATTTGGGAACTCTCACCAATGAAAAACCTAGAAATGTAGAAGTTTCATTATCTTTCTTAGATCCAAAAGCGACTTACGAAGCGCAGATTTATGTAGATGCTGAAGGAACAGATCAAACACATAATCCAGAAGCTGTGGCAATTTCTAAGAAAACAGTAAAAGCTTCAGATAAACTGCAATTGAAATTAGGCGGTGCTGGAGGTGGCGCAGTGAGATTTAAAAAAATATAATTATTAATTTTCGATAGAGACGTACTGCGTCTTTAATAGATGTTAATCCTTAGTTTTATATGTTTAAAATAATTTCACACAACGGACGAAACTATAATTTGAGATAAAACCACAAACATAAAAGAATATTAACTGGATTTGAAGACTGCGTGAGGAATCAATCTTTGAATTCAAAACAACTAACTATCCATGAAAAACAAAATGATATTCCTTTCATCAGCTTTGGTTTTTGCATTTTTGACTTCTTGTAAAAATGATGCGCAAACATTAGCTTCAAATTCGGTACAGACCGAAGAATACGTTGGAAAAGAAATAAGCACAGATCATGATGCCGAAATCGACAAATTGATTGCGCAAATGACATTAGAAGAAAAAATCGGAATGCTTCACGGTAACAGTATGTTTGCCAACGCAGGCGTAAAGCGTTTAGGAATTCCAGAATTAAAAATGGCCGATGGCCCGCTGGGAGTTCGTGAAGAAATTTCAAGAGACAATTGGGCTCCGGCTGGTTGGACAAATGACTTTGCAACCTATTATCCCGCAGGAGGCGCTTTGGCAGCAACCTGGAATGCCGAAATGGCGCATACTTTCGGAACCAGTTTAGGAGAAGAGTTGCGCGCAAGAGACAAAGATATGCTGCTTTCGCCAGCGATCAATATGGTAAGAACACCGCTTGGAGGAAGAACTTACGAGTATATGTCGGAAGATCCGTTTTTGAATAAAAAAATCGCTGTGCCTTTAATCGTTGGTCTACAGGAAAAAGATGTAATGGCTTGTGTAAAACATTATGCGGCAAACAATCAGGAAACAAATCGCGATTTTGTAGATGTGCAAATTGATGAGCGTGCACTTCGCGAAATTTATCTTCCAGCTTTTGAGGCTTCGGTAAAAGAAGCAAAAGCATACAGCATCATGGGCGCTTACAACAAATTTAGAGGAGAATATTTGTGTGAAAACGATTATATGCTGAATAAAATCCTTCGTGACGAATGGGGATTCAAAGGTGTAGTAGTTTCTGACTGGGCTGCGGTGCATTCGACAGCAAAATCTTTGAAAAATGGTTTGGATATCGAAATGGGAACGCCAAAACCTTTCAATGAATTTTTCTTAGCAGACAAATTAATTGCAGCAGTTAAATCTGGCGAAGTTTCAGAAAAAGAAATTGACTTGCACGTAAAACGCATTTTGAGAGTTTTGTTTCAAGTGAAAGCAATGGGCGGAGGCGAGCGTGCAAAAGGAAGCATCGCAACCGAAGCGCATTATCAAGATGCTTACAAAATTGCCGCTGAGGCAATCGTATTGCTGAAAAACGAAAACAATGCATTACCTTTAAAATTAGATGGGGTAAAATCTATCGCAGTAATTGGAAACAATGCAACAAAGAAAAATGCTTTGGGCGGATTTGGAGCCGGAGTGAAAACCAAAAGAGAAGTTACGCCTCTTGATGGTCTTAAAAACAGATTGCCTTCATCAGTAAAAATCAATTATGCTGAAGGATATTTAGAACGCTACGATAAGAAAAACAGAGGGAATTTAGGAAACATTACGGCTAATGGTCCAGTAACAATCGACCAATTAGATCCTGCAAAAGTTCAAGAAGCAGTAGAAGCCGCTAAAAACTCAGATGTTGCCATTGTTTTTGCGGGTTCAAATCGCGATTACGAAACAGAAGCTTCAGACCGTAGAGATTTGCACTTGCCTTTTGGACAAGAAGAATTAATCAAAAAAGTAATTGAAGCTAATCCAAAAACTATTGTTGTGATCGTAGCGGGTGCTCCATTTGATATTAATGAAGTAAGCAAAAAATCTTCTGCTTTAGTTTGGAGCTGGTTCAACGGTTCTGAAGGCGGAAATGCTTTGGCCGATGTGATTTTAGGAAAAGTAAATCCGTCAGGAAAACTGCCGTGGACAATGCCTGTAGCTTTAAAAGATTCTCCTGCGCACGCAACAAACAGCTTCCCTGGAGACAAAACAGTTAATTACGCAGAAGGAATTTTGATCGGATACCGTTGGTTTGACACCAAAAATGTTGCGCCATTATATCCTTTCGGTTACGGATTGTCATACACGACTTTTGCTTTTGGAAATGCAAAATCTAACAAAGATTCTTATGCTCAAAATGATGTCATCGAAGTTTCAGTTGAGGTTAAAAACACAGGAAAAACAGATGGAAAAGAAGTAGTTCAGTTATACGCTTCAAAATCTGATTCTAAAATTGCTCGTGCAGCACAAGAGCTAAAAGGTTTTAAAAAAGTAGCTGTTAAAGCTGGAGGTTCTGAAAAAGTAACGATTAAAATTCCTGTAAAAGAATTAGCATATTACGATGTAGCTTCCAAAAAATGGACAGTTGAGCCAGGAAAATATACTTTGAATATAGGAAACTCTTCTAGAAATTTAAAATTCAAAATTGATGTAACAATCAAATAAACCAGTTAATGCTATAAAATAACCAAACTCTCAACGCCAGCCCATAAAAGCTGGCGTTGATGTTAACAGCGATTTCGAAATTGCAGGCACAGACAAAGTTTTTCATTCCGCGAAAGCGATCATAAAAGACAGCAACCTAATTGTTTCAAGCGATAAAGTTCAAAATCCAGTATCAGTGCGTTACGGTTGGGCAGACGACGACACGGCAATAAACCTTTTCAATAAAGAAAAATTCCCTGCTTCGCCTTTCAGAACCGATAATTGGGAGATGCTGACGGCTAATGAAAAATACAAAGCGAGTAAGTAGTTTTCCAGTGATTAATACTTAGTCTCTAGTAAAGAGTTAGATATTCCACAACGATATATGTTCCGCTAGGAACATTTCATCGGCAGCAACGGATGAAATCCGTTGATGAAAAAATGAACGCCACAATAATGTTCCATAGGAACATCTGATTGATTACAAGTTTTTGTCCTAACAGTCTCAAAGTCTCGGGATAAAACCTGTTAGGTATCACTAGATTTTTTTATTAGTTTAGATAAAAATAAATACCTAACAGTTTCGAAGCTTCGGGACTCTTAGGATAAGATAACCAGCTATGATAAAAAAAACATTTTTCATCTTACTTCTCGCATCATGCAGCACAAACATTTCGGCGCAATCCAAAAATGTTTTATGGTACAAACAGCCCGCAGAATTCTTTGAAGAAAGCTTAGTTTTAGGAAACGGAAAAATGGGAGCGACCGTTTTTGGAGGCGCCAATTCAGATAAAATTTATCTGAACGATATTACGCTTTGGTCGGGCGAACCCGTAAATGCCAATATGAGCCCCGAAGCATACAAAAATGTTGCGGCAGTTCGTGAAGCTTTAAAAAACGAAAACTACAAACTGGCAGAAGAATTAAATAAAAAAATTGAGGGAAAAAATTCCGAATCTTACGCGCCTTTAGGAACATTAGAAATCAATAATTCAGAGAAAGGAAAAGCCGTAAACTACCACCGAGAACTTGATTTTTCGAATGCCGTATCAAAAGTAAGCTACGAAATGGCAGGCATAAAATATACTCGGGAATATTTTGTGTCTGCTCCAGATAAAGTCATGATTATCAAATTGACAGCCGATCAAAAAGGAGCTTTGAATTTTGATATTAATCTAAAAAGCCTTTTAAAATCAAATGTTGAAGTACGAAACAATATTTTGGTTCTGACGGGTTCTGCGCCAATTCATGAAAACGCAGGATATAATGTTGTGCCAAAATATTTGAGTTTAAAAGAAAGAGGAACAAGATTTACAGGATTAGTCCAAATTAAAAAAACAGACGGAATAATTACAAGTTCGAGAGAAACCCTGACTTTAAAAGATGCCACAGAAGCCATAATCTATGTTTCTGTTGCGACAAGTTTTAACGGTTTTGATAAAAATCCAGCATCCGAAGGATTAGACGAGGTTTCAATTGCCTTGCAAAATCTGAATAAAGCTTACGCAACACCATTCGACAAATTAAAAGAATCTCACATTGCCGATTATCAAAAATTCTTCAGTCGCGTCAATTTGGATTTAGGCAAAACAACTGCTCCAGATTTGCCAACCGACGAACGCTTACTGCGCTACGCTGACGGAAAAGAAGATAAAAATCTCGAAATTCTATACTTCAATTACGGACGCTATTTGTTAATAAGCTCTTCAAGGACTTTGGGAGTTCCCGCCAATTTGCAAGGACTTTGGAATCCGTATGTAAATCCGCCTTGGAGCAGTAATTATACTATGAATATCAATCTGGAAGAAAATTATTGGCTGGCAGAAAACACCAATCTTTCCGAAATGCATTCTTCGCTTTTGAGTTTCATTAAAAACCTTTCGGTAACAGGAAAGGTAACAGCCAAAACTTTTTATGGAGTAGATAAAGGCTGGGCTGCTGCACACAATTCAGATATTTGGGCAATGACCAATCCGGTTGGGCAGTTTGGAAAAGAAGATCCAATGTGGGCGTGCTGGCCAATGGCGCAAGCATGGCTGAGTACGCATATATGGGAGCATTACACGTTTACGCAAGATCTGGCTTATTTGAAAAAAGAAGGCTATCCGCTAATGAAAGGCGCGGCAGAATTTTGCTTGGGCTGGCTCGTAACCGATAAGAACGGAAACTTAATTACTTCGCCATCAACATCACCAGAAAATCAATATAAATTGGCGGATGGTTTTGTAGGAGCAACATTGTACGGAGGAACAGCTGATCTAGCCATGATTCGCGAATGTTTTGATAAAACGATAAAAGCTTCAAAAGTATTAAATACAGATGCCGATTTGAGAAAAAAATTGGAAACGGCGCTTTCAAAATTGCATCCCTACCAAATTGGCAAAAAAGGAAACCTGCAGGAATGGTATTTTGATTGGGATGATAATGAACCAAAACACCGCCATCAATCGCACTTGTTTGGACTTTTTCCTGGCGATCATATTACGCCATTAAAGACTCCAGACTTAGCCGAAGCTTCAAAGAAAACATTGGAAATAAAAGGCGACGAAACGACAGGATGGTCAAAAGGCTGGAGAATCAATCTTTGGGCTAGGCTTTGGGACGGAAACCGTGCTTACAAAATGTTTCGTGAATTGTTGCGCTATGTCGATCCTGACGGAAAGAAAACAGAAAAACCAAGAAGAGGAGGAGGAACCTATCCGAATTTATTCGATGCGCATCCGCCATTTCAAATTGACGGTAATTTTGGTGGTGCAGCAGCCGTTGCCGAAATGTTAGTGCAGTCAGACGAAAACGAAATTCGATTATTGCCCGCTTTGCCAGATGCTTGGGAAGAAGGTTCTGTAAAAGGAATTTGTGCAAGGGGCGGATTTGAAATTGAAATGACTTGGAACAATAAAAATCTAACTCACGCCGTAATCTCTTCTAAAACAGGAGGAAAAACAACTCTGATTTTCGGGGGCGATAAAAAAGAAATCGTTTTGAAAAAAGGAGAAAGCATAGAAATCAATTTATAGATTAGACATTTGTAATATAAAGCTCCAGCGGAGCGGCATAAAAATCATCACAATCAAATATGTCACTCCGCTGGAGCTCTTTTTCTTTGCCTAATCGGATTTCTATAAACATTTCGCCCCGTTGGGGCTTATTACATTCGGACTATTTAATTTCTATAAATATATTGCCTCGCTGAGGCTTTTTCAGGACAACTCAAACGGTATGACTATTATTTTTCTGCCTGCTCTTTTTCTTCTTCTGGTTGCTCAGAATGTTCTTTCTTGAACGTTTCGTACCATTTTTCAATCGATGGGTAAACAAAAGCGGCAACTTTTTTTACCGGATTGTAAAAAATAGATTTGTCCAGTGTTTCTTTTTTAGCAAAAGTGTTGTTGAAATTTATTTTCTCAAACAAAGCAATAAAAATGCTCAGGATCAGAATGGTTTTTAAAACCCTGAAAAATCCGCCTCCAAGTTTATTCATCCAGCCTAGCATGGCAAAATCGGCAATTCCCGTTAAAATTTTGGCTAAGAAATACACTCCAATTACTACTAGAATAAACGTCAGGATAAAAGCCGTAATTTGAATATTGGTCGGATTCCAAGAAACGTGTTTTGAAATCATTCCTGTCATTAAGGAAGAAAATTTAATGGCAAGATAAATTCCTAACAGCAGCGAAATAAAAGAAGCAACTTCTACAAATAATCCGTTTTTAATGCCTTTATATAAACTATAGCCTAAAAGCGCGGCCACAATAATATCAAAAAAACTCATGTTTGGTTTTGTGTTTAATGAGGCGCAAAGATATGTTTTTTTTAAGGTTCGGGGGTGGAGAGAGGCAAAGGTTCAAAGGTTTTTTGTAGAGCTCTTTTGGTATGCGTTTATTTTTTTAGGTGCAATGTATTGAACTCTGTATCTTTGCAAATCAAAATTTAGAGTTCAGATTGCGATTCTGCTACTTCAGAATTGGATTTTCAAGTAATCTAACATCTAAAATCAACAATCTAAAATCATACAATGTCTAGAGATACACAATTAAAAGAGCGATGGGAAAAGCTCGTTGATATGCTTTCCAATCAGTTTTCGCAGGGCGAAGACCTTGATTTGGATGCCATAATTTACCTAATCGGCGTTCAGGAATTTGGAAAAGTGCACCGCCAGTTTAAGAAAGACGAAAAACTAAACCTAATGCACATTGCCATTTGCCGATTGCTGGAGCCATACGGTTTTTACGAATTTGAATACTTTGACGAAGAAGGCTGGCCGCATTACAAAATAAAAGAGCAGCTGCCATCGTTAAAAGCAGGTGAACAGTCGGTTTTAATGAAAGAAGCCATTGTGAATTATTTTTTAGAAAGAAAACTTATTGATTAGATTTTTTTAGTGTTCAGTGCTGTAAACTGTGACTAAGTAGGGGGACTGATCACTAAAAAATCTGTAAACTGAATACTAAAAGCCTAACCATTAAAAAAGAATGTGCCGCTACGCCATGACATCTTATAAGCCTCATTATGCTTGTTTTAATTGCCGAAAAGCATTTAAAAGAAGATTGATGGTTGATATAAAAAAAGGAGAAACGTCTGTTTTTGAAGCCAAATGCCCGCAATGCGGAGAATTAATGGCAAATATGGGACTGGATTTTGAATCGCCTAAAAAAGATGATATCAAAAAATGGGAACATATTAAAAATCTGTTTTCTGTTGGCATTACATTTCATTCTTGCGGCTGCAGCGGTCCAGGCTATATTCCGAATTCAAAAGAAAAATTGATCGAATATTTTGAAGGGATCAAAAAAGGCTATCTTAAAAATATGGACTTTTGGCGCAACAGGGTTGAACCTTCTTCGAAACAAGAGAAAGAACGGGATTTGAATAAAAACTGGCCTGAATTAAGCCGTATTTCTTCTAATTATAAAAAGGAAATAGTAAGCAATCAGGAAGGTTTAGATTATTGGCATCTAAAGATTAAACAAGTTGAAGAAAAGTTAAATCTGATAAAATAATTTACAGAAAACCTAAAACTGCGACTGTGACTGCACACTTTAAACTAAAAACACTAAATTTGTACTCTCAATTATCGAAGGAAAATGATAGATAAGATTAAACAGCATATAGAGGAAGCAAAAGCCTTTAATGAGAAAAATAAAGAATCGTTAGAACAATTCCGTATTAAATATTTAGGCAGTAAAGGGTTATTGAAAGAACTTTTTAATGAGTTTAAGAATATTCCAGTTGACCAGAAAAAAGATTTTGGACAAGTAATCAATACTTTAAAAGCTGTTGCTGAAGAAAAAGTAAGAGTTATTCAGGAAGAACTTGAAAGCAAAGAAGAATCTAAAGGAGTTTTTGGCGATTTAACACGTTCGGCAGAACCAGTAGTCATTGGTTCGCGCCATCCTATTTCTATCGTTAAAAATCAGATTATAGATATTTTTGCCAATATCGGGTTCAATGTTTCTGAAGGGCCAGAAATCGAAGACGACTGGCATAACTTTACAGCATTAAACTTGCCAGAATATCACCCAGCTCGTGATATGCAGGATACGTTTTTCATCCAAACCAACCCAGATGTGCTGTTGCGTACGCATACATCATCTGTTCAGGTGCGTTACATGGAAAATCATAAACCGCCAATTCGTACCATTTCTCCGGGACGCGTTTTCCGTAACGAAGCAATTTCATCACGTTCGCACTGTATTTTCCATCAAGTGGAAGGGTTATACATTGATAAAGATGTGTCTTTTGCCGATTTGAAACAAACGTTGCTTTATTTCACAAAAGAAATGTTCGGAAAATCTAAGATTCGTCTTCGTCCGTCATATTTTCCATTTACAGAACCAAGTGCTGAAATTGATATTTATTGGGGACTAAAAACAGAAACTGATTACCGTATCACAAAAGGAACAGGGTGGTTAGAAATTGGAGGTTGCGGAATGGTAGATCCAAACGTATTGAAAAACTGCGATATCAATCCAGATGAATACAATGGTTTTGCCTTCGGAATGGGAGTAGAGCGTATTGCAATGCTTTTATACCAAATTGGAGATATTCGTATGTTCTATGAAAATGATGTTCGTTTCTTAGAGCAGTTCAAAGCAAATATTTAATTTTTAGTCGAAAGTCGAAAGTCGAAAGTTGAAAGTCTCCTAAATGACTTTGCAGTTTTGGACTTTCGACTTTCGGCTTTATGACTTTTGACTAATATGAAAAAAGATATAATAATTCCAGAAGTTGAAAACGTATTTCTTGCCGCTGTGCAGGAATGGAGCGATGATTTTATGGAAAAAGTGTGGTACGCTTATTTGGTTAATGACAGTGATTTTAACTTAGACAGCGTAATGGTGGTTTCAAAGGCTTTCGGGACCATTGATGGGGAAATGAAAAAGACTTCAATTCTGCGCCATGCTTTTGTTGAAGTTCCTTCAGTTTCTGTTGTAAAGATCGAATTGGTGGAAAAAAGCCTTTTAGCGCTAAATAATGAGTTCATGGTAACATTCTTCATCGGAAATACACTGTACGATAAGAAGTTTATTTTTAAAGCTAATTCGCTTGACGAAAACAATACGGAAGAAGTGCCGATTTTGTTTGTTGAAGGGATTATGGTGAAGTAGAGTTTTAAAGAGGCAAGAAGGAAGACTTTTAGGAATAGAAGAAAGAAGTAAGAGGGAAGACTTTTGGGAGTAGAAGCAAGAAGCAAGAGGAAAGACTTTTGGGAATAGAAGAAAGAGAAAGAGCCAAGGCTGAAATTCAGTTTGGCTCTTTTTTATTTTTAAGATAAGTCTTGTTTCTTGTTTCTTGCTTCTTTTTACTAATATTAATCCAAAGACTCAGTCAATTTTTTGAAAACCGTTTTGGCGTCTTTTCCTTCGTATAAAACAGCGTAAACAGCGTCTATAATTGGGGTTTTCGCTCCGTAGCCTTGATTTAGCTTGTAAGCGCTTTTTGTTGCGTAATAACCCTCGGCAACCATGCTCATTTCCATCATGGCACTTTTTACGGTATATCCTTTTCCGATCATGTTTCCGAACATTCTATTTCTCGAAAAAACGGAATATCCTGTAACCAATAAATCGCCTAAATACGCCGAATCGTTAATGTTACGTTTCATTTTGTGCACTTTTCTGATGAATTTCTTCATTTCGCGAATCGCATTACTCATTAAAACCGATTGGAAGTTGTCGCCATAGCCTAAACCATGTGCAATTCCGGCTGCGATAGAATAAATATTTTTTAGCATTGCAGCATATTCAGTTCCGATAATATCGTCTGAAATTTTGGCTTTGATGTAATTTCCTGAAAGCGATTTAGCAACAGTTTTAGCTTTATCAGGATCACCGCAGGCAATTGTTAGGTAAGAAAGTCTTTCTAAGGCAACTTCTTCTGCATGGCAAGGTCCTGTAATTACGCCAATATTGTAATAAGGAATGTCGTATTGAATGTGGAAATGTTCGCCGACGATTAAACTCGTTTCAGGAACAATACCTTTAATGGCAGAAAAAATGATTTTATCTGATAAAGAAACCGTCATGTTTTTCAATTCGGCATCTAGGAAGGCTGATGGAATTGCAAAAATGATATAATCTGCATATTCAATTGCTTCGTTTATATTGCTTGTCAGTTTAAGTTTATTGGTGTCAAACTCAACAGAACTTAAATAGTTAGGATTGTGTTTGTATTTCTGAAGATGTTCAATTGCAGATTCATTACGCATATACCACGCAATCTCCGAAAGGTTCACACATAACATTTTGGCAATTGCCGTTGCCCAGCTTCCTCCTCCAATTACTGCAAATTTTAACTTTTCGCTCATTATTTTATTAATTTGAAACAAAAGTACTTAATAATGTGCTAATAAAGCAAAAACTGCTTTAAGAAATTTGGCAAACCTCTTTAATTGCAATGACCGTCAAGAAGTTTATGGGTAAAAAAAAATTTTTAAAGCCGAACAATAAAAACATCTGATGTGCGTTATAACAATTTATAAATTAGAATTTTAATGAATTTAAAAAAAATTGAGTTAGTTAGTTTTGTTTTAGTATTTTGAAAAGGCGTTCCTAAACTTGTTAAGAACGCCTTTTCTATTAAATTTCAAATAAAAAAGTCCAAATTCCAATCTTAGAGTTATTGGAATTTGGATTTTTTAAAATTTGGATTTTATACTTTAGTAGCTAAGCTCAACAATAGATTTTACTTTGTCTAAAGTTACCAATTGATTTTCTCCTAAACCTTTCCAGCCTCTTTCGTCAAAACGTTTTACGATAAAATCTGCCGTGTTCGAATAGTCTTCTGTGTATTGGGAAAGTTTAGTATCCATTCCCATTGTGTGGAAAAATTCGACCGTTTTGTTGATCGCTTCTTTTGCTACTTCTTCATCAGAACCTGTCAGATTAAAGATTCTTCTTCCGTATTGCGCCAGTTTTGCTTTTTTAGTTTCAAACATGACATGGTACAGACTTGGTCCAATTATCGCCAAAGTTCTAGCATGATCAATTTCAAAAAGTGCGGTCAATTCATGGCCGATCATGTGCGTCGCCCAGTCGCTAGGAACTCCTTTTTGGATTAAGCCGTTTAAAGCCATCGTACAGCTCCACATAAAATTGGAAGCCAAAGTATAATCGGTTGGATTTTTTACAACGCCAGGGCCAACTTCAATTAAAGTCTGTAAAATTCCTTCAGCAATTCTATCCTGTAGAAAAGCATCGGTAGGATACGTTAAATATTGTTCCATAACGTGCGTGTAGGCATCTACAACACCATTTTCGATTTGTCTTTTTGGTAATGAAGAAATTACGGTCGGGTCACAAATCGAGAATTTCGGAAATAAAGCGCTTCCGCCAGAAGATAATTTTTCTTGAGTTGCTTCAATCGTTACTACATATCCAGAATTCATTTCGCTTCCTGTTGCTGGCAACGTTAAAACTGTTCCGAAAGGCATTGCATTTTCTTTAATCAAAATTCTTTTTTGAAGAATATCAATTGGATTTCCTTCAAAGTTAACTGCGCCCGAAATAAATTTTACGCCGTCAATTACAGATCCGCCCCCAACGGCAAGAATAAAATCGATTTTTTCTGCTTTTATAACATCGACCGCTTTCATCAGAGTTTCAAATCTCGGATTTGGTTCAATTCCGCCAAATTCTACAATTTCAAAACCTTTCAAATTATGGATTACTTGATCGTAAATTCCGTTTTTAAAAATACTTCCGCCACCGTAAGCCAAAAGGATTTTAGCGTCTTTTGGGACTAAAGCAGAAAGTTTTTCGATTTGTCCTTTTCCGAAAACTAAGTTCGTCGGATTGTATAACTCAAAGTTTAGCATTTTTTTTTAAGGTTCTAAGATGCTAAGTCGCTGAGGTTCTAAGTTTTTTTTTGAAACATCGACTCTCAGAAACTTAACATTGTGATTTATTAATTTTTATTTTGTAATTAGTGAATATGAGATTGAGTTTTTTAGGTTTTTAGAAAAACTTAGAACCGTAGTACCTCAGTCACTTAGCACTGTTACTTCAGCTCCTGTAATAATTTTGCGGCTACCAATTTAGATGAAGCTGGGTTTTGACCTGTAATCAAAAGCCCATCTGCTACTGCGTAAGGCTGCCAGTTTTCTCCTTTAGAGAAGATTGCTCCATTTGATGATAAAGCATCTTCCAGTAAAAACGGAACTACTTTTGTTAATCCAACCGCCTCTTCTTCGGCATTTGTAAAACCGGTTACTTTTTTGCCTTTTACTAAATATTCACCTTTTACTTTTACATTTTTCAATACTGCTGGCGCATGGCAAACAAAAGCTACAGGTTTGTTATGAGTATAGAAAGCCTCAATTAAAGCGATAGAGCTTTTGTCTTCGACCAAATCCCAAAGCGGACCGTGGCCCCCTGGATAAAATACAGCGTCGTAATCTTTTTGATTAACGGTCGAAAGCTTTAAAGTGTGTTTTAATTTTTCCTGTAAAGTCTTGTCGGCATCAAAACGTTTTGTGTCCTCAGTTGCCGAAGCCGGATCAGAGCTTTTTGGGTCAATTGGCGGCTGTCCTCCAAGCGGAGAAGCAATTGTGATTTCTACTCCCTGATCTAATAATTCGTAATATGGTGCAGCAAATTCTTCTGACCAGAATCCTGTTTTTTCTCCTGTATTGCCCAGTTTATCATTGCTGGTTACAACAAATAATACTTTTTTCATACTTTTCTTGTTTGATTTTTGAGCTTCAGCTGAAATGCTTACTGCTGTAAATGCAGTTATTGCGAATAGTGCTATTTTCTTCATAATATTAAATTTTGAACAAATTTACGGCGAATGTGATATCAGTAAAAATAAAATAAACTATGTTTGTTATAAATAAATTTATGTCATGGTAAATCTAGAATGGTACAGAACTTTTAAGGCAGTTTACAAAAACGGTAATTTTTCAGTGGCTGCGAAGGAATTATTTATGAGCCAGCCTGCGGTTAGTCAGCAGATATCGATGTTGGAAGCTCATGTTGGCAATAAATTATTTAACCGAAAATCAAAAGGCGTTGAACCAACAGAATACGCTAAGTTACTGAATAATTTGATTATAGACGCTCTTGACAGGCTCGAAAGTGTCGAAACCAGTTTTAGAGCGAAAGCAGAAGACGCCAATCGATTAATCTCTGTCGGAATCTCAAAGCATCTTTTTGAATGTGTTGGCAATCTCTTAATTTCAAAGTTTGATTTGATCGATTTTACTTTTGCAGAAAACGATGAACTTTTTGCTTTAGTAGATGCTAAAAAACTCGATTTTGCTATTACGACCAAAAGATTTGACACTTTTGATACGACGTATGAAATTGTCGGAAAGATTAAATTGATATTGGTTGCCCCAACAGCTTTGGATATTACAGAATTCCGTCAGCGGCTAAAGGCAGATAATTATACCGAAATAGAACAATGGCTTAATGCACAAAAATGGTACAGCCACGACGCACGCATTCCGCACATAAAGATGTTCTGGCTCCATGCCTTCAATAAAAAAAGACCTTCGATGGTTCCCAATTACATTATTCCATCAGAATCTGAAATGCTGAGACTTTTGGCCAAAAATGAAGGAGTTGCCGCCACTTGGAACTGTAACGCGAGGAATTTTATTAAAGACAATAAACTTCAATTATTATGGAATAGTTTTCATGTGCCAGAAGAATTTGTGTATTTGTTAGCTCCAAAAAATAATAACCTGAAATCATTTTTTGATATTATTGAAAAAGAACTAAAGTTGTTTTTTGGTAATAGATTATGATTTTAATCATTCGTTTATGTTTCTTAAAAGTGTAATTTTGAGCAGTAAACCACTAAAATTTTCAAAAATGAAGAGATTTTCAAGAATATTATTAGTTGCCTCTGTTTTATTTATTGGTTATTCTTGCAGTAAAGATGATGCTAAAGATGTAGTTGATTGTTTAGGGGAAGCAATTTTTGTTAAACTACATAATTCAACTGATGCCACAAATCCTAAATTAATGAATTACTCGGCTGAGTATACAGGAACAGGAACTTTAGTTTCTGTGAAATGGAACTTTGGAGACGGTACTTCTGCTACAGGAGCCACAGTTACGCACACGTATGCTGCTGCTGGCGAGTATACTGCTACAGCTGAAGTAACAGTTAAAAAAGATGGTTCGGAATGTACTTCGAGTCCAAAACGAACTGTTACGATAAACTAGGGAAGAAAACTAGAGATCATTTTTGTGAGCCAATTTTATAGTTTAAGCTTTTGCATTAGATTATAAAATTGGCTCTCATTCGTTATATTTGTTTGATAGTTTAGGATTATGGAAAAATTACAAAATATTAGAATTGCTGTAGATGCTATTGTTTTTGGCTACAAAAATAATGGTTTGTATGTGCTATTAATTGAACAGCAATTTGGGACTTCCGAAAAATATTGGGCATTGCCGGGTGGTTTAGTTCAAAATGACGAATCTTTAAACGATGCTGTTATTCGCGAATTGCACGAAGAAACAAACGTGCAGCTCACTTTTATGGAGCAATTGTACACTTTTGGAGATGATATTCATAGAGATTCCAGAAACCGTGTTATTTCAGTCGCTTATTATGCTTTGGTTGATGCTTCGAACTTAGAAATTAAAGCAGCGACGGATGCTGAAAGAGTGCAATGGTTTAAGATAGATGAAATTCCGCCTTTGGCATTCGACCATAATTTAATCTTGGAAAAAGGAATAGAAAGGCTTAAAGCCAAATTGACATACGAACCGATTGGTTTCGATTTACTTCCAGAAGAATTCTTGTTTTCAGATCTTGAAAACCTTTACTGCACTATTTTAGAAAAAGAAATCGATCGTCGAAATTTCAGAAAAAAAATACTGAGTTATGGTATTTTAGAAGAAACTGAAAAATTTTCACCCATTAAAACAGGCCGTCCAGCAAAACTTTTTAAGTTCAATAAGTTGAAATATAATGAGTTAATTCAAAAAGGATTTCACTTCGAAATAAAGTTTGCGTAATTTTTACACAAAATAAATTGTTTATCCAAAATTAAATTCTACATTTGCGTATAATTAACGCAAACTAAAAAGCTATGATACTAAATCTCGACCCAAAATTCGCTCCATTTCAAAATCAGGAAGAAATCAAATTTCAAAGTTTTACATTTTCTGGAGGTGAGCCACACATTAAAATTGCGCCAGATTTTGATGCTAATAGAAAAGTAACCGTTACACATAGATTGAATTCATTCAACGATTTAGGTTTATTGTGCGTTACCATTGATGCGTTGCGCAGAATGGATGTTAAGATTATCGATCTTTTTATTCCGTACTTTCCAGCTGCAAGACAAGATCGTGTTATGATTCCAGGCGAACCGTTGTCTGTAAAAGTATATGCTGATATTATTAATGCAATGCAATTGAATAAGGTTTTTGTTTTTGATGCGCATTCAGAAGTAACTCCTGCTTTGTTGAATAATAGTACCGTAATTCCGAATTATACTTTTATAAAAGCAGTTTTAGAAAACATCGGAAATAATGTAAAACTAATTTCTCCAGATGGAGGCGCTTTGAAGAAAATCTACAAAGTTTCTGAATTTCTAGGCGGAGTTGAAGTTGTAGAATGCAGCAAAAGCCGTGATGTAAAAACTGGGAAACTGTCTGGTTTTAAAGTTTACGAAGACGATTTACAAGGAATGGATTGTTTAATTGTCGACGATATATGCGATGGAGGAGGAACTTTCGTAGGATTGGCAGAAGAATTAAAAAAGAAAAATGCCGGAAAATTATACTTAGCTGTAAGCCACGGAATTTTCAATAAAGGTTTTGAAGTTTTAAACTGCTTCGACGGAATTTTTACTACAAACTCTTTTAAAGATTTTGAAGGTGAAAGCGTTAAGGTGATTAAGCTTGAAACTTTAGTTTAAATGTTTCAAGTTTCAGGTTTCAAGTTTCAGGTTTCAGGTTCTATGTGTTACGTAAACCTGAAACAAAAAAATGCTAACTATTCCAAGTTAAAATCAGTTTTCAAGTTCAGCGAAAACCTGAAACCTGAAACTTGAAACAAACAAAAAAAACAAACAAAATGAAATACAATATAGATAACATAGCTCCAGAAAGTAAGTTTTTATTTTTCTGGGGACATCAGCCAAGCAAAGATGGAACGATCACTAAAACTTGCTTTAGCCAATGGTGGTTAAGTTCTTTTAAAGTTAATGGCGTGATTTACAAGACGGCAGAACACTGGATGATGGCAAAAAAAGCCGAATTGTTTAAGGATCAGGAAATTTTAGAAAAAATCATACAATGCAATTCGCCTGCCGAAGCCAAAAAATTAGGCCGTAAAGTGAGAAATTACGATGATAAAATCTGGTTAGAAAACCGATTTGAAATCGTAAAGGAAGGAAACTTTCACAAATTCAGTCAAAATCCAGATTTGAAAACCTTTCTTTTAAATACAAATGACAGGATTGTTGTAGAAGCGAGCCCTGTAGATCCAATTTGGGGAATCGGAATGGCAAGCGATCACACCGATGCTTTAAATCCTAAAAAATGGAAGGGATTGAATCTTTTGGGTTTTGCTTTGATGGAAGTTAGGGATGAATTAAAATAAGCTTTGAAAGATGAAAGTAGAACTTCTAAAAGCAGATATAACAGAAATTGAAGTTGATGCGATTGTCAATGCCGCTAATACTTCGTTATTAGGCGGAGGCGGAGTTGATGGAGCGATCCACAGAAAAGGAGGGAAAGCAATTTTAGAGGAATGTATTCAAATTCGTAACAAGCAAGGTGGCTGTAAAACTGGCGAAGCGGTTATAACAACAGCAGGAAATCTACCTTCAAGATATGTTATTCATACAGTCGGCCCAGTTTGGAATGGAGACAAAGAAGAAAAATCTAGGTTATTAGCTGATTGTTATACGAATAGTTTAAATCTAGCCATTCAAAATGGAATTAAATCTATTGCTTTTCCAAATATAAGTACTGGAATTTATCATTTTCCAAAAGATAAGGCAGCTGAAATAGCTGTAAAAACAATAAAAGATTTTGAAAAATCAGCTGAAATAGAAAAAGTAATATTTGTCTGTTTCGATGATGAAAATTACAAGATTTACAAAAGCCTTTTGTAGATGTTCCATCGGAACATTTCATCGGTAGAAAAAAATATTAAGATGAATGAACAAATAGCAAAGAGCGTCAGCAAGTTTTTAAGTCTGGTGCTCAGACATTCGCCAGAAAAAATCGGATTAAAATTAGACGAAAACGGTTGGGCTGATGTCAATGAATTAATAGAAAAATGTACTAAAAAAGGGAATCGTCTTGACGCTGAACTTTTGGATTACGTAGTAGATAATAACGATAAAAAGCGTTTTGCTTATAATGACGATAAAACCAAAATTCGTGCAAGTCAGGGACATTCGATTTCTGTTGAATTGAATTTAGCTGAAACAGAACCTTCAGAGTATTTATACCACGGAACCGTTGGAAAGTTTATGGAAAACATTCAAAAAGAAGGTTTGAAGAAAATGAGCCGTCAGCACGTACATCTTTCCAAAGACAAAGAAACCGCAACAAAAGTAGGAAGCAGAAGAGGAGTCCCTCAGATTTTAACCGTTAGAAGCGGCGCAATGCACAGAGACGGATTCAAATTTTATTTGTCTGAAAACAATGTTTGGCTTACAGATGAAGTTCCGGCAAAGTATATCGAATTTAAATCTTAAATGATCAAACACAACAAATTATGATTTTAGAAGCAGCAATAGGAGATGCGTACGGTGCGGGTTTTGAATTTAGAGATTTAGATTTTATTTCTAAAAACAACAATCTGACTCAGTATGATAAACACGGGATGTACACAGAGATTTATAAAAAATATACTGATGATACTCAAATGGCAATTGCGATTTCAGAATTGCTGCTTGAAGATGATAATTGGAATGAAATAAAAGTAGCAGATAAGTTTGTAGAAGTATTTCACAGAGATAAAAGACGCGGTTATTCAGATAGAGTGTATAACGCTTTGGATGCTAGCAAAAACGGTTCAGATTTTATTAAAATAATTGATAATGGCAGCAGCGGAAATGGTTCTGCGATGAGAGCATATTCGATTGGACATTTAAAAGATATCAAGCAAATACTTGAGTTTTGTGAGATTCAGGCCAAGACTTCCCATAACACAGTTGAAGGAATAAGCTGTGCTAAACGTATAGCGTTGGCTGTTCATTATTTTAAATATGATTTGGGTGACGGTTCTACTCTGATAGCTTTTCTAAATGAAACTTTAAAGGAGAATGAAAACTATAGAATTACTTCTCCAATCGATATGCACGGTTATCCAACAACACAAGCTGTAATTAAAATGGTTTCTGAAGCTGTTTCGATGAAAGATTGCTTAAAAACCGGTATAGGTTATGGTGGAGATACCGATACTGTTGCAGCATTGTCTATGGCAATTTTAAGTCAGAAGCAAAATTGTGAGAAGATATTACCATCATTTCTTTATGAAGAGTTAGAGAACGATAAATTTGGAAAAGATTTTCTAATAAAACTGGATGAAGCTCTTGATAAAAAGTTTAGCTAATCATGAAAAGAACCTTAGTTTTTGGAGATATCCACGGCGGATTAAAAGCATTAATTCAGTTATTAGGAAGAACAGATTATTCAGAAAACGATCGATTTGTTTTTCTTGGAGATTATGTTGATGGCTGGAGCGAATCTAAGCTGCTGATTGATTTTCTTATCGATTTCTCCCAAAAACAGGAGTGCATTTTTATAAAAGGAAACCATGATGCTTGGTGTCAGGAATGGTTAGAAAAGGATGTCATAAACGATATTTGGTTTTTGCACGGAGGAAAATCGACGATAGAAAGTTATAAGGGAATTGATTCTTCCGATAAAGAAAAACATCTTAAATTCTTCAACGGAATGAAAGATTACTTTGTAGACGAAAAGAACAATTTGTTTATTCATGCCGGTTTTTCATCTATGCACGGTCCAGAGAAAGAACATTATAAAACCAATTATTCTTGGGACAGAACGTTGTGGGAAATGGCTTTAACAATGGATAAGCGAATCAAAAAAGATTCACTTTCTTACCCAAAGCGATTACTGCTTTTTAATGAAATTTATATCGGTCATACGCCAACGCTTCATTACGATGTCGAAATCCCGATGCAAGGCTGCAATGTCTGGAATATTGATACCGGAGCAGGTTTTTACGGTAAATTGACTTGTTTGGATATTGAAACGAAAACCTTTTGGCAAAGTGATGCTGTACAGACATTTTATCCAAACGAAAAAGGAAGAAATAAGTAAAATGGAAAATAAAATAGAATCAGGTTTATTTGGATTAGCAGTTGGAGATGCTTTGGGAGTCCCAGTTGAATTTAAATCCAGAGAAAATTTAAAAAAGAATCCAGTTGTGGATATGATGGGTTTCATGTCTTGGAATCAGCCACCTGGAACATTTAGTGATGATAGTTCATTAGCATTTTGTACTGCAGAAAGTTTGTGTAAAGGATATGATATAGAAGACATGGCTAAGACTTTTGTAAAATGGATGCAGGAAGGATATTGGGGTGCTCACCATACGGTGTTTGATATTGGAGGAACTACAAGATATTCTTTAATGAGAGTTGTAAAAGGAGAGTCAGCTAGAAATTCGGGTAATTTTTTTGAGGAAGATAACGGAAATGGTTCTTTAATGCGTATTCTTCCATTAGTTTTCTATCTTCAAAACGAAAAGGATATTGAAGTCATTTATAAAAAAGTTAAAGAAGTTTCGTCAATAACACACGCACATTTCAGATCAGTATTCGCCTGTTTTATTTATGTTGTGTATTGTTTGGAGATTTTAAAAGATAAAGATAAATTCGAAGCTTATAAAGAAATGCAAAATGTTCTTTCTAAGTTTTTAGAAGATAAAAAGTATAATCCTGTCGAAATTCAGCTTTTTGAAAAGATATTGAAGAATGATATTTGGATGTACCCAGAAAATGAAATTCGCGCATCCGGTTATGTTCTACATAGTTTAGAAGCGAGCTTTTGGTGTTTTTTAAATTCTGATTCTTACGAAGAAACTGTTTTGAAAGCCGTTAATTTAGGTGAAGACACTGATACAACAGGAGCAATCGCAGGCGGATTGGCAGGAATTTATTACGGAATCGAGAATATTCCGCAAAAATGGATTGACAATTTAGTTCGATCCAATGATATTAAAGATTTAGCAAAACGATTATCACAAAAAATATAAATAGAAAATATATGAACCCACTATTATTAACCGACGGTTACAAAGTTGACCACAGAAGACAATACCCAGACGGAACAACCTTAGTATATTCTAACTGGACGCCTCGTAAATCAAGAATTGAAGGATTGGATGAGGTTGTATTTTTCGGATTGCAATATTTCATCAAAAAATATATTATTCACGACTTTGAAGAGTATTTCTTTAAAAAATCAAAAGAAGAAGTTGTAGCAAAATACGCTCGAAGAATCAATAATTATTTGGGAGAAAATCAAGTCGGAACGAAACACATCGAAGATTTGTACGATTTGGGTTATATTCCGATGGTCTTTAAAGCATTGCCAGAAGGAGCAAGCGTGCCGTTGAGAGTTCCAATGTTTACGATGTACAATACGATTCCAGAGTTTTTCTGGCTGACCAATTATTTCGAAACCTTACTTTCTGCTGTAATCTGGCTTCCTTGCAACTCAGCAACAATTGCAAAAGAGTATAGAAAAGTTTTAGATAAATATGCAGATCTGACTTCATCTGTTCCAGAATTTGTAGATTGGCAGGCACACGATTTCTCAATGAGGGGGATGGGCGGAATAGAAGCGGCTCTAACTTCAGCATCTGGACACTTATTGAGTTTCACAGGTTCTGATACTATCCCAGCGATAGATTTCTTAGAAGAATATTACAAAGCCAATTCAGATCAAGAATTAGTGGCGGGTTCAGTAGCGGCAACGGAGCACTCTGTAATGTGTATGGGAACAACAGAAGGGGAGTACGAAACTTTTAAAAGACTAATTACAGAAGTATATCCAAAAGGAATTGTTTCTATTGTTTCTGATACTTGGGATTTATGGAAAGTTTTAACCGATTATTTGCCAAGATTGAGAGAAGATATTGTTTCAAGAGAAGGTAAAGTTGTAATTCGTCCTGACAGCGGTGATCCCGTTGATATTATCTGCGGAAACCCGAACGGAAAAACAGAACAGGAGAAAAAAGGCGTTATCGAATTGCTTTGGGATGTTTTTGGCGGTACGACAAATGCCAAAGGATTCAAAGAATTGGTTCCGCAAATCGGAGCTATTTACGGAGACAGTATTACCGTAGCAAGGGCCACTCAAATCTGCGAAAGATTAAAAGAAAAAGGATTTGCTTCTACAAATGTTGTTCTTGGAATAGGATCTTTCACCTATCAATACAATACCAGAGATACTTTCGGATTTGCGATGAAAGCAACCTACGGAGAAGTAAACGGAGAAGGAAGAGCGATCTTCAAAGATCCGATTACAGATGACGGAACGAAAAAATCTGCCAAAGGATTGATGAAAATCGAGTTAATCGATGGCAAGTATCACTTAAGTGATAATGTTTCTTGGGAAGAAGAAAAACAAGGTGAATTGAAGGAAGTTTTTAGAGATGGAAAACTTTTGGTTGATCAATCGCTGAGTGAAATCAGAACAAGAGTGAAAAGTGAAGTGAGCATCGAAGCTTAATGATAAAAACGGAAGCCTGAATGAAAGTTCAGGCTTTTTTTATGATTTGAGTTTTTTGCGTTTTGTTTTGTCATTTCGACGAAGGAGAAATCTTCGTAAGAAACTCTACAAAGATTGGCGATTTACTATATGGAGCTACTTGCGAAGATTTCTCCTTCGTCGAAATGACAAGATTGTGTAGAATTATTCTTTCTATAATAACAAGAAACCTCCAGTTAAAACTGGAGGCTATTCAATTCTTTTCTTTGTGAAGAGAACTTTGTCAAAGTTCAAAACTTTGACAAAGTTTTAATTTATGAATCAATTGCCTCCAGTTTTAACTGGAGGTTCAAAAATATCGCGATCTTCATCGGCTTTAGCCAAATTTCGACAGTTAGGCTAAAGCCATTTACTGCTTAAAATAAAAAACCTCCAGTTAAAACTGGGAATTCAAAAGGATATTTTAGGGGCAATATTTTATTTTAAATTCTTTGGACTCTTCATTTGAATTAAATTTTATCAAGTTAAAACCTTCTTTGCAATCAATTTTCTTTTCTCGAATCAATTTTCCAATTAAAAATTCAAAAAGAATATAGGATCGATGTTCTTCATTAATAAAATTTAAATATTCTTTTTTGAAGGGGATTTTTTCCTCAGTAATAATATGAATTAAAGTATTTTGTAATTCGTCGAGATGGCGTTCTGAATTTAACTGAAAGTGTCTTTCTATTTTAATTCCTTTATGAGTAAATGAAATTAGATTTTCAACGCCATTCCCATACATGGGCCCATATCTGTAATTTTTTGTTTTTTCTCCCGAGAAAGAATTTCCGTAAATGACTAAATTTTCTAATTCAGAATATTTGTATTCAATTCCATTTATTGCTAAGAAGTCTTCGCTAAATGCAATTGTTCCATCAAAATGACCATTAAGATTTTCAAATTCTGTTAATCTTAAGAATAATGTTGCAGCATGAAATAAGAAAAGAATAGCTAAAGGGTAATAAAAATACGAAGAGAAACGATAATCAAAAAAATGTTCAATAAATAACATACTCAAACCATACAGCATTGCTGTTCCAAGAGAAAAGTAAGATAATTTCTCTGATCGGCTTAAATTGAAGAATCTAGGTTTTTTGGGAATAAAAACCGTAGCAGAAAAAAGCATCTACTTTTTATAAAAATTATTATGATCAATATATTCCCAAACCTTTGGTGGCAGTAAAGGCTGAATATTTTTTCCCTCTTTAATGCTGTTTCGAATAAAAGTGGAAGAAATCTCCACAATTGGCGCATCGATGACATGAATTTTTGGATGCGATTTTAATTCGACATTCTCAGGTTCGTCAGAAATTCTTGGATATACATAAATATCATGATTTTCAAGAATCACTTCGTAGTTTCTCCATTTGTGAAGCGTTTTCAAATTGTCTTCGCCCATAATTAAAGAAAACTCATGAGTTGGATATTTTTCCTTTAAATGTTCCAAAGTAATTACAGTATAACTCGGCTGAGGCAATTTAAATTCAATATCTGAAGGTTTTATCTTCTGGTAATCTTCTGTGGCTAGGTAAACCATTTGAAGGCGCTGCTGGTCGTCTAATAAAGTCGCTTTCTTTTTTAACGGATTATGTGGCGTAACAACCATCCAAATCTGATCTAAATCTGCAAACTCAGCCATATGATTGGCAATGATCAAATGACCGACATGAATGGGATTGTATGTTCCGAAGTAAAGACCTATTTTCATTTTTTATAGTTTCACAGAGAGGCGCTAAGATAGCACAAAGATTCGCAAAGTTTAAAAAACCTTTTGCGAATCTCCGTGTTTGTCTTCGTGAATCTTTGCGTAATAAAATTACTTATTTACAAAATCTTTTACGAGCTGATAAGCCTCTTCTTTGGCTGTATCTAAATCGTAATTTTTAATAATGGTATCAAATTGAGGAGCAGTTGCCAATTCAACTGAAGCTTTAGCAATACGCATATTGATTTTATCGTCACTTTCTGTAGAACGCTGTTTTAGGCGGCGTTTTAATTCATCAACACTTGGTGGTTTTACGAAAACAGCTAAAGTCTGTTCTGGAAATTTATGCTTAATGCGGAGCCCGCCAGCAACATCAATGTCAAAAATCACGTTTTTTCCCATAGCCCAGATTCTTTCGATCTCCGATTTTAAAGTTCCGTAAAAGTTATCGCGGTAAACTTCTTCCCATTCTAGGAATTCTTCTGCTTTAATGTGTTTTTTGAATTGCTCCAGCGAAATAAAATAATAATCTTTTCCGTGGACTTCTTCTCCGCGTGGATCGCGTGAAGCTGCAGAGATTGAAAATTCTAAATTTAAATCTTCTTTCCCAAGTAAATGCTTTACGATAGTTGTTTTTCCTGAGCCTGACGGTGCCGAAAAAACAATTAATTTTCCTTTGTTCATTGTGTGTGCTTTAGGCTTTAAGCAATATGCTCTAAGCTTTTATTTATGCTCTAAACTTTCGGCGGTAGGCCTTAAGCTTTAATTTGATTTTGTTTTTAGCTTATTGCCTATAGCTTAAAGCTTGTGGCGTTTTTTATAAAACATTCAAAACCTGCTCTTTAATCTTTTCCAATTCATCTTTCATCATCACGACCAATTTCTGCATTTGAGCATGGTTCGATTTTGAACCCATTGTATTGATCTCACGACCCATTTCTTGAGTGATGAAACCAAGTTTTCTTCCGTTGGCTTCAGTACCATTCAAAGTTTCTATAAAGTAGTCTAAATGATTTCCTAAACGTACTTTTTCTTCTGTGATATCTAATTTTTCTAAATAATAGATTAATTCCTGTTCAAAACGGTTTTCGTCTACATTAACCTGTAATTCTGAAATTGCTGTCTGCAAACGATCTTTGATGGCTTGTATGCGTTCTGGGTCTAGTGCCAGAGTATCGTTCATGTACTGACGGATATTTCCAATTCGGAAATTAAACTCTTTTTCAAGAGCTTCTCCTTCATCTTTTCTGAAGCTTAAGATGTTTTGAAGCGCTTCGTCAATAATAACCTGAATCTGATCCCAGTCATCTTCATCAATCTCTTCGCGTTCTGTTTTTAATGTGTCTGGCATACGAACGGCCATTTTCATCAATTCAGTTTCATCTGCGTCAGGATTTACTTCTTTTAACTGCGCAATATAATATTTTACAACAGGCACGTTTACTTTTGTCGAAGTCTGTTCTGCGGTATTTTCTACGTAAATCGCAAAATCAATTTTACCTCTTTCTAGTTTAGTCGAAATAAGAGTTCGCAATCCAAGTTCCATTTCACGGTAAACTGATGGCATTCTTACATTCAAATCTAAACCTTTACTGTTTAGGGATTTTACTTCAACGGTAATTTTTTTTGTAGGCAATTGCAAAGAAGCTTTGCCAAACCCTGTCATAGATTGTATCATATAATTGAGTATAAAGGCGCAAAGATAAATAAAAGTTTGCTCTATTCGGTTGGAAATTAGTGTTCAGTCAGAGTTTTCACTTTAACAGGAAAAAAAAATAATCTTTTAGCTCAAAGCATTTATCACTTCGGCTACATTTTTTTGACTGTTGCCAATGTATATTTTGCCATCAATGATGAAAACGGGACGGCTTAAGAAAGTGTAATGTTCTAAAATGTATTTCTTAAAATCGGCTTCAGTTAAAGCTTGATCTTTAAGTCCCATAGATTTGTATAGCTGTGCTTTTCGGCTAAATAGTGCTTCGTAGCTTCCAGCAAGTTTGTGCATTTCTTCCAATTGTTCTTTTGTAATAGGATCTTGTCTAATGTCTTGAAAGACAAGATTGTTTTCGGGTAAACTTTTGATGATTTTTCGGCAAGTGTCGCAAGACGATAAATAATATATTTTGTTCATTTTTTTATGAATTTATTAGAATGCAAAGAAAATCCATTTGAAACTTAAAAATGACTAATTTTAGAAAAAAAATAAAATTATGAGTTCAGTTTTTGATGTACAAAAAACAATTAGAGAAGTTCTTTTGAAAATCTTAGATAGTCATTCATTAGAACAATTAAACAAAGTCCCAGAAGGCTTCAGCAATAATATTATTTGGAATCTTGGGCATTGCATTTCTTCGCAGCAGGTTTTGGTTTATAAGTTATCAGGTCTTCCAACAATGGTTTCGGAAGAATTCATTAACAAATATAAAAAAGGAACCAAGCCGGAAGGAGACGTTTCTCAAGCTGAGGTTGATGAAATTAGGACGTTGCTTTCAACAACTCTAGAAAAAACAAAAAACGATTTTGAAAGCGGTCTGTTTGTTAATTATCATGAATACACAACAAGTATCGGATTTACGCTTCGCCATATCCAAGGAGCCTTAGATTTTAATAATTTTCATGAAGGGCTTCATACTGGAGTTGTAATGTCACTAAGAAAATTAGTTTAAATAAAAAAATTCCCGCTTTAAGCGGGAATTTTTTTTATTCGATTATGGTTTCAATGGTAACCTTCATTGCTCCTGCACCTTTATTTTTGGTAATATCCATAAAAGCTCTTTTAGACAAATCGATTTCACGGGTTTTTACAAACGGACCTCGATCGGTAATTTTTACGATAACAAATTTGCCATTGGCTTCATTGGTTACTTTTACTCTCGTTCCAAAAGGAAGTTTTTTGTGAGCTGCTGTATAGCTGTTGTTGTTGAATCTACTTCCGTTAGCGGTTCTTTTACCGTTAAAACGATCAGCATAGTAGGAGGCATGAGCGTTTTTCTTGTATGGTCTAAGTTTTAAACCTTTGTCTGTGAAAACAGAATCTGGCAACGGAATAAGAACTGGTTTTACATTTTTAACAGTGTCTTGAATGATTTTAGGTTCTGTTGTAGGTTTGGTCTGGCTTATCACATAAGTAAAGCCGCTAATTAGAGTTAAAGCGATTGTGGCGAATAAAATATTTTTTTTATTTCTCATGGGTTATTTTTTTTCAGACTTGGGGGGAGTTTGTACAAATAATATGCCGAGATAAAAAAAGCCCTGTAGGAGGGCTTTAATTGAGGTTTTTTAGAACCAAAGGTTCCAAGGAATTCTACTTAAAATAAGCAATAATCCTAATCCGTAAAAAATAGCAAAAGTTTTAAATTTAGCTTCGCTATTAACTAGTTTTTTATGTTTAGACCATCCGATAGTAATTAGGATGATTGCAATAATATTAATTAAGGGGTGCTCCAATGATGTTAATCTTAGTTCTGCATTAGACATTTGTCCTAAAACTGCAAAACCCTTTGGGGAAAAGAAATATAAAATTAAGCCAATCAATAGTTGAGTGTGTGTGCCAATTAAAGCAAATAATGCGATTTTACGATCCTTACCAGTAAATTCTTTTTTTGAAGTTACTCCAATGATGGCATTAATAACCGCAACGACTAAAAGAAGTAATGCAAGGTATGCCCAACCAGAGTGGAATTTTTGTAGAAAATTATACATAAACTGTGTTTTTTGTTCAAAACAAATATAACAAAAAAGGCTATAAAAAAACGGCATTAAACTTAAAAGTCAATGCCGTTTTTCATTATTTATTTAGATTCTAAATTTTAGAAATCGTAACGTAAACTAAAGTTCCAAGTTCTACCGAATCCGAAGAAAACCTGGTTAACATTTGCTACTCCTTGGTAAAGCATTCCATTAGAAGCATATGTTCCTTTAGATCCTACTGGCTGTCCAGATGCTACTGGTAAGTAATCATCTGCAAACGTGTTAGTTCTAGACTCAGCAATGTAGATCTTATCAAATAAGTTGTTGATGTTCAATCTGAAGTTAACAGATTTGTCTTTGTCTTTACCTACTAACATTTTGTATGAGAAACCTGCGTCAAATAATCCGTAAGAAGGTAATTGTAAAGCACCTTTGTTGTTTGGATCTGAGAAGTTGATTGGGCTTAATCCAGCGTACAATTTATCGTTGTAGTTGTAGTTAGCGTCAACAGTTACTCTTGTTAAAACTTCGTAAGAAGCTCCTAAAGAAGCTGTTAATTGAGCAGCATCTCCAACTTTTACTTTGTCCATGTATACAGGAGTTGCTGTATATCCAGCTACTGGAGTGTTGTCTGCTTGGTAGTAAGCGTTAACAGTTGCGTTTCCTTTGTATTCCCAAATACCGTAAGAGAACATACCGTTAACTCTAAATTTATCAGTAATGTTAGAAGAAAGTTCTAATTCAGCTCCAGAGTGTACCTCGTTAAGACCAACGTATTCTGTATATGTACTAGCGTCAGTTGGCAATGCGTTACCTTTTAAGTATCTGTCATTCCAAGTTGTGTTGTACAAGTTAAGAGTTGCGTTTAAGAATCTTGAACGGAAACCGTATCCAGCCTCAAATCCGATAATTTTTTCGTTAGTAAGGTTAGGGTTTACAGTAGATCTGTTGTTTGGATAAACTGAGTTAAAGAATGGTTGTCTTGAGTAGTATCCAGCATTAACATAAACATTGTGTTTTTCGTTAATGTTGTAGTTAGCTCCTCCTTTTACGTTACCGCCTAAGATGTTTTTGTAATCTGTAGATGCCAATGGATCTGTTGGTAAGTAAACGAAATCATCTTCTCTTTTGAATCCTTGTTGAGAAATAGCTCCCTGAACAAATGCAGTTAAGTTATCTTTAGAGTACTCTAATTGAGTAAAGGCTCCATACCATCTTACTTTTCCAGTACTGTTAAATGCAATTTTTTCGTAATCTCTATTGTCGAAAACATTCCATTGAACATTTGTAGAGTAAGTTTGTGTTAAGTGTCTTCCAGCTGGTTTTAAGCTAGCAATGTTGTTGTCAAAAAACTCATCACCACCTAATCTGTCGTTAACTACTGTAAAGTGGTATCCAGTGTAAGTTCTAGCATCGATACCAAAATCTAATGTTAAAGTGCTAGATAATTTTTTGTTTAAGTTAATCAAAGCTCCAAACCAGTCATGTGAGTTGATTGATGAAGTTTGCGAAATACCTGAAGTAGTATTGTAAACATAAGGAGATGTAGCAGTTCCAGAACCTGTTCTACCAGTTGATGAACTGTTTTGGTAAACACCACCAATTTGTGTTCTTGTTCTGTTTGCTCCATTAAAGAAAACACTTCCTGTACCATTGTTCCAAGCTTGGATTTTGTTGTAATCAACTGATCCGTCAGGCAATAAGAAAGCAGAAGCGTTGTATAAGTTTCCTCCAATACCTCCAGTTGCGCTAGCACCTGCTCCACGACCCATAGAAGCGTAAAGAACAGAAGAAAGTTTTGTAGTTTCGTTGATTTTATAATCCCAGTTAAGAGAAGCTACCGGTTTGTGGTAGTAGTTTTTTCTGATGTTATAAGCTTCACCATTTAAAGTTCCTGCGTCAGCGTTATATCTGATGTTTGGATCAGTAAGAGAACCATATTTTTGGTAAGTAGCAATTGTAGATACAGTAGATCTTTGGTTGTGCCATTGTGGCGCTCCTGTAACTGTCAATTGGAAATCGTGTTTGTCGTTTTTAGTTGTATATCCTAAAGCAACGAAGTAGTTTGAACCTTCAAATGGAGTACCGTTTACGTATCCGTCTCCCATTGTTTGAGATAATAAAACAGATGCAGAAAGTCCGTTTGATAATTTTCCTGTATTGTAAGAACCTTGAATTTTAAAGTTTCTTGCATTACCAAATCCAGAAGAGAAAGATCCTCCTTCTTTTTTGTCTGAAGATCTAGTTACAATGTTAATTGTTCCTCCTACAGATGGAGTAGCCAATTTAGAAGAACCTAAACCTCTTTGAACCTGCATAGCAGATGTTACATCTGATAAACCTGCCCAGTTGCTCCAGTAAACAGAACCATTTTCCATATCGTTAACTGGCATACCGTTAATCATAACAGCGATGTTATTTTGGTTGAAACCACGAATGTTAATTCTAGCGTCTCCAAAACCACCACCTGATTTAGTAACGTAAACAGAAGGCGTGTTTCTTAAAATCTCTGGAAACTCTTGAGTTCCAAGTTTTTCTTGAATTTCAGCAGCTTTAATTGTAGAAACCGCTACTGGTGTTTTTCTGTCTTTTGCAATATCTACAACTGTACTTTTTACAACAATCTCGCTCAATTCGTTTGAATTAGAAGCCAAAGTGATTGTTCCTAAGTTGGTAGTTGCACCATTTGCTACTGTAAATTTTACAGTTTGGTTGTCATAACCTAAAAAAGAGATTACAATCTCTCCTGTGCTTGATGGCGATGTAAGTGTAAATTTACCATCAAAATCTGTTGAAGTTGCTATAGTAGATCCTTTGATCACTACATTTGCTCCTGGTAATCCGCCTGTTCCGTCGGTAATTTTACCAGTAACTTTTCCTTGAGAAAATACGGTCGAAACTATCATAAAAAATAGTCCAGTCAGTAACCAATTTTTCATTTTCTTCATGTTGTTATTGAGTTTATTGTTTTTGGCAAAATTATAACAAATAACTCAGATAATGTTATCGAAATGTTAAGAAAAATAAGTTTTGTCTTTTGTGCTGCGTATTAAAATGAATTTTTCTTTTTTGTGTAAAAAAAATATCGTTTTATTGAGTTTTGAATAGCTTTTTTTGTTAAAAATGCAATAATTTGAACGAGGCTGTAAGCGAAAACGTGCAAATTGACCCCTTTTTGGTGTTTTTTGGCGGTTCTTTGTATGAAAAAACGTCTTAATTTCGATTAAATTAAGACGTTTTCAATATGTTACAAAATTTCAGATTTTGATCTGCTATTTGTTTTTTAAGAAATGATTCAGCAAAAACGATGTTGAGCTGTCGTGGCTTTTAACAGTTTTAGAATTGATTTCGTCTAAAATCGAATTAGCTAATTGTTTGCCCAATTCAACTCCCCATTGATCAAAGCTGAAAATGTTCCAGATAACTCCTTGAACAAAAATCTTGTGCTCATACAATGCAATCAAAGAACCTAAGCTTTTTGGTGTGAGCTTTTGAATCAAAATTGTATTGGTCGGTTTGTTTCCGGTGAAAACTTTAAAAGGCAATAAATAAGATGCTTTTTCAGCAGCTAATCCTTGCTTGTCAAATTCTGCCTGAACCTGCGCTTCTGTTTTTCCGTTCATTAAGGCTTCAGTTTGAGCAAAAAAGTTAGACATCAATTTATTATGATGATCTTCGTTTCCGTAAAGAGGCTTCACGAATCCAATAAAATCAGTTGGGATTCTTTTTGTTCCTTGATGAATTAATTGAAAGAAAGCATGCTGTGAGTTGGTTCCTGGTTCTCCCCAAATAATTGTTCCAGTTTGATAGTTAACAGGTTTGCCGTCGCGTCCAACACTTTTTCCGTTACTTTCCATAGTTGCTTGCTGCAAATAAGGAGCTAATTTTGATAAGTATTGTGTGTACGGAATTAAAGCTTCGCTTTCGGCACCATAAAAATTATTGTACCAAACACTTAATAAAGCTAAAATAACAGGAATGTTTTTGTCAAACTCAGCCGATTTGAAATGCTCATCCATTTCATTAGCTCCGACTAATAATTGGTTGTAATTGTCAAAGCCAATTGCCAAGGCAATACTTAAGCCAACTGCGCTCCAAAGAGAAAATCTTCCTCCAACCCAATCCCACATCGGGAAAATATTGTCTGGGTTAATTCCGAATTCTGTTACTTTTTGGATGTTTGTAGAAACAGCCACAAAGTGTTTTGCAATATCTTCTTGAGTAGCCGTCCCGAATTCTTGGGACAAGAACCATTCTTTAATAGTTTCTGAATTTGAAAGTGTTTCCTGAGTAGTAAAAGTTTTAGAAACAATTAAAAATAAAGTGGTTTCAGGATTCAATTTTTTAATCACCTCATTTACGTGATCGCCATCAACGTTTGAAACAAAATGTGTATTCAAATGATTTTTATAGAATTGCAATGCTTCAACAGCCATAACTGGACCAAGGTCAGAACCGCCAATTCCGATGTTTACGATATCTGTAAAAGCTTTACCTGTATATCCTTTTCTTTGTCCAGAGATTACTTCTTCAGTAAAATTTTTGATTTTATTTTTTACTTCAAAAACTTCAGGAATTACATTTTCTCCGTCTACTTTAATAACTGCTGACTCTGGAGCACGTAATGCTGTGTGTAAAACCGCACGGTTTTCGGTCTGATTGATTAATTCTCCTCCAAAATATTGTGCGATTGCATCTTTCAATCCAATCGAGTTTGCTAGTTCTAATAAAAGAGAAACAGTTTCCTGACTAATATTGTTTTTTGAGTAATCTACTAAAAAATCATTCCATTGCAAATTGAATTTTTCAGCACGGGCACTATCTTGTTGAAACAATTCTTGTATGGTGGTTTCGTGAATTGCGTTATAGTGGTTTTGTAGATTTTTCCACGCTTCAGTCCCAGTTGGGTTTGTTGTGTTTAAAGCCATTTTTATCTATAATTGAGTTTGTTTTCTGAAACACAAAAATACTGAAATAACTTTTAAAAGGGGAACGGTTTGCGATTATATAACAATTAGTTGCGAAAACGTTTTAAGTGTATTTGGCTTGGTAAATTATCCTGCAACTGCAAGCCTTATATAATTGAGTTTGTTTTTGGAAAATTTAAATTGCCAGTTATAGCTGAACTCATTTTCAGAGTGATAATCGGTATATTCATCAAAATTGTCAATGATTTTTGAATGAGTCATATAATTATATGAAATAGTTATTTCGTCATTTTCAATATAAACCATATATTCAATTTGGACAAAACCATTATCCTCAGTCGTTTTAAACATTCCTTTGTTCTTATAATAATTTATATCGTCAAGGTTTATTTTGCTGAAAACTTCTTTTAGCAATTTCTTTTCCTCAGAATTATTTTTTTCGTAGCCAAAATTGAAAGCGCCTTTCAATTCGTTGGTCTTATCTTGGTTAACAAGCTCTTTAAAATTTTTAAGCTGCGAAGTCAGCTCCTTTTTCTGATCTTCTAAAGTCTTTGTGATCTCTTTTAAAAAAGCGATATTTTTCTTTTCAGTATCATTTAAGACTATTTTCTTATTGTCTCCAATTGATTTGTACCAAGCTTTGTTCTCAAAATATTCTTGAAATCTAGAGTTCTCAAACATATAGCCATTTCTTGCAAAGATTTCGTTGGTTAAAAGTCTAATGTTGTCTGCATTTAGATCTTTAACTTGTTCTTTTTTAATTAGCTGTGTTTTGCATATGGAGCAGTCATTGAGCGTTTGCCCAAATGAAGTTTGCAGAAATAGAAAAATTGCTAGTCTTGTGACTGTTTTGATTGGTTTATTGATAGTAGGTGTCATTTTATCAAAGTAAAAAATGAACTGTAAATATAAAAGTGTTAACTCGTTTTGTTTTTGCGTTTTACCAAAACTTCCACCAAGGCTTCTTATTGATTTCGATAACTTTTTTATCAATGTCAACATCAATTCTTTTTGGAGATTCAGTTTTAATTTTAGAATCATCAAAAAAGAATTGGCCGTTTTCATCCATTCCAAGCGGAAATTTGGTTCTTTCTTTCCATTCTTCGGTTTGTAATTCTGGAATTAGAGGTAAATCGATTTTTTCGCGAAAGCGTTTTTGAGCTTTTTCTGTAATTTCTTCTTCTAGGTTTGATGATGAGTTTTTGAAAAGCGAAATTGAATTGTCTGGAATATTCAAAAGAAAGACTTGTGTTTTATCATCAATTTTTTGAATGTCTAATACTTTGAAATACGAGATTGAGTCTAAAAGATAATGGCCAATTTTTGCCGAATCAGGATTAAATTTCGACAAATCTTTGGCGTGAGCACTGGCAATTAAATATCTCAAATTTCCAGAAAGTCCTCCGCCAATTGAACTCATATCAGTAAAACCTCTTTCTTGAATGATTCGTCCAACTTTATAGTTTAAAATTAAATTTTCAGTAAGATTTGTGTCTCTGTAAAATAATTTTAGGCCAGAAAAAGTTTCATGATACAGGGTTTTAAGACGTTCATTTTTCATGATTGCTTCTTATTTGAACTGAATTGTTACTAAAAAGTAATGCGGAATATTAAAATGTGTTCCAAGATTTTCCGGTTTAACATCTGATTGTACAACGTCACAATAAGAACTGAAGCCGTCGGCGTACCTTGTTGGAGTTATAATTGCAAGAATAGGTGTTTCTTGATTGGCATTTATGTTCAATTCTGTTTCTTTTCCGAAAAAATCTTTCATCACGTAATTTTCGGAATCATCTTTTAAGTCAAAATAAGATTTTTTACTTTTGGCTTCTCGGCAAATTATGTATGTTTTTAACTTTCCATCTGCCAGTTTAAATAAAAAACGTACTGATTCTTTTGTTGATTTTATTGTAAAATGATCGCTTTTTTCTCCAAACCCGTCAAAAAGTTTAGATTTGTTTGCTAGTTTCCCGTCTATGAATTCCTGTAGATTTATGGTGTATACTTTTCCTTTGAGGTTTTCGCCTTCAAAATTGAGCTGCTCCATATAAATTTTTTCAAATTCAATAAGAGCTTGAATGTCTTTATTAGAACTTCCGTAATCACGAGTGACTATAGTGTTGTTTTGGGCAAAAGAAAAATTTACTGCTAAAGTAAGAAGCAGAAATAAGTTTTTAAATTTCATATAGACCTGATTGTTGGCTTTGTTTTTTTTTTTTTGCTAAAATAAGGTTTTATTCTTACAAATTGCCAATACTGTCCAATTCTCTTTTCAGAGGTTCGATCTGTGTCATAAAACGAGTTCTGTCATTTCCTGTTAGAGATTCTCCTGTTGGAAGATTCAATCGAAGTGCATCTACTTGTACGCCATTTTTCCAGAAACGATAGCAAACGTGAGGACCAGAAGCTAAGCCTGTGCTTCCAACCAAACCAATGGTCTGACCTTGTGTAACGCGCTGTCCGCGACGAACCAAGATTTTAGACATATGCAAATATTGAGTAGAGTAGGTTCCGTTGTGTTTTACTTTTACAAAGTTTCCGTTACCTGCTGTATATCCAGTAGTTTCCACAACTCCTGATGCCGTCGTTGAAATTGGTGTTCCGGTTGGAGCCGCATAATCGGTTCCTTTATGCGCTTTCCAAGTGTGCTGCACGGGATGAAATCTATTCATGGTGAATCTTGAAGTGATTCGGCTGAATTTGATCGGAGTTTTGAGGAAGAAATTTTTAAGTGTTTTCCCTTGGTCGTCATAATATTCGATTTTCCCAGAAGTCGTGTCTCTTTCAAAAGGAAAAGCATAAATTATTTTTCCTTTATATTCAAAAAATGCGGCTTCGAGATCTTCAACTCCGTCATACGTTTTTCCGTTAATAAATCGTTCTGTGAAAATTAACCCGTAACGATCACCTTTTTTTAATTTGAAGAAGTCAATAGACCAAGAAAAGACTTTTGTAATTCTGCTTGCCAAAGCGGTTTCGACACTTTCGTTTCCTAAAGTTTCAGATAATGAGCTTTTTAAAACGCCTCCAATAATTTTTCGTTTTAAAGTGACAGGTTTTATTTTTTTGTATGCTTTGGCAATGCTGTCTCTCAGATCTATCACATAATAACTTAAAGCATCTGGCTGATAAATAAAAACCTGAAGATTGTTGGTTTTGTTTTTGGCGCGAAGCAAAGTAAAAGGTTTTCCGTAACGAATGTTTCTCACATTGAAAGAATCTTTTACCTGTTCAACAATTTCATTTACTTTTTTGTCTCCAATATTTTGGCTTTGCATGATTGAGCCAAAAGAATCTCCTTTTGAAATAGTGTCATTAACAACATTAAAGTCTGCGTAATTAAAACCGAATTCTATTTTTTTGGTTGTTGGTTTAGTAATTTTTGCTTCTACTTTTTCTTCTTCTTTTTTACATGAAAAAATAGAAAACAAGACAATTAAAATTACGACTGCTTTTTTCAAACTTTATAAATTTTTTGTGGTGAAATTAAACTTCGGTTTCATTTCCCCAATTGGACAATTCTTCTTCGGTCCACAATTTAGGAAAAAAGATGCGTCTTTGGTATTTTGGGTGCATATATTTTTGCCAGTCGCTTCCTCCGGTTGCTTCGCCATTGCCTTTTCCGCTTTCCAAAATATATTTTCTGGCAGTATTAAGGTGCTGCATTACCCAAGTGATATTTACAGTTTTGTCGTAATGGCGCATTGCCGCAATCAGTTCTGTATTTTGCTGGTCTTCAACTGGTAATTGAGTAAATTTTTGCCAAATGTTTTTTGTCTTAAACGAAGCCATTTGTCTTAAAAATTGCTCTTTGTATTTTTTCTCAAATTCATTCAGCAAATATGATTTTTCGCCAGTGTGATAATCTTTTCCGGCAGCTTGCCAATAAAGGTGTTCAAAACTGGTTTCCAAATCGGTATTTTCATCAAAGTTTGCTTTGTATCTGCGGTCTGTCAAATTGATGACATCAGTAGAAGCAAATTCGATCATTCTATATTGTGCACTCTGGAATCCGCTTGCAGGTGTAAGAGTGTTTCTGAACTTCATATATTGGTCTACTTCCATTCCGTTTTCCATAATGCTGAACGAATTGGTAAGCATATCAAAATACCTTGTGATTCTTGATAATCTTTCGCTGAAAAAATCGACCTGAATGTTTTCCGTTTCGGCAATCTGGTCAATTTCCCACAAAATCATTTTAAAGATCAATTCGTTTACCTGATGATACATGATAAAAACCATTTCGTCAGGAAGAGTGGTGCGTTGTATCTGTAAATTTAAAAGTGCATCAGTCTGAATATAATCCCAGTAGGTAATAGGTTTGGCCCAAAGCAATCCTTCTAATTGAACATCAGTTTTTTGATTTATGGCTTGAAATTTTAGGTCAATTTCTTTTAAAATTGCTTCAGAATGATCTGTAGGGTTCATTATTTTTTTGCTTTAAGTGGACTTTTTAATCCTTTATATTCATCGAGATCGGCTTTAAGAGATCCTACGGCCAAATCTGCTTTAATTCTAATTGGAACTTTGTTTACGTCGTCTGTTATCCAGAGTGTTAAGCTTTCTTTTTCTTTAAACACTCGTCCTGTTTGTACCAATGGTTTGAAGACCATTGTAGAAACCGTCCCAAATTTAGTCGTAATATCTTGACGACCTACATATTTTAACTTAAATTTTGTGATTTCCTCATCAAAAAACATATCAATTGTGATGGCCTCGCCCGATTTAAGTTTGTCAATGTTTGGATGGTTTCTCAAAAAGTAAAAGGCAGATACAATATCTTGCACATCTTCTGTTACGATAATCGTTTTTTCTGTTTTGCGCTTGTAGTCTTTTACCAGAACTCTATTTTCGGTTTGATTAAAAAAACCTTCTTGATTTTTGGTGTAGCCGCCTTCATCGATTTTTCTGACATAGCGGTATGGTTTTCCAGTTTCTTTATCAAAATAGCTTTCATATAAGTCTTCTACTTTAAAGAAAAATTTGGACATTCCGGTTGTGTAACCTTTTCCAACAGAGTGAAATACCTTTTTGTTGTTGATGGTCGCATCTTTGACTTCAAGGGTTGCGTATCCAGCATTTACAATTCCGTAATGTATTCTAAATTTAAAATATTCTCCAGTATCGAAAGCGTCTTCTTTTTCAGGCGCGAAAGATAATATTGTTAGTGCTAATATAGTGAGGATGAGCTTTTTCATAGTACATTCTTTACGTTTTATTATAAAGGTAGATAAATGCAAATTCTATTCCAAATGTATCAAAACAAAAAAACTCAGTCAAAGATGACTGAGTTTTTATGCTATTAACTAACCAAAAAACTATAAATTATGAAATTTATATCAATTCGGAAGGAAACCACCCCTTCCTGATTTGCGAGTGCAAAGATAGATAGAAAGTTCAAAAATCAAATAGCAAAAGTCAAGTTTAACATAACATTTGCAAAAAAAGCATTGTTTTTTGGAGAATTATACGGTTTTCTATATGAAAATTAACGTTTTATAGCGTTCCTCTCAATTCTTGCTCTCTTTCGATAGATTCAAAAAGGGCTTTAAAGTTACCTGCGCCAAACCCTTTTGCACCCATTCTTTGAATAATTTCGAAGAAAAGGGTAGGTCTGTCCTGAACTGGCTTGGTAAAAATTTGCAATAAGTACCCATCTTCATCGGCATCTACCATGATCGCCAATTTTTCTATTTCGTTCAAATCTTCTTTCATCATATCCATATGAACACCCAATCTTTCCGGAATTGCTTCATAATACGTATGAGGAGGAGGTGACAAAAATTCAACACCGCGCGCTCTCAATTGCGATACTGTTTTGATAATATCGTCTGTAGCAATGGCAATATGCTGAATTCCAGGTCCGTCATAGAAATCTAAATATTCCTCGATTTGAGATTTTTTCTTTCCTTCAGCCGGTTCATTGATTGGAAATTTAATTCTTCCGTTTCCGTTTGACATTACTTTACTCATCAAAGCAGAATATTCTGTGGTAATTTGCTTGTCGTCAAATGATAAGAAGTTTACAAATCCCATAACTTCTTCATAGAATTTTACCCAAGTGTTCATTTCGTTCCAACCCACATTTCCAACCATATGATCAATGTATTTTAATCCGGTTGGTTCTGGGTTAAAGTCAGATTTCCATTCTCTGTAGCCTGGCAAGAAAACACCATTGTAGTTTTTTCTTTCCACGAAAATGTGAACTGTTTCTCCATAAGTGTAAATTCCAGAACGAACCACTTGGCCAAACTCATCTTCCTCAATCGTCGGTTCCATAAAAGAGCGAGCGCCGCGTTTCATGGTTTCTTCGTAAGATTTTGTAGCATCTTCAACCCAAAGAGCAGCAACTTTTACTCCATCACCATGTTTTTTCAAATGTTCGTTGATTGGAGAATCAGCCGTTAAAGGTGTTGTTAAAACAATTCTGATTTTGTCTTGTTTTAAAACATAAGATGCTCTGTCTCGCACTCCAGTTTCTAATCCGGCATAAGCCAATGACTGGTATCCGAAAGCAGATTTGTAATAATGTGCAGCCTGTTTTGCATTACCTACATAAAATTCTACATAATCTGTTCCTAATAATGGAAGGAAGTCTTGTGCTCCTTCAAATATTTTCTCTAATCCGTATTCTACTGATTTTATTTCTTTTGACATGATGTTTATTTGTTTAATCGGTCAACCGTTTAATTGGAAAAACCGAAGTGTTGTGTTTATTTTTTCTTAACGCAAAGTGTGCAAAGATTTTTTTGAGAATGATTTTGTAAAATCGCTAAGAACGCAAAGCTTTGCGAACTCATATGAGTAAAACGTCATTAAAATCTTTGTGAACTTTGCGAAAAATGCTTTGCGAACTTTGCGGTTAAATTCGATTAGTTACTCCGTCCAGGATTTGTAGTACTGGCCATCGTCAAGTCCCATGGCTTCCTCAGTAACCATTAACGGACGGAAAGTATCCACCATAACGGCTAATTCTAAAGTTTCTTTATGGCCAATACTGCGTTCCATCGCGCCAGGCGCTGGTCCGTGTGGAATTCCTTTTGGATGTAAAGTGATATGGCCTTGCTCAATATTATTACGGCTCATAAAGTCTCCGTCAACATAATATAGCACTTCGTCAGAATCTATATTGCTGTGATTGTACGGTGCCGGAATTGCTTTTGGGTGATAATCGTAAAGTCTAGGGCAGAATGAACAAACAACAAAAGCTGCTGTTTCAAAAGTTTGGTGTACTGGAGGCGGTTGGTGAACACGCCCAGTTATAGGTTCAAAATTGTGAATAGAAAATCCGTAGGGAAAATTGTATCCATCCCAGCCCACAACGTCAAACGGATGCGTGGCATAAACCACTTCGTGAATCATTCCTTCTTTTTTGATTTTAATTAAAAAATCGCCTTTTTCGTCATGTGTTTCCAATTCGTTTGGCAGAATAAAATCGCGCTCACAAAATGGAGAGTGCTCTAAATGCTGGCCAGATTGGTTTTTATAACGTTTTGGAGTATAAAAAGGAGAGTACGATTCTACGTAAAATAGTCGGTTGTCTTCTGTTTCGAAATCAATCTGATAAATGATGCCGCGTGGAATAATTAAATAATCGCCATATTCAAACGGAATATTTCCTAACATGGTTCTTAATTTTCCTTTTCCTCTGTGAATGAAAAGCATTTCATCTGCATCGGCATTTTTGTAGAAATAATTTCGAAGCGATTCTTTTGGAGCGGCCAAACCAATAATGCAGTCTTTGTTGACTAGCATAGCTTTTCGGCTGTCTAGAAAATCATTTTCAGGTTTCAATTCAAAACCTTTAAAAAGAAGTGATTTTATGTTTTTTCCGATTGCAATTTTTGGTTCAACCGAATATGAGTTTAAAATTTCTTTAACCTGCGTTGGTCTGTGTACGTGATAGGATAGCGACGAATGTCCGTGAAAACCTTCGGTTCCAAACAATTGTTCGTAATAAAAACCTCCATTTGGTTTTTCAAATTGGGTGTGTCGCTTTTGAGGAAAATCCCCAAGTTTATGATATAGTGGCATGGCTTTTTCAATTAGATAATTAGTAAATTAGATAATTCGAAAATTTGAATTGCAGAGATAAATAACCAGTTCAATTTTTGCCATTGACTGATCATTTCAATTCGATAGAGCCATTACTCAGGATTTCTCTTGATGAGGAATTGAAGATACTCTAATAAACCTGTCCAATTTGTTTTCATTATAACAAATGTCGTAATTTTTTCGGAGTAAAAATAAAAATTATATTATTTATAACTATAAAAAAACTTATTTTTTTTGATTTAATTTTTATGATGTAAAAAAATAGGCAGATTTTATTGAAGTATTCTCGGTTATAATACTAAAATTGAAACCCTATACTAAACCATGTAAAGCTTTTTGACATTTCTGGAGACCAAGATTGCTTTACTTCGATAGGGCCAATAATGGTTTCTAAGCCATAACCAACGGCGTATCCTGTATACTTTGGCATAGAAATCCAATCAACAGAAGAAAAAATATCATCTCCTAAGTTGGCAAAATTAGCCGATATGTTGATGTGGTTTTTCTTGAAGATTTCATAATCAATATTAATATCAGTTTTAATATAGCTGTTGCCGGCAATGCTCAGAAAATCATATCCGTAGAAATAATTGAAGTTGTTTATTTTGTTGTAGCCATAACCTCCAAATATAAAATCAAAAAACGGAACGCTGTCGCTGCCAATATTAAACCCAGCATCGGTTCCAAATTTTATGGTAGCTTTTGGAAATAGCGGTCTCACAATTGACACTTCCGCTTTTGCAATCGAAAAAGGCTTAAATTTATTGGTGTAATCTGACGATGCCATATACGTCTGCAGATCTGTAGAAAAATAGAGTCCCGAATTTGGGTAATATTTTTCGTCCAGCGAATCGTATTTTAAATAGGCAAAGGCGCTAAAATAACTGCTTTTCTCAATTATATTGTCTTCATTGGCAAGCGTAGGCGAATTGATTTTTAAATATTTGTATTCTAAACCGCCGCCCATTAAAAATTTCTGCACAAAAATCGTCTGAAAATAAGCCTGATTATTGATGTCCATAAAGTCAACATTAATAAGATTGACATTTGGAGTCTCTTTAAGAACACCGCTCAAACTTGTAGTTACATTTCGGTTAAATTGATTCAATCTGGAACGGAAGCCAAAACTGATATTAAAACCATTTTCGACATAATAGTTAAAATCATATCTGAAATTGTCTCCTAAAATAACATCCAAAGAAGTGACATCGTTTTTTAAGAAAGTTTTTTTGTGCGTGAGGTTCAATAAAACGGCACTTTTGTAAAGGCCATCATAATGCAAGCCAAGTTTTAGATAAGTTTGAGTTGGATTTTCTCTTAAAACTAAATCCAAGTCGTCTTTATCGCCATTTGGCTGAAGGCAATAAGAGATTGTGCTAAAGTTTTGCGTTGCGTTTAAGTTGTTTATGCCAGCCTTAAGCCCGTCATAACTTATGGTGCTTCCAGGTTTGAAACGAAGCTTTCCTCGAATATATTCTTTGGTGTAATTTTCTAATTTGTCGGTGTTTATTTCTTGAATATGAAGCGTATCGGTTGCAATTTTTAATTTTGGCTTTTTATAAAAGTTGTTTTCGTCTGTCAATGTTTTGAGTTTTTCGTAAACAGCAAAAGCGGCTTCTTCTCCTTTTCGGATGATTTCTTCCCCTCTGTCAAAAGAAATAACACCAAAGTCGCGAATGTCTGGTTTGATGTAAACATCTGTATCTTTTACTTTGCTTTTCATTTTTTCGATCGACTGCAGATTGGTAATCTGAACCAAAATTCTGGTAGCATTTTTCAGGTTTTTTCTTTTCAGCAAATCGTCCTGAACATCTACGCCAATAATAATATCTGCGCCAAGATTGCGAACTTCTTGTATGGGGTAATTGTTTACAACGCCGCCATCAACTAGAAGATTTCCGTCAATTTCTACTGGCGTAAAAAGGGAAGGAAAGGCCGCACTTGCCATCATGGCCTGAACGAGATTTCCTTTGTTTAATAAAACTTCCTGGCCAGTTTCAATATTGGTTCCAATGCATAAAAAGGGAGTTGGCAGTTTATTGAAGTCGCGAACGTGGCGTACGTTTCTAGTCAGACTGCTCAGTAAATTATAATTGTACATTCCTTTTGAAAGCGCTTCTGGAATGCCTATTCTGAAATTGCTGAATGGTAAAACGATTGCATACAGCTCATCATTTTTTTTACCGTAAAAGTTTTTGGATGAACGCGGAATATAATCGTTTATTAATTCGTCAAAATTTGTTTTTTTGAAAATCGAATCAATTTGCGAGGCGTTATAGCCAGAAGCATAAAGTCCGCCAATTACAGACCCCATACTGGTTCCGCCAATGTAATCAATTTTGATTCCTGCTTCTTCCAGAACTTTCAAAACTCCAATGTGGGCAAAACCTTTTGCTCCGCCGCCGCTTAGAACCAAACCGATTTTTGGTCTTTTGATGCTGTCTTTTTTGGTTTCCTGAGAAAATGTTTCTTGTGAAAATAAAAATGTGATTATGAAAATGAGTGTTGTTACGCCCCAGATGGAAATGGAAAACTGCGAGAGACAAAAGGATATTTTTTCTTGCCAAAAAAGAGCGACCCAAGAAGCTCCTTTTTTGGATTTAGAAAAAAATCCTTTTGACCGAGTATTTGAAATGTACAGCTGGATTGGGCGCATAAAAATTTGCTAGTTGGTTTTGTAAAAGTCGACAATTTTTTTGGCTTTAGAAACCCCTATAACATCTGAAATTTCTTTTTCCGTAGCTAATTTTAATCTTTTAACACTTTTGAAATGTTGTATTAACGCTGTCATGGTTTTTTCGCCGATTCCCGGAATACTTTCTACTGAAGAATTAAGTGCCGATTTGCTTCTTTTGTCTCTGTGAAAAGTGATTCCGAATCTATGCGCCTCGTTTCTTAAATGCTGAATGACTTTTAAAGTTTCTGATTTTTTGTCGAGGTACAGCGGTATTGAATCGCCAGGATAGAAAAGTTCTTCCAGACGTTTTGCGATTCCGATAATGGCCACTTTTCCGCGTAAGCCCAAATCATCAATGCTTTTGAGAGCTGCTGAAAGCTGTCCTTTTCCGCCATCAATAATAATTAATTGTGGCAAAGGCTCGTTTTCATCTAACAATCTTTTGTAGCGGCGGTACACAATTTCGGTCATCGAAGCAAAGTCGTTCGGGCCTTCGACAGTTTTGACGTTAAAATGGCGATAATCTTTTTTGCTTGGTTTTCCGTCTTTAAAAACCACGCAGGCCGCAACGGGATTTGTTCCCTGAATGTTCGAGTTATCAAAGCATTCTATATGTCTTGGTTCAGATGGGAGACGTAAATCTTTCTGCATCTGAGCCATGATTCTGTTTACGTGGCGGTCGGGATCTATAATCTGCAATTGTTTTAATTGTTCGATTCGGTAGAATTTAGCATTTCGGATTGACAAATCCAGAATCTGTTTTTTGTCTCCGAGCTGCGGAACGGTTGTCTTAATGTTTTCGCCCAAATCTATCTCAAAAGGAACGATAATTTCTTTTGATAGCAGCTGAAAACGCTCGCGAAGTTCGATAATCGCCAATTCCAGCAATTCTTCATCAGATTCGTCCAGTTTTTTCTTCATTTCTAAAGTATGCGAACGAATGATCGAACCATGAGAAATCTGAAGAAAGTTGACATAAGCGGCACTTTCGTCAGAAACAATCGAAAAGACGTCAATATTGGTAATCTTAGGATTGATGATAGTTGATTTAGATTGATAGTTTTCTAAAACTTCAATCTTTTCTTTTATTTTCTGCGCTTCTTCAAATTGTAAATTCTGCGCATAATTGTTCATCAGTTTCTTGAAATCCTTTAAGCTTTCTTTAAAATTTCCTTTCAGGATTTCGCGAATAGCGTTGACTTGCCTTTGGTATTCTTCTAGAGGTTCCAGACCTTCACAAGGACCTTTGCAGTTTCCGATATGATATTCCAGACAAACTTTAAATTTTCCGGAATTGATATTCGATTCGCTCAAATCGTAATTGCAGGTTCGAAGCGGATACAATTCCTTAATCAAGTCTAAAATCGTATGTACAGTTTTGAAACTGGTGTATGGGCCAAAATATTCAGAACCGTCTTTGATCATGTTTCGTGTAGAAAATATTCTCGAAAAAGGTTCTTTTTTGATGCAGATCCAAGGATAGGTTTTATCATCGCGAAGCAAAACGTTGTATCTCGGCTGAAGTGTTTTAATTAAATTATTCTCCAATAAAAGCGCATCTGTTTCGGTTGGGACTACGATGTGTTTTATGGTCACGATTTTTTTTACCAATACATTGGTTTTAGCAGTATCGTGAATTTTATTGAAATAGGAGGAAACCCTTTTTTTTAAATTTTTGGCTTTTCCTACATACAAAATTTTCCCGTCTTTATCATAATACTGATAAACGCCAGGATTATCGGGTAAGGTTATAATTTGAAGTTCAAGAGGACTTTGCATAAATACAAAATTAAACTATTGAGCTTAAAGTTTAAAATTCTTTTGAGTTTCTTCTCTCAAAAAAAAAGCCCTTTACGATGTAAAAGGCTCTTTTGTTAAAGATATTTTTATTTGATCGAAAAATATTCTGTTTGCAGTAAATGTGTTCTTTCGTCAAAAGGAAAATCTACATATTTGGCATCCTCTTTTTTAATGTCAACTTTTACTCGGCTTCTTCCTATTTCTTTTTTATCAGAATCGAAAGCTTTTAAAATTAGATCGCCTTTAAAATCATTTTTAGCAATTAAATAAATAGTGACTTTTTTTACTTTGTCTTCACTGGAAGCGTAAATTTTTTCGGCTTTGCAATCTTCAAAATTTGTTTTGAAAGACGCCTCAGAAATTACTTTAGATTGATTTATGCTTTTGCTTATTCCAGAGTTTATTCCTTTTATCACATCTCCAACACCTTTAGAAGCGCTTTCTGCGGCAGATTTTCCTTCTTCTTGCAGCGCTTTTCCAGCACCTTCGATCAATTTAGATTTTACAGCAATTGCTTCATTTCCATCATCTTCTGCTTCTTTCATTTTTTCTTCTTTGCTCATGCACGAAGCCATAAGCGTCAATGCGCTAAGTAATAGTAAAGTCTTTTTCATTCTTTTGGTAAATTGGTTTAATTTTGTTTATATAGGAATTTGTGTATTAAATTCAAAATTATGAATTTAAAATATAATTTCTATATTTAGATTTTATAATTTACATGAAAAATAGTACTCCATTGGTTATTTTTGGCGAATCTATTTTGCCAGGGGAACACAGAACCATAAATGTCGAAATTGCTCGGCTTCACACCACAACTAAGTTGAATATTCCTGTAATTGTGCGCCGTTCCAAGCATGAAGGCCCGACAATTTTATTTTCGGCAGGAATACATGGCGACGAGATTAACGGCGTCGAAATTGTCCGCCAGATTATCAGTAAAAAAATAAACAGACCTGCCTGTGGTACAATAATTTGTATTCCGGTAATCAATATGTATGGTTTTGTAAACAAATCACGAGAGTTTCCCGACGGCCGCGATTTGAATCGTGTTTTTCCCGGAAGCAAAAAGGGCTCGCTGGCCAGTAGATTTGCCTATCATATTGTCGAAGAAATTCTGCCAATTCTAGATTATGCTGTCGATTTTCATGCTGGAGGAGCAAGCCGCTTTAATGCGCCTCAAATTAGAATCACAGAAAATAATCCCGAATTGAAAGTCCTGGCCGATATTTTTAATGCGCCTTTTACTTTGTATTCCAAAAACATAAACGGTTCTTTTAGAAAAACTTCTGAAAGCGCCAATGTAAAAATGCTTCTTTTTGAAGGCGGAAAATCATTAGACATTAACAACGAAATTGCAAATCAAGGTGTTTTGGGAACCAAACGTTTGCTGCATTATTTAGGAATGCTGGATTCTAAACAAATTGCTGAACCGGCATTAACGCCTTCTATTTATATTAAACAGTCGGTTTGGCTTCGAGCAAAATGTTCAGGTCTGCTGCATGATTTTAATCTGATTGGAAAATTTGTAACCAAAGGCACTATTTTAGCGATTATTACAGATCCGTTTGGTAAGTTTGAACAGAAAGTCAAAGCGCCTCATGATGGTTATATAATTAATGCCAACCATTCGCCAATTGTTTACGAAGGCGACGCTATTTATCATATATCTAAAACCCCAGACAATGCCGACGAGTAAAAAAGAACTCCGAATAGAATATAAAAATTTCCGTAAAGCACTTTCTTTTGATGAAATAGAAGAGAAAAGTCTGGCAATCGCAAACCTATTGATTCAAATGCCAATTTGGGATAAAACGTATTATCATGTTTTTCTCCCGATTGAAGAGCACAAAGAAGTCAATACCGAATATATTCTGCATTTGCTTTCTGGAAAAGACAAAGAAATCCTAATCTCTAAGAGTGATTTTGAAACCAGAAAAATGACTCATTTTCTTTTGACAGATAATACTAAAATCAAGAAAAACGAATACAATATTCCTGAGCCAGTTGACGGAATTGAAGTTCCTTCGTCTAAAGTTGAAGTAGTTTTTGTGCCGCTTTTGGCTTTTGACATTTTTGGAAACCGAATTGGCTACGGAAAAGGCTTTTACGATAAATTCTTGGCAGAATGCAAACCCGAAACTATCAAAATTGGGCTTTCTTTTTTTGAATCGGTAAGTCAGATTGATGACGTTTTTGAATCGGATATCAAATTGGATTATTGCGTTACGCCTGATAAAATTTATCAGTTTTAAATTTAACTGAAAAACACATTTAATTTTTACACCCCATTTTATTGTAGAGACGCACCGCAGTGCGTCTCTACGATTTTTGTGTACAAAAAAAATTTCACTCTTTGTTCTCGATATGCTGGATTCAGACGCACCGCAGTGCGTCTCTACAAATCTACATGGAAAATCAAAAAAACTTTTTCAGCTAAAATCCTTTAAAAATAAGGGTTTCTCATTTTATTCTTAGGTAGGAAAAATATTTGTAAAAAATTTGGCACGATTTTGATACTCGAAAAATTGCAAATAATCGCCTCTAGTAAATCCGGAATGCTAGTCTTTATTTGAAGCCTATAACTTTTATTAATTTTTAAAAACTTACTTTATGAGAAATCTTAATTTCTTTATGATGGCATTCCTCGTACTTACTGTTTTCGGCTGTAAGAAAGCTGATTACGCTACAGCGGAAACTGTAGATTCTACTGCAGTTGCAGCAACAACCGATTTAATCGAAGAGGAAAATTATATTCCTGAGACCAATACAGAAAGTTATGCAGCGATGGAAGAAAATCCGTTTGAATCTCCGCTGAAAGAACCTCTTTCTACGTTTTCTATCGATGTTGATAATGCATCGTATACCAATATCCGCAGATTTATAAACGAAGGGCAGAAAGTTCCAAAAGATGCAGTTCGTGTGGAGGAAATGATCAACTTTTTTAAATACAAATATCCGCAGCCAGATGGCCAGCATCCGTTTTCTATAAATACAGAATACAGCGATTGCCCGTGGAATAAAAATAGCCGACTGCTAAAGATTGGTTTACAGGGAAAGAACGTTCCAATGGTAAATTTGCCGGCTTCTAATCTGGTTTTTTTAGTTGACGTTTCAGGTTCGATGGATGAGCCAAACAAACTGCCATTGCTAAAAGAATCGATGAAAATTTTAGTGAAGGAGCTTAGAAGCATCGATAAAGTTTCGATTGTAGTTTATGCAGGATCTGCGGGAGTGGTTTTAGAACCAACTTCGGGCGATAATAAAGATGAAATTATGGATGCTTTTGACGATTTGCACGCAGGCGGAAGCACAGCGGGAGGAGAAGGAATCGAATTGGCGTACAAACTTGCCCAGCAGAATTTCATCAAAGAAGGAAACAATAGAGTAGTGATAGCGACTGATGGAGATTTTAATGTTGGAGCTTCTTCTGATGATGATATGCTGAAATTGATTGAGCAAAAAAGGGAGTCTGGAGTTTTCTTGACCGTTTTAGGATTTGGAATGGGCAATTACAAAGACAGTAAAATGGAAATTCTTGCCGATAAAGGAAATGGCAATTACGCTTACATTGATAACATTCAGGAAGCGAATCGTTTTCTTGGAAAAGAATTTAAAGGATCTATGTTCGCTATTGCGAAAGATGTAAAAATCCAAATTGAGTTCAATCCAAATCATGTTCAAGCATATCGATTGATTGGCTATGAAAACCGAAAACTGAATGCTGAGGATTTTAAAAATGATAAAATTGATGCAGGCGAATTAGGAAGCGGACATTCAGTAACAGCGCTATATGAAATTGTTCCGACGGGTGTAGAAAGCGATTATATTCCGTCTGATTTAAAATACACTAAAACAGAGAAATCGGCTGAAAATCATAGTGATGAATTGGCTACAGTAAAATTTAGATATAAAAAACCTGATGGCAACAAAAGCATTGAAATCGTAAATGTAATTGCAGATAGGAAAACAGATCTGGAAAACAGTTCTCCAGATTTTAAATTTACAACTGCCGTTTCTTGGTTTGGACTAAAATTGCGTGACTCAAAATATATCGCGAACAGTTCAAGTTCGGATATTAAACGATTGGCAAAATCAGGTTTGTCAAATGACGAAGATGGTTATAGATCGGAGTTTGTTAGATTGGTTGATGCTGTGAATTAATCATTAAATTCCAAAAAATAAAAAATCCCAAATTCCAATTACTGTTTTGGAATTTGGGATTTTTATATTTGAATGTTTCTAAACTTTATTTTACTTCTTTGATAGTTGAAGAATCAATCCAGCCTTGAGTTCCATCTGTCAATTCGATTTTTTTCCAGCCTGCAACACTTTCTAAGACATAAACTTTTGCTCCTTCGTGCAATAGAATAATGCCATTTGAAGATTTTTGAGGTTCGTGTCGAACTTGGCTTAATTCAGAAAAAACAATGGCAACGCGATCATTTTCAAAATGGCTTTTTTCAGACATTCCTGCCGAAATGCTCAAAGCAAATGCAACCAAAATAATAAACATTCCCACAAAATAAATCCTTTTTGCAAGTGTACCGTTTGAAAAGTAATAGCCAATAAAACTCAATAAGAACACAAAACCAAGCGCAACAGAAATTTTGGCCCAAGCATTATAATCAAAAATAGAAATAAAGTTCTGGATCAGTTTTGCAAAACCTACTTTTGGAACTTCCTTGATTTCGTCAATAGTTAGTTTTTTGGCAAATTTTAGATTATTTAAAGTCTCAGGGTCGTTTGGCTTAAGAACCAGAGCTTTTTCATAATTGTAAATCGAAGGCGCAACTTGATTTAGTTTGTAATAACAGTTTCCGAGATTAAAATACAATTCGGCAGACTGCAATTTGTCTTCTTTGAGAATGTTTTCATAAACCTGTGCAGCTTCTTTATATTGCCCTTTTTGGTACAATGCATTGGCCGATTCAAAGCGCCCTTGCGCAAAGAAAACCTGCGAGATGAATAAAAAGAGATATAGTATGTTTTTCATTTTCTTTTTTAATAAGATTTTCAACTTTGCGAACTTAAATTCGACTCAATCTAAAATCAATTTTCTTAGCGAACTTTGCGTTAAAAAAAAATTAAACAATCTGTTTTTCTAATTCAGAAATAATCACAACAGCTTTATCATAATCCTGCTGAATCGAAGCGCTCGACGCTGGTGCATAACGCGCAAATTCGCAGTTTTCAGTCAAAGCAATAAAATTCTGAACCGTTTCTGGATTTGCATTTCTAGACAATAGCAATTCTCTGATATTGTCTTTACTCATTTCTGAAGTCTCAATATGCAGTTTTGCTTTCAAGAAATTATGCATTGCTTTTTCCAATGCGATATAGAAAGGCTCTTTGTTGTTAAGATGTTTCTTCGCTTGCGATAAATATTTTTTCGCCAGCTTATTGTTCATTCTAATTCTATTTCCGGCAACATCACTATCCATAGCCTCTTTTTTCTTTCTAGCAAGAATGATGATCGGAATAATGATGAATGGGGCAAACAGTAATCCTAAATACAGATTTGAGTCATAAAAATCCTTTTTCTCAATAGGAATTAAGGCTGTTTTAGATTTAATATTTTTGAATTCATCTGCTTTGGCCACAACATTTTTAGCCGCCGATGCGCCTGTATTTGCTTCAGCTGGCGTTGGCCCGTCCAAAACATCAATCATAATTTCTTTTGAAGTGATTGTTTTGTAAGTGCCAGTGCTCAAATCAAAATACGAAAACTGCATTGGTTTAATTGCGTATTTTCCTCTGTATTGCGGTACAATAGTATACTTGTCTGTGATTCTTCCAGACATACCTGTCAGCGAAGTGGTCACTTGTTCGTCGTGAACAGGATCATACATTTCTAATGCATTAGGCACAACTGGTTTTGGAAGAGTAAATAGCTTCATATTTCCAGTCCCCTGCGCACTTACAATTAAATCCAGACCTTCGCCGTTTTTAAGCGTTGTTTTTGATGGTGTGACAGTAAAATTCAATCTTCCCACCGCACCAGTAAATCCTTCTGGTTTGCTGCTTTCAGGAAGAGGTTTTACATTGATTGTTTTTGCTCCTGCAGATACTACTTTGTTGTCTTCTGTAATGATCATTTGGCCAAACATATCGCGACGATTTGTTGGCAATTGCACTCCAATATCCAGCGAAAGTGGCTCAATAGTTAGTTTTCCTGATTTTTGTGGATATAAAATCACTTTTTTCAAGATTACATAATAAGCCTGCTGGCCTTGATAAGATCCTTGCTGTACAGAAAGCTGTTTGACATCAATGTTCTGATTCCAGAAATCATTGTATTTAGGTTTCGCCAGTTCTTTAAAGCCGGTAACGCCAATGTTGTTAAAATACAGCTTGTAAACAACCGTAATAGGTTCGTTTAAGTACGGATTTGTTTTTGAGATTTCGGCAACTAGATTCAGCAATTCATTTCCAGATCCTTGCGGTCTGTCATTTGGATCTCTTTCTTGAGCAACGGCATTGGTTACTGTAACCTTTATCGGGTTTGTTTTGTAAACCTGACCGTTAAATTCTATCGCCGCCTGTTTAATTGTAATGGCACCTTTTCGCTCAGGCTGTAGGATATAAGAATATATTTTTTGAAAAGAGCTTCGTCCATTAATCCAAGACTGACTAATCTGCTGGCTTGGTCCGGCAACCATTTTAAATCCATCAAAAGAAGGCTGTTCGAAATTATCTCCGTCAACATTCATAATAAAATCAATGCGAAGCCTTTCGTTTAGTCCAAGTGTATTCTTGCTGACTCTGGCTTCAAATTGCACCTGAGCCATCAGTCCTTGAAAAGTGAGTAGAAATAGAATTAAATATCTTTTCATTTAATGTTTAATCGTTTTTTGTTTAGCTGTTAAACCGTTTAACTGTTTAATCGTTTAACTGAAGATTGGATGAAACAAATAAACAGTTAAACGATTAAACTCAAAATCCTACCAGTCTTTTTCTGTTTTCTTAGGATTTGCTTTTACTTTTTGAGCATTTACTTTGTCCTGAATTTTCTTTTCTTCATTATTCACCGCATCTAATAAATTCTGAACACGCTCTTTTGATATTCCTCCAGGCTGTGGTTTTGGCTGTCCTTGATTGTCAGACTTGTCATCTTTCTTAGGATCGTTTTTACCGTCTTTTTTGTCTTTGTCCTGGTCGCCTTTATCGTCTTTTTTATCTTTATCCTTGTCTTTATCTTTATTGTTGTCCTTGTTCTTGTCTTTATTTTTATCCTTATCCTTGTCTTTGTCCTTGTTTTTATCTTTGTTCTGATCGTTTTTAGGAGGATTCTCTTTTAGTTTTTGTTTGGCGTACGCATAATTGTAACGCGTTTCCTCATCGGTTGGGTCGTTACGGAGTGCCTGTTTATAAGCTTCGACTGCCTGCGTATAATCTTTCTCTTTCATGAAAGTATTTCCAAGATTATGATAAGCTTTATGTTTTTCAGGTCTTGTTTTGGCATTTTTTATGGCTTTCGCGTAAGCAAATTTAGCTTCCGAAATCTGATTTTGCCTGTAAATGGTATTTCCTAAATTATAAGGCGCTGCTGATTTTTTAGGAAATTTTGATTCCGAAATTCTATAGTTTGCCTCAGCATCAGTAAATTTATTCTGTTTATATTCTTCATTCCCAGCAGGCAATGTTTTGTCTTTTTCTTGAGCAGAAACTGCAAAAGAAACTGTTAGTAAAATATAAAGGAGTAAATTTTTCATTCTAATTTTGTTTTCTGTTCTGAATTTCACTCTGAACATTTATTTCTTTTCATTAAATAAATCCAACTCTTTGATCCAGCTTGTTTTTCTTTCCAATAAGAAAATGTCTAGGAAAAGCAATAAAAATGCAAATCCGATAAACCATTGAAACTGCGATTGAAATTCGGCCATTTGTGTAGCTTCAAATTCTGTTTTTTGAATATTGTTTAAAGCATTTTTTACGTATTCTAAAACTTCTTTTGTGCTTCCGCCGTAAACATAACCGCCTTTTGTTGCTTTTGCAATTGTTTTTAAACCTTCCTGATTTAATTTGGTGATTACTGTTTCTCCGTTTTGATCTTTCTGATAGCCTCTTACAACGCCATTTTCTTTTAACGGAATTGTTCCTCCTCTTTCTGTTCCGACACCAATGGTGATGATTTTCATTCCCAATTTATTAGCTTCTTCTGCCGCAGCAGCTGCGCCTTCAGAATGATCTTCACCGTCAGAAATAAGGATTAATAGTTTGCTGGTTTTGCTTTTTTCATCAAAATAAGTCGATGACAATTTAATGGCTTCATCCAAAGATGTGCCTTGAGAAGAAACCATTCCTGGACTCATGCTTTGTAAAAACATTTTTGCAACGCTATAGTCTGATGTAATTGGCAAAACTGGGAAAGCACTTCCTGCGTAAGCTACAATTCCGATTCTATCGCTTCCTAAATTGTTAATAATCTGAGAAACCAGCTGTTTGCTTTTTTCCAGACGGCTAGGAACAACGTCTTCTGCCAGCATACTTTTAGAAACGTCGACCGCAAAAACAATATCGATACCTTCTCGTTTTACGGTTTCCATTTTGGTTCCAATCTTCGGATTTACCAAACCGATAATCAAACAGGTAAGCGCCAAAAGAATCACTGTGATTTTTAAAACAGGTTTGAAAACCGATTTCTCTGGGCTCAGCCTTTTTACCATTTCCAGATCACCAAATTCACGCTGTGTTCTTCTTTTCCAATACATATTGAAAAGGAAAATACATACCACAATCGGGATCAGTATTAATAGATATAAATATTTTTTTTCGTCTAATTCCATAAATGTTTTTAAATTCCAATATTGAAATTGCTTCGCCTGTTCGCTAGCGCTCGAGTCAAAATTTTAAATTCCAAATCTTCTTTCTGATTTTTAATCTTTAAATTCCAAATTCCAATTTGTTATTTGGAATTTTATTATTGGAATTTTTTGATTTTGAATAAATCAAATGAAGCTTCTGTAAACCGTATTTCTTAATCCAACTTCTAGCAACAGCAAAAAGCCTGCAAATAAAACAAAAAACCTGTATTTTTCGTCATAATCATAGAATTTCAATTCCTGAATTTCTGTCGTTTCCAATTTATTGATCGAGTTGTATATTTCGGCTAATTTATCGTTGCTTGTTGCTCTAAAATAAGTTCCATCGGTTTTTTTGGCAATGTTTCGCATCAGCTTTTCATCGATTTCAACTTTTTGCATTTTGAATAAGAAACCGCCATTTGGAGCATATGCATATGGAGATTCTGCCATTCCGTTTGTTCCAAGTCCAATCGTATAAACTTTAATTCCGTATTGCTTTGCAATATCCGATGCTGTTTCTGGCTCAATAAAACCAGCGTTGTTTACACCATCGGTAAGCAAAATGATAACGCGGCTTTTTGCTTTGCTGTCTTTCAGACGATTTACGGCCGTTGCCAATCCCATTCCGATTCCTGTTCCGTCTTGTAAAACATTATCATATTTAATGCCTTTTATGGCTTCCAGAATAATAGCTTTATCGCTTGTAACAGGGGTTTTTGTATACGCTTCAGAAGCATACAAAACCAATCCGATTCTGTCATTTGGCCTTTCTTCAACGAAATCTGCAGCAACTCTTTTCAAAGCTTCCATTCGGTTTGGCTTTAAATCTTTTGCAAGCATAGAACCAGAAACGTCAATTGCCATTACAATATCAATTCCTTTTGTAGTTTTAGTCTGGTTGCTAATGTCTACTGTTCTTGGTCGTGCCAATGCTATAATTAGCGAACTTAAAGCTAAAATTCTAAAAACGTATAAACAAGGTTTTAGCTTTGTGAGTAAAGATTCGCTGTTTCGAAATCCTGCTGTCGAACTCATTTTTAAGGTAGCCGACTGCTGGTTGCGTTTCCAGAAAAACCAGATTATCGCAATCGGAATTAGTAGGAACAACCAAAGAAATTCTGGATTTAAAAAAGTGATCTTACTCATTAGTTGTTTGCTCTTTGAAGTTCAACAGAATTTAAGATACGAGTTGTAATCTCGTTTGCATAAGTATCGCCTTCTTCATGCAAAATCATGATTTGCTGTAATCCTTGATCTTGTTTGAATAGTAGCAATTCATAGTATGCTTTTGTACTCGTTTTGGTCGCAGGATTCAATACAGTCATTGTTCCATAGCCTTTTATTCCCTGAATGCCTTCGTTTGTTTGAAAATCTTCTTGTTTCACAATAATATTTTGTCCGCCTTGAGCCTCAATGATTTTTAGAGTGCCTTCAAGGGTTTTGCTTAAATCAATATCAGTTGGCTGTTTGAATTTAGATGTAGAAACTGTTACATAGAAATTATCAATTATGCTTCCGTATGTAAAAAGCTGCATTTCCTTGATAAGTGCCATTGCTTCTTTTGGAAGCACCTTTTGAGCGTCCATTCTTTTTAAAACCTTTGGAGTTTCGATAAGAACAGCTGGACTTCCATAAGCACTTTTTACCCATTCGCCTTCCAATAATTCTTTAGAAGGATGGCCAATAATATTGTCTTTTACGTAATTGAATCCTTTGGTAACTACAAAGAAAGTTGTTGTGGCAAATAATAAAAGTATGATAGCTGCTACTGCATAACCAATTCTTGCATTACGCTGTTTTTTAAGCTGCGCCTGAATTTGTTTTTGTCGTTGCGCTTCGTTCAACAACTGATCTTCTATATCCTCAGGAACTTCTGTCGGAATAGCGTTGTCAAGTGTTAAAATTACTTTTTGAATTTTATTTCGATCTTCTGTAATTTCAAAATCAAGTGGTTTTGATTTAGCAAATTTCACCAAATCGGCCTGACGCAGAACACGTTCCAGATTTTCAACCGTTTCTGGCGTAAGCGTCATTTTCTTTTGAGTCGATGCTATTCTGATGGCCTGAATCAATTCAGAAGTTGTGCTTTCCATAGCTGGAATATGAATGGCTTCTTCGATATAATTTCTAGCAATATCAGTTAGTTCGCTATAGTATTCTTTAATCTCGCCTTTTTGAACCAGTTCTTTTTGCTCTAGGTTGTTTAATAAGCTAGTCGCTTTTTCGATAGGCGTTTTATAAACTTCTTCTTCGATTTTTTTCAGCTGGCGTTTTTTAACGTACCAATAGACAAAAGCTCCGATTCCGATAATAGCTAAAACAATTAAAACGTAAATCCACCAACTTCCCATTCCCTCATTAGCAGGAGCTATATCTTTGATATCGTACATTTTCTGCTGTAAAGTGTCTACTTTTACATTGGCCACTTCAACTTTAATCGAATCTGAAAAGAAAGGTTTTTTATCAATTAAAATTTTGACGCTCGGAATGGTATAACGACCAGAATCAAACTGTGTTAATCCGTATTTTTTGATTAGCTCATAAGTGTCGTCTTTCTTAACCGTATCAATTGGATAAGATTGAATTACTTCTAATGGCCCAATGTTTTTAAGCTTCGGAAATTCAACTTTCGATTTTGAGCTTACAACAGTTTTAAGCGTCAGTTTAAACTCTGCGCCAATTTTGTTTTTTGTAGTATCAATGCTCGTTTCTACTGGTTTCTGCTGTGCAAAAATCAGGGTAGAAAAAAGCAATAAAAATATATAAAGTTTAAATTTCATTTGATTAACGATTGTTGATTTTAGATTAACGATTTTTGATTTGTTAATCAAAATTGCCAGATTTTTATCGTGATTTGAAATAGCCTAATAGTTTAGTAACGTAATTTTCGTCTACTCTTGTATTTACAATTCCTGCTCCAGATTTACGGAATGTATCTTTAAAGTAATTTAACTTTTCCTGATAATGCTTCTCATAATTCATTCGTACGGTTTTTGAACCTGTATCAACCAATTGTATATTGCCTGTTTCGGCATCCAGCATATGCACCATTCCTAAATTTGGAATTTTTTCTTCGCGGATATCGTACACGCGTACACCTGTGATGTCGTGTTTTTTAGAAGCAATTTTTAAAGTATGCTCGTAAGAATCAGACATAAAATCGGAAATCATAAAAATGATGGCTTTCTTTTTCTGGGTTCCAGATAAAAATTTCAAAGCTTGTGCAATGTCAGTTTTATGGCTTTTTGGTTCAAATTCGATCAATTCACGGATTATGCGCAATACGTGCGAACGTCCTTTTTTGGGCGGAATATATAATTCTATTGCATCAGAAAATAGGATTAAACCAATTTTGTCATTATTCTGCGTAGCCGAAAAAGCCATCGTTGCCGCAATTTCGGTTACAATGTCTTTTTTAAATTGATTTTTAGAACCAAAAGATTCAGAACCCGAAATATCGACCATCAAAACCATAGTCAGTTCGCGTTCTTCTTCAAATACTTTAACGTGAGCTTCGTTGTAGCGTGCGGTTACGTTCCAATCGATGTTACGAATATCATCTCCGTATTGGTATTGACGCACCTCGCTAAACGTCATTCCTCGTCCTTTAAATGAAGAGTGGTATTCTCCAGAAAAGATATGATTGCTCAGTCTCTTCGTTTTGATTTCTATTTTCCGTACTTTTTTTAAAAGCTCTTTTGTATCCATTTTTTTGGATTGCAGATTTTAGATATTAGATTTTAGATTGTTTTCTAGACCGCAGATTTAAATCTAAAATCTGCAATCTAAAATCTAAAATTTTTTAAGGTACCTCAATCTCGTTAACGATTTTGTTGATAATGTCTACAGAAGTAATGTTTTCTGCTTCTGCTTCGTAAGTGATTCCAACTCTGTGGCGTAACACATCGTGAACAACTGCACGAACGTCTTCTGGAATTACATAACCGCGACGTTTGATGAAAGCATAACATTTAGCAGCATTAGCCAAGTTGATACTTCCACGAGGAGAAGCTCCAAAACTGATAAGCGGTTTTAAATCGGCTAATTTGTATTTTTCTGGGTAGCGCGTAGCGAAAATAATATCTAAGATGTATTTCTCAATTTTTTCGTCCATGTAAACTTCACGAACGGCTTCTTGCGCGCGTAAAATCTGATCTACAGAAACTACAGGATTTACTTTTTCGAAAGTTCCTTTTAAGTTTTGGCGGATTACAAAACGCTCTTCGTCAATTTTTGGGTAATCAATAACGGTTTTCAGCATAAAACGGTCAACCTGCGCTTCAGGAAGTGCATAAGTACCTTCTTGCTCAACAGGGTTTTGCGTTGCCAATACTAAGAAAGGACGATCTAATTTGAATGTAGAGTCACCAATAGTAACTTGTTTTTCCTGCATTGCCTCCAAAAGCGCTGACTGAACCTTTGCAGGAGCACGGTTAATCTCATCGGCAAGTACGAAATTGGCGAAAATAGGCCCTTTTTTAATTGAGAACTCGTTTGCTTTAATGTTGTAAATCATGGTTCCGATAACATCGGCAGGCAATAAATCTGGCGTAAACTGGATACGGCTGAAAGAACCCTGAACCGCTTGAGAAAGCGTATTGATGGCTAAAGTTTTTGCCAGACCAGGAACTCCTTCCAATAAAATATGCCCTTGTCCAAGTAATCCGATCAATAGACGCTCGACCATATGTTTCTGACCCACAATAACTTTGTTCATTTCCATTGTAAGAAGGTCTATAAAAGCACTTTCTCTTTCAATTTTTTCATTTATCGCTCTAATGTCTAAAGTCGTTGTATTTTCTTCCATATAAATATTTTTAAAACCTTGATTTTTACGCCTAATTTTTGAGAGTGCAAATTGAATATTTTTTGAGAAGTAAGATGTTAAAGAATGGTTAAAACTTCGACCAATGACCTAATTTTAAGGACTAATTGTGAATCTATTTTTATATTTTTAAGAACTTTGATGATTATGTTTTATTAAAGCATAATTATTACCAAAAATAACGCATAATTATTATGAGCAAAACAGTCCTATCGCCTATAATTTCGGGCACTATGAATTGGGGAGTTTGGGATAAAAACCTTACAACCAAAGAAATGGAAAACATGATACAAGTGAGTATCGAAAACAAAATTACGACTTTTGATCACGCGGATATTTACGGTTCGTATACGACCGAAGCCGATTTTGGAAAAGCCTTTCACGCAAGTAAAATTGATCGTGAAAAATTACAATTAATTACCAAGTGCGGTATTCAGATGATTGCTGATAAACGCCCTGAAAACAAAATCAAACATTATGATTATTCTAAAGACTATATTATTAAGTCTGTCGAAACATCTTTGAAAAATTTAAAAACAGATTATGTAGATGTTTTTCTGCTTCACAGACCAAGTCCATTAATGCAGGCTGACGAAATCGCAGAAGCAGTTGAGAAATTAAAAGGAGAAGGAAAAATCATTGATTTTGGTCTTTCCAATTTTACAAGCTCTCAAACAGAATTAATTCGCCAAAAAACAGAAGTGAGTTACAATCAAGTGCAGTTTTCTGCAACGCATTATGAGCCAATGCTTGACGGCAGTTTGGATTATATGCAGACGAACGGAATTAGACCATTGTCATGGAATCCGCTTGGAACTGTTTTTAGAGAAGATACCAAGAAAACACGCCGTTTAAAAAAACTGTTCTCTACTTTGGTAGAAAAATATCATTTAGGTTCGGATACGCTTCTATTGGCTTGGATTTTAAAACACCCTGCAAAAGTAATTCCGATTGCAGGAACAGTAAACATTGCTAGAATTCAATCTTTAATGAAAGCAGTTGAATTGGAAATGGACAAAGAAGACTGGTTTGCAATTTGGACAGAAAGTATGGGCGACGATGTGCCTTAATTTTTACTATTCTGAAAAATGATATGCCTAGAAAAATTTGAGAAAAAAGATTATTCTGAATTGATCAATTCGGTCAAAAATGCAAAAGATTTGATGCAATTTGGCGGACCCGAATTCACTTTTCCCTTAACGGAGAGTCAAATAGATAAAACGCTTTCTGATGAAAATAGAGTTGCTTTTAGAGTTGCCGATAGTTCTAATGGAAATACGTTAGGACATTGCGAAATTTACTTTAAAGATGATAGTGCAAAATTGGGTCGAATCCTGATTATTGACGAAAATCAGAGAGGAAAGGGAATTGGTGAAAAAATGGTGGTTTTGTTGCTGCAATTTATTTTTGAAAACAGGAAAGAAAGAAACATCGAATTGAATGTTTTCGATTTTAATATTGGAGCTCAAAAATGCTATGAAAAAGTTGGGTTTGCCATTAATCCCGATAAAAAACTCATAAGAGAAGTAGACGGAGAAATTTGGACTGCACTTAATATGGTGTTGAATTTAGAGGAATGGATGAATAAGAATTAAAAATATTTGCCGCAGATTAAAAGAATTTTTACAGATTGAAAAATCATTAAATTCTTTTAATCTGTAGCAAAATGAAAAAAATAAAATGAAAAAAACAGTTTTAATTACTGGCGCTACGAGCGGAATAGGAAAAGCGACCGCTCAGATTTTAGCAAAAAATAATTTCAAGGTTGTGCTTTGCGGCAGACGTATAGACCGTTTGGAAGAACTTCAAAAAGAACTTTCTGCTTTTACCGAAGTGCATTCTTTAGCATTTGATGTCCGAAACAAAAAAGAGGTTCTTGAAAAAATAGGTGCTTTGCCAAACGATTTTTCGACAATCGACGTTTTAATTAATAATGCAGGAAATGCGCATGGTTTAGATCCTATCCAAAATGGAGATTTAGACGATTGGGATGCGATGATTGATATTAATGTAAAAGGACTTTTGTACGTTTCTAAAGCGATAATTCCTCAGATGGTTGAGAGACAATCTGGGCATATTATTAATATTGGTTCAACAGCTGCCAAAGAAGTGTATCCTAACGGAAATGTATACTGCGGTTCTAAACACGCGGTTGATGCCATTACAGCTGGAATGCGAATCGATTTAAACCCGTTTGGAATTAGAGTTGGTGGCATTCACCCAGGAATGGTTGCGACTGAATTCAGCGAAGTCCGTTTTAAAGGAGATGTCGAAAGAGCGGCAAATGTCTACAAAGGATTTGATCCGTTGCAGGCTGAAGATATTGCTGATATTATCCATTTTGTGGTTTCAAGACCATATCATGTTAATATTGCGGATTTGGTTGTCATGAGCACGGCGCAGGCCTCTTCGACAATTGTTAAGAAGAATATTTAGATTTTTAGACTAACTTAGACTTCTTAGATTTCAATAATTTAAATTTAAGAAGTCTAAAATCTAAAGTTCGGTAGCCTAGGAAGTCTAATGTCTAAAATATAAGAAGTCTAAAACAATGATTAATAAACGCCTTTTAATTAAAAATCTCCTCGCTCATAATGACGAAAGCAGTTTTTATGATAAGAAAAGGCAATTGAATCTTCATTCGAGAGAAGGGAAAGGCAAGTTTCTAAAGCATATTTGCGCCTTGTCCAATTCCAACCCAAATAATAATTCTTATATCGTAGTTGGAGTAGAAGATCAGGACAACGAAATTGTCGGCGACGATTTCTTCGATGACAGCCGAATTCAGAATCTAGTCAATGCTTTTTTAGAAAATCCTCCAAAAATTCAATACGAAAACGTCCCATTTCCAAATCTTCCAAAAGACAAAGTAATCGGTCTGGTTACCATAAAACCTAAAAGTAAAATTTCGTACTTCAAAAAAGGAATTCATACGATTCTTGCCAACAGTGTTTTTGTGAGGCGGGGCAGTAATTCGATTCCGCTAGAAGAACATGAAGAAATCGAGAAAAACAATCAGAATACAGAAACGGTAATTGGAATTGAAAACAGTTCTAGAAACAGCATTCAGTATACTTTAGACGGCGTTATCGATTTCATGAATTTTAGGCACAAGGATATGTCGCCAAAATATCGCGTTTTTAAAGAATTGTTTGTAATCTGTTGGGCGGGAGTTCCGAAGAAACTTCGTGAAAAAACCTATTTGTCCCGTGTTGATATCGAATTGATCAACGAACAGATTAAGCTTTTTTATTCTGCGCAGGATGTGGTTACGATAGATTATAATGATGATACTTTTACCATTACAGAATATGTTCCTCTAGGGCTGAATGACAAAACGAGCTATTATCCGTTAGAGGAGCAAACAATTCATTTTTTTGACAACGGATACTATAAAATAGACCGTCAGATGCTTTTTCAGCCGCCAGAATTTAACCGTAAAATGCTGTATCATATCTACAATTCGAATATGGCTTTATTGGCCAAACTCCAAAAAGAAATTACCCTGTCTGAACGGGAAATGAAAGATTTAGAAAATCTGCCTTCTACTTTTATGATCTGCTATTTGAATGGTTTCGAAGATGCGCGACAAAAACTAATTGATGCAAAATTGCTTCTCAAACCTTACAGGCAAGTTTATACTTCGTTTAAAGAAGCTTTGAGGGTTTTGCGTAAAATGAAGTATGATGTGCAGTAAAGGTTCAAAGGTTTAGAGATAGAAAGTAACAAAGGTTTTTCTGTAGAGACGCACTGCAGTGCGTCTAACATTTTGATAAATTGTTTCTTTTATTGAAAATTCAAATACTTTTTTACTTCTTCATAAGGAAATAAAAGCTCTTTTGGGCCATCTGCATAAGATGCGGCTTCGTATGAGTTGTAATATAAAAGCAAACCTGCAGAAGTGTAGAAAATGTTTTGAGGCAGTTGGAATTTATCATTTTCAAACATTAATCCGGTTGCATTAATATTCGATTTTTTTGGGATTTTATATTTTGTTCTAAAAGTTTTTTCAGCGAAAGCCTTAAACTCATTTTCGTTTTTAAATAATTGTCTGTTGAAAATTGTTTTTCCTGTTTTTTTATCGAATAGCAATGATCGGTAGCCCTGATATCCATGAGCACCGCCAGTAAAAGTATAGTGGTCGATTTTAAGATTTAAAACCTGATCAGATTCAAATTCGACATTGCCAATAATCTTTGCTTCCCAACCAAAAGTATCATTTGGAAATTTTTGATGCATTTCTTCGTATGAAGCAATAAACGATTTTGCCAACGATTTGTAGTCATCGACTTTTACGGAATCTTCTTCAAAAAAGACAATCTCTTTTATGACAGCAAAGACTTTTTTATTAATGCTGTCTGATGCTGTTTTATTATTTTTAGCTATTGGAACTTCTATCGTGATTTTTGGACAGTCATTGGTGCACGGGACAGTAGATTTCTCTTCAAACGTTTCATTTTCAAATGAAAGCTCTTTTTTGCAACTTGTAAAAATCAAACACAAAAAGATTATAAATATGTAATTTTTCATATCAAAAAGTGTTAATTATCTACAAAGGTAAGAAGTTGTGTCGCGATAAAATAAATTAAGCGGTAAATTTGTAAAAGAATTAAGGAATTTAAATTTATAACTATATGAAATTCAATACAAAAGTAATACACGGAGGACAGCATCATGATCCAAGCACAGGTGCAGTTATGCCGCCAGTGTACCAGACTTCAACATTTGTGCAAACAAGCCCAGGAAAACCTTTGGCGGATTACGAATACAGTAGGGCGTCTAATCCTACGCGTACTGCTTTAGAAGACGCTTTAGCAAGTATTGAAAACGGAACGCGCGGATTGGCATTTTCGTCTGGTCTTGCTGCTACAGATTGTGTTTTAAGATCTTTTAAAGCTGGAGACGAAATCATTGCAATGGATGATTTATATGGAGGAACGTACAGAATGTTCTCGCGCGTATATAAAGATTCGGGTATTAAATTTCATTTTGTTGATATGACGAATATCGAAAAACTGAAAAGTCTAATCAACGAAAACACTAAACTGATTTGGGTAGAAACGCCAACCAATCCATTAATGAAATTGGCGGATATTCAGGAAATAGCAAAAATTACACAAGAGAAAAAAATTCTTCTTGCTGTAGATAATACTTTTGCAACGCCATATTTGCAGAAACCTTTAGATTTAGGAGCTGATATTGTAATGCACTCTGCAACAAAATATTTAGGAGGACACTCTGATGTTATTGCGGGTGCTTTAATTGTAAAAGACGCAGCCCTTGGAGATCAATTGCATTTTCAGCAGTTTGCTACAGGAGCAACACTTGGGCCAATGGATAGCTTTTTGGTTTTAAGAGGAATCAAGACTTTGGCTTTAAGAGTTCAGAGACATTGCGAAAATGGAGAAAAAGTGGTGGAGTTTTTAAGCAGTCACCCCAAGATTAAAACGGTGTATTATCCAGGTTTAAAGAATCACCCGTTTCATGAAATTGCAAAGAAACAAATGAAGGCTTTTGGAGGAATGGTTTCTTTCGATTTCAAATCGGGAAAAAAAGAAGATTCTATCGCGTTTTTAGAAAAGCTGAAAGTATTTACTCTTGCTGAATCTTTAGGCGGAGTAGAATCATTGGCTAATCATCCGGCATTAATGACACACGCCTCAATTCCTGCAGATAAGAGAGCAGAAGTTGGTATAACTGATGATTTGGTTAGATTAAGCGTTGGTATTGAAGATGCAGAAGATTTAATAGCCGATTTGGAGCAGGCTTTAGCTTAATTAAATCCCAAAAAATAAAAAACCCAAATTCCAATTTTAGTTATTTTGGAATTTGGGATTTTTTATGTTGAATTATTGAGATTTAAAACTCTAAATAGTAAATGTATCCGAAGTTAAACCAAACCTGCCAGTCGTTAGATTTGTTTTCTTTGTAAATATCTTTATTTGGGTTTAATCCGTCGATCCAATCCGAGTTATACATTTGGAAACGAGTTTCAAACATTAAATCGCTCATGTCAGTCAATTTGTAATGAACCCCGACTGCGGCTGTTGCAGATAAAACCACACCGGTTTCGGTAGAAAAACCATGCGGACGCCCATCAGATGGAGTTAGGTATTTTCCTGGAGTCACATCAGGCAGATTAATATCTCCTAAATGAGATCCAATTTTAGTTGAATAATAGTTCACCTGAAACCCTAAAGCTCCATACGGACTAAAGCTACCAACTGAGTTTTCGAAGTCGTGAATTTTCATAAAAGGAGAAAATTCTACTTGAGCACCTAAGCCTACAATACTAGAGCTTGCGTGCATATTTTTCAGCTGCTGAGCAAAGATTCCGTTCGGTTTTCTTTCAACCCACTGTCCAAAATGTTTTAAAGTAGTTCTGCTGTACGACAGATCAGATCTTACTTTAAAATGTTCTGTAAAATAATTTTCTCTATTATTATTGGCAGAAAAGTTGATGAAGTGCATAATTCCGATGCCGTAACCTGTGTTTCCAACATTCGTATCAAAGTTATTTCTTTCGCCAAAATCGGACTGTAAAGTTACTGGGCCAGCATAGATTCCGATCTCTTGTGCGAGTCCTTGCGCTGATACAGCAGTTGTGATGCCGAACAAGGCAAATAATGTGATAAATAGGGGTTTAGACATACTTGAGGGCTTACAAATCACGGCAAATATATAAAAAACATAATCGATTCAAAATATTAAATCGCTGTATTGAAAAATAAGTAACAAAATACTTAATTTACTAACTTTTAAAAGGTGTTTTATATGTAAACACCTACATGAAAAATGTGTTTTTTTTGGAATGTTTGAAAAAAACACAAATCGCTTTAAAAAAGTGAAAAATATAACTTCGAATCATTATTTGCTATATCTTTGTCGGTTAAAACGAAAACGTTTTCTTAAACGTGATTTCTTATTTTATAAGAGTAAAAATTTAAGTCTAAAATTATCTGAAAATTTATTTCAAAGATGGAACAAAAAATAAATGAATTTATGGCTCTTGTTGAGTCAAAAAATCCAAATGAGCCAGAATTTCTTCAAGCTGTTAGAGAATTTGCAGAAACTGTAATTCCGTTTATATCTGAACGTAAAAAATACGATGGAAAGAATATTCTTTTAAGAATCGCTGAACCGGAAAGATCAATAATATTTAGAGTTCCGTGGGTAGACGATAAAGGAGAAATTATTGTAAATAGAGGTTTTAGAATTCAGATGAACTCTGCAATTGGACCTTACAAAGGAGGAATCAGATTTCACCATACCGTAAATTTATCAGTTTTAAAATTCTTGGCTTTCGAACAAGTTTTCAAAAACAGTTTGACAACGCTTCCAATGGGTGGAGGTAAAGGAGGATCTGATTTTGACCCAGAAGGAAAATCTGACGGAGAAATTATGCGTTTCTGCCAGTCGTTTATGACAGAATTATGCCGTCATATTGGGCCAGACCTTGACGTTCCTGCTGGAGATATTGGTGTGGGAGCAAGAGAAATTGGTTATTTGTTTGGACAGTACAAAAGAATTAGAAATGAATTTACTGGAGTTTTAACTGGTAAAGGTTTGGCTTACGGAGGTTCATTAATCAGACCAGAAGCTACAGGATATGGAGTAGTTTATTTTACAGATCAAATGCTTCGTACTATTGGTCATGAGATTAAAGGAAAAAGAGTGGCAATTTCTGGATTCGGAAATGTGGCTTGGGGAGTAGCTTTAAAAGTAAATGAATTAGGAGGTAAAGTAGTTACAATTTCTGGACCTGACGGATACATTTATGATGAAGAAGGAATTTCTGGAGAAAAAATCGACCATATGGTTGAGATGAGAGCTACAGGAGATAACAGAGCAGAAAGATATTTAGAGAAATATCCAAATGCTATTTTCCATAAAGGAAAAAGCCCTTGGGAAGTAAAAGTAGATATCGCAATTCCATGTGCTACTCAAAACGAATTAAACGGAGATGATGCTAAGAAATTAATTGATAATGGCGTTTTATGCGTAACAGAAGCTGCAAATATGCCTTCTACTTTAGATGCTATTAAACTTTTCTTAGACAACAAAGTGTTATTTGCACCAGGAAAAGCTGCAAACGCTGGAGGTGTTGCTGCTTCTGGATTAGAAATGACTCAAAACTCAATCCGTTTGAATTGGACTAGTGAAGAGGTAGATTTGAGATTGAAAGATATCATGGTTGGAATTCATAACCAATGTAAAAAATACGGTGCTGAAGAAGACGGATATGTTAACTACGTAAAAGGAGCAAACATTGCGGGATTTGTAAAAGTAGCCGATGCGATGCTTGCGCAAGGTGTCGTTTAAGATTTACTTACAACTATAAAAAAATGCCCTCGATTATCTGCATAAGATATCGGGGGTATTTTATTTGTGCTAAAAATTAAATAAAATCTTGTTTGTAGTATATTTGCCCTAATCGAATATATTAAATGATGAAAAAAGTATTTTGCTGCGGTTTGTTTTTACTTCTCATTCAGTTTTGCGGAGCGCAGGGCAAACTGTCTTGGCAGGGATATTTCTCATTTAATGAAATAAAAGATATTTCTGAGTCGGCTACAAGTGTATTTGCGGCTTCAGAAAATGCCTTGTTTTCAAAAAACGTGTCCACAAATATTCTTAAGTCAACAACTACCGTTGATGGACTATCAGGTCAGACAATTTCTGCAGTTTATTATAGTGAAGCATTCAAAAAAACAATAATCGGTTACGAAAATGGCTTGATGATTTTAGTCAATGAAGGTGATGGAAGTATTCTGAAAAAAGTTGACATAATTAACAAACAACTGCCGGCAAACACAAAAAAGATCAATCATTTTATGGAAGATAATGGAATGGTCTATGTTTCTTGCGATTTCGGAATTGTGCAATTCAATTTGAAGACTTCTCAGTTTGGCGACACTTATTTTATTGGCGACAATGGAGCAGAAATAAGCGTGAAGCAAACCACCTTATTTAACGGATTCATTTTTGCGGCAACATCAAGCGGCATTAGAAAAGCAGATAAGACAAATGCAAATCTTATAGACTATAATCAGTGGTCGGTTGTAACAGGAGGAAGTTGGTCAAGCGTCGAGACTTTGGATGCTGAACTTATTGCGATAAATGATTCTGGATATATTCACAGATTCAATTCGAATACCTTTGTCGGTTTTTTCCAGCTACCCCAAACAGCCGTTGATACAAGAGCAAAAAATCATAATCTATTTGTCACAACTGCCAATACTGTTTATGTGTATAATAATCAGATGGTGCTGAATCGACAAATTTCAAATTCTCAGGTGCTGGATAATACGTTGAATTTTAGCTGTGCAACGGCAGTTGGAAACCAAATTTTTATTGGAACAAAAGAAAAAGGGCTCTTTGCTTCTTCACTTACAAATGTCGCCGCTTTTGAAAATAATACTCCAGCTGGGCCAGTTCGCAACAATATTTTTGCTATCGACGCGGGTTCAAGCGTTTTGTGGGCAGTTTACGGTGATTATGATGCTTCATATAACCCATATCCTTTAGATAATTATGGAGTCAGCAGGTATAATGCTTCAGGATGGCTAAACATTCCATACTCTGAAGTGTATGATGCAAAATCTATTACAAAAGTTCTCGTTAATCCGAACAACGAAAAACAAGTTTATGCAAGCTCTTTCTTTTCGGGTCTGGTGAAAATTGAAAATGACGTGCCGAATTTTTTATATAATGAAAAAAATAGCGGTTTGGAATCTATAGCTACAGAAGGTCCAGACTATATTGATGTCCGAATCAATGCAGCAGCATTTGATAAAGCTGCAAATCTTTGGGTAACAAATAGCCGAATTAAAAATGGTCTGAAAGTTTTAAAAACAAATGGACAATGGGGGAGTTATGCCATGACTTCTATTTTGGATAATGCCGAAGAAAGCAATTATTCCAGTCTGGTTATTGATCGCAATAACGTAAAATGGATTGGAACCAGTAAAGATGGAGTTGTTGGTTTTAATGAAAGTGCCAATACATTCAAAAAAATGACTTTTGGGGTCGATGCCGGAAATTTACCTATAGCCGATGTTAGAGCATTAGCAATAGATACAAAAAATCAGCTTTGGATAGGAACAACAAAAGGGCTTAGAGTTTTGTCCAATGTCAGCAATTTTCAGTCGGAAAGTCAGTTAAAAGCAAATCCTATTATTATAAACGAAGATGATTTGGCGCAAGAATTATTATACGAGCAATTCATTACTTCTATTGCTGTTGACGGAGCGAATAATAAATGGATCGGGACTGCAGATTCTGGTGTTTTTATGGTTTCGCCAAACGGCCAGGAAACCAAATATCATTTTACAATAAACAATTCTCCATTGCCAAGCAATGATGTCACTGATGTTAAGATAAATGCTAAAACAGGAGAAGTTTTTATTGCCACCAATAAAGGGCTGGTTTCGTTTAATGGAATTGCAACAGGAGCAAGCGACGATTTGAGCAATGTATATGTGTATCCAAATCCAGTGCGCCCAACCTATACGGGAACTGTGAAAGTTGCTGGATTAATTGATAAAGCCAATGTTAAAATCACAGATATCGAAGGAAATTTAGTTTACGAAGTAACAGCTTCTGGCGGAACTATTGAATGGGATACTACTGCTTTTGGCAAATACAAAGTGGCCTCTGGCGTTTATATGGTTTTTATTTCTGCCGAAGACGGAGGAGAAACGAAAGTTAAAAAAGTGATGATTATTCGTTAATCGAAAAGGCGAAAGTCTGAAAGTTAAAAATGTCTAAGAAGTCTAGTATCTAAGAAGTCTAAAAATCAAAAATTGTTAGTCAAAACAAAAGCCATAGTAATTTCATCTTTAAAATTTCAAGAAAAAAGCTTGATCGTAAAATGTTTTACGCTTTCTAGCGGATTGAAATCTTATTTTGTGCGCGATGCTTTTTCAAGCCGAAAAGCAAGCCAGAAGATTGCCTATTTTCAGCCATTTTCTATTTTGGAAATTGAAGCGGTCCATAAAAATAAAGGTACGCTTGAGAATTTTAAAGAAATTAAAACTGCCGTACCGTTTCAGAGCATTCACACCGATATCGTGAAAAGCACAATGGTGATGTTTCTTTCTGAGATGCTTCACCATTCTATTCAAGAAGAAGAAAAAAACGAACCGCTTTTTGTCTTTCTAGAAACAGCGCTGACTTGGCTGGATCATCACGACGAAATTTCAAATTTTCATTTGATTCTCCTTCTGGAAATTACAAAATATCTCGGATTTTATCCTGACCTATCCGATATTGATCTTCCTTTCTTTGAAATAAATGAAGGAATTTTTACGGTTTTCCACAATTCAACAGCGCTTTCTGAGCATGAAACCAGTTTGTTAAAAAAACTTATCGATTTAAAGTTTGATAACAGTCAAAAAGTCTTCAATGTAGTTGAAAGACAAATATTATTAAAGGTTTTAATTGATTTTTATTCTTCTCATTTAGAAGGTTTTAAACGACCAAAATCATTGAATGTTTTGAAAGAAATTTTTTCATAATCACATTTCTATTTTTAGATACTTGCTCAGTAAATTTTTACTTAAAAATTCCCATTTTTAGTAAGGGAGCAAATTCTCATAAATATCTAACACCAATCATTAAAAAAAAATCTACCAATGAAGAAAATTACGTTTTCAGATTAACTACGAAATTGAAGATTTTAATGGCGAAACTTTTTATCAGGAAATACGTGAAAAAGTAGAGATAAATCCCGTTTTTGGAAATAGAATTTTTATGAAAGAAGTTTATTTCGGCGGTTTTAAATAAGAAGTAAAGCCTTGTAGAAAGCTGTTTTTAGAATTGGTTATTTTTTGATCCATTAGCTCAGAAAAATGAGAATAATGGCAGAAAGTAACCAATTCTTATGTTTTTGTATCTAATATCTCAACAAAAGTTTGTGAAATTTAGGTAAATTGGTGGTCAATAGTTCAAAATTTCTTACTTTCGCACCTCGTTTAAGAAAAGGATAAAATGAGTACAAAATTTACTGAATACAAAGGACTTGACTTGCCTACTGTAGCGTCTGAAGTTCTTGATTTTTGGAAGAAAGAAAATATATTTGAAAAGAGTGTGACAACTCGGGAAGGTGCAGAACCTTTCGTATTTTTTGAAGGCCCGCCTTCAGCAAACGGATTACCTGGAATTCACCACGTAATGGCGCGTGCGATTAAAGATATTTTTTGCAGATATAAAACTCAAAAAGGTTTTCAGGTAAAAAGAAAAGCCGGATGGGATACTCACGGTCTGCCTGTTGAATTGGGCACCGAAAAAGAATTAGGAATTACAAAAGAAGATATTGGCAAGACAATTTCTATTGAAGAATATAACGAAGCGTGTAAAAAAACCGTTATGCGTTATACAGACGTATGGAATGACTTGACCGAAAAAATGGGGTATTGGGTTGATATGGATGATCCATATGTGACTTATAAACCAAAATATATGGAATCTGTTTGGTGGCTTTTGAAACAAATCTACAATAAAGGTCTGTTATACAAAGGATACACAATTCAGCCATACTCTCCAAAAGCAGGGACAGGGTTGTCTTCTCATGAAGTAAACCAGCCTGGAGCTTACAGAGATGTTACGGATACTACAATCGTAGCGCAATTCAAAACAGTGCCAGAAACGCTTCCAAGCTTCTTGCAAGGTTATGGAGACATTCACATTTTAGCTTGGACGACTACTCCTTGGACACTTCCGTCAAATACAGCTTTGACAGTTGGTCCAAAAATCGATTATGTTTTAGTAAAAACTTTCAATCAATATACTTTTGAGCCAATCAATGTTGTTTTGGCTAAAAACCTAGTTGGAAAACAATTCGCAAAAGGATATTTCTTAAGCGAGGACGATGCTGATTTTGACAATGTGAAAAGCGGCGACAAAAAATTGCCTTACCAAATCTTAGCCGAAGCAAAAGGAGCAGATTTAGTAGAAATCCGTTACGAGCAATTATTGCCTTACGTATTGCCATATCAAAATGCTGAAAATGCCTTTAGAGTAATTTCTGGCGATTTCGTTACAACAGAAGACGGAACAGGAATTGTGCATACAGCTCCAACTTTTGGTGCAGATGATGCTAAAGTGGCAAAAGAAGCAAAACCAGAAGTGCCGCCAATGTTGGTTTTAGACGAAAACGGAACCGCAGTTCCTCTAGTTGACTTACAGGGAAAATTTACTTCTCATGTAGGTGATTTGGCTGGTAAATACGTTAAAAACGAATATTACGATGCCGGGCAAGCTCCAGAGAAATCTGTGGATGTCGAAATCGCTATTCGCCTGAAAGAAGAAAACAAAGCTTTTAAAGTTGAAAAATACGTGCACAGTTACCCGCATAGCTGGAGAACAGACGAGCCGTTATTATACTATCCCCTAGATTCATGGTTCATCAAAGTAACCGATGTAAAAGATAGAATGTTCGACCTGAACGAAACTATCAATTGGAAGCCTAAATCTACTGGTGAAGGACGTTTTGGAAATTGGCTTAAAAATGCTAATGATTGGAACTTATCTCGTTCTAGATATTGGGGAATTCCGTTGCCAATTTGGAGAACAGAAGATAAAACAGAAGAAGTTATTATCGGTTCTGTTGAAGAATTGTACAATGCAATCGAAAAATCAATCGAAGCAGGTTTCCAAAAAGAAAACCCGTTTAAAGGTTTTGAAATCGGAAATATGTCTGAGTCAAACTATGATTTAATCGATTTGCACAAGAATGTTGTTGACGCCATCACTTTAGTTTCTGCTTCAGGAAAATCTATGAAGCGTGAAAGTGACCTAATCGACGTTTGGTTCGATTCTGGGGCAATGCCTTATGCGCAATGGCACTATCCTTTTGAAAACAAAGACAAAATTGATGGAAACAAAGATTTTCCTGCAAATTTCATTGCTGAAGGAGTAGATCAGACACGTGGATGGTTTTATACCTTACACGCTATCGGAACTTTGGTTTTTGATAAAATAGCATACAAAAATGTAGTTTCAAACGGACTTGTTTTGGATAAAAATGGAATTAAAATGTCTAAGAGTAAAGGAAATACCATAGACCCATTTAAAACCATTGCAGAAAACGGCCCAGACGCTACACGCTGGTATATGATTATGAATGCAAATCCGTGGGATAACTTGAAGTTTGACCTTGAAGGAATTACTGAGGTTAAACGTAAATTCTTCGGAACGCTTTACAATACCTATTCATTCTTCTCGTTATATGCGAACATCGACGGATTTAAATATGCTGAAGCTGAAATTCCATTAAACGAAAGGCCAGAAATAGATCAATGGATTATTTCTGAATTGCATACGCTAATCAAATTTGTTGACGAATGCTATGAAGATTATGAACCAACAAAAGCGACAAGAGCAATTTCTGATTTCGTTCAAGAGAATTTAAGTAACTGGTACGTTCGTTTATGCCGTCGCCGTTTCTGGAAAGGAGAATACGCAAAAGATAAAATTGCGGCTTACCAAACGCTTTACACTTGTTTGCTTACGATCAGTAAATTGAGCGCTCCAGTGGCACCATTTTTTATGGATAAATTATACAGAGATTTGACAGTTTCTACGGGAACCGAGGATTTTGCTAGTGTTCACTTGGCAGAATTTCCAAAATTTGTCGAAAACTTTGTTAATAAAACGTTGGAAAGCAAAATGCAGAAGGCGCAAACCATCTCATCTTTGGTTTTATCACTGCGTAAAAAAGAGATGATAAAAGTTCGCCAACCTTTGCAAAAGGTAATGATTCCAGTACTTGACGAGAATCAGCGTACTGAAATTGAAGCAATTTCAGACCTTGTAAAAGCTGAGGTAAACGTTAAAGAAATCGAACTTTTAGACGATGCTTCTGGTATTTTGGTGAAACAGATTAAGCCTAATTTTAAGGCTCTTGGACCACGTTTTGGAAAAGATATGGGTCTGATTTCCAAAGAAATACAAGGTTTTTCTGCTGAGCAGATCAATCAGCTGGACAAGCAGGGAACGCTAGATATTGTTATTGCAGGAAATAGTGTAACTTTATCATTAGAAGATGTAGAAATTACATCACAAGATATCGAAGGATGGTTAGTTGCCAATTCAAACGGAATAACAGTTGCGCTTGACATTACACTTACCGAAGAATTAAAAAATGAAGGTATCGCCAGAGAATTAGTAAATAGAATACAAAACATCCGTAAAGATTCTGGATTTGAGGTTACGGATAAGATTAAAGTTCAAATAAAACGAGACGGCATTTTAGAAGGTGCAGTTTCAAAAAATGAAGACTATATTAAGTCTGAAACATTAACAGACGAACTCGTTTTTGTTGACGCTTTAGAAAACGGCACAGAAATTGAGTTTGATGATATTAGAACCATTATATTAATTTCAAAATAGCGTAGAAAATGATAGATGAAATTACAAGATACTCTGATGCAGATTTAGCAGAGTTCAAAGAAATAATACAAGCAAAAATTAAAAAAGCACAAGAAGATCTTGATTTGATTAAAAGTGCGTATATGAACGATTTGAATAACGGAACTGACGATACTTCTCCAACTTTTAAAGCTTTTGAAGAAGGAAGTGAGACCATGTCAAAAGAAGCGAACTCACAGTTGGCTATCAGACAAGAGAAATTCATTCGTGACTTAAAAAATGCTTTATTCCGTGTAGAAAATAAAACATACGGTATCTGCAAAGTAACAGGTAAATTAATTAGCAAGGAAAGGCTTAAAATCGTTCCTCATGCAACAATGAGTATCGAAGCTAAAAACTTGCAGAGATAAATTATAAAATATCTTCTAAATAGAAAAAAAACGCTCCTTTTTAGGGGCGTTTTTTTTGTTTAATGTTTGATAAACTTATGGTTTATTGATAAAATGACATATTGAAAGAAATTATTTATAATTAATCAAAATAAAATAATTTATAAAATGTTTTTTTTGTAAGAATTAAATAGGTGGAATTAGCTAAGAGTTTCTAAATAAGTCCAAAAAAAAACCGCCAATATCATGGCGGTTTTTTAAAAAGTAAAATTGTTGCATTCTTATGCTAGGTTTTTTTCAACGTCTGCTTTGTGTTTTCTTAAAATAGCTCTAGTCATACCTAAATTCGCTTTTGAAGCATCAGCAGCAAGATAAATCATGAATTTTTTGTTTGGAGAAATATCGATAATGTGAATTTGATTCGATAAGGTAATCAAAATATCTTCGATGTCTTGGTTTAAGTTAAGTGCTTTTACAGCGCTTAATTTAGCTTTTACAACTTCCAGATTGTATGCTGCCGCAAGTTCAGGGTCAAAACTAGGATCGATAGTTAGGTTTCCAAAACTTAATCCAGATTCAATTTCTGTTACAGCAACAGCGATAAAACCATTTACGTTGGTTTTCATTTCATTTAAAAACACGTTTAAAAAATCATTGCTCATAGTACATTAGGGTTAATTTGTTAATAGAATTTATGTTATTTCAATAGGGAATTTTTGCTTAATTCTGCAGAAACTTCTTCTGTAGAGCGCATCAATAATGCTAAGTTGCTCCCTTCTCTAGAAAAAGCAACAATAAAGTTAGAGCCGCTTATTTTGTTTCCGACAATTACGCCTTCGGCACTTTTTAGATATAATTGTTTTAAAGAGCCTTTTTCTAAATCAATTAAGAATTTTTCGCTCATAGATAAAATGGCAGCGCTCATGGCGGCAATACTGTCGCCGTAGTCTAGATTTAAGGAGGTGATAAGTTTTCCTTTTCCGTTTAATATTAAAGCTGCTGTAGATTTGGTGCTGACAAGAAAGTCATTTAGAGTAGTTGTGATTTCATTCATAATTTTGTAGGATTTAGGAGGGAATGTTAAATTCTGTTCGTTTGGTATTTGGTTTGGAAAAATAATTCTCGTTTATCCTAAACAAGTGTTAATTTTCATTAACAAATATAAATTAAATTACGTATCATTGTAGTACCAAATCAGTAATAATTTAAATTATTTATTACTAAAAACTTACATTATGGCTAAAGTATTGAAATTCAAGGAAGTAAACTCTGATGTAGAACGCAGAATGAAAGAATTTGAAAAACTGCGCGTTAAGTTTAAAGCTGATGTAAAAAAGGGAGAAGCTAAGAAGTTGGCGGCCGGAAAAGAAAGCAAAGGGATATTCAAATCCATTTCAGATTTTTTTTCCGACAGTCCAAAGACACCAGCAAAAGCTGCCGTAAAAAAGTAAACTTTACTACGTTTAGATTAGCAGATAAACTCGTTCGGTTTATTAGAAAAACAATTAACGCTCCTTTGGGAGCGTTTTTTTTGATTAAATTGTTATTTTTGCCCATCAAAAAATCATAAAATGTCATTACGAAAAGCGTATTTCCTTATATTTCTAGTTTTAATTGTTGATCAGCTTTCTAAAATTTATGTCAAAACAAATTTTGTTCTTGGTGAAGAAGTTGTAATTGCCGACTGGTTTAGAATTCATTTTATAGAAAATGAAGGAATGGCGTGGGGAACAAAAATACCAGGAGAGTACGGGAAATTAATTTTGACAGTATTCAGAATCTTTGCTGTATTCGGAATCGGATGGTGGCTTTCTGATTCGATAAAAAAACGCCATTCTACTTATTTGATAGTTGCTATTGCATTAATCTTTGCGGGAGCAGCAGGAAATATTATCGATTCTGTTTTCTACGGAGTCATTTTTGATGACAGCACACATAATCTTGCAACAATTTTTTCTCCAGCTCCCTACGGAACTTGGTTTCATGGTCTAGTTGTAGATATGTTCTATTTTCCTATTTGGGAAGGCAATCTTCCAGAATGGCTGCCATTATTTGGCGGAAAACATTTTGCCTTTTTTAATGCTATTTTTAACGTAGCCGATGTAGCAATTTCTACAGGTGTAGGTATACTTTTGGTTTTCAATAGAAGAGCTTTTCCAAAACACGGATAAATTTAAAAATTCCAAAATTTTCAAAATTCCAAATTCCAATATTTGAGGCATTCGCAACAAATAGATATTGGAATTTGGAATTTTTCATTATTGAGGGTTAAATATTTTGTTTTATTTTTACAATATAAAAAATCAAAACTATGCAAAGTCCGTCTTTTTCCATTTATGATGCTTCTGCAGGATCAGGAAAGACGTATACGTTGGTAAAAGAATATTTGAAAATTATTCTTTCTTCTCCAAAAAATGATGCATATCGAAATATTTTAGCTATAACTTTTACCAATAAAGCGGTTCACGAAATGAAGAGCCGTATTGTTGGCAACCTCTCTGAATTTGCTAAAGATGAGCCGTCTCCAAAAGCGGTTGATTTGATGGAAGATCTTTCGCGGGAAACTGGGCTCTCGGTCATTAAAATTAAAACCAAATCGCAGCAGATCATTAAGCACTTAATTCATAATTATGCTGCTTTTGATATTTCTACCATTGATAAATTTACCCATAAAGTTATTCGTGCTTTTGCACACGACCTAAATCTCCCGATGACTTTTGAAGTCACTTTGGATACCGAAAACTTATTGGTTGAAGCTGTTGATGCGATTATTGCGCAAGCGGGTGAAGACGAAACATTGACTAAACTGCTCATTGATTTTACAATGGAAAAAACCGATGATGACAAAAGTTGGGATGTTTCACGAGAAATTCTCGATACCGGAAGATTGGTTTTAAATGAAAACAATAGAAATGAAATTCTGCATTTTCAAAACAAAACGATTGAGGAGTTTGTAGAAATTAAAAAGAAAATGCAATCGCTTTGCAAAGAGCTGGAAGATGTTAACGAAGGGCTTGCAGCCAAAGCGATTGAATTGATTGATAAAAACGGAATTGACCCAAAATCATTTTCAAGAGGAACTTTTCCGAATCATTTGCAGAGTATTCGAGACGGAAAGTTTAATCCGAAGAACAAAACCTTTCATGAGTTTGATGATATTGCAATCAATAAAACGGCAAAAGATCGAGATTTAATAGAAAGCATCATTCCAGAACTTCTGCAAATATTGAAAGAGGTCTATCAGAATTTTGAAAAAAGAGATTTTTATAAAGCCTTTCTAAAAAATATAACACCGCTTTCTTTGCTAAATACGGTAAGTAACGAGCTTGCCAAAATTCAGTCGGAACAAAATATCTTGTCGATTTCAGAATTTAATGCGATTATCCACCGTGAAATTCAAAATCAGCCAGCGCCATTTATTTATGAACGTTTGGGCGAACGCTATCGCAATTTTTTTATTGATGAATTTCAAGATACATCAGAAATGCAATGGCAAAACCTGATTCCGCTGATTGATAATTCGCTTTCTGGCTTGGATGATTTAGGAAATAAAGGTACGCTCATGATTGTTGGCGATCCTAAACAATCGATCTATCGCTGGCGCGGAGGGAAAGCGGAACAATTTATTGAATTGAGTAAAGAAGAGGTCGCTTTTTTTCATCACGAAAAAAAAGTAAAGCACTTAGATACGAACTATAGAAGTTATAGCGAGGTTATTGAGTTTAATAATGCTTTTTTTAAACTGATTTCTGGCGAATTTTCTAATGCAGATTATAAAAACCTGTACGAGAATCATAGTTTTCAGAATAGTAATTCTAAAAAAGGCGGTTATGTAAACATTTCATTTCTTCCAATTATTGATAAAAATGAATTTGCAGATGAAGATGATGTTGTGGAGAAATCAGATTTGTATGTTTTAGAGACTTTAAATACAATTCGAGACGTAGTTAAGCAAGGTTTTGAATATAAGGATATTGTAATTTTAACCCGAAAAAGAGATCAGGGAATTGCGATTGCAAACTATTTGACGGAGCAAGGAGTTCCTTTGCTGTCTTCAGAAACTTTGATGATTCAGAATGCATCAGAAGTTCGTTTGATAATTCATCTTCTGAGATATTTGAACAATAGCTCAGATTTAGAATCAAAAGCTAATTTTTTGCATTTCTTGGCTTCAACCAAAGATTTGTCTATGCCTGTACATGATTTTATTGCGATGGGAATGAATCATAGATTTGAAAAAGAATTTGAAGAATGGCTTTTGACATTTGATGTTTCTTTTTCTTTTGAAGATGTTCGAAAAAAATCTTTGTACGAAGCGGTTGAAATCATCATTTCTAAATTTATTCTTCTATCAGAAGGAAATGCCTATGTTCAGTTTTTCTTAGATATTGTATTAGAAAGAGATATTAGAAATCAAGCAGGGGTTGCGGATTTTTTGGTTTTCTGGGATAAAAATTCAGACAAATTTAGCATACCGTCTCCAGAAGGAAATAATGCAGTTCGCATTATGACCATTCATAAATCAAAAGGATTGGAGTTTCCCGTTGTAATTATGCCTTTTGCGGATGAAGATTACAATAGAAAACCAAAAGACAAATTGTGGTTGGATACAGAAGAAATTGATTTAGGAGTTCCGAAAGCTTTGGTTGATAATAGCAGTGCTGTAGAAAGTTTCGGAGAAAGCGCGTCGGCGGTTTTCAATTTAAAAAAACAAGAAGAGCTTTTGGATAATATAAATGTATTGTACGTTGCTCTGACTCGCGCCGAAGAACAGCTGTATGTTATTTCTCAGTCGTTAAAAGCTAAAAGCGATGGAGAATACCCAAATAATATGGCATCTTTCTTTATTAAATTTTTAATAAACGAAAAGGTTTATGATGAGGAAAAATTGAATTACGAATTTGGAAATAAAGCCAGGCTCTCAAAAGCTGTAAAAACAGTCGACACAGTGAAATCAATTCCTGTTGTGAGGGAAGTTTTAAATCCAAAAAACATCAAAATTGCGCAACGTGAAGCTTTAATGTGGGGAACGCATCAGCAGGAAGCTATTTCGTACGGAAATATCGTTCATGAGATTTTGGCTTTTGTTAAAGATAAATCAGATATTGATTTGGCTGTAACAAAATCGCTTGAAAACGGTTTGATAACTTTTGACCAAGTAGATCAAGTGCTGCTGACTTTAAAAGAAATTGTAAATCATGCCGAACTTAATGTCTGTTTTGATGGAAAACATACTGTTTTAAATGAGCAAACTATCGTTCAAAAAGAAGGGAGGGTTTTAAAGCCTGACAGGGTGGTGTTTTTGGAGGATAAACAAGCATATTTGTTAGATTATAAAACAGGTGCTGTCAATGCTAAGTATAGTCAGCAAATTCAGGAATATCAAGATGCTATTGAAGATTTAGGCTACACAGTGTTAAAAAAAGCTCTCGTTTATATTGGGACAGAAATCGAAGTAGTAAATTTGTGAAAAAATTAATCAGATGTTAAAGAAAAAACGAAGCTTTATTTTGGTTAAGTTGTTAATTTTTAACGTTTTAAATAAATAAAAAATGTACGGTAAAATAAAAGAACATCTGCAAAAAGAATTGCAGACGATTGAAGAAAATGGAATTTTTAAAAAAGAGAGAATTATTACTTCTCCTCAAGGTGCTGAAATCACAATTTCGACGGGAGAAACAGTGCTGAACTTTTGTGCTAATAATTATTTAGGACTTTCTTCGCATCCAGAAGTGGTTCAGGCAGCAAAAGATGCAATGGATACTCACGGTTTCGGAATGTCGTCTGTGCGTTTCATTTGCGGAACGCAGGATATTCATAAAACATTAGAGAAAAAGATTGCTGATTTCTACGGAACAGAAGATACTATTTTATATGCAGCGGCTTTTGATGCTAATGGGGGTGTGTTTGAACCTTTATTAGGAGAAAATGATGCAATTATTTCGGATAGTTTAAACCATGCTTCTATTATTGATGGAGTTCGTTTATGTAAAGCGGCTCGCTACCGTTATGAGAATAATAATATGGAAGACCTAGAGCAGCAATTGATCAAAGCAAATGAAGCCGGAGCTCGTTTTAAATTGATCGTAACTGACGGAGTCTTTTCTATGGATGGTTTGGTGGCGCCATTAGATAAAATTTGTGATTTAGCTGATAAGTACGATGCGATGGTGATGGTAGATGAATGTCATGCCGCAGGTTTTATTGGGGCTACAGGAAAAGGAACTCTTGAAGCAAAAGGTGTAATGGGAAGAGTGGATATCATTACAGGGACTCTTGGTAAAGCACTAGGAGGAGCTATGGGAGGATATACTACGGCTAAAAAAGAAATTATAGAATTGCTGCGTCAAAGATCTAGGCCATATTTGTTTTCAAATTCTTTGGCTCCTGCTATTGTTGGAGCTTCAATAAAGGTGTTTGAATTGCTTGAAAAAGACACAACGCTTCGTGACAAACTGGAATGGAATACCAACTATTTTAAGGAAGGTATGAAAAAAGCAGGTTTTGATATTATTGATGGAGATTCTGCAATTGTTCCTGTTATGTTATATGATGCTAAATTGTCGCAGATTATGGCAAATGAACTTTTGAAGCAAGGAATTTATGTTATTGGATTTTTCTTTCCAGTAGTTCCAAAAGACAAAGCTAGAATACGAGTGCAACTATCTGCAGCGCATGAAAAAGAACATTTGGATAAAGCTATAAATGCCTTTACAGTTGTCGGTAAAATGTTAAAAGTTATATAATTACCACATCCGTTAAATTTTTGTAGGTTTTTTTTAACATTTCATTTTGTATTTAAAAAATTTGGTGTTACTTTTGCTTGTAATTAACTAAATTGTAATTAAAAAAATTAAGTATGAAACATCTTAACAAACTTTTAGTTGCTGTATTGATGGCGATGGGTTTAAGTTCTCACGCGCAAGACAGTAACAATCCATGGGCGATCTCTTTCGGGGTTAATGCTGTGGATACTAGAACAAGTTCAGGTTCAGGAAGTGGATTTTTTGATCAACACTTCTCTCAGCCATTCGCTGTAAAAGACAACTGGAATATTCTTCCTTCTCTATCTTACATTGGAGTAAATAGATATGTAGGTAGCGGTTTCTCAGTTGGTTTACAAGGATCTGTAAACAAAATTGATAAGTATGTTACTTTTGACCCAAAAGCTCCAGGGCATGATGGAAGAGGTAACGTTGTATCTAATCCAGGGGATTTAATGTACTACGGAATTGATGCTACTATCAAATACAGCTTCCAAGAATTAATCAAATCTAAAGTGGTTGATCCTTCGTTATCTGTTGGTGGTGGTTATACTTTCTTTGGAGATAGCAGCTACGGAACTGTTAACCCAGGTGCTGGTGTTACTTTCTGGTTTACAGATGCTATTGGTCTTGAGCTTGCTACAAGATACAAATGGGCTGTTAGTGGAGACAGACAAGATGCTAATGGTACGCCAGATGCTCCATCTCACTTTCAACACACAGCTGGTTTAGTTTTCAAATTCGGAGGTAAAGATACTGACGGAGACGGAATCTATGACAAAGATGATGCTTGTCCAGATGTTGCTGGTTTAAAACAATTCAACGGATGTCCTGATACTGACGGTGATGGAATCGTTGATGCTTCTGACGCTTGTCCAGATGTATTTGGTTTAGCTGCATTAAACGGATGTCCTGATACTGACGGTGACGGAATTGCTGATAAAGATGACGCTTGTCCAGATGTTGCTGGTTTAGCTGCTTTAAAAGGTTGTCCTGATACTGACGGTGACGGAATCGCTGATAAAGACGATAAATGTCCTACAGTTGCTGGTCCTAAAGAAAATGGTGGTTGTCCTTTCTTAGACGCTGACAAAGACGGTGTTGCTGATAAAGATGACGATTGTCCTACAGTTGCAGGTCCTGCTAGTAACAGAGGATGTCCAGAAGTAACTTCTGAGGCTTTAGAAGATCTTAAAGTTCAAGCAAGAGCGGTATACTTCAACTCTGGTAAAGCTACTTTCAAAACTGGTGACAAAGAAACTCCAGCTAGATTAGATGCTATTAAAGAAATCCTTAAAAACTATCCAAATGCGAAATTCTCTATTGAAGGACACACTGATAGTACAGGTTCTGCTAAATTAAATCAAAAACTTTCTGAGGACAGAGCAAAAGCTGTAATGGATGCTTTAGTACAAAGAGGTGTTAATCCAGAGAACTTAGAGTACAAAGGATTTGGTTCTAGCCAACCAGTTGCAAGTAACAAAACTGCTGCAGGTAAAGCACAAAACAGAAGAACTGAAATTAGACACATTGGTTCTAAATACCAAGGTAAACTATAATTTAGTTTCTAAATAAACAGGAAAAGCCATTCTTAATTGAATGGCTTTTTTTATTTTTATACTATGGTAAATGATTCTTTTCTTCAAAAAATTGCCTCTGTCGTAATTCAAGATTATGTAGAGAAACTTTCGGAAACAACGATAATTCTTCCTAATAAAAGAGCTAAAGTTTTCCTGATAGAAGCTCTTAAAAATGCAACTTCAAAGACTATAATTGCACCTCAGATTACAAGTATAGAAGATTTTGTTCAAGACGTTGCGTCAATTCGTTCTATAGATTCGATTGAGCTTTTGTTTGAATTTTATGAAGTGTATTTGTCTATTACAGAAAAGAAACATCAGCAGTCTTTTGAGCTGTTTGCAAATTGGGCTAAAACCCTCCTGCAGGATTTTAATGAAATTGACCGCTATCTTTTAGATCCTTCGCATATATTATCGTATTTAAAAGATATTGAAGATATAAAGCGATGGGGGCTCGAGGTGGATCAAAAAACAAAACTTTTAGAAAATTATATTGATTTCTGGAAATTGCTTCCTCTTTATTATGAATCGCTGTACAATCATTTATTGTTTAAATCGATTGGTTATCAGGGTTTGATCTATAGGGAAGCAGTAAATAATCTGAATCATTTTTCAAATACTATTGGAAATCGCACCTTTATTTTTGCTGGATTTAATGCTTTGAATGCTGCGGAAGAAAAAATTGTGCAGCATTTGCTCGCACTAGATCAGGCGAAAATTTATTGGGATGCCGATCAAGCTTTTCTAAATGATCCATACCATGATGCAGGACTTTTTTTAAGACGATTTAAAGAAAGCTGGAAACATTATAAGTCAAATGCTTTTGAGTGGATTGTGGATGATTTTTCGCAATCTAAAAATATTCAAGTTATTGGAACGCCAAAAACAATTGGACAAGCTAAATTGGCAGGAAGCATCATCGAAAACTTGATTGATCAAAATCCTGATGCATCATTAGATAAAGTTGCAGTTGTACTTGGTGAAGAGAATCTGTTGGTTCCTATTTTGTATTCGCTTCCTTCTTCTGTAGGGGCGCTGAATATTACGATGGGATATTCGGGTAAAAATAATCCGTCGCAGATATTTGTCGCTAAATTATTTAAAATGCATACCAATGCGCTTTCTCGAAAGGGAGGGAGTTATGTTTTTTATTATAAAGATGTGCTTGATATTTTGACGCATCCCTTAGTTGAGCCCTATGCTAATGCGCAGAGATTGGTAAGGATTATAAAAGAGAATAATTATACCTTTATCACGCATCAGAAAGTTTTAGAGCTTCACCCTGAGCCATCAATTTTTTTCAATTTGTTGTTTGAAAAATGGGAAAATGGTTCTGTTGCGGTTTTAAAAAATATTTCGGCATTGCTAATTGCAATTAAAGAGCATTTCAGTAATGATAATGAAGAAGAAAAGATTGCTAAAGCTTTTGTTTATGGTGTTTTTAAGGTGATTAATAAGCTTATAAATTATTATTCGAAACATCATCATATTGATAATATTGATACTCTTCATTCGATTTATAAACAAATTATAGATTTGGCAGAAGTGTCTTTTGAAGGTGAGCCTTTACGTGGTTTGCAGATCATGGGGGTTTTGGAAAGCCGTGTCTTGGATTTTGAAACTGTAATTATTACGTCTATGAACGAAGGGAAATTTCCGGCAGGAAAATCGCAGAATTCATTTATTCCATACGATGTAAAACGTGAGCTTGGACTTCCCACTTTCAAGGAAAAAGATGCAATTTATACCTATCATTTCTATCATTTACTTCAAAGGGCTAAAAACATATATCTGATTTATAATACGGAAAATGATGGATTGGATGCTGGAGAACGAAGCCGCTTTATTACGCAATTGGAGGTAGAAAAAAAAGCAAAGCATAATATTACTTTCGATATTTACAATCCAGAGCTGCCAAATATGGCTTATGAACCTATTTCTGTTCCGAAATCAGAATTAGTAATGGAACGATTGAAGGAAATTGCTATTAATGGTTTTTCTCCATCGGCATTGACCAGTTATATTCGAAATCCAATTGAGTTTTATTTTCAGAAAATATTGAGAATTCGTGAAGTGGAAGAGGTTGAGGAAAATATTGCTCTGAATACATTGGGGACAATTATTCATGAAACATTAAAGGCGCTTTATGAACCTTTTATAGGCAAATTTATTTCCGAAACAGATCTTCTCAATTGCTTTAAGTTATTGGATGATGAAGTTCTTAAACAGTTTAAACTGGTTTACAAAGAAGGCGAAATTAAGAAAGGAAGAAATCTTCTAGCTTTTGAAGTTGCAAAACGAAATGTATCTAATTTCTTGAGAATGGAATTAGAGTCGGTGAAAAACAATGAAGCGATTCAGATTATTGCTTTAGAGCAGACTTTTGAACGTGAGTTTGTTCATCCAAAATTGCCCTTTCCTGTTTTAATTAAAGGAAATGTCGATCGTATTGAACGCAGAGATGGAAAAATTAGAATTATCGATTATAAGACGGGAAAAGTAGAAAAGTCTAATGTTATCCTGAAAACTTGGAATGGATTGACTCAGGAGCTTAAAAATGATAAAATTATTCAGGTATTGGCATATGCGTTCATGTTTGAAAAAGAGGCGGGAGAGCTTCCAATAGAAGTTGGAATTATTTCGTTCAAAAACCTAAAATCTGGATTTTTGCCTTTCGGCTTTAAAGAAGAAAAGGATCTGGATGTGATAGTGTCTCCTCAGATATTAAACTCTTATTTGGAAGAAATTGCTAATTTGCTCGGAGAGATTTTTGATGTTAATATTCCTTTTGAAGAAAAGATTTTATGAGGTAAATGCTTATCGCTTAAATGTTGTTGATTTGTTCTAAATGATTTGATCTTTTAAAAAGATGTTTTTTTTATCTATGGCTAAACAAAATTAAAATCAACAATCAATAAAAAGCCGAACTTTTTAAAGATTTATTTTAGAAGTTCGGCTTTTTTTAAATGCTTTTAGCTAAATATTTTTTTGAAAAAACCTTTTTTAGATTTTTCTTCAGAAGTCGTGTTGTTAATGTGTCCGTTTTCAATACGAAATCTTCTAAACTTCTCCAGTTTTACATTTAAGTCAAAGCGTAATTCGTCAACAGTTTTCATTTCTATAAATTTTTTTGCAAAGCTAGAGAAAAACTTTTTCGAAAAGCGAAATCTTCAAATGTTAATTTTAGAAATGAATTTTATCAAGCAAAATGTTACGTTTTTGATATTAAATGCTTTTTATGTTAATTTTTTTTGCATTTTTTTTGTAAAAAAATAGGATTGATTAAGTGATAAATAAAAGTGTCTCAGTGCGTTATACTGCAACTTTTTTTAACAAGTGTTTATCGCACAATTACCAATATTAAAATATCTTTGACGCTTCCAAAAACATGACAAAAAGAAATGATTGATTTACAAACACTAGTAGAAGAGACTGGCGCAGAGTCTGGACTAAGTTTTAATATTGATGGAATTTTAAACGAGTCTGTTAATTTAGAATACGATGGCAACGTAGCGGCAATGATTGGAATGATCTTGAAGATGTGCCTTGAAATGTCGGAAGATGTTAACAATGGCGATCTTAAACAAGTAATGATCAAGAATAACGATGGAATTGTTGTGGCAAACAAAAGCCAAGATGATAATTGCATCGCATTGCTTTCTAAAGATTTAAGTAAAATGGGATTATTGCTGAGAAGAATGGATTCTATTTTTAACAACTAATTTGAAACCAAATATTTTAATAAATATGTCAGATTTTTTACAAAATTTCCAAAACGATTTAAAAGAAAATATTAACGGATTTATCGCTGTTTCTGTTACAGAAGTTGAAACAGGGATGTCTTATTGTTCGTTAACAGTAAAACCTGATTTTGATCCAGAATTGGCTTCGGCTTATAATTTAGAAGTTGTAAAAGCTAAATTAAATGCACTTAAGGCTTTAGGATTGAATCAAAAAATTAATGATATTCTAATTACCCTAACAGATCAGATTCATATTATTGATGTTTCTGAAAATGGAAGATACTTTATTTACTTAGCGGTAGATTCTACTAAAGCAAATCTTGGTTTGACAAGAGCGACTTTATCTAAATATAAAAAAGACATCACATCAAAGTTATAACGATATTTTGCCCCCAAGAATGAGAAAAAGGCTGTTTCAACCCTCGGTTAGAAATGGCCTTTTTCGATTTTAATATTTTGTTTTTATTCAAAGAAATGAAGCAAGACGGTTTTTAATTCTTCTTTATTTTCGATCTGGCTCATGTGTCCGTCTTCAAAAGAAACTAATTCTGCAGTAGTATCTTCAATTTGAGAGAGGCTTTCTTCGTAGTTTAAAACAGGATCTTTTTTGCCTAAAATCAATAAAACAGGAAAACGGTTTTCTTTTAAAAGCCATTCTCTATCTTTCCTGATTTTCATTCCTTCCTGAGAAGCTATAATTCCTTGTAAAGGTGTTTTTAAAGCTTCTGTTTTTACATTTTCAATTTCTTCAGCTAATCGTGTTCTATTGTTTTCGCTGAATAAATTGGCAATTGCTAAACTTACAAAACTCACATAATTCTGTTTTACCGCTTTTATGGCTCGAGTTCTATTGGTTTTTCTTTCTGGGCTGTCTTCTTTGGAAGTTGAATTCAATAAAACTAATTTTTGAATTTTATCTGGGTATAATTCGGCGAAAGCCAAACCAACATAACCACCCATGGAATGCCCTACAATTGTGGCTTTTTCAATTTTTAAATTTTTTAAAACTTCATTCACGGCATTAGCATTCTCTTCCATTTCGTGAACGTAGCCTAACGGTTCGGATTGGCCATGGCCTAATAAATCGATGGTTACAATACGGTATTTTTCTGAAAACAGATCGACATATTCTGTCCACATTTTTTTGTTTTCAAGAAAGCCGTGAAGTAAGACAATTGCATTTCCGGTTCCCGAATCTGAGTATGATATTTTGGTGTTCTTATATAAAATGGTTTTCAAGATGAGAATTTTTTGTATTGGAAGTGCAAAGTTAAGAAAGCTAAGTTAAAATATCGTGATGCCTTGATTTAATTGGGAAATCTTTAAAACAGGTAAAAGTTTATTTATGGCACAACTGTTTGTGAAATAAAAAAAAGGCTTTCAGAAACGAAAGCCATTCTAAATTAAAATCGGTTATCACCATCCAAAAGATTTCCTAATCCGCCGAGAAGGCTACCTTCTTCACGGCTGTTTCCGCCAGATCTTGGAGCTGAAGCAATGATGCGGTCAGCTAATCTAGAGAAAGGCAATGATTGTATAAAAACCGTTCCGGGACCTTTTAATGTGGCATAAAATAGGCCCTCGCCTCCAAAAATAGAATTCTTGATTCCGCCAATAAATTCAATATCATAATCTACATCTTTGGTAAAACCGATAATGCATCCCGTATCTACTTTTAAAATTTCACCGTGAGCCAGTTCTTTTTTGGCCATTGTTCCGCCAGAGTGTACAAATGCCATTCCGTCTCCTTCGATTTTCTGCATGATAAAACCTTCTCCGCCGAATAATCCGCGGCCTAGTTTCTGAGAAAATTCTATTCCGACCGATACGCCTTTTGCAGCGCATAGAAAAGAACTCTTCTGGCAGATAAATTTGCCTTGAAACTGAGTTAAATCAATGGGAAGGATTTTGCCAGGATATGGCGATGCAAATGAAACTTTACTTTTGCTATTGCCTTGGTTCAAAAATGCAGTCATAAACAAGCTCTCGCCGGTAAGCACTCGTTTGCCTGCGTTTAAAAGTTTGCCAAACAAACCTGAGCCTTGCTGCTGAGAACCATCGCCAAATATGGTTTCCATCTGGATATTGTTTTCCATCATCATAAAGCTGCCAGCTTCAGCAATTACAATCTCCTGTGGATCCAGCTCTATTTCGACATATTGCATTTCTTCTCCAAAAATCTGATAATCTATTTCGTGCGCTTGCATAATTTTTTAATTTTTTTGTTTTAGAATTAGACTCATGATGCTTTAGAATGTTACAATTTTTGATGCACTTCGGTGGTTTTTAAAAAGATAAAAGCATTTTGTTATTTTAAATTAGTCTTAATTATATGTTTAATTGCTTTAAATTCTATATTTTTGCTGCGTTATTATATTTATCAGAATGGCATTAGTTAGTGATTTGACCACCAAAGTATTATTTGAAACCGAAAAAGGATATAGTTATCAATGTGATTTGACCAATAGCATAATTATCAATTTTATTGATACAGTGTCAAGTTATAAAATTCATGATTTTTTGATTTTTCAAAGAAAGGTTAATAGTGTTGACATTCTTAATATGCTTTACGACTTGTCTGATCAGTCGGATGCACAGTTAATTGAAACGACCAAAAGAAACTTCTCCAGAAATCTTACGATCTGCGAAATAGTGCAGTTAAGAGACTTATTGAACGGAACTAAATTTACGCTCACCTTGCATTCCATGCTTTGCAGTGTGGCTAATGTTGAACTTATTTAGATTCTTACTTAGATTAAATCCAAATTTTCAAGCAGTTAGAGCTGCCTCCTTTAATTTTTGTAATTTTACACGTATAAAAATTTAAGGTTATGAAAGATTTACTAAGAACACGTACTTCATTAGTTGAAGGTGTAGAAAATATATTGAATTTACAGGCAAAATTAGAAAGTGACGCTTCAAACAAATATTTGGCTATGGCAGCATGGCTGGATAGAAACGGTTATGCCAATACAGCATCTTACTTGTACAAGCAAGCTGAAGAAGAAAGAGAACATTTTCTGAAAATTTTCAAATTCATTACGGATATGGGAGGGATTGCAATTACGCCATCTGTTCCAGAAGTGCAGCAAGAATTTGCTTCTTTTAGAGAAGTATTTGAAATTGCTTTGCAGAACGAAATTGCAGTTACTCAGGCAATCAATAAAGTAATCGCAAAATGTAGAGCCGAAAATGACTATGCTACTGAAGATTTTATGATGTGGTATGTGGCTGAACAAAGAGAAGAAGAGAAAAACGCTAGAAGAGCTTTAGAGCTTTTTGACTTAATTAACGGAAACGAAGCTGACGGTAAATTTCAATTGGATCTTCAGATTTCGAAAATCGAATAATTAATTGTTTATAAAAATTAAAAGCCCTTAATGTTTATTAAGGGCTTTTTGATTTTTATGATCTTAAAAATGAATTGATATCCGAGAAATATTTGTCTCTTGCATCGAGCCATCCGTAATGTTTGGAATGCTCCAATAAAATCAGTTTCGAATTTGGAAAAGTCTGATGCGCCAATTCTCCAATTTCATTGCTGATGATGTCTTCTTTTCCTTGAATGATTAAAACAGGATTTTTGAAGCTCTTCAGTTTAGATTTGCAGTCAAAATTCATTTTCTGCATATCTGACCATAATAAGCCATTTATTGTCGAATTTCCCTGTGTCAGTCTTTCAGCAATTATCGGGATAAACTTCTGGTCGTAGACATATGCAGGTGCCATCGCGCGACCGCGCCCTAGACGTGCCTTATGAGAAGTGTCGCCTTTTTCGATTTTGTCGTTCCAATAATTCATAGAATCTTTTTCAACTGGAGAAAGATTAGATTCGATCAAATTCGGACCTTTTAATAGAGATAAATCAACTCCACCAGACGAAGATAAAATCAATTTATTGATACTGTTCGGATAAATTGTAGCATAATACGAAGCTAGCATTCCTCCAAAAGAATGCCCTAGAATATTCCATTTTTTAATTTTAAGATGTTTTCTTAACGACTCCATGTCATCGGCCATTAATTTCATCGAAATAGTCTTAGCGTCTAATTTTGAGAGTTTCGATTTTCCAGTTCCTCTTTGGTCATAAAGAATGGTTTGCTGATTTTCGCCCAAAACTTTCGCCATATCTTCAAAACCATTGCTGTTCATTCCAGGGCCGCCGTTTATTATTAAAAGCGGTTCTCCCTTTCCGAATGTTTTGTAATAGGTTTTGCTTCCGTCAGTATTTACGGCAAAGCCTTCATTCTGAGCGAAAATATTTCCCAGAAACAATATAAAACCAATGAGGAAAATCTTTTTCATCGTGAAATTACTCATTCATTAAGCTTTCAATCTCGTCTGCTTCAACAGGAATGTTGCGCATTAAGTTAAAAGGCTCTCCTTTTTCCTGAACCACAACGTTGTCTTCTAAACGGATTCCGAATTTTTCTGCAGGAATGTAGATTCCTGGCTCAACCGTGAAAACCATATTTGCTTTCATTGGTTCGTGAAGCAATCCGTAATCGTGCGTGTCAAGCCCCATGTGGTGAGAAGTTCCGTGCATGAAGTATTTTTTGTAAGCAGGCCATTCTGGATTTTCGTTCTGAACATCGGCTTTATCTAATAAGCCTAAACCTAATAATTCAGAAGTCATAATTTTACCAACTTCAACATGATATTGCTTCCAAAGCGTTCCAGGCGTAAGCATTTTTGTCGCTTCGTTTTTAACTCTCAAAACAGCATTGTAAACTGCTTTCTGACGCTCAGAAAAACGTCCAGAAACTGGAATTGTTCTTGTCATGTCGCTTGAATAGTTCGCATATTCGGCAGCGACATCCAATAATAGCAAATCGCCTTCTTTGCATTGCTGGTTGTTTTCGATATAATGCAAAACATTCGCGTTGTTTCCAGAAGCGATAATTGGCGTATAAGCAAAACCTTTAGAACGATTACGGATAAATTCGTGAGCCAGCTCAGCTTCAACTTCGTATTCGGTAACATTTGGTTTTACAAATCCTAATAATCTGCGGAAACCTTTTTCTGTAATATCACAAGCGTGCTGAATCAAATCGATTTCTTCGCTTTCTTTTACAGAACGCAGTCTTTGTAAAATTGGGTTGCTTTTTGCAACATTATGAGCTGGGTAGCGCTCTTTCCACCATTTTACAAAACGAGCTTCACGAGTTTCTGTTTCAACAGTTGCGCGGTAATGCTCGTTAGTATTAATGTACATCGTTTCGGCGTATGTCATCATTTCGTTCAAAATTTTATGAAAATCTTGCAGCCAATAAACGGTTCTGATTCCTGAAACCTGAAAAGCACGTTCTTTAGTAAGTTTTTCGCCTTCCCAAACAGCAATGTGCTCATTGGTTTCTCTTAAGAAAAGCATTTCTCTTTGGTGCTCATAAGGTGCATCTGGAAACAAAAGCAAAACACTTTCTTCCTGATCTACTCCGCTCAGGTAAAAAATATCTCTATGCTGAGCAAATGGCAGCGTACTGTCTGCACTAACTGGATAAATGTCATTTGAATTGAACACGGCAACTGAATTAGGTTTCATTTCTGCCATGAATTTTTTGCGGTTTTTTACAAAAAGAGCGCTGTTTATTTGATGATATTTCATAATAACTTAGTTTTTGAACTTCGAATTTCAAAATTACGTTTTTTCATCAAACAGCATGAAATTGATTTCTTAAAGTTTTATTATTTGTTTTGAATTTGCCGTGAAGATTCTAAGGCGTAAATTCTTTTTAAAAATAATTGAGGAGCCGAGGCTTGTGAGTCTATAACTGTTAGGGGTCGGAAAGTCTATTGCGGTGAATGTGGTTTTCCGTAAAGAAATTACATTTTAAATAATAATATTTGCTGCCAAATAAACTAAACCATAAATAATTCATGAAAAATACAATTAAACTATTTTCGATTTTCTTTTTTGCCTCCCTTTTAATGGCATCTTGTGTGGCTGAAGCAGGTTTAAGTGCTGATAATACAATTCAATCTTTTACTATAACAAAAGGAAATGTTACCAAAGAGTTTCCGATTGAAGGCAACTCAATAAACGGTATCGTAGAAAGTACATTCGAGCTAGAAGATATAAGTTTAGCAATTTCAATTCCTAAAGGAGCACATATAAATCCAGATCCAGCAACAGTTAAGTCTATTAATGGGCCATTGACCTTTGAAGTTACGGCAGAAAATGGAGATGTAAAAAGTTATCTAGCTGATATAAAAAGAGAGGCAAGCACTGGCAATTTTATCTTAGAGGTGAATGTCAAAACTCCAAATTTAGTATTGAGTGCAGATATTAATAATGAAAGAGGATTAGTGACAAAAAGAATCCCTGAAATTAATGATCTTAAAAATTTAGATGTAGAATTAAAGTTTTCGAAATATGCAACAATAACGCCAGATCCTAAAACGATAAAAGACTATTCTGAGCCAGTAAATTTTACTGTTAAATCAGAATCTGGAGCAGAGAAGATTTACCAAGTAAGATTGGAGCATATGAATAATTACATAGCTAGATCATGTTCTGAAGCAAATGCTACGAAATGGTTTGGAGGAGATAACAGAACCAATGCTCCAGATATTTTACCTTACGATAGAAATATTGGAACAGGACAAACTGTAATAGTTGATAAAAATTTAGTTCCTTCTACTTTTAGCATTCATCTTAGCGAAGGGTTTTCTTATATGGAAGATAGAGAAATTTATGATAAGCCAGTAACGCTGAAATTGATTATTAGAGACGCAAATCTTAATGTTGTGGCAACTACAAGCACAGAAGTTCCAGCATACTTCAATGGAGGTTTTGTTCCGTTTGATTTGCGAGCGCTAAATCTTTATTTGGAGGCAAATAAAACGTATAGCTTTTATTGGTATTTAGTTGACGGAGAAAAACTAGGAATTACCGCAGGAAGTTCAGGTAATACTAAAGCTGGTGAGGGCTTCTGTTTTAATAGCGGTTATTCGGGAGAATCTCGAATAAGCAGAAATAACAGCCTTGAAAATTCAGGTGTTTGGTATAAACATTCATGGCATTTTAATATAGAATTAGAAGGTAAAGAATAATGATAAAGGCCGAAGCTTATTTAAGTTTCGGTTTTTTTTATAAATTACATTTTAATTTAAGGTTATGAATTCAGGAATAAACATCAGAAAAATAGAATCCAAAGACCTAGACTTTGTCTACAAATCAATATGCGAACTAGAAAATGAAGTTTTAGATTTTAAAGTTTTCGAAGTGATATTCAATGAAAATATTTCAAATCCTAGAAATCTCTATCTAATTGCAGAAAACGAAACAGACAGATTAGGTTTTATCAGCTTCCATACCCAAAATCTTTTGCATCATTGCGGATTGGTAGGAGAAATTCAAGAGTTTTTTATTTGTCAAAAATATCGCGGTCAAGGCGTTGGAAGATTATTGGTAAATGAAATTCTAGATTTTGCTGAGCAAAATACTTTGAAAAGTATTGAAGTAACTACAAATAAAAAACGAGTAGAAAATGTAGCGATTTATGAAAATCTTGGCTTTACTTTGAGTCATAATAAATTTACGATTTATAAGTAATGACAGTAGAAAAAGCCAAAATAAGCGACAGCGAAATTCTTACCGAAATAACCAAAAAATCAAAAGCGTATTGGGGATATTCTGATGAGCAAATTCAGAAATGGGATAAAAAACTAACCATTTCTAAGGATTACATAAGTGAACATAACGTTTTTAAATTGGTTGATAATGATTTGATTATTGGTTACTATTCTTATGTCTTTAAAGATGAAAAAGTAATCGAACTCGATAATTTATTTGTTTTGCCAGATTATATTGGAAAAGGATTTGGGAAATATTTAGTTGTCGATTTCTTAAACCGAATTAAAGAAATCGGAATAGAAAAAATAACGCTCGATTCAGAGCCCAACGCTGAGAAATTTTACTTGAAAATGGGATTTGTAAAAGTTGGAGAATTCGAATCATCAATAAAAAACCGTTTCATGCCTATTATGGAAATGAAATTGTAATAGTAAACAGATTTGAAAAAATATAACGGAAGTTTTGTTCAGACGGAACAGCAATTGATTTTTTTGTTATTTAACCGCAAAGAGCACAAAACTTTGTGTTCATAGAAAAGCAAAAAACTTTGCGTAATCCTTTGCGAACTTTGCGGTTAAATTTAAAAGCATAAAAAAACCGAAGCAATTTTCACTTCGGTTTTCAATTTATCGGAATTTAGAATTTTCTATATTGGAATTAAAAATTTAATCCACCCATTTATAATATCTCGCTCCAATCAAAACAGGAATTTCTTTTTCGATTCGGTCCAAAACCCATTCGTTTTTCGGGGTTTTTACACTTTGTTTTTGTTCTTTTTTATGAAGGCTTTCATAAGTGTTGAAGTCAATTTCTGTGCTTCCAGCTAAATTTTCGAAAAGTTTCACATTCGCTAAAGCTGATTTCCATTCTGGTTGAATCGTTCCTTCAAAAACTTTTGATTTCGATCCGCTACCGTAAGCTAAGAAACCAAATTTAGTTCCAGAAATTTCTTTGCTTGTGTCGTTAAAATGAGCCAAAGTCGACAATAAGCCCATGAAAATAGAACCCGTGTAAAGGTTTCCAATTAAAGAAGAAGCCAATTCAGCAGGCTGTAATTTCTCAGTTACAAAACTTCTATAATCTTCCGATTTTGCAACTTCCTTAATTTTAGACTGATAATCTGCAGACGCAATATCGTCAGCAATAATTTTTTTGGCACTGTCTAAAGCGTAAATTTCAGATAACATTCGTCGCCCTTGGAAAGAATAAGGCAAGTGCATCACGATACTGTGCCAAGTGCTGTATAAAGTTTCGGTTGTGTTTTTTAATTTTTTGAATGAAAAGTAAGCATTTCGCGTACGATCCATGTAGCATTGGTTAGAATATTGTCCGTCAAAAACCGGCTGATCTTTGTGGATTTCGATTTCGGCTTCTAAATTATCAAACCAAGAATCGTTGTTTGCGTTTTTGGTTATTTCTTCTTTGGATATAGTTCTGTACGGTTTAAAGAAATCGAAAACACCTTTTGTACTCGTTGCCCAATTATCGTCAAAAGCAATAATTTTTGGGTTTGCAGCAATCAGCATCGCAACAGCTCCAGCACCTTGAGTGTATTCTCCGCCAGAATTTAAATCGTATTTTGCAAAATCAGATGTAACCACAATTGCTTTTTTCGTCGGATTCAGTTTTACAAAATCAAGACAATTTTGTAAAGCGTCAACTCCGCCAATGCAAGCAAAAGTAAAGTCCACCACATCGCATTCTGCTAATGAATCTTCGCCAAATTTCTGCTCCATTAAGCTAATTAAGTAAGAAGCAATTGGTTTTGAGCTGTCGACACCGCTTTCTGTACCGACATAGATTCGACTGATTTCTTTTAAGTCAATTTTATTCTCAATGATAAGTTTTGTCAAGGCATTTGCTCCAAAAACTACAGCGTCTTGATGAACGTCTGGGAAGGTCATTTTTAGTAATCCAAGACCTTTTTCTAGTTTTTCTGGCTCAATATTTCTGGCAATTGCCAAAGTTTTTATGGGTAAATGTATGTTTGCTACATCAAATGAAATAGCATCAATTCCTGTTTTCATTATTAATTTTTTGAGCCGCTAAAGGTAAAACTATGTTGTGGAATGACAATTTTTTACTCAGACAAAATTTGAGACGGTGAACACTTTTGAAGAAAATAAATTAAAAGTTTGAATAAAATAACAATATGATAAATTTTCGGTAATCTACTTAGTGCGTAAAATTTTCTTTAAGGCTTAAAAAGCAATGTTTTGAGGTTTTCTATAGTGAATTATTTTTTATCAGCTTCATTTGTGTACGTAAAAGTACGTAGGGAAGAGCTATTTTAAAATCATTATAAATAACAGCGAAATGGTTGTAGTTCTTTTGTAATTGAATTATTTTTGTCTAATTTTTTAAAATAAACTACTTAACACTTATGGCACAATCTGCACTATTGAATGCTTCCATTTTAAAGAAAGTAGCTATGGCTCTTTCGGGAATATTCTTAATCACGTTTTTAGCGCTGCATGTTTCCTTAAATTTTATCTCTATTATTAGTGAAGACGTTTTTAACGAGGCTTCTCACTTTATGGGATACAATCCGCTGATTCAGTATGTAATGCAGCCAATTTTGGCATTCGGAGTAATTTTCCACTTCGTAATGGGATTTATTCTGACGGCTCAAAACAGCGCGGCAAGACCAATTGCATACGCAAAATACAATGGAGCAGCAAACGCTTCTTGGAGTTCTAGAAATATGATTATTTCTGGATTGGTTATTTTGGCTTTCTTAGGATTGCATTTTTATGATTTCTGGTTTCCTGAAGTTACCTACAAATATATTGCAGGTACAGCACCAGATGCTACAAGGTATTATGGTGAGTTAGTTCACAAATTCCACGATCCAATTCGTACGGCATTGTACTGTGTGTCATTTATCCTTTTAGGATTCCACTTATGGCACGGGTTTGCATCTTCTCTTCAATCTGTAGGGATGTATAACAAATACTCTAGATTTTTAGCGAAAGTAGGTTACTGGTTTGCAGTTGTAGTTCCAGCACTTTTCGTAATTATCGCTTTATTTCATCATTTCAATAATTAATATCAATTATAATGGCATTAGATTCAAAAATTCCAAATGGTCCTATTGCGGACAAATGGACAAATTATAAAGATCATATTAATTTAGTAAATCCGGCTAACAAACGTAACTTAGATATTATTGTTGTTGGTACAGGTTTGGCTGGAGGTTCGGCTGCGGCTACTTTGGCTGAGTTAGGATATAACGTAAAAGCATTCTGCTTCCAAGATTCTCCACGTCGTGCGCACTCGATCGCTGCACAAGGAGGTATCAACGCGGCAAAAAACTATAAAGGTGACGGTGACTCAACTTACAGATTGTTTTATGATACTGTAAAAGGAGGCGATTACCGTGCACGTGAGGCAAACGTATATCGTTTGGCTGAAGTTTCTGCTAACATTATTGACCAATGTGTGGCTCAAGGGGTGCCATTGGCTCGTGAATACGGCGGACTTTTAGATAACCGTTCTTTTGGAGGAACTTTAGTTTCTCGTACATTCTACGCACAAGGACAAACTGGACAGCAATTGTTGTTAGGAGCTTATTCTGCAATGAACCGTCAGATTGGCCGTGGAAAAATTAAAATGTACAACCGTCACGAAATGCTTGACATTGTAATCGTGAATGGAAAAGCGAGAGGGATTATCGCTCGTAACTTAATCACTGGAGAAATAGAAAGACATTCTGCTCACGCGGTAGTAATTGGTTCTGGAGGATACGGAAACGTATTTTTCCTTTCAACAAATGCTATGGGAAGTAACGCAACAGCAGCTTGGAAAATTCATAAAAAAGGAGCATTTTTCGCAAATCCTTGTTACACGCAAATTCACCCAACTTGTATTCCAGTTTCAGGAGATCACCAGTCTAAATTGACTTTGATGTCTGAATCTTTACGTAATGACGGTCGTATTTGGGTACCAAAGAAAATTGAAGATGCTCAGGCAATCCGTGAAGGAAAGAAAAAAGCAATTGATTTATCTGAAGAAGAAAGAGATTATTTCTTGGAAAGAAGATATCCTGCTTTTGGTAACTTGGTTCCTCGTGACGTTGCGTCTCGTGCGGCTAAAGAAAGATGTGATGCTGGTTTTGGTGTTAACAAAACTGGAGAAGCAGTTTATCTTGATTTTGCGGCGGCTATCGAACGTTACGGAAAAGAAGCTGCTCACGTAAAAGGATTGAATGAAAATGACAAAGCTTTAGTTACTAAATTAGGAACTGATATCGTGAAAAGTAAATATGGAAACTTATTCCAAATGTACTTGAAAATCGTTGACGAAGATCCGTATGTAACGCCAATGATGATTTACCCGGCAGTTCACTACACAATGGGTGGAACATGGGTTGATTATAACTTAATGACTACAATTCCTGGATGTTTCTCAATTGGAGAATCTAACTTCTCTGACCACGGAGCAAACAGACTTGGAGCTTCTGCTTTAATGCAAGGTTTAGCTGATGGATACTTCGTATTGCCATACACTATCGGAGATTATTTAGCTCCAGATATTAAAATGGGACCAATTTCTACAGACTTGCCAGAATTCGTTGAAGCTGAGAAAGCAGTTGTAGATCAAATCAATAAATTTATCAATAACAACGGTAAACATTCTGTAGATTATTTCCACAAAAAACTTGGAAAGATCATGTGGAATAAAGTAGGTATGGCTCGTAATGCTAAAGGTTTAACTGAGGCTATCGAAGAAATTGCTGCTTTACGTGAAGAGTTTTATAGAGATGTAAAAGTTCCTGGAAACGCTAACGAATTTAATCAGGAATTGGAAAAAGCGACTCGTGTTGCCGATTTCTTAGAATTAGGAGAATTGTTTGCAAAAGATGCTTTACACCGTAACGAATCTTGTGGTGGTCACTTCCGTGAGGAGTATCAGACAGAAGAAGGAGAAGCACTTCGTGACGACGAAAACTTTGCATACGTTGCAGCTTGGGAATACAAAGGAAAACCAAGTGATGCAGTGTTGCACAAAGAACCTCTTAATTACGAAAACATTAAATTAGTTCAAAGAAGTTATAAATAAGAATTTGGTCGAAAGCCCAAAGTCTTAAAGTCAAAAGGCAAAATGCGCCAAGCGACTTTCGACTTTCGACTTTATGACTTTCAAACGAAAAAGGTATGAAACTTACATTAAAAATATGGCGTCAGAAAAACGCCCAAGATAAAGGAGGGATTGTAGAATATCCTATCGATGGAATCGAACCAGATATGTCTTTCCTTGAAATGTTAGACGTTCTTAACGAAGATCTAATCAACAAAGGACAAGAGCCTGTAGCATTTGACCACGATTGCCGCGAGGGAATCTGCGGAATGTGTTCTTTATTCATCAACGGTGAAGCGCACGGACCAGATAGAGGTGTTACGACTTGTCAGTTGCATATGCGTATGTTTAAAGATGGCGATACAATTTTTATCGAGCCATTTAGAGCAAAAGCTTTCCCAGTAATTAAAGATTTAGTAGTTGACAGAAGTTCTTTTGATAGAATCCAGCACGCTGGAGGATTTATTTCTGTAAACACTTCAGGAAACACAATCGATGCGAATACTATTCCAGTTCCAAAAGCTGATGCAGATAAGTCATTTGATGCTGCTGCTTGTATTGGTTGCGGAGCTTGTGTTGCAACTTGTAAAAACTCTTCAGCAATGTTATTCGTTTCTGCAAAAGTTTCTCAATATACATTATTGCCACAAGGTAAAGTGGAAGCAACTGATCGTGTATTAAACATGGTTCACCAAATGGATTTAGAAGGTTTCGGTAACTGTACAAACACGGGAGCTTGTGAAATCGAATGTCCAAAAGGAATTTCGCTTGAAAATATCGCACGTATGAACCGTGAGTATTTAGCAGCAAGCTTGAAAGGATAATACACAATTTAGTATATTTAAAAAAAACGCATCAGCCACGGTTGATGCGTTTTTTGTTTTCTATTCATAGAACAATTGTGAAGCGCTAATTTCTTCTTTCTTCTGTCCTTCTTTTTGAATAAAGCATTTTAAAGCTGTACCGCCAGTTAAATCAAAATAGCTGATGTTGAGTTTGTGAACCCCCTTTTCTAGTTTAACAGCGCCATAAGCTTCGTTCATCCAATGAAGGCCATCGTTGTCCCCAATTAATTCATCGTCTATAAAAAGCTTTGATCCGTCATCTGAAAGTGTCGAAAAAGTATAATTTCCCGTTTCTGGTATAAAGACATATCCGCTAAATTTTAAGCCGATATAGCGCTCTAATTTCGTTTTCCATTTTTCTGCACTGATTTTGCCTTCTAAAATTCCCGAATTGACAGGTTTTGAAAGTTCTAGATCTTGTGTTTGTTTAAACGTTCCTGTAAAATACTCGTATTTCAAACCCTTTTTCTTTGGCTGGATCGCAAGTGAAGGTTTTTGATCCGAATTTCTAACAATGATTTTGTTGATGGAACTTCTTTTTCCGCTTTCGCTAATTTGAATCGTTTTGATAACTCGATATTCTCCCTTTGGGATATTTACTGTCACGGGATTTTGGTAAAGGTTTGCCGTTTCATCAGGATTGTAACCGTCAATCGTGTAAAAGATCTTTCCGTTTTTAATGGTCGGTTTTACCTCCAAAATATATTTTGATGCAATTAAAGCTGTTTCATCTGCACCAAAAGGCGTTGGAACTTTGTATAATCTGCTTGCTGCTTCTAATTTTTCTAAATGATAAGGCAGCTGGTTTTGAATGAAATGATTGTAGTTTTTGTTTTGAGGTTCGGTCCAAGCAATTTCAGCCAAGGCAAAAACTCGAGGATAAAGCATATAATTTAATTTCGCCGCATTTGTTAAATATTCTGACCAAAGATTAGCTTGAACTCCAAGAATATATTTTTGTTCTTCGACATTTAAACTGTCAACGGGAGTCGGGTTGTAATGATAGACTTTTTCTAAAGTGCTTAATCTGCCAACAGTAAGCGGTTCGTTTGGCGAATAGCCTTGGTTATAATCAAAATAGACCGTTGCTTCTGGAGTCATTACGACTGGATGTTTTAATTTTGCCGCATGAATCCCGCCCGATTCTCCGCGCCAAGACATCACAGCTGCGTTTGGCGCCAATCCGCCTTCTAAGATTTCATCCCAGCCAAAAATCTGTCTTCCATTCGCATTCAGAAATTTTTCAATTCTTTTAATAAAATAGCTTTGCAGTTCGTGTTCGTCTTTTAGACCGAGATCTTTAATTCGCTTTTGGCAATTCGGACAAGCTTTCCATCTGGTTTTTGGACATTCGTCTCCGCCAACATGAATGTTTTTACTCGGAAAAAGAACCATCACTTCTGTCAAAACATCTTCTAAAAAAGTAAAAGTTTCGTCTTTTCCTGCGCAGAAAACATCTTCAAAAACACCCCATGATGTTGCAACTTTATAATTTCGGTCCGGAAAACAAGCCAAATTCGGATAAGCTGTAACAGCTGCCGAGGCGTGACCTGGCATTTCGATTTCTGGAATAATATTTACATAATGATCTTCGGCAAATTTCACTACGTCTTTAATTTCTTCCTGAGTATAAAATCCGCCGTATGGATTTCCGTCAAAAAAGAATGGCGATCTTTCAAATTTATTGCCGACTAAAGTCTCTGCTCTTTTTGAACCGATTTCTGTAAGTTTTGGGTATTTTTTAATCTCAATTCTCCATCCTTGATCGTCTGTTAAGTGCCAATGAAAGTTGTTTAGCTTATAACAAGACATTTGTCTGATAAAATCTTTTATGACATCAACAGAGAAAAAATGGCGGCAAACGTCTAAATGCAAGCCTCGGTAAGAATATCGGGGCGAATCTTCGATGATTAGGCACGGAATTTTAATTTCTGTCCCCGAAGGCCTGTTTGGAAGAAGCTGCAATAAAGATTGGATAGCATAAAAAAGCCCTTCTTCTTTTCCTGAAACTGAAATTTTGTTCGAGGCAATTTCAATTTTATAGCTCTCTTTTGATTTGAAATTTACATCTGAATTAAGTTCAATTTTGATATTTGATTTTTTGGGATTGGATTTTGAGTTGAATGCCGATTCTAAAATTTCAGCCGATTTTAATTCCTTTTCGCTATAATTTTTGTTTTTAAAAAGAACCTCAATTTTTCCATTTATCCGAATGCTGTCGCCCGTCAGCTGATACAAATTCGGAGCGGGAATTATGGTTGTATTCTGCTGGGAATTTTGAGCATTTCCGTTCAAAAAAGAAAGGGTGAAAAATAAAAAGAGGAATTTTTTCATAAGTGAAAAACTTTAAATTTTTATTAAAAAGGAATTTTTAAAGATATGCAAATGGTTTTAAAACTAATGTATTGGAATTTTTTATTGCCAAATACAATTTTTGATTTGAACGAATTATGTGCTGAAATGTTTATTTTTGTAAGTAGAAAAAAATAATTGGGCATGAGCACTGAAAATGAAGTTTTAAATTACAGTAAAGAAGAACGTAAAAATCATATTCTAAAAGAGATCAACCTGCATACGCGTGTTAGTTTTGAAACTCTTTCGGCTAAACTTGGTGTTTCTGAAGATACTGTGCGACGTGATATAAACGAACTTGACGCCGAATCGCTTATCATCAAAGTAAAAGGCGGCGCGATGACCAAAGGATATCACTACTCTTCGTTGAATCAGACTTATGCTGTAGAAGCCAAACAGGTTATTGCCCAAAAAGCAGTCGATCTTCTTCATGATGGTATGGTTTTAATTGTTGATGGAGGAACAACCATCCGCGAGTTTATCCGATTAATACCAAATGATCTTAATCTGACCGTTTTTACGATCACCGCTTTGACTGCAGTGCAGCTTTTAGATAAGCCAAACATCAAAACCATTATGATTGGCGGAAGCATTTCTTCTTACAGCCAGATGTGTGTGAGCGGGGAAGCTTTTCATCAATTAGCCAGCATAAAAGCCGATCTCTTGGTTTTAGGAACAAATGCGCTTGATATAGATGGAGGCTATTCTGATTCTGATTGGGAAACGGTTCAGGTAAAAAAAGCCATGATTAATGCTTCTAAAAAAACAGCGGTCCTGACTATTACAGAGAAATTGAATACCGTTCTTAAAATGAAAATTGCCAATTTGTCTGATATAAATTATGTAATTACAGAGGTAGAGCCGACTCATGCAAAACTAAAATCTTATAAAACCGCTGTTCCGAGTCTTGTTGTTGTCTAATTTCAAAGTGTTTTTGACTTTCATACCATTATAAAAATGAGAATTGCTTTAATTCAAACCGATCTTTTTTGGCAGAATGCCGGTAAAAACAGAGAAAACTTTGATTCCAAAATCAATGAAATTAGTTCGCAAGTAGATTTGATCGTGCTTCCAGAAATGTTTTCTACAGGATTTACTATGGATGCTTCGGAAGTTGCCGAAACCATGCAGGGCGAAACGATCGAATGGATGAAGCTGAAAGCAAAGCAAAAAAATGCAGCGATTACAGGAAGTGTTGTCATTACAGAAAATGGAAAATATTACAATAGAATGTTTTTTGTTTTTCCTTCTGGCGAAATTCAATATTACGATAAAAGACATTCTTTTTCTCTCGCAGGCGAAGACAAGGTGTATACGCGTGGAGATCAAAAAGTAATTGTAAATTATCTGGATTGGAAAATATGCCTTCAGATTTGCTACGATTTGAGATTTCCGGTTTTTGTTCGAAATGCAGAAAATTACGACCTGATTTTGTATGTGGCTAATTGGCCAAAAGTGCGTACCAATGCTTGGGATGCTTTGCTAAAAGCTCGAGCAATAGAAAATCTTTCTTATGTAATTGGAGTTAACAGAATAGGGAACGATGCTCACGATTATGAACATATCGGCCATTCGCAGGCGATAGATTTCTTAGGTAATTATATTTTAGAGCCACAAGAAAAAAATGGTGTCTTTGTCGTAGAATTGGACAAAAACACCATGTATGAAACGCGTAAAAAATTAGACTTTTTAAGCGATAGAGATCAGTTTGAAATCAAGTTTTAGAAAGCTTTCCGTTTCTTTTCTGCGTCTTTTCTCTTTTTATCGTCTTGTTTTTTCTCCACTTCTGGATTAAACGGAATACTCAAGTCGATGGTTTCGTTTCGATCCCAATTGGCGCGAACATCAAATTCTTCCTGATTGTAAAACACTTCTTCAGAATATTTTTTCTCTAAGAAATTACCAGTATCGTACTGTTTGTTTTTGTTGTCGTCGTAGATAATTCGGACTGTAAAAACGTCGGGCTGCAGCAAATTGAATTCTAGTGTTGTTGCGCCTTCAGAATATCCTTCGGCTAAAACAACATCTCCTTTTTTGTTGGTCAATTCTACAATGATAGGAAAACGCTTTACATTTTTCAGATTCAGTATAATATTTCCGTAATCGGCATATTCTTTAGTGCTGAGTTTGTACGATAAAGTGTCGTTTGTTTTTTCGTAAAAATCGGTCAAAGCGCCAGGCAAGAAAGTGAAGCTATACTTGTCTAGAGGCTCTTTTTTGAAATCAACATAAAGTTTCTGCTCAAACTCGTCATATTCTGTGGTATAAGGCACAGCAACAGAATCCTTGTTAACCAATCTGATTTTAGATTTGTCAAATTTTACCAATGGCGTTTCGGTTTCCAATGTAAAACGCTCTCTAAAATTAATCACGCCGTTTTGTATCGCTTTGATATTTAAAGTGTCTTTTTTTAAGGCTTTAATTTTGAACGAAAACTTTTTATTATAGCTTCCTTTCTCAACCTCCATCGATAATGAGTCTGCTTTTATTGGCTTATACCAAACTTGAAGCGAATCTTTTTTAGGAAATTGAGTTACAATGGTTTCCAAAACTTCGCTGCCGTTTTTAAGCGTAATTTTTGGTTTTGAATTTTTGAAATTCTGTTTCCCTTCATACGGAAGATACAAACGGTTTCCAGAAGCCTGAATAGGTTTGAAGGCCTTTAGCGGAAGCGTTTCCTTAAACAATTCCAACTCATAGACAGTATCTGACGGAACTGTAATGTAGTTTTTTAAAAAACCGATTTTATCATCTTTCGGATTAAATTTATTGTTTGATCCTTTGTCTTTTAAAGCAACCAAAAGATATTTTCCTTCTTTTAGATTTTCAAACTGAAAAGTTCTCATACTATCCAAAGTGTTGGTAATGTAACGCGGAAATTCTTTGTAAATGGTAGAATCTTTAAACTTGTCATTTACTTCGTAAAGCATCACAGAAACAAAATTGTCAACATACTTTCCGTAAGCATCTTTGATTCTTCCGTTTAATTTGAGCGAATCAATATGCGGTCCTGTTGAGAAGATGTATTTGAACTGATTTAAAGCATTTCCTTCATTATTATCTTGAATTGCTTGTCCGAAATTTAAACTATAAGTAGTGTTTGGCAGCAAAGTGTCTCGAAGTTCAATTTTTACAAATTTACTGACAGTCGAAGGCGTGATTTGCGGCTCGTTTTTTAAAGGGGGCGAAATAATCAGCTGTTTATTGGTGTTTTTAAGTTTGATGTATTCGTCAAAATTTAAAGTGATCGTGTTTCCTTTAAAATCGGTTGTAAAATTTTTAGGAACGCTAGATACTAAAACAGGAGGCAAAGTATCTTTTAAACCGCCGGTAATGCTGCCTCTTTTGGCGCAGCTTATCATTGATATTAAAATTATAAATGCAATGTATTTTAGAGTGTTTTTCAACATAACGGTTTTTCAATTTGATTGCACAAAATAACAATTATATTTGCTTTAATTGAAATTTTTTATCCATTTATTAGGATTTGGAACTTTTACGAATCTTCTGAAAAAATTAATGTTTCGGACATTTTTGAAATGATATAATTTCTTACTTTTGATCTAAAATGTAATTTCCTAAGTTTTGTTCAAGCGATTTTTTCCAGTTTTGTTTCTCTTTTTGATGTTATCATGCACTAAAAGCGAAAAACCTGCAATCTCCTTTTATTACTGGAAAACGATGTTGAAATTTTCAAAAGCCGAAAAGGAAGTTTTGAATGAGAATAATGTTCAAAAACTTTATGTGAGGTATTTTGATATTGGGCTCCATCCAGAATCAGATTTTCCAATTCCCATCAGCCCCATTCGATTTCAAGAAAAACCAAAAGGATATACTGTCGTTCCTGTAGTTTTTATTCAGAATAAAGTTATGCTGCAGGCCAATTTGGATATAGAGAATCTGGCTCAAAAAACTTTTGATTTTATAGAACAGATCAATTTCAAAAACAAAATTTCTTGTCAGGAAATTCAAATTGATTGCGATTGGACATTAAAAAGCAAGGAGAATTATTTGAAGTTTATAGAGGTTTTTAAAAAACTGTCGAAAAAGAAACTTTCAGCGACCATTCGATTGCATCAGGTGAAATATTTCAAAAAAACAAAAATTCCAAATGTAGATTCTGGTGTTCTGATGTATTATAATATGGGGTCGATTGCTCCAGACTCGCTCAATTCTATTTACGACCAGAAAGTGGCAGAGCGCTACCTTAAAAGCTTAAAGAGGTATCCGCTGCATCTCGATTTTGCATTTCCAATTTATTCTTGGGGAGTTCACATCAGAGAAAATAAAGTGATTGGGCTTCGTGCTAAAATCAATAGCGCAATGCTAGGGAAAGATCCTAATTTTGAAAAAGTAAGTTCGATTTTTTTTAGGGCAAAACATTCCAATTATAAAAATGGTGTTTTTTATGAAAAAAATGATCTCTTGAAAATAGAAGAAATTAAAGCTGAAGATTTAAAAGAAATGGCAGAAGATTTGCAGGATAATCTTGTCGAAAAGCCAAACGAAATTATATTTTACGATTTAGACGAATTCAATTTAAACAATTATGAAAAGAATATTTTTGAGCAAGTTATTTCTTGTTTCTAGTGCCGTTTTGCTTTCTGCATTCGGTATTGCATACGCCTGCGCGGATGGAGATTGGGATTATTTCGGGTCTTATAACTCAAATTTTACACCAGAAACTTTTGCAGACAAGTCATACTCGCCTCTGTTTTTATCAGGCGGTATTTTTTATGGAATTGGTTTTGACACCCAGCATAATTCGCGTTTTAACAAAAATATAAAATCAGATTGGGCAGACTATCTTAAAGGAAAAGCAGATACGACAACAGTAAATTACTTTTTGATTGGAGATGAAAAGCCAAGATATTATTCGGATGAAAAAGAGGCTATCAAAAACAAACAAGAAGTAGCCGATCTGCACGTTTTTTACAAAACAAAAAAAGAAAACAAAAGCTCTCAAAAATGGGGTAAAAAGCTGAATCTGAAAGATGAGAAAGTAAAAAACTTTATTGAATTTTTGTACTTGGCTCAAAAAATAGAAACAGTTTCTATTGGAGACGATTATTGGAGCTATGATCCTGTTGTGGCAAAAACTTTCAATGATGCCAAAATGATTCAGTCAATAGAAAATGTATACAATACTCTGTCTGACCCATTTTTGAAAAACAGGTATTGGTTCCTGACTATGAAAGCACGTTTTTATAGCAATAACAAACAGAAAGCAATTGACTTTTTTAATAAAACCGAAAGTTCTGTCCCAAAGAATACTTTGTATTATCGTGCTTTGGCGTATGTTGCCGGAATTAATTATAAGCAGAATAAATTTGCTACTTCGAACTATTTATATGCTCAGGTTTTTGACAAATGTCCAGAATTGAGAGTTGTTACAGCTTATAGTTTTAAACCAAAAAATGAGTCGGACTGGACAAAAGCGCTGGCAATGGCAAAAAATAATAAAGAAAGAGCAGCGCTTTGGGCCATACATGGATATTACAAAGATGAAAAACAGGCGATTGAGAAAATCTACGAGTTAGATCCAAAAAGCGAGCATTTAAATTATCTTGGAACGAGATTGGTTAATTCGCTGGAGCAAAAAATAAACAACTCATTTCAGGTGAGCAGCTCAGATTACAGCAAGCCGCCGACACCTCAAACTGTTGCAGAGAATAAAACGGAGAACAAATCAAAAGTTGACAACAGCGCAGTTGATTTGATTGCAAAAATTTCTGCTGCCGGAAATACCGAAAAACCATATTTATGGGATATGGCAATTGGGTATCTTCAAACGCTAAAAGGCGATTATGCCAATGCAGATAAGAATTATAATAAAGCAGAAAAGACGCTTCCAAAAACGGAATTGGCTAAGTACCAAATAAGATTATTGCGTTTTGTGAATAATTTGAGCAAAATAGATAAGCTGACAGACAAAAATGAAAAAACACTTCTAGCCGATTTGAATTGGCTTTATAATGAACTTCCAAAAAATTATAAGGGGCAAGAATTTCGTTATCAAAATGCTTCGTCATGGAGCAGAAGCTATTTGTCAAATCTTTATAAAGAAAAAGGGGATTTGGTTATGGCTGAAATTTTTGGCGAATCACGTTATAGTTATTGGAACGATGGAAATGCATTTTATGATGATGAAAAAAAGCTGCTAGGCATTAAATCGTTTTTGGCTAAGCCAAATAAATCTGAAATAGAGAATATTGGCGCTGGAATTTATAGCCTAAAACTGAAAGACATTAATAATTTTCAGGCAGTTCAGTCGACGTTTAAGAATAAAATCCCGGAAGCGATCGAATTTATGAAACAAACAGATTCGGTTCAATATTATAAGTTTTTAGGGAATCCGTTTAACGGAAACATAAAAGACTGTCACGATTGCGAACACGCAGCGTATCAGAAAAGAAAATATACTTTCATGGATTTCTTAACTACAGTAAAAGAAATGCAGGATAAATTGGCTCAGAAAGAAGATGTTTACACAAACAGTCTTTTGTTAGGAAATGCGTTTTATAATATTTCTCATTTTGGAAACGGAAGAACTTTTTATGAAAACAATATTGTAGGTTATGGTTCTAGCCCATATTCATTTAGAGATGCAATGAAAGAAATGATTACAAACAATTCTGTTTCTAAAATGTATTATCAAAAAGCTTTTGAAGCAGCTTCAAACAAAGAGCAAAAAGCAAAATGTCTGTATCTGATTTCGAAATGTGAAAGAAATGAGTATTACAATAAAAAATATAATAATGTAAACAGCTATTGGGAAATTCAAGACGATAAAGTTAATTTTATTGCTTGGAACTCATTCAAAGCTTTAAGAAAAGACTATTCTGATACCAAATATTATCAGGATGTAATTGCAGAATGCGGTTATTTTAAGACCTATATAAATCAATAATTGAAGCAATGGTAAACAAAATAGAACATATCGGAATTGCAGTAAAAAATATGGACGATGCCAATGTTTTGTTCGAAAAAATGCTTGGCGTTCCGTCTTATAAAATGGAAGCTGTAGAAAGCGAAGGCGTCTTAACGTCTTTTTTTCAAACGGGAAATAATAAAATCGAACTTTTGGTGGCGACCAATCCAGAAAGTCCAATTGCTAAATTTTTGGAGAAAAAAGGCGAAGGAATCCATCACATTGCTTTTGATGTTGATGATATCGAGGCTGAAATTGCCAGATTAAAAAACGAAGGTTTTGTCTTGATTAACGAAACTCCAAAGAAAGGAGCCGATAATAAATTGGTCGTTTTTCTGCATCCAAAGAACACAAATGGCGTTTTGGTAGAGCTTTGCCAAGAAATTAAATAAAAAAAAAGTCATTTTAATTTTTGAATAAGATGTTGAAAATCAATTTTGTCCTTTGAGATTCGGCAAAAGTTTTAAAATTAAATTAAAATGATGTCTTAAAATATTTGGAGTGAATGAAAAATAGTAGTAATATTGCATCCTCTAAACCGGTCCTATAGCTCAGCTGGTTAGAGCACCTGACTCATAATCAGGTGGTCCCTGGTTCGAGCCCAGGTGGGACCACTCTTTTAGAAACACAAAGCCTTTACAGAAATGTAGAGGCTTTTTTTGTTTTTGATGCTTTTTAAAATCTGAAAATTGAAATTTTGGAACTTCTTAATTGAATCTTTAATCCTTTAAAATGTTTTAACTTTATCCATCCGAAACAAATTTAATCTTCAGATGGATAGATTAACTCCCGAACAGAGGAGGAAAACTATGCAGGCGATAAAAAGCACTGCTACAAAAGGTGAAGTAAGGCTTGCTAAAGCTTTATGGAAATTAGGTCACAGATACCGAAAAAACAATAAAAAGGTATTTGGCAGGCCTGATCTTACTTTTGCCAAATATAAAATTGCCATTTTTGTTGACAGCGAATTTTTTCATGGGAAAAATTGGGATACAGAACAGCTCAGAATTAAAACAAATCGGGAATACTGGATTCCGAAAATAGAGAGAAATATACAGCGGGATGAGGAGGTCAACGCTTTCTTAATTGCTGAAAATTGGACCGTTTTGAGGTTTTGGAGCAAAGATATTGAGAAACACCTTGAGGTTTGTCTGGCAAAAATTGAAGGAGCAATTATGCTTTTGAGTATTTAAGCCTTTTCTGTTTTGAGTTGTTTGGCTTCGATTTTTTCAATGCATTTGAATATTTCAGATGCAAGTCTCTCAATAACTGGCATACTTACCGAATTTCCAGCTTGTTTGTAAAGGCTGGAATTAGAAATTTTAGGCAGCTTGTAATGGTCCGGAAAACCTTGAAAGCGAAAACATTCTCTAGGTGTCAATTTTCTAAAACCGAATTCTGTTGTGATAATTGGAACATTGTGTCCGCCAGTTCCCATATTGGCTGTAAGGGTAGGGCAGACTTCTCTTTTGTTTTCTCGTACATACTGCCTCCTGAACTGATAAATTCTGTCTTCTCTCACAACTGCTTCCTTCAGCATATTGTACATATATTTGTCTTCGGTGTAATAGAATTTTTTATCGACTTTTTCTTGCGTGATTAAATCGGTGACTTTTTTGGTTAACTCTTCTTTTTTAGGAAAATTAAACTTAAAGCTTTTTTTTACGAAATTTTTATCAAAAGCAACCATGAAAATTCGCTCGCGATTATGAGGAATGTTTCCGAAATCTTTAGTGTTTAAAATGGCGCTGTCAAAAGTATAGTTGCGTTTTTTAATTTCGCGCTGAATAACTTTCATGGTATTTCCTTTGTCATGGTTTTTTAGGTTTTTAACATTTTCAAGAAATACCACCTTCGGTCTCATTTCATCAATAAAATCTAATATTTTAAAAAAATGATTTCCTCTGCTGTCTTTAAAACCTTTTCTGTGTCCGGCAAGAGAAAACGGCTGGCAAGGAAATCCGGCAGTAAGGATATCTATTTTATTGAGTTTTTTTACATCAAGCTGCATTACGTCGCCTTCAATTAGAGTATGCGCAAAATTGTTCTTATAAGTAACGCAGGCTTTTTTGTCAAATTCATTTGCCCATTCCAATTTGAATCCCGCATTTTCAAAACCTAAACAGATACCGCCTACGCCTGCATATAAACTTCCGACTGTATATTTGTTTTTCATTTGTTTTGTTGTGGTTGAAAGGGGTTTGGATTTTACAAATATATTAATTTGAAGATATTCTATTCTTGGTTTGGAAATGAATTGAGACTTTTTTGGAGTAAATTTGATGTTACTGTTTTTATTGCTGAAAAGGCATCTTTGTTAAAATCAGTAAATTCTGACAAACCGATAATCTTTGCGATAATAGTAGAAAAGCAAGATTTTCTTCTAGGACGTTTTCTGAAAAGGATTGGTGAAATTCTAAAAATAAAATGTTAAAATTTGTTTCTCCTTTTTTAATTTAAAAGTTGCTTTTCTGCGAAAAACTTATACTTTTGTCCAAGATTTTGGAGGTAGAAATGCTTTGTGAGAAATTTCTATTAAAGAATATTTATCAATAATTATCTAGACTTGCATTTTGCAATAGCTTGAATTTATGAAAAATCTAAAAGCCCCATTTTTAGTAATTGCCTTATTTTTATTAAATGTTTCATTAGTTGCGGCAAAAGAAGAACTTCCTGAGCCTGGTAATGCAACAAATACTATGGATGCCAGTGCAGATGACGATTGTCCCGCCTGTCCTCCTAAATTCCCAATAGATCAAAATATTAGTTTTCTCCTTGTGGGCGGTTTAGCTTTAGGAGGAGTTGCGATATATAGAAATTATACAAAAAAAGCTTCAGTTTAAACTGAAGCTTTTTTTTGTGAAAAATTGAAAATATTTATTTGTTGATCGAATAAAGTCTAGAAATATATTTTCCAACCACATCAAATTCAAGGTTGATTTTTGTTCCGACTTTGAAATCTTTAAAATTAGTGTGTTCGTAAGTGTATGGAATAATTGAAACGCTAAATTCATTTGTTTTAGAATTTACGACTGTTAAGCTTACTCCATTTACAGTAATCGAACCTTTTTCGATTGTAATGTTGCTGAGGCTTTTGTCATACTCAAAAGTATAATTCCAGCTTCCGTTTGCTTCTTCAATCTTAATGCAGGTTCCAGTTTGGTCTACGTGTCCCTGTACGATATGTCCGTCCAAACGGTCTCCAAGCTTCATTCCTCTTTCCAGATTTACAATGTCGCCAGTTTTCCAATCGCCAATATTGGTTTTTAAAATCGTTTCGTCAATAGCGGTTACGGTATAAAGAGAGTCTTTAATGGCGACTACTGTAAGGCATATTCCGTTGTGAGAAACACTCTGGTCTATTTTTAATTCATTGGTTATTGAGGAGTCAACTGTTATGTGAAGATTGTTTTGGTCTTTTTGAATTTCATGAATCCTGCCGAGTGTTTCTATAATTCCTGTAAACATTGTGGTTTTATTTTACTAAATTTGCACATCAAAATTAGTAATAAATAAACTGAGCTCATGAATAAAAAAGCAGAAAATATAATTGTTGGAATTTCGGTAGGAGATTTAAACGGTATTGGAAGCGAAGTTATACTGAAAACATTCGAAGATTCGCGTATGTTGGAATTGTGTACGCCGGTTATTTTTGCAAATGCTAAAATTCTTTCATTCGTTAGAAAAAGCTTCACATCAACAGTTCAATTTCATGGGGTTGATAAATTGGAGCAGGTTATTCCGGGAAAAGTAAATGTTTTGAACCTTTGGAGAGAAGGAGTTGACATAAACTTTGGAGTAAATGATCCTAAAATAGGAGAATATGCCATAAAATCTTTTACAGCAGCCACAAAGGCGTTGAAAGATGGCGAAATAGATGTTTTGGTAACAGCTCCTATTAATAAATACAATATACAGTCTGAGGATTTTAAATTTCCTGGGCATACAGATTATTTAGGCCAGGAATTAGAAGGCGATGCCCTTATGATGATGGTTCAGGATAATTTAAGAGTAGGATTGATTACCGATCATGTGCCTTTAAATGAAGTCGCCTCTCATTTAACAGAAGAGTTGATTGCTAAAAAAATAGAAACTATTAGAAAATCTTTAATTCAAGATTTTAGCATAGTAAAACCAAAAATAGCAGTTTTAGGATTAAATCCGCACGCTGGTGACGGTGGGGTAATTGGAAAAGAAGACGATTTAATTTTGAAGCCTGTTCTGAAAAAAATATTTGACTCAGGAACAATGGTTTTTGGTCCATTTCCTGCCGATGGCTTTTTCGGAAGCAGCCAATATGAAAAATATGATGCGATCGTGGCAATGTATCATGATCAAGGATTAATTCCGTTTAAAACATTGTCTTTTGGAAAAGGAGTCAATTATACAGCAGGTCTAGATAAAGTTAGAACCTCTCCAGATCACGGTACAGCCTATGATATTGCTGGAAAAGACATGGCAGATTACAATTCGTTTAAAGAGGCAGTCTATCTTGCGATCGATATTTTTCGCTCGCGTAATCAGTATGAGGAGATTAGCCAAAAACCTCTTAAAATAAAAGAAAAACAGTTATAAACAAAAAAAGGTGAATAAGATTATTAGTTTTATAATAATTTTATATCTTTGCACCCCAATTCAGATATCTAGTTTTAGAACTGAATTGTTCAAATTGATGTTGAAATGAGCAAAACAAAAGAATTTTTAATTCCTTTCGTAGGATTAAAACTAGGAAAACACCATTTTGAGTATCAGATAAATAACGAGTTCTTTAAGAATTTTGAATACGAAGAGTTTCAAAGTTCGGATATTAAAGTCAATTTGCTTTTCGAAAAGAAAAGTACTATGTTAGAATTAGAATTCAAACACAAAGGGACAGTAAATGTGCCTTGTGATCTAACAGGCGAAGATTTTGATTTACCTATAAAAGGGAAAATGAAGTTGATAGTTCGCTTTGGAGAAGAATTTAATGATGATAATGAAGAGCTATTGATTTTGCCGCATGGTGAACATGAGATAAATGTTGCGCAGTATATTTATGAAATGATTGCGCTTTCAGTGCCTCAAAAAAGAATTCATCCAGGTGTTAAAGACGGAAGCCTTCAGACAGAAGCTTTGACAAAACTGAACGAATTAAGTGTTAAAGAACAAAAGGAAGAGAGTAACAAAGAAGAAGATATTGACCCGCGTTGGGAAAAATTAAAGAAACTATTAACGGATAAATAATATAGTAAAATGGCACATCCTAAGAGAAAAACCTCGAAAACAAGAAGAGGTAAGAGAAGAACACATTACAAAGCTACTGTAGCTCAAATCGCTACATGTCCTATTACAGGTGAGGCGCATTTATACCACAGAGCTTACTGGCATGAAGGTAAAATGTACTACAGAGGGCAAGTTGTTATCGATAAATCTGAAGCGGTTGCTTAATACGTTTTTGTAAATTATACTAGAACTCTCACATAGTGAGAGTTTTTTTTGTTGGTTATAATTTTCGTTTTTTAGGAAAATATACACAAATTCGTTACGTTTTTTTTTGTAATTTTCGGGTCTTTTAAAAATTTTTCAAATTATCATAATTTGAAAGGAAAATAATAGAATATAATGAATACAATCACAGCCGCAATTACCGCTGTTGGAGCTTATGTTCCTGACTTCGTTCTTTCGAACCAAGTACTAGAAACAATGGTTGATACCAATGATGAGTGGATTACCGCTCGAACAGGAATTAAAGAAAGAAGAATTCTTAAAGATGCTGATAAAGGTACATCGTATCTTGCTATACAGGCAGCAAAGGATTTGATTGCAAAAGCAAATATTGATCCGCTTGAGATTGATATGATTATAATGGCAACTGCAACACCAGATATGATGGTGGCTTCTACAGGAGTATTTGTTGCAACAGAAATTGGCGCAACAAATGCATTCGCATATGATTTGCAGGCTGCTTGTTCAAGTTTCTTATACGGAATGTCAACGGCTGCTGCTTATGTACAGTCAGGACGTTACAAAAAAGTGCTTTTAATTGGTGCCGATAAAATGTCATCAATTGTAGATTATACAGACAGAGCAACTTGTATTATTTTTGGAGATGGGGCTGGAGCAGTTCTTTTCGAACCAAATTATGAAGGCTTAGGTCTGCAGGATGAGTATTTAAGAAGTGATGGCGTAGGACGCGATTTTCTTAAAATTCCTGCAGGAGGTTCTTTGATTCCGCCTTCAGAAGACACTGTAAAAAATAGACAGCATAATATTGTGCAAGACGGTAAAACTGTTTTCAAATATGCTGTGACTAATATGGCAGATGCCAGCGAATTGATTTTGCATAGAAATAATTTGACAAATCAAGATGTTGACTGGCTGGTGCCGCACCAAGCTAATAAACGTATTATTGATGCTACTGCTGGAAGATTAGAATTGGACGATTCTAAAGTTTTGGTAAACATCGAAAGATATGGTAATACTACTTCTGGAACTTTACCATTAGTATTGGCTGATTTTGAAGATAAGCTTAAAAAAGGAGATAATATTATCTTTGCTGCTTTTGGTGGAGGATTCACTTGGGGATCTATCTATTTAAAATGGGCTTACGATAAGAAATAATTAAAACTAAAAACGAATCATTATGGATTTAAAAGAAATTCAAAACCTAATTAAATTTGTTGCAAATTCGGGCGTTGCAGAAGTGAAGTTAGAAATGGATGATGTAAAAATCACGATCAGAACAACTTTAGAAACAAATGTAACTGAAGCAACTTATGTGCAGCAATTGCCAACTCAGGCAGCTTTACCTCAAGCGGCAGTTCCGCAAGTAACAGCTCCAACAGTTGTAAATGTGACTCCAGAAAAACCTGCTACTGACGATTCTAAATACATTACTATAAAATCTCCAATTATTGGAACATTCTATAGAAAACCTTCTCCAGACAAACCAGTGTTTACTGAAGTAGGAAGCACTGTATCTAAAGGAGATGTTCTTTGTGTAATTGAAGCAATGAAATTATTCAACGAAATCGAATCTGAAGTTTCTGGTAAAATTGTAAAAATTCTTGTAGACGATATGTCTCCAGTAGAATTTGATCAACCTTTATTCTTAGTAGATCCATCATAAATAAATTTAGATTTTAGATTTTAGATTTTAGATTGATCTGCAAATTAATTATGTCAGACATCTAAAATTATCTAATTATCAAATTGTCTAATTATCTAATTAAAATAAGATGTTTAAAAAAATATTAATTGCGAATAGAGGAGAAATTGCACTACGTGTAATTCGTACATGTAAGGAAATGGGAATCAAAACTGTTGCAGTTTACTCTACAGCCGACGCAGAAAGTTTGCACGTTAAATTTGCTGATGAAGCGGTTTGTATTGGCCCTCCTCCGAGTAACTTATCGTATTTGAAAATGTCAAATATTATTGCAGCTGCAGAAATTACAAATGCAGATGCAATTCATCCAGGTTATGGATTTCTTTCTGAGAATGCTAAATTCTCAAAAATCTGTCAAGAGCACGGAATCAAATTTATTGGGGCTGCTCCAGAAATGATCGACCGAATGGGAGATAAAGCTACTGCAAAAGAAACAATGAAAGCTGCAGGAGTTCCTTGTGTGCCAGGTTCAGACGGATTATTAGAATCTTACGAACACGCACAAAAAGTAGCTAAAGAAATTGGTTACCCAGTAATGATGAAAGCTACTGCCGGTGGCGGTGGAAAAGGAATGCGTGCCATCTGGAAAGAGGAAGACCTTTTAAAAGCTTGGGAAAGCGCACGTCAGGAAGCTGCCGCAGCGTTTGGAAATGACGGAATGTACATGGAGAAACTTATTGAAGAACCGCGTCATATCGAAATTCAAGTTGTTGGAGATTCTTACGGAAAAGCTTGTCACCTTTCTGAAAGAGACTGTTCTGTACAGCGTCGTCACCAAAAACTTACTGAAGAAACACCTTCGCCTTTCATGACAGACGAACTTCGTACTAGAATGGGAGAGGCCGCTGTAAAAGCTGCTGAATTCATTAAATATGAAGGAGCTGGAACTGTAGAGTTTTTAGTAGACAAACACAGAAACTTCTACTTCATGGAAATGAATACTCGTATTCAGGTGGAGCATCCAATCACAGAACAAGTTATTGATTACGATTTGATTCGTGAGCAGATTATGGTTGCTGCCGGAATTCCAATTTCTGGTAAAAACTATCTGCCGCAATTGCACGCTATTGAAGTTCGTATTAATGCTGAAGATCCTTATAACGATTTTCGCCCTTCGCCAGGAAAAATTACTACGCTTCATATGCCAGGAGGACACGGAGTGCGTTTAGATACTCACGTGTATTCAGGATATAGCATTCCGCCAAACTACGACTCTATGATTGCTAAGTTGATTACAACGGCACAATCTCGTGAAGAAGCTATCAGCAAAATGCGTAGAGCTTTGGATGAGTTCGTAATTGAAGGTGTGAAAACTACAATCCCTTTCCATAGACAATTAATGGATGATCCGAATTATATTGCAGGAGATTATACAACTGCATTTATGGATACATTTAAAATGAATAATCCACAATAATTATAAAGGCTGTCAATTTTGACAGCCTTTTTTCTTTATAGGCTCTTTATAAATTCCAATTTGGAAATTGCTTCGCCTATTCGCTGCCTCTCGAGTTCAAACTTTAGATTAAGGTTTGATTTTAGAATTTGAAATTTCGCTCAGGTTACACTTTGTGTGTTTACTTATTACACACTTTTTTTCTCTTTTACACACCTTCTTAGTTTTCTCTTTTTTTATTATATTTGATGTAAAGTGTTTAAATACAGCTTTTTATGATCTTTGGCATGGTGCTTTTCTTTTACGGCATAATAATTTCATTACTCTAAGCGTAAACAACTATTAATTTAAATATATACGTTATGAAAAAATTATTTTTATCAGCCGCAATTGTTTTAGGAAGTTTAACTTCATTCGCTTCAACTTCACCAGTTACCAATACAAATGTAAAAGTGATTTCTATTGAAGACGAATACACAGAAATCAAATTGGAAGAATTACCAGCTGCTATCACGGACGCTTTGAAAAAAGCATATCCAGAAGCGGTAATTACTAAAGCATACAAAAATGAAAAAGCACAGTATAAACTTGACGTAACTGTTGGCGATAAGGTTGGAAATCTTTTTGCTAATGCAGACGGAACATGGATTAAACAATAATCTAATCTAAGATTTTGTGAAAATCCAGATCAAGAATACTAAGATCAAATTAACTATATTAAAATACAACTATCATGAAAAAAATATTTTTATCAGCCGCAATCGTTTTGGGAGGTTTAACATCATTTGCTTCAACTTCGCCAATTTCAAATACAATCGTAAAAACAATTTTTATCCAAGATGATTATACAGAAATCAAATTGGAAGAAGTTCCAGCAGCCGTAACAGATGCTCTTAAAAAAGCATATCCAGATGCTGTGCTTTCTAAAGCATTTAAAAACACAAAATCTGAGTATAAGCTTGAAGTGACTGTTGGAGATAAAACAGGAAATCTTTTTGCTAACGCAGATGGAACTTGGATTAAAAAATAATTAAGTCTAACCCTTAAACTATAACTATGAAAAAGTTAATCTTATCGGCAGCAATTGTCTTAGGCAGTCTGTCGATGTATGCAGAAACCACTGCTGCAGCCAGTCCAATGGTGCAGACAGTCAATGATCAGGATGGATATAAAGAAGTAGATGGAGTTCCGGCAGCCGTAAAAAAAGGCCTAGATGAAGCTTATCCTGGTGTAGTGCTTGAAAAAGCATGGGTAAATGATAAAAAGGAGTACAAAATTGAGATAACCGTTCGAGGGGAAAAATCGATCGTTTATACAGATGCTTCTGGTAATATTCTTAAAAAATAATTTAAACCACAAATATTATGAAAAAGTTAGTTTTATCAGCAGCGATTGTTTTAGGAAGCCTTTCAGTAAATGCTACAGTTCTTCCAGCAATCTCAATTATTCAATCAGTAATTTTTCAAGATGCTTTTACTGAAGTAGCCGCAGACCAAGTGCCGGCAGCAGTGAAGTCTACCGTTGAAAAATCTTTTCCGAATACTAAGCTTGAGAAAGCTTATAAAAACGATAAGAACGAGTATAAACTTGAAATTTCAAGCGGAGACAAGAAGTATACGATTTTTACCGATGCTTCTGGTAATATCATCAAGAAATAATTAAAAATCAGCATCATGAAAAAATTAATCTTATCAGCGATAGTTGTTTTTGGGACAATGTCAATTCATGCAAGTGTATTGCCAGTCTCGAGTGACACTAAAGCAACTGTAACAATTCAGACTGAATATACAGAAGTTACAGTAGATGCTGTGCCTGCAGCTGTAAAAACAGCCTTGCAGACTGCTTATCCAGGAGCAAAACTGGAGAAAGCTTTTGTAAATGACAAAAAAGAGTACAAACTCGAAATATCAGTTGGAGACCAGAAGGCTACTGTATACTCAGATGTCAATGGTAACTGGTTGAAAATATAATTAGGTGAATTTAGATTTATGTTTTTGGTGAAAAAGAGATTGCGTCGTGCAATCTCTTTTTTTTTACATATTTTACATAATTTTATGAAATAACAAGTTTAATAATATTATTTTAGCAAAAAGTCCCTCAAAGCAAATGCCGAAGATATTACTGATAGAAGATGATATTGCGTTTTGTAAATTATTAGAAAAGTTTCTAATCAAAAAAACGTACGATGTAACGATAGCTTTCTCTGCAGCAGAAGCACGCGAAGCGGTTAAAAAAGAATCTTTCGATTTGATTTTAACAGACCTTCGTTTGCCTGATTCTGACGGTATCGGACTTATGTCTGAATTTAAAAATTCGCATCCCCATATTCCGGTTATTTTAATGACGGGTTACTCGGATGTAAACACTGCTGTTAAAGCCATTAAAAATGGGGCCGCAGATTATATCTCGAAACCCTTTAATCCAGATGAAGTTCTTCTGGTTATTACCAATGCATTGCAGACTCCAAAAGCTGAAGAAGAGCAATCTGAAACTTCAGAAAAAAAGAAAAAAGCAGTTAAAAAAACGGCTACAGCAGAAAATGAATTTGTGAAAGGAATTTCTGTTGCATCAAAAAAACTTTTAGATCATATTCAGCTGGTGAGCCCGACCGATATGTCTGTCCTTATTATTGGCGAAAGCGGAACAGGAAAAGAAATCATAGCCAAAAGCATTCATCAGCAAAGCAGAAGAAAAGACAATAATTTTATTGCGGTAGATTGTGGAGCAATTCCGAAAGAATTGGCGGCAAGCGAATTTTTTGGGCATTTGAAAGGTTCTTTCACTGGAGCAATCAGCGACAAAAAAGGGTATTTTGAAGCTGCAAATGGCGGCACTTTGTTTTTGGACGAAATTGGAAATCTTTCGTATGAAAATCAGATTCAGTTATTAAGAGCGCTTCAGGAAAGAAAAATCAAACCTGTTGGCAGCAATAAAGAAATAAACGTCGATATACGCATTATTACGGCTACGAATGAAGATTTGCGCGAGGCAGTAAAAAACGGCGATTTTAGAGAAGATTTATATCATAGAATCAATGAATTTTCTATTCAGTCGCCATCTTTAAAAGACCGCGGAGAAGATTTAATGGTTTTTGCCGATTATTTTCTAGAAAAAGCCAATCAGCAGCTGGACAAAGATGTCATCGGATTTTCTCCAGAAGTGGTTTCCATTTTTCAAAATTACAGCTGGCCAGGAAATCTACGCGAATTGCAGAATTGCGTAAAACGCGCCACTCTTTTAACGCGCGGCGATTTTATAGAAAGCGATGTGCTTCCGGCAGAATTTTTTCAGATTCAAAAGCAGCAGCCTTCAAACGAAGTTTTCTCATTGTCTGAAAACGAAAAAGAAACCATCATTCATGCTTTGTCAAAAACACAGAATAATAAATCGGAGGCAGCAAAATTGCTCAAAATTACCAGAAAAACACTTTACAATAAATTGAAGCAATACAATATCGAATAAAAAAACCTTTTTTTATTCATGTTATTGGAGTCTATAAATATTTTTGTCCCTACTGGATTTTAACGCACAGCTTGCAATATAAAGTTATCCATAAGCTTCGGAGAAGCGCAATATTTATAGCAAATATTCGACATCTACAATAAAAAGCTCCGTAGGTGCGACATATATTGAGAATGGAGAAAAAATATGTCGCACCTACGGAGCTCTTATGCTGTATTATTTATTCTTTACTATAAATATTTAGCTTCTCTGAAGTTTTCAGACTGCTTTATTTTTATAGATTTTATTAAAGCTCGTGTTTTAATTCCTTAAAAAGAGCGTTTACTTTTTCATTCAAATACGCATAGGTCGCTTTTATATCTATTGTATTTAAATCTTCTTTTTCTAGATTTTTTAAGAGTTCGCCAATTTCATTTGCCTGAATTTGTTTGAACATTGGAGCAATTCGATGCGCAATAGATTTTATTTCATCATAATTTTTATCTTGAACAGCAGCTTCCAAAAAGCCTAAATTTTCTATTGTGGTTTCTATAAAAGATTTTAAAACTTCTTTCAAAGCCACTCCGTCCTGACCTAGAAAATCTTTCAAAGTTTCTAAAGAATATAGCTGAGACGCATTTCTATCTGCATTTTCGGTGTCTTCGGCGACAGGAATTTCTTCGTGGTCCAAAATATGCTGAATGGTTTCCAAGAGAATTTTGGGAGAGTAAGGTTTCTTTATTACTGTAGTGAAACCAGCATTTTTGTAAACGGCAAGATCCAAATCTGTGCGCCCCGTAAGTGCAATTACAGGCTGATTTTTAAAAATGGTTTCCGGAAGTTCGCGCAGTTTTTCCAGAAAAAGAAATCCGTCTATTTCTGGCATTTGAATGTCGGTAATAACAAAATCGAAAGGCGTGCTCTTGATTGTTTCCAAAGCTTTGGCAGGATTGGTAAACGAAAGTACTTGATGCTGCTCCTGTTTTAAAACACCGCTTGTTAAATTCAGAAGATTTATATCATCGTCTACAACAATAAAAGTCTGTTTTTTGGTGTTTTTTGAAGGTTTGCTTTTAACATCATTTAAAGCCATATTTCCTTCGCTGCTATCAAACAATAGCGGCAATTGAATAATAAATGTGCTGCCTTTTCCAAAAATGCTTTCCAAGCTTAAACTTCCGCCCAAAATTGAAATAATTTTTTGGCAGATTGACAAGCCTAAACCTGTTCCGCCATATTTCTTTTCGATGTTTTCATTGGCTTGGGCAAATTCTTCAAAAACCAATTTCTGATTCGCCTTCTCAATTCCGATTCCGGTATCTTGAATTGAAATCGTAAAAGACTGGTCGTCATTCGCGTAGGCGGCAATTCGAATATGGCCTTGTTCGGTAAACTTATAAGCATTTCCGATAATATTTGTCAGAATCTGTTTCAAACGAAATGGATCGCCAACAATACGTTTCTGAAATTGTTCATCAACATTGATAATGAGGTCAATATCCTTTTGTTTATAAACGGTTTGAATATTTCTGGCAACATCTTCGATAATTTCCGGCAATGAAAACGGAACTTTTTCGATTGAAATTTTCCCTGCTTCAATCTGAGAGAAATCTAATAAATCCTGAACGAGCTGGGTGATGTATTCAGACGAATTTTTAATGTTTTTAATGAAATAGGATTGTTTGGTATTGACATCTGAATTGCCTAAAAGTTCAGAATACCCCACAATTGTGCTCAAAGGCGTTTTCAAATCGTGGCTTACTGTTGAAATTAGTTGCTCGCGGCTTTTGAGCAGATTCTTTGTTTTGAAGTTGGCGATTTCAAGCTGTTTTTTATACAATTGTGATTTTGAATAATCGCTTACAATTAAGATCGAAAAAAAGACAGTCAGCAATAAACCGATAACAGCAGAAGCCGTTACAATTTCGTTGACTCTTTTTAATGATTTTTCTTTTAATGAATTGTTTTTTATCGAATTGATGATAATTTCTCTCTCAATAATTCGGAGTATCTTTCTAAGCTGATCGGAGATGGCAATTTCGTTCTGAAGCAGTTTGTTTTCTTCAAAATTCAAAGATTCTTTCTTTTTTTCGGCTTTTATTTTTACAGAGCTCAAAAGCTTTTTCGAATTGGCCAAAATAGAATCTGAAGCTTTTTTGCTCAGCGTATTGGTGCTGTCGTCAGGAATATTCGAATTCAAATAGTCAACATATTGTTGCAGAACACTTCGCTGGTAACTCCCAAGCTGATTTGGATTTTTGGTAAAATCCTGAAGCTCAAGTTTTCTGAGGTTGAACTCCATTTTTGTGATTTCGTCAATGGCATTATTTACAGAAGTTTCATCGTCAGCTTTATTTTTGATTTCTCTTAATTGTTTGATGTTTTCTGTCTTTTCGGCCAAGAAATAAGTAACGCTGTCCAAAAGTTTTTTCTGGTATTCTGTAGTGACAATTTGTTTTAAAGTGTCAATGCGTTTGCGAAGCGAATCGGTTTCGATTAAATAACTTTTAAAATCTTTTTCAGAATTATTTTGGATTGTCTGTCTGGCCAGACTTTCTGTTTTATAAACATTAGAGTACAATCTGCTGACTCTTATAATTTTTGTTTTTTCTAAAGCAATCTTATCTTCCAGCTTATTGTAAACCACATTTTCAGAATATAGAAACCATCCGACTGTGACAACCAAAGCTAATAATGCAACATAGCTGAATAAAACTTTTATTGCGGTGTAACTTTTTTTGGTCTCCATATTTTGCTGAAAGATTTAGTAATTCGGGCTCGATCCCGAAACTTCGGGACGGGATTAAAACATTGCAATTTATCCAAAAAAATCTGTTTTATGAAGAGTAAATCTACCGAATATGTTATATAATTGTAAGGTGCAGAAAGAAAAACAGCCGCAGATTATGTAAATCTGCGACTGTAAAATATTTTTTTTAAATGGTTACAAAGTCTCGTCTAACCATTTGAAAAATTCGCCTTGCCAAACTTGAGCATTTTGCGGTTTTAAAACCCAGTGATTTTCGTCTGGGAAATACACAAATCTACTTTTGATTCCTCTCAATTGAGCGGCTTGAAAAGCTTCTTGCCCTTGTCCGATTGGCACACGGAAATCTTTTCCGCCTTGGAAAATTAAAATTGGCTTATTCCAGTTCTGCACCAAAGTGGCAGGGTTAAAAGTAGTGTAGGCTTTTTGAGCTACAGCATTATCTTTTTCCCAGTAAGGCCCGCCAAAATCCCAATTGTTAAAGAAAACTTCTTCTGTAGTTCCTAACATAGAAATGGTATTGAAAACTCCATCGTGAGCAATGAAAGTTTTGAAACGGTTTTTGTGGATTCCTGCTAAATAAAATACAGAATATCCTCCGTAACTTGCCCCGACACATCCTAAACGGCTTTTGTCAACATAGCTTTCTTTTGCCACATCATCAATTGCAGAAAGGTAATCGTCCATAACTTGTCCGCCCCAGTCTTTACTGATCTGCTCATTCCATTCAACACCATGTCCAGGCATACCGCGACGGTTTGGCGCTACAACCACATAACCTTTAGCCGCCATTAGAGAGAAATTCCAACGGAAAGAGTACGATTGTGTCAATGCACTTTGAGGTCCTCCTTGACAGAACAATAAAGTTGGGTATTTTTTAGTAGCATCAAAGTTTGGAGGCAAAATTACCCAAACCAGCATTTTTTTACCGTCAGTTGTCGTAACATAGCGTTTTTCGGTTTTGCTTAATGCTAAAGTTTTATAAGTTTCTGTATTTACGTTTGATAATTGTTTCCAAGTATTTTTCTTCAAATTGAAAGAATAAATTTCGCCTGCATGATTCATGTCAGTTCTTGTAACGATAATATCATCTCCAGCAAAACCAATTAAATCGTTCACATCAAAATCGCCGTTTGTCAATTGTCGAACGTTGATTGCGATTTTAGTCAAACCTGGAAAATTAACCGAGAAAAGTTGTTTTGTTCCGTCGATTGGAGCCACAAAAAATACTGTTTTCCCATCTTTGCTCCAGATAAAATTATCTACAGTTCCGTCCCAGTTTGCAGTTAAGTTGGTTTTGATTCCTTTAAACTCAACAATAATATCATTTTTATCAGACTCGTAACCGTCACGCTTCATTTGCAGCCAAGATAAATTTCCAGTTGGCGAAAATTGCGGTGCAGTATCGTAACCTAAGTTGCCTTCGGTTTTATTAGTTGTTTTTTGAGTTTCTAAATTGTACTCATAAATGTCTGTGTTGGTAGAAATAGCGTAAGCAGTTCCTGCTTTTTTCTTGCAAACATAAAAAATGCTTTTGCTGTCTGGCGACCAGATGTAATCTTCATCGCCGCCAAAAGGTTTTTGAGGAGAATCGAAAGTTTCATCTTTCAAAATGTCAATTCCTTTTGCTCCGTCTTTGTTTTCTTTATAAAAAACGTGATTAAACTTTCCTTCGTTCCAAGTATCCCAGTGACGGTAATCTAACCCATCATAAATTTGAGCATCAGATTTATCAAGACTTGGGTAGAAATCTTTGCCTAAAACTTTATCAATTTTTACTTCTTCATTGTAAACGACAAATTTTCCGTCAGGCGAAATGTTTTTATCGGCCAAAATAGTTGCCGTTTCTTTAATCTCAACTGCATTTCCTCCAGTTACAGGAATTGTGTAAATTTTTGAAGTCGATTTATTGTCGGCTACAGAAGGTGTTGAAACTTTAAAAACTACATTTTTCGCATCTTTAGAAATGCCAAGAGGAGTTACTCTCCCTAATTTCCATAACAATTCTGGCGACATTACATTTTGTCCGATAGCATTTAAACTCATCATTATTAAGGTTGTTAATACTACTTTTTTCATAATTAAATTATTCTATTTTTTGTGCGCTAAAAATACGAATTAAAAATTCCAAACTTTTAAAATCCAAATCCCAAATATTGTTAAAATTTCAAAAAGACTGTCGTAAAATTTTTATTCGCCACGAATTCACGAATTTTTATTCTTAAACGTTATTAAAAAAACAATTTATGAGTTTCGTCTTGTCCCCCTGAGCGGATTCGAAGGGCGCAACGTAAGAGGCTTCGACTCCGCTCAGCCTGACAGTTAAGAAAAATTTAATTGATTAAGTCTTGGAATTTGGATATTAGAATTTTCAGATTATCATTTTGTCCCCCTGAGCGAAGTCGGAGGGCGCAACGTAGGAGGCTTCGACTCCGCTCAGCCTGACAGTTAAGAAAAATTTTATTGATAAAGTCTTGGAATTTGGATATTAGAATTTTCAGATTATCATTTTGTCCCCCTGAGCGAAGTCGGAGGGCGCAATGTAAGAGGCTTCGACTCCGCTCAGCCTGACAGTTAAGAAAAATTTAATTGATTAAATCTTGGAATTTGGATATTAGAATTTTCAGATTACCATTTTGTCCCCTGAGCGAAGTCGAAGGGCGCAAAGAGACTTTGATTTGGTTCGGCGGAGCAAAGTGTTTAAATGAACTTACATTTTTTATATGGTTTGAAAAAATTTGTAATTTAACCCAAGATTGGAATTTTGAATTTTACTAATTGGAATTTTTAAAATATGGAACTAAGCTATTGGGAACTTAAAAATTGGTTTGCAAATATTGATTATACAATTGTAGGCAGCGGAATTGTTGGCCTTCATACGGCATTACGCTTACGCGAAAGATTTCCTGCGGCTAAAATTCTGGTATTAGAACGCGGAATGCTGCCGCAAGGAGCCAGCACAAAAAATGCTGGTTTTGCCTGTTTCGGGAGTCTTTCTGAAATTATGGATGACTTAAAAACACACGCTGAAGATGATGTTGTCGCACTTATTGAAAAACGTTGGAAAGGTCTGCAATTGCTTCGAAAAAGATTGGGAGATCAGGCCATTGATTTTAAGCCTCACGGCGGATATGAATTGTTTTTGAAAGAAGATGAATCTGGATTTAATGAATACATTTCTAAAATTCCATTTATCAATGAAGTTCTGAAACCTCTTTTTAAAACCGATGTTTTTTCGAAAGAAGTCGATCGATTTGGGTTTCAAAATACGCAGGAGTATTTAATTTTTAATCCGTTTGAAGGGCAGATTGATACCGGGAATATGATGCAGGAATTGTTGAAACAAGCCGTTTCGGCAGATATTCTGATCTTAAACCAACAGACGGTAAAATCGTATCTCGATACAGGAAATCAGGTTGAAGTTGCAGTAAACGATTTTAGTTTTAAAACCCAAAAACTGCTTTTTGCAACCAATGGTTTTGCTGGCGAATTGACCAATGGTGCCGTAAAACCTGCAAGAGCACAAGTGCTTATTACAGAACCCATTCATAATTTAGACATCAAAGGAACGTTTCATTTGGATCGAGGGTATTACTATTTCAGAAATATTAATGACCGCATTTTATTGGGCGGAGGCCGAAACCTTGATTTTGAAGGAGAAACAACTGTTGAATTTGGACAGACGAAAATTATTCAAAATAAATTGGAAGATTTGCTGAAAAATGTAATTTTACCAAATCAGGATTTCCAGATTGCGCACCGATGGAGCGGTATTATGGGAGTCGGAAATAGTAAGAATCCTGTCGTGACCCGGCTTTCGGAAAATGTATTCTGCGGAGTGCGTTTAGGCGGAATGGGAGTGGCAATAGGAAGTTTAATAGGAACAGAATTAGCAGATTTAATACAATAATGGCAGCAACCAAAAAACCAGCACCAAAAAAACCAGCAGCAAGCAAACCAAAACCTAAAACATCTTCTAAAAAAGGGAATCGCACTTTTGGAGAAAAAGTAAAATGGTTTTTTATTAAAGCAGCCCTTTGGTTTTTTGGATTATCAATTGGCTCGGTTATCTTTTTTAAATATGTTCCAGTGCCGTTTACGCCATTAATGCTCATTCGTGCCATCGAAAATAAAATGGCTGGAAAAGAAGTTTATTTTGATCACGATTGGGAACCGATTGATAAAATCTCAATGAATTTGCAGAAAGCCGTAATCGCAAGTGAAGACGGAACTTTCCTAACGCACAATGGTTTCGATTTTAAAGCACTGCAAAAGGCATATAAAAGCAATGAACGCGGCCGCCGAATTAGAGGAGGAAGCACCATTTCGCAGCAAACGGCTAAAAATGTCTTTTTATGGCAGGGGAAAAGTTATTTCCGTAAAGGTCTCGAAGCGTACTTTACCGTTTTAATTGAAATTATTTGGGGCAAAGAACGCATCATGGAAGTATATTTGAACAGTATCGAAATGGGAGACGGAGTTTATGGTGCCTACGCAGCTACAGAACACTGGTACCGTAGAGATGCTTCGAGTTTAACGCCTATGCAGGCTGCCGGAATTGCGGCGATTTTGCCAAATCCTAGAAAATTTAAGGCTACAGGTTCGTCAAGTTATATTAACAGAAGAAAAGAACGAATTGTGCGCGAGATGCGTTACGTCGGAAAAATCAATTATGATGGCAAAGAAGACAAGAAGAAGTAAAAAAACGCTTTTTGCTTTTCTGATACTGACCGCAACGCTCACTTTTGGACAAGGAAAAACAGCAGAAATAGGTTTTATATCTGATAATGATTTATACACCTCGTCTAAGTATGATATGTACTATACCAATGGTCTTGAACTTTTTTATCGGTTTTTATCAAAAAATGATAATCCTAAAATCAATAAAGAAATTACTGAATTTAGAATTGGACAATATCTTTATAATCCGCGTTTTCTAAACAAAGAAGCAGTTACGGTAAACGACCGCCCTTTTGCCGGTTATCTTTTTGCCGAAGCAGGAAAAAGTTTTTTTTACCAAAGCGAATCGGTTTTGAAGACCGATTTTCAAATTGGTTTGCTTGGTCCGAATGCATTAGGCGAAGAATTGCAGGAAGGCTTTCATAATCTGATTGGCTACAAAAAAGTATATGGTTGGGAAAATCAGATTCATAATGCTTTTGGAGTGCAGGTTCATGCGATGTATTCAAAAAAAATGTTTCCGTCAAAACACAATGATTTTGTAGACTTTCATTGGCAGTCAGAAGGAAATTTAGGAACGATCTTCTCGGGTTTTTCAACAGGATTTATGGCGAGATTCGGATTTAAAAAACTCCTTCCAATTTACGATTCCAATATGTATCATGCTTCTGTAAGTGCGCAGGCTCAGCCGAATATTAGAGAGTTTTACTTTTACGCGGCGCCAAGTGTCAATTATCAGTTTTATGACGCCACAATTGAAGGCAGTATGTTTAATGACACAAGCCCCGTTACTTTCGATTTAGAACCGCTGCGATTCAACGCCGAAGCGGGTTTAAAATACCGGCACAATAACTTCAATATATCTTATTCTTTCCTTTATCGCGGAAGAGAATTAAAAGATCCAGGAATCGATACCAATTCTGGATATTTTTATGGGTCTATAAGAATGGGGTTTTTGCTTAAGTAATCTTTTTGAACAAAAAAAGACGTCCATTTATTTTTTCTCTGTTTCGGCAATGCAGAACGTTCTTTTGTCTTGATTGTCAATTCGTATAAGAATTCGGTAATGAGTCCAGCAAAATTGCGAACGCAGTGCGTTCGCAATTGGAAAAGTTCTGTAAAATTGACGACACATTTCTAGTTGACGAATAGAAAACCCGTTGCCAAACTGTGGTTGCAGTTCATTTGAAAGCGATTTTATGATAAATTCACCATATGCGGCTCTTTCTTTATCCTTTTGTTCTTCTTCAAAAATTACTTTGTCCATTTGCCAATACATCAGGACTCGTTCCATATCGACAGAACGAATTGCTTTGTTTTTTGCATTAGCAATAATATCACGTATTTGTTTTATAAACTCTTTTTTTAGTTGCATTTGCTAAATGAATTTTTAAGCCTATAGGTTGAGTCAAATAATGATCGATTTGAAATGCAAATATTGAATGCATAAATAAAGAATTTAGTGGCAAAAAGTTTTATTTAAGGAATAATAAGCCATAGTGATGTGTGTCAATAGTTTCTCTAAGGATTAATTATTTTTTATTGCAATACTATTTCCTGAGGCTTTATTGAAAGTGATGGTTTTGTTTGGTCCGCCGTAAAAGAGTGTCAAAGTCAGCGTGCTGCCAGTTTCGCTTTTAAAAAGAATGTCTTTTGCCGTTCCGATTCTTATATCCTGATTTTCATCCATAAGTTGTAGATCAGTACATTTAAATATCCTTTTTTCGATTATGCCATTTGTTTCAATTACTTCAAGCCAAGGAGATGCCATCGCATTGTAACGCACAATTTGCGCTCGATATTTCTCATTTAAGCTTTTATCTTTAATTAATCCTAATGATGTTGTAGAAAGTAATAAAGCAAAAAAAGGCATCATCATAGCCAAAATGCTTATTGAAAATGTTACAATTATCGCTGTCAAAAGAAGTTTTGCTAAAAGTTTTTTCCAAAAAACGATGATGATAACAAAACTGCTTATCAGCCAAAGCCATGATAAAGCCACATCGCTGTAATAACCGCGTAGACTGATTTCTTTATAATAATAAAAAAGGCAGTCCAGAACAGAAAGAGTGCAGATGATAAAATAAACGAATAATATTAGTTTTTTATTCTTACTCATAATTTTCTTAAGATATAACGTAAAGCAAATACCATAACAGTCGATAAAACTAGGATAGGGAAGAAGGAAAACGAAAGAGTATATGTAATTTCTTCATTCAAAAGATAAGTGCTCCATGAAGATTCGCGATCAACAAAAATGCCATAATCCCAAAGAAACCAAACAAAAATTAAGAAGATGAATTCAAGTCCGATTTGGAGATATTTGTTTTTTATGAGAGTAAACAGCAAAAAAACAATTGTTAGAAAAACGGTTGTGAATACTGACATTAAATAAGCATCATCAAAAAAAGAACAGTTTAAACACCCACTTGACATTCTTTCAGAAAAACTTCCCATTGCCCAATAGATTTGTGCGAAAGTGAAAACGAAAAGAAATCCTGCAATTATAATGAGTCTTTTCAAAAGTGGAAATATTTTATTCTTTAAGCTTTGATTCATTTTGAAACGTTTGATGAACTATTAAAACTGTTCTGTTTGGAATTTTATGTCACGCAAAAATAGAAAACAGTTTCTAAAGAAATATCTTTCAAAAAAAAAGACGATGCGTCAAAATATGTTTTACTCAAAACTCAAACACTTAACTGTTTGATAACATGAAAGATGTTTTTAATTAGTTACTTTTAATTAAAAATTTTAATCATGGATATCAATTGGAATATAATAGCGATTGTAGCAATATTAGTAATTATTCTTGTTGTGCTAACAATCAGAAAAAATCAGCGGGAGAAAAAGAAATTGGAAAATCTGCTGAACAACGATTTTAAAAAAACTGAGAAAGATAGAGTCGATGCAGATGATGCTGCTAATGAGAAATAAATGACAAGATTGGAAAATTTATAACAAACCCGACAGGTTTTTGTCTAAGGTTTCTGAGCATATGCTATAAAACATAGAATGTGTAAAAAAAAATACCCAAGCAGAATTACTATCTGTTTGGGTATTTTTGAATTATTTGTGGAGAATATCGGATTCGAACCGATCACCTTCCCGATGCATCGGGATACTCTAGCCTTTTGTTTGTATTAGGTTTTCAATATATTTTCGGCTTTTCATTTTTTTTATCTGTAATTCTCTTTGATAAGCTTCACTTCTTGTAGTAAAGGTTTCAGAGTATTTTAACACCCAATCTTTCGCAGCTTTTGTGAATTTGCTTCTGCTATTTAAATGATCTTCTAAACGTTGTTTGATATTTTGAGATGAACCGACATAGTATTTGTCTAATGTTTCTGAATATATGATGTAGATATAAAACATAAAATGGATACTAAAAAAAATACCCAAGCAGAATTACTATCTGTTTGGGTATTTTTAATTATTTGTGGAGAATACCGGATTCGAACCGGTCACCTTCCCGATGCATCGGGATACTCTAGCCTTTTGTTTGTATTAGGTTTTCAATATATTTTCGGCTTTTCATTTTTTTTATCTGTAATTCTCTTTGATAAGCTTCACTTCTTGTAGTAAAGGTTTCAGAGTATTTTAACACCCAATCTTTCGCAGCTTTTGTGAATTTGCTTCTGCTATTTAAATGATCTTCTAAACGTTGTTTGATATTTTGAGATGAACCGACATAGTATTTGTCTAATGTTTCTGAATATATGATGTAGATATAAAACATAAAATGGATACTAAAAAAAATACCCAAGCAGAATTACTATCTGTTTGGGTATTTTTGAATTATTTGTGGAGAATACCGGATTCGAACCGGTCACCCCTTGCCTGCCAGGCAAGTACTCTAGCCAAATGAGCTAATCCCCCTTTGTTTTTTGTTGAGCAAAGAAAATTCGAACTGTCGCCTTCCCGATTTTTCATCGGGACGCTCTAGCCAAATGAGCTAATCCCCCTTTATTTTTGTTGAGCAAAGAAAATTCGAACTGTCGCCTTCCCGATTTTTTATCGGGATACTCTAGCCAAATGAGCTAATCCCCCTTTATTTTTGTTGAGCAAAGAAAATTCGAACTGTCGCCTTCCCGATTTTTCATCGGGACGCTCTAGCCAAATGAGCTAATCCCCCTAAGCGTTAACAAATAAAGTCAATTAATTCTCAAAAAACAAATTTCTAGAAGTTTCAGAGGAATTATTTTCAAAAGCGTAACTTTACCTTAAATCTGATTTTTTTATGAGTTTAGAAAATGCAAATGGAAGTTTACAGACATTTTTCCAAAATACGATTGCCACTGTGCAATTTGGCCATCGGGCAAGTAATTCTTTTCCGCGTGAATTGTTAAATAGGCTTACAGCTGAAATTAATTCCTTAAGCAGAAATGAAAATGTTTCGGTTATTATTTTGAAAAGCGACGGAGAAAAAACATTTTGTTCCGGAGCTTCTTTTGATGAACTTTTGAAAGTTGAAAATGAAGAACAAGGAATAGAATTCTTTTCTGGTTTTGCGCATCTATTGAATGCTATGCGAAATTGCAGTAAAATTATAATTGGCAGAGTGCAAGGAAAGGCAGTAGGGGGCGGTGTCGGAATTATTTCGGCCTGCGATTATGTTTTTGCAACTCCGCAAAGCGATATTAAATTATCTGAACTAGCAATCGGAATCGGGCCTTTTGTGATAGAACCGGCTGTTTCTAGAAAAATCGGAAAAACAGCTATGACAGAAATGACGCTGGCAGCGCACGAATGGAAATCGGCAGATTGGGCTTTTCAAAAAGGTCTTTATTCGGTTATGAGTGATGCTGAAAATTTAGACAAAGGGGTCGTAAATTTTGCTCAAAAATTAAGCTCGTACAATCCCGAAGCGCTTTACGAAATGAAAAAAATTATTTGGGAAGGAACAGAACAATGGGAATCGCTTTTATTTGAACGTGCTGCCATTACAGGAAAATTGGTCTTGTCTGATTTTACAAAGTCGGCGTTATTACAGTTTAAGAAATAATTGCGCATAAGATCCTGCAAGGTTTTTAAAACCTTTTAGGTTTGATTAATAAAATAGAAAAAGAATATTTCATAAATACCTAAAGGTTTCAAGAAGCTTGCAGGATTAAAACATTTTTAAAATGAAACTTATTTCGTTAATGCAAAAAGTTGACATTGCAGAGAAAATTAAAGATGCTCCAGATAGCGGTTATCAAATTGGCGTTGTCATTGGATCTTTCATTCCGTTTCTGGTTTTGGGCGGAATTGCTTTGTGGATGTATACTCGTGCTAAAAAAAGAGCTAAAAACGGCAATTAATTTGTAAATTTGCAAGCTTAAAATTAAAAATCGATGAGTAATATCAGAATTACAAAACAATTTAGCTTCGAAACCGGCCATGCTTTGTACGGTTACGACGGAAAATGCAAGAACGTTCACGGACACAGTTATAAATTATCGGTAACGGTTATTGGTTCGCCAATTACAGACCGATCGAATGTAAAGTTCGGAATGGTAATTGACTTTTCTGATCTAAAGAAAATTGTAAAAGAAGAAATCGTCGATCAGTTTGATCATGCTACTGTTTTCAATCAGACAACACCGCATATCGAATTGGCAAATGAATTGAAAAATCGTGGACATCACGTTATTTTGGTAGATTATCAGCCAACAAGCGAAAATATGGTAGTTGATTTTGCTGAAAGAATCAAAAATCGCTTGCCTGCAGGAATTACTCTTTTCTCACTAAAACTTCAGGAAACAGAATCGTCTTTTGCCGAATGGTACGCTTCTGATAATCTTTAATATTCCTAAAAAAGAAATTCTAAATTCCAACTCTCCGACTTCGCTCAGAGTGACAAAAGTCTAAAAATTCTGAGAAGTCTAGTAATCTAAAACTCTAAATGAAAAAAATATATTTTGCTTCAGATCAGCATTTTGGTGCGCCGACTCCAGAGTTGAGTTTACCGCGTGAAAAAAAATTCGTGGCTTGGCTTGATGAGGTGAAAGAAGATGCTGAAGCCATTTTTTTATTGGGAGATTTATTTGATTTTTGGTTTGAATATAAAACAGTTGTTCCGAAAGGTTTTGTGCGCATTTTAGGTAAGTTGGCAGAAATTCGCGATAGCGGAATACCGATTTACTTTTTTGTCGGAAACCATGATCTTTGGATGAATGATTATTTTGAAACCGAATTGAATATTCCGGTTTATCACGATAACAAAGAATTTACTTTTAACGGAAAAACGTTCCTAATTGGCCACGGAGACGGAAAAGGCCCTGGAGACAAAGGCTATAAAAGAATGAAAAAGGTATTTACAAATCCGTTTTCAAAATGGCTTTTCCGCTGGCTGCATCCAGATGTAGGCGTAAGTCTGGCTCAATATTTATCAGTCAAAAATAAACTGATTTCTGGCGATGAAGACGTGAAGTTTTTAGGAGAAGAAAACGAATGGCTGGTTTTATATGCCAAACGAAAACTGGAAACCAAACATTACAATTATTTCATTTTCGGACATCGCCACTTACCCATGATTATTCCAGTTGGAGAAAACTCCGAATATGTAAATCTAGGCGACTGGATTGGCTACTTTACTTATGGCGTTTTTGACGGTGAAAAATTCGAACTTAAAAAGTTTGAGAAATAAGTTAAGAAGTCGAAAGCGAAAAGTCGAAAGCTGAAAGTTAAAGCCAAAAAGTTGAGGTTTAATTCCTAAATCCAAAAACTGAAAAATGTCCTATTTTGCGCTTATTGGGTAAATGCCAATTTTATGCGTTCGCAGAATATATTCTGAAAGCTGTTTACTGCTTGAAAGCTGAAATTTAATGGCTCCTGATGCTTTTTTAGGCATATGGCATTCTACACAGTTGCTCACTACTAACTTCTCAGGCATTGTTTTCAAAGTGGTCTCCTTGTGTTTTAAGCCCTGATGGCAACTCATACAGATTTTAGAGTACGAAGCCATATTTTTAGAAGCATTTTCATGAGGATTATGGCAGGTAATGCAATCCATTTTATCGCTTTTCATAAAACATTTGCTTTGCGCCATCAAACGATATTGATTGCCGTGAACATCAAAATTTGCTGTATCGGTAATACTTTTGGTCTCACGAAAGAATTCGGATAGATTATTTCCGGGTTTAAATTCAAAACGGGATTTTAGTTTCATACCATCATTTCCTGCATGGCATAAAGCGCAGGCATCCAATTTTTGCTGTCTGTTTAATGTTTTAAAGCTTGTAATGCTATTGGCAACTTTTACGTTTGGGTTTTTTAAATGAAAGTCAACGTGTTTTTTGGCAGGACCGTGGCAGCGTTCGCAGTCAATTCCGTAAACAATTGTTTCCTTTCTAATGATATCTTCAACGTCCATAGACATCATATTTCTTTCTTCTGAATTCTGATTTACGCTGCGGCTGCTGGCATTTGAGGCATGACAAGAATAGCAGTCTTTTACCACCATACGGTCAAAATATGGTTTATCTGCAGGAAAACCTGGACTTGTTGCCCAGTTGTTTATAGAATGGTAAAAAGAGATTGGCAGTTCATAAGTGTTGTTGTCTTTCCAGTAAACAGAAGTTTGCGCGTGCTTGGTTCCAAATACGATTTCAAATTTATATTTGGCAGTTTCTTTGCCGTTTTTATAAACAACTTGGTACAAACTGTCGCCACGTTTTTCCATGACCAGTTTGGTTTCTTTATCGTAAATGAAAGTATGGTTTTTAGAATCGAAATCGCCAGAGACATTTCCTAAAATTGCTGGAGCAGTTGCTTTAAAATGCGAACTTTTGAATGCCATATCTGATTGCACTTTATGGCATTGCACACAGCTTTCAGAACCCGCATAATCAGTTCCGCGCGGATCAATATATTCCTCTGATTTGTTATTGCAACTGGCAAAGAGAATTTCCAGAAGCGTTAGGGTAAGTAGAAATGCAGCTTTTTTCATTGCTGTAAATATACTTTTTTTTGAATTGAATCAAAATATATTTCAATAATGAAAAAATGCTGTTAAAATGTTTAGAATGCTTCTTAATTCATGCCAACTCCGTAAACATATTCATCCAGTTCAATTTTGAATAAAGAGCCTTCGACCAAATCTTTAATCGATTTTAATTCGGTCATATTTACGGCCAGATCTATAGAATTGCATGGTGTTTTCAATAAAAACTTATGGCAGGAATATTTCATTTCGCACGCTTCGCAACATGAGTTTTCGATCATGCTATCTTCAATTAGATCGCAAAAATGATTTAATTCCTGAACCGTAAAGTAAAAACCAGTTTCCTTAAAAACCAATTGCACTTTGTCTGAAAGTGTAGTGTTGTGATCTTTCCAGTAAAAAGCTATTCCAAAGTTATTATGATATATTTGTTCAATTTCTCTCATCGTAAATCCTTTTATTTCAACAAATATAAATATTATTTATATTAATTCTAAATAAAAAAATCATAAAAGTTTGAAAAAATAATCTTTCCCAGTTGGCTTTAGTTCATTCCAAAACCGTAGATGTATTCATTAAGATTAAGTCGAAATAAAGAGCCGTCAACTAAGTCTTTTATAGAATTTAGTTCAATCGGTGATATTTCTAAATCTATAGCAACATATGGTGTTTTCAATAAAAATTTATCGAAGGCACGTTTTGCGCCACGTGTATTATCATTGTGGTCTGTTACGCAGTCTTCAATTAAATCGTGAAATTCATTTAATTCCTGAACTGAAAAGTAAAATCCCATTTGTTTAAAAAGCAGCTGGATTTTATCTGATACAATTTCGTTGCCTTCTTTCCAATAAAATGAAATTCCAAAATCGTTTCGGTATATCTGTTCGATGTCATTCATGGCAATTTTTTTAGGCTACAAAGATACGGAGTCTTTGTACTAATACTTGATTAATAAAAACATAAAAAAAAGCTAAAAACCAATATTACTATTTGATTTTTAGCTATTTATAAAGTTTTTGTGATTTTGATCTTTTATGAAATTCTATCTCATTATAAGATTATTTCAGCCAATTTTTTAGCTTAGAAATAAATGCCGACTGTTGGTCAACAAATAAATAATGAGAGCAATTGTCTAGAAAAGCAAAGTGTTTTTCGCCAGTTATTGCCTTAAGAGAATTAATTTGTGCCGATGAAAAAATACCGTCATCTTTTCCGTAAATTCCATAAATAGGAACGCCAGCGTTTTTAATTTTCTTTAATATAGTGCGCGTATCAATATTATTTTGCTTTTCGTTTTGATAAAAAAGAAGTGGCGCATTTTTGTTTCGAATATTGGTTTTGAAAAATTCACCTGTTTCGTAATCAGCGTATAATTTTTTAGATTCTGCTGTTGGTTTTGGCATTTTAAAAAAGCCATTTTCACCTGCAAGTTCGTAACATCCTTTTCTATATTCGGCTGAATTTTTATTTAGATTCTCTACAATACTGATTTTCTTTAGTTGTTCAGAATCATTATTGTATTTTCTTTTCAATGTATTTAAAATATGATCGTACGTTTCCTGTTGGGAGAATAATGCTCCAGCTAAAACCAAAGCGCTCACATTCTGCGGATATTTATTAGTATAAAGCGTTGCTACTAAACCGCCAAAACTATGGCCTAGAATAATGGCTTTCTTTAAATGGTAGGTTGCATAAATAGAATTTAAATCTTGAAAAGCTTCTTCAAAAGTGAATTTTGCATTAGAATCTTGAGATCTTCCTTCACCTCTTCGATCATAAGCAATAACATAAAAACCTTGATCAGCTAGTTTTTGAGCTGTTGTTCCTTCAAATAATGTTGCGTTGCCACTTGGTCCGCCATGAATAAAAATTATGGTTTTATCCTTTTTGTTACCGTAGGTTTTGATGTAAAGATTTTGACCTTTAGCCAAAAAGGAAAACGCGAGAAAAAAAGAAAGGAGAAATGACTTCATCTATTCCAATTTATGATGTTCTTCCATATCTCTTTTCAGGTCTAAATTTCTAAAAGTAGGAGATATAAATCCGAAGCCTAAAACGGTCAAAAGTGTAACGCTTCCTCCAAAAACAACCGAAGTGACGGTTCCCATCAATTTAGCCGTTGCGCCGCTTTCAAAAGCGCCTAATTCGTTTGAAGATCCAACAAAAATCGAATTTACTGCGCCAACGCGCCCGCGCATATGATCGGGAGTTTTAAGCTGTAAAATGGTTTGGCGAATTACCACAGAAATTCCGTCAGCCAATCCGCTTAAAAATAAAGCAAAAACAGAGAGCCAGAAATAAGTTGAAACACCAAATAAAATAATTGATAGTCCAAAAACAAAAATGGCAACTAAGAGTTTCTTTCCTGCATTTTTATACAAAGGCACATAGGCAGAAATGAGCATGGTAATAAAAGATCCAACGGCAGGCGCTGCTCTTAATATTCCGAACCCTTCGGAACCGACTTTTAAGATATCTTGAGCAAAAACGGGCAATAATGCTACCGCGCCTCCAAAAAGCACAGCAATCATATCAAGCGATAAGGCGCCTAGAACAATTTGGTTTTTGAATACAAAAGTCAATCCTTCGGTAAGACTGTCTTTTATTGATTCTCCAATCTTCGGATTTACAATTGGTTTTTTACTGATTTGTGATAAGGCAATTAAGGCAAGAACTGAAAATCCGAAAACCAGGCACATTGACCAGTGAACTCCAATCCAGTTAATTGAAAAACCAGCCAATGCCGGACCCATAACGGCTCCAATTTGCCAAACCGAACTGCTCCAAGTAGAAGCATTTGGATATACTTTTTTAGGAATGATCAACGATTGAAGAGAGAATGTGGTTGGGCCAAGAAAGGCGCGAACTAAACCGCCAAGAAAAACCAAAAAATAAATTGAATATAGAATTGAATTGGTTGGCCAGCCACTGACAACCTTTGGCCAAGTCAATAAAAACAATCCAAAACTAATAACAGAAAATCCCAGAATACATTTTACCAATAATCCTTTCTTTTCGCTTTGATCAACAATATGTCCTGCAAATAATGCCATTCCAACTGCTGGAATTACTTCCATCAAACCGATAATTCCTAATGAAAGCGGATTTTTAGTTAAACTATAAACTTCCCATTCGATTACGATAAACTGCATTGCCCAGGCAAAAACCATGCAGAAGCGCAGTAATAAATATACATTGAATTCTCTATAACGAAGAGCTTGATACGGATCTGGTTTGCTTGATTTAATTTCTTCCATCTGTTCTAATGTCTTTCAGCATAAGCTGAGTTGAAATAGTTCCGTTCCATTCATTTTCTGCAATGGTATATGCCAGCTGAAACGGATTTTGATTTTGTGCTATATTTAATTTTTTTCCGAGTCCAAAGCCAATTGCGGCAATTCCATCGGTTCCGAGACTTCGGGGTTGTTTGACAAAAAGTCTTAAATGCTCTTCTTCTGCGCCCAGAGTTTTGGCATAACCAGTGTCTTTAATGCCTTTTGACATAAAAACAGGCGTCATATTCTGTGGGCCAAAAGGTTCAAATTGTTTTAAAATGCGAATAAGTTTTGGCGTGATGTCCGAAAAATCAATTTCAGCATCAATTTCGATTTCTGGAGTTCGCATTTCAGGCTGAATGGTTTCTTGTACGCATTTTTCAAAAGCTTCTTTAAAAGGCTGATAATTTTCGGCTTTTAAAGTCATTCCCGCCGCGTACATATGTCCTCCAAATTGCTCCAAATGTTCTGAACAGGCATCGAGAGCGTTGTAAACGTCAAAACCTTTTACAGATCGCGCAGAAGCAGCGTATTTGTCACCGCTTTTGGTAAAAACCAAAGTTGGACGGTAATACGTTTCAATCAATCTTGAAGCTACAATCCCAATTACGCCTTTGTGCCAGTCTTCCTGAAAGACAACAGTCGAAAAACGTTCTTCTT